>CAMNTH010000001.1 GCA_946557785.1 uncultured Blautia sp.
TCCTCTTCCGTAATCCCGTCCCGCAGTGTGATACCGGAGACAACACGGCGGTAGATTTTTTCATTAATCTCCTCAAAGGGTTCTAAAATCTGTTTTATCCTGTCCTGTAATTTCTCCTGGGGCTGCAAGATAGCTTCAAAGAAAATGTGCGCTTCGTTAGGATATTCTGTAAAAAAGCGCATTCGGAGCTTCATATATTGCAGCTGGTCAGAGACGCAGCCGCTTTCCTCAATCATTGAGACCAGCTTTTTGCAGCTGTTCTCCAGACATACGAGATATAGCTCATCTTTATCTTTAAAGTTGTGATAAATAAGCCCCTTGTTGATTCCCCTCTTACAGATGCTGTTGACCGTTCCACCAGCGTAACCGTTTACTCCAAATTCCTCCAATGCCGCTTTCTGTATTTTTGATATAGTTAATTCTGTCCGTTCTGTTCTTTTCATAAATGCCCTTTCTGATGGGATTCCTTTGCTATATGTATATACTACCATAAATTGACCATTCAGTCAATTTATGGTTTATGAAATTTTATAGTATCATAATTTCATACAGAACTGTTCTTCCAAAAAGTAAAGGAGCGGAAAAAATATGAGAACAGGTGTCTTCGATAAGAGGATACCTGTTTTTAGTCCGGGAAGAAGGATTTTGATGTTGTTCATTGGAGCAGATATGCTGTATAATGAAAATGGATATTCATACCAATGCAGCAGGAGGAAACGATATAATGAAATACGATTTTACATCAATCATTGACCGCTATGGAAAGGATGCCATTGCGGTAGATAATCTTGGCACAGGAGGTACTGCTCCGGGTGTACCCAAAGAAGGATTTGACGTAATCCCTATGTGGGTGGCAGATATGAACTTTCCTACAGTTCCTACAGTTCAGGATGCAATCACGGAAAGGGTGAAGCATCCGGCTTTTGGCTATTTTTCACCAAGGAAAGAGTATTTTGATTCCATTATTCAATGGCAGGAAAAAAGAAATGGAGTAACGGGACTTAAAGAGGAATATATTGGATATGAGAATGGTGTTCTGGGCGGCGTTATTTCAGCATTGACGGCTTTTGCGGCGCCCGGAGACAGCGTGCTTGTGCATAGTCCCACTTATATTGGATTTACAGGCTCCATCACAAATAATGGATTTAACATCGTACACAGCTCGCTGAAGCAGGATGGACAGGGAATCTGGAGGATGGATTATGAAGATATGGATGCAAAATTAAAGGCTCACAAAATTCATGTGGCTGTTTTCTGCAGCCCTCATAATCCCTGCGGACGTGTATGGGAACGGTGGGAACTCGAAAAAGCTATGGAAGTATATAAAGCCAATGACTGTGTGGTAATATCTGATGAAATCTGGTCTGATATTATTTTGGAGGGTTATCGTCATATTCCTACACAATCAATCAGCGAGGATGCCAGAAACCGGACGGTTGCCATGTATGCGCCAAGCAAAACCTTTAATCTTGCAGGCCTTATAGGGAGCTATCATATTATTTATAATCAGTATCTGCGTGACCGTGTATGTGCAAAAGCAGAGAAATGCCACTATAATTCTATGAATGTGCTGTCCATGTATGCTTTGATAGGTGCGTATAAGCCGGAAGGCTATGAGTGGGTGGATGAGCTTGTGCAGGTAATTACAGGAAATGTGGATTTTGCCTGCAGATATATTGCGGAACATTTTGAGGGTGTGCAGGTAAGCCGCCCCCAGGGGACTTATATGTTGTTTCTGGATTGTACAGATTGGTGCGCTGAGAATGAAAAGACATTGGACCAATTGCTGAAAGCAGGATGGGATGTAGGAGTAGCATGGCAGGACGGAAGGCCATTCCATGGTTCCTGTGCAATTCGTATGAATCTTGCTCTTCCCCTTGCAAGAGTGAAGGAGGCCTTTGACAGGCTGGACACATATGTTTTTTCATAAGCCTGAGATTGGAGGAAAGGAATGCAGATAAAAGATAAATGGAGGGAAATATTAATAAGGGTGGTAATTCTTCTTGTGGGTCTTACCATCGCACATTTCGGAGTTACATTGTTTTTGCTGGCAGACCTTGGTTCAGATCCCTTTAATGTACTTGTACAGGGGATTTTCCGTACGGTTTCAGGGTTGACAGGCTGGATAGTCCTGACCCATGGCTATACCCACATCGCTATATGCTTTTTGATCATCGTGGTACTGCTGATTGCGGACAAAAGCTACATAAAAATCGGAACGCTCCTTTGTATGATATTCGGCGGCCCGATCATTGATTTTTTTTCCTGGATGCTGGATCCTGTATTTACGGAGGATATGCATCTGGCAGCAAAACTGATTGCATTATGCCTGGGATGTGCCATTCTTGCCCTTGGGATGACAATTGTTATAAAGTCTGAGGCAGGAACCGGACCTAATGATCTGGTTGCAGTAGTAATCAGCGATAAAACCGGAAAAAAGTTTGGACTTGTCCGCATTATTGTGGATATTACATTTTTAGCTGTGGGATTTGTCCTTGGCGGTGCCGTGGGAATCGGAACCATTATTTGTGCATGCTTTGTCGGACCTGTGGCCGGATTTTTTATGCCTTACAGTGAGAAAATGGTTCATATGGTGCTGAACAAGGTATGCGGCACAGAGGAATAGAAGAATAAAAGTTTGCTGTTAATGCATAGGAAAAATTAGGGGGACACATTGGTTCCTAATCCTGGAACTGCAGAGCCGGATGAATGAAGATGCGGCAATATGCGAAAGATATGGATAAAGGAATGAATGGAGGTATCTGATTATGTGTACAGCGGCAACTTATCATACAAGAGATCATTATTTTGGGCGAACCCTGGATTATGATATTTCCTACCAGGAAAAGGTGGTGGTAACGCCCAGAAGGTATCCGTTTCATTTCCGTGAAATGGGGATGCTGGATGAGCATTATGCCATTATTGGAATGGCCAGCATGGTAGGAGGCTATCCTCTTTACTATGATGGGATCAACGAGACGGGGCTTGGTATGGCAGGGCTGAATTTTCCGGGAAACGCAGATTATAAGCCGGTGATTTCCGGAAAAGAAAATGTTGCTCCTTTTGAATTTATTCCATGGATTCTTGGGCAGTGCTCCAATGTGAAAGAGGCCAGGGAGCTTTTGGATTGCATGAATCTGGCGGATATTAATTTTAATGAGAAGCTTCCTGCAGCAATGCTTCATTGGATAATTTCTGACAGGGAAGAGTCTGTTACTGTGGAAGCGGTCAGGGAGGGACTGATGGTATATGATAATCCGGTTGGGATTCTGACAAATAATCCGCCCTTTGAATATCAGATGTTTAATCTGAATAATTACATGAGTATTTCTACGGAAAACCCCAGGAATCTTTTTGCAGAGAAGCTGGATTTGAAAACATACTGCAGAGGTATGGGTGCCCTGGGACTTCCCGGTGACCTTTCTTCAGTTTCACGGTTTGTAAAGGCTGCATTTACAAAGATGAACTCTATTTCTGGTGAGACGGAATCAGAGAGCATCAGTCAGTTTTTTCATATCCTCGGGGCTGTTGAACAGCAAAGAGGATGTGTGCGCATGGCAGATGGGAAATATGATCTTACCCTTTATACCTCCTGCTGCAATATAGACAAAGGGATTTACTATTATACGTCTTACGAGAACAGCCAGATTACCTGTGTAGATATGCACAAAGAGAATCTGGATGGAATCAGTCCGGTATGCTATCCCTTGATTTTGGGACAGCAGATTCGGAGACAGAATTGAAAGCATAAGGTAAGAAATGGCAATGCACTGCACACTGCAGAAAATGCATTCCGGATAGTCTGTCCGGGATGCATTTTTTGTAATGTGCAAATAAATATAACAGAAACACCAGGGCAGTATGAGATAATACAGGTATCAGTAAAGTGCGTGAAAAATGAATAAAGGAGGATGAGAGTATGAAGAGTAAAAAGGTGATTATTTTTGCAGCAGTGCTGGCAGGAACGGTATGCCTGAATGTGAGTGCAGCATCAGAAAAGGTGACAGGCGGACCGCAGATGTCCTATGAGGAATATCCCCGTATTGACGGGTCGCTGGCCTGTGTTCCATTATGTGAGGCATTGGCAGCAGAAGTTACAGGATGCACTGCTGCTAAGGCGGAGGAGACAATGGCGGATTTCAGCAATACGAATCCCAGTTATATCCGGCTTGCAGAAGGAGGGACAGATATCCTTCTGGCATATGAGCCTGCAGAGAGCACGAAGGAGACTTTGAAATCCTATGGATCTCTGGATATGCAGCCTGTAGGGAAAGACGCCCTGGTATTTATTGTGAATGAAGGGAATCCGGTGGAGAGCCTTACCAGGGAGCAGGTTTATGATATCTATACCGGAAAAATAACCAACTGGAGTCAGGTGGGAGGCAATGATGAAGAAATAAAAGCATTCCAGCGTCCAGAAACGAGCGGCAGCCAGACTATGATGCGCAAGCTGCTGATCGGCGATGCAGAAATGGCAGAAGCAAAAACCGAACTGATCGCAATTAGTATGAGTGATATTATTGTAGCTTTGGAGCAATATGATAATTCTGCAAATGCCCTGGGCTATTCCGTATATTATTATGCATCAGAAATGTTCCGTCAGCCTGGATTGAAGTTTCTGCGGGTAGACGGAATTGCACCGTCAAATGAGACCATCAAATCAGGAGAGTATCCCCTGGTCAATGAGTTTTATTGTGTAACCAATGAACAGTCCTCTGGGAAAGCCCTGGAAATAAAAGAGTGGCTGCTGTCAGAGGAGGGGCAGGACTTTGTGGAGGGATGCGGATATGTTCCGATTATATAGTATAAAAAAAACAATATGTACAGCGAATGTAAGATATTGGCTTGCCGGATTTTTCCTTTTGGGAATTGTGTTGTTTACAGCCTGCATGGTTCCGGTTATGGCAGAGGAGACAAAAAAATCCGGGATCAATTTTTGTCACCTTTGTGATGAAGATGAATATGTACTCTTATCTGCAGGCAGTAATTACGCAGAGATTTATGACAGCAAGGGGAATTTCAAGGGCAGATGCAGGGCAGCTTTGGATAGGGCGGCCACAATAAAGAAGGATTTTGTGATAGGGTATATGTCCGGTGAAACCTGGTTTATATTCAGTATGGCGGAGCTAAAGAATATTCTGGAGTTTCCGGCAGAAGAATACAGCGTGGAAACTTATGAAGACGTGTGCCTGGCTGTCAACCGGAATACCGGAAAATTCAGTCTTTACGACTGCCATGGTAATCTGATGTATATTTCCAATGAAAGGGAATGGGCAGAAGGTCAGTACCAAGGTCAGATTATTGGGCTTGACAGCGGATACCTGATGTGCGTATGCAGATCAGATGAGACAGTACGGATTCCGGCCATTGGGCCGGTATGGGTCAGCCGGGACGGAAAGGATAACAAAGTAATTACAGCCCAGAACCTGATCCAAGGTTTTGTAGATTGGTCAATACAAGACTTTGGAGATTATGTTTTTGTTTATGATAGCGAACTGTATGAAGGAGCTGTATATGACCTGGATGGAAATATCCTGTTAGGCCATCTGTTTAATGCCCTTGCTCCATATACAGAGGATAAATGGTTCTACGGCTATAATTATTTTATTCCGGCTGCTTTGGTACTGCAGAAAGCAGACGGCATGTACATTGCCTATGATACGGAATTACAGGAAGTTTCCATGTTCCCTGCTGGGGATGACGGCTTTCCGGACTGCGGATATGCAGGGGGCTTTTTGAAGGGTGCGGCTTATGAGCAGTTAGGTGGAAAAGTGTGTGCCGGGTTCTTGCGGTATCAGGATGAAACATGGCACCCTTATGCAAAAACGGAGAAAGGCTATCTGGTATATGCAGATGGTCAGTTACTGGAGTTTCCCATGGATTTGGATCTGACTCCCTGGTATTTTAATGAAACGTATATAACGGCGTCTCATTATGGGGATGACGGCTATGGAGAATTCCTGATTGACAGGAAAACAGGTGAGATTCTGCAGAAGAATTACTGGGAAGAGGGCAGCGGCGTTTCCTTTGAACTGGGAGGGGATTTCTGTATTATCACAGAAACAAATTGGGAGGATGATATTTACAGCAGTTCTTTTTCTATTCTGGATGAGAACAAGGAAGTCTGCTACAGCCAGGAGCAGGGCAGTGCCGTAAGCTGGGAAAACGGCTATATTGTTTTGACAAGAGGAGTTTATCACGGTATTGCGGACCGTGAGGGAAACTGGATTGTCAGGACTATATTTGGACAAGATGAGTAAGGGTTCTGGATGATATATTTTCTGTTTTGGGTTTTAGGAATCGGATTAAAAATTTCTAACATTAGGAATCAGCAGAAAAATCAGACAAAGTGTATGGAAATCTGAAAAAGTTTTTCTTTGTACATAATAAGCAGTCATGTTTTTCTTTCAATCATGTTATAATTAGTAATTGGAGGAGGATGATGAGCATGAATGATGCACAGAACAGACAATATGAAAGAATGACATGTACGCCTGTGTGGAAGCTGGTTTTGGTGCTTGGTATTCCTACAACGGTAAGCATGCTGATCACGAATATTTATAATACGGCAGATACCTTTTTTGTAAGTAAGATCAGTGTTTCCGCCAGCGGTGCGACGGGCATCGTATTTGCCCTGATGGCCATTCTGCAGGCTGTGGGTTTTATGTTCGGGCATGGTGCAGGAAGCAATATCAGCAGGCTTTTGGGTGCCAGGAGAGTGGAACATGCCAGTGTTTTTGCATCCACAAGCGTGTTTTTGGCGCTGGGAGCAGGGATGGTGATCGGAATCACAGGACTTCTGTTTTTGGAACCATTGATGCGGCTTCTAGGGAGCACGGAAACCATATTGGGAGATTCAAAAATGTATGGGATGTTTATCCTGATCGCAGGTCCTGCTATGACAGTGGGATGCGTGCTGAATAATATCCTGCGCTATGAAGGCAGGGCAGCTTTTGCAATGGTGGGACTGACTACAGGGGGAATTTTGAATATGCTCCTGGATCCTGTATTGATTTTCTATTTCCATATGGGGATTGCAGGAGCCGGAATGGCAACTGCGGTTTCTCAGTACATAAGCACAGTAATCCTGCTGATTCCCTTTCTTCGGGGCAAAACGGTTACCAGGATCCATGTCCGTAATATGACAAAGGATTTACGGGATGTGAAAAATATTATGCTTACCGGCCTGCCAAGTTTGGCGCGCCAGGGGTTAAATAGTATTTCCACCACCCTGATAAATGTCCAGGCAGCTGCCTTTGGGGACGCAGCTATTGCAGCTATGAGCATTGTGGGAAGATGCAGCAATCTTTTGTTCGGCTTTGCCCTTGGGATCGCCCAGGGCTTCCAGCCGGTAAGTGCATTTAATTATGGGGCAAAGAAATATGACAGAGTAAAAAAGGCTGCCTGGTTTACCATCCTTATGGGTATGGGAATTTTGGGTGTACTTTGTACAGGATGCTATATCAATGCTCCGTCTATTGTCCGTTTGTTTCGGAAGGAAGAGGAAATTTTGCATATCGGAACAGGAGCTCTTAGGTGGATGTGCAGATTTTTGTTTACCCTTCCTCTTTCGGCAGTGGGCAGTATGCTGTTTCAAAGTATCGGAAAGAAAGGCAGAGCTTTGTTGATTGCATCTATGCAAAGCGGTCTGGTGGTGATTCCTCTTCTTTTGATCCTTCCCCGTTTCTTTGGACTGACCGGGATTCAGACAGCACAGCCTTTTGCGTATTTTGTATCCGGAACGATTACAGTGCCTATAATTGTGAGATTTTTCAGGGATCTAAAAGCTGATTCAAAGAAATAATAAAGATGTTCTTATGAAAGCCGTACTGCCGGATGTGATTTTGGCAGTACGGCTTTTGGGTATTATGGCTGCATTTTGGGTATATAGTGGAATTTTTTGGAACTATATGTAAAGTATTTAGAGTTGCTTTTTTATGAATGAGGGGATATATTCAGAATATGCAGGTATATTCAGCATAAATGGAGATTTTTAGGAAAATAACATACGAAGGGGATGAAAATAGAAATGGAACAAAAGAGGATTAAGATTAATATTCACAGCATGAGATTCCGGGTATTTTTATACGGTATTACATTAGCGATCATACCGGTACTGATCATATCGTATGTCATTTACCAAACCTCTTACGGAGTGATTAAAAACCAAACGGATAATAGTGAGCGGCTTCTTTTGAATCAGGTCTGCAGCAACATTTCCGGGAACCTGGATAAAGTGGAGCTGTCTGCAGGTGCGGTTGTTTCCAACGTGGATATTTTGAGATCCCTGCGTACATATCAGTATATGGATGTGGATACGCTGGAATTGAATACAAGATCACAGGCTGCTTTAAAGAGCTATACCATCATTGGAGATATCATAAGCAGTATTTATATAAAAACCTATCAGGGAAAAGAAATGTATTTTGGCCTTACCTACTCGGCAGATCAGGAACGGGAGTGGTTTTTGCCTTTGATCCAGAAATACGGGGACGGGAAACCAAGGTGGATTTATCAGCATTCTCATACGGAAGATGAGCCGGACAGATTAAACTATGTGGTCCCTTTTAATGACTACTATAAGGGTGGGGCTAAAATGGGATGTATGGTGATCAGTGTAAAGACGGAGATGTTCAGTCAGATATTCGGGAAAATAAATCAGATAGAAAGAGGAGATTATTTTGTAGTGGATGAGGCCAGCAGCCTGATTTATGGAAAGAATGATATATATGAGAAGCTGAAGGCAGAGGATTATGATTTTGAAGAGGGAGAGTTTGAAGTTGTTGAGCTGGATGGAGTGAAATCGGTTTTATCATATGGCTCTGTTGACGGAACAGACTGGAAAGTGATTTCAAAAGTCCCTGTAAAGGAATATCTGTCCGGCTTGACTGCCATTCAGAATACCCTGTTTATAAGTTTTCTTGTGAGTATTATGTCTGCTATTTATATGACAGTGCTTTTCTCAAAAAAATTCATGCAGCCTATAAACAGTCTTTTAAGTGAAATGGAGCAGATTGAAAAGGGGAATTTTGAACCTCAGGCTCATATTTACAGGGAAGATGAGATTGGCTATTTAAAAGAACGGTTTGATGAAATGGTTATGAGGATACGAGAATTGATGGAGCGGATCTGTGAAAAGGAGAAAGAAAAGCGTACGGCAGAGCTGAATGCGCTTCAATCTCAGATACATCCTCATTTTTTATATAATACTTTAAATTCTGTATATTGTCTGGCACAGATCAACCGGCAGGTGAAGATTGCGGCGATTATTTCAAATCTAAGTGAAATGCTGCGGATGAGCGTAGGATATCAGGAGGAATTTGTTACTCTAAAAAACGAAATAGATTATATTAAAAAATATGTGGAAATTAGTAATATTCGGTGGGGCGGACGTTTCCAACTGGAATGCAGATGCCCGGAGAGTCTTTTAAATTATCAGATGCCAAAGCTGATCCTTCAGCCATTGGTTGAGAATTCTATTAACCATGGATTTATTAATTTTGAAGAAAGCGGGCATATTGATTTATCAGCGGAACAAGAAGGAGATAATCTTGTAATCAGGATAAAAGATGATGGTATTGGAATAGAAGAACAGAGGATGGCGGAAATTAATGATATCTTACGGGATGCGCATTCCAAAGCAGATGCGAGTATCGGTATTTATAATGTAAACTCCAGGCTGAAACTGCATTTTGGTGAGGAATATGGGCTTCAATTTGAAAAGAGAGAGGCTTACGGAGTATGTGCTATTCTATTGCTGCCAAAAAGAGAGGGAGAGAAATGATCAAAATATGCTTTGTAGATGATGAGCCGCTGACCATTGAGTGGCTGGAAAAAACGGTGGATTGGAAGAAGCTTGGAATTGAAAAAGGAGGCTCTGCCCCCAATGGTGAGAAGGGAATGGAGCTGATACTGAAAGAAAAACCGGAGATTGTGATTACAGATGTAAGAATGCCAGTGATGGATGGGCTTTTGATGATAGAGGAAGTACAAAAAAAGGATGTCCGTCCGGAATTCATTATCTTAAGCGGATATGAGGAGTTTGAATATGCCAGAAAAGCCATTCAGTTTGGCGTGCAGGAATATTTGCTGAAACCCCTTACCAATGAGAAGCTGGAAGAAACGATGGGAAAAATTGTAGAAAAGATCCAGAAAGAGCATTATCGCAATAAGGAGCTTCAAAGGCTGCAGGAGGAGGCTGTACAGGCAAAAGACGCTATGCGCATGCAGCTTTATAAGAAGATTATCCTGGAGGACTGGGCTGAAAATGATCAGATAGAGAAATATCGGGTTTCCTGGGAACATGATGAGAAAACCATCTATCAGATTGTACTGCTTAGTCAGATATCACCTGATATAAAGAAATTGCTCTATGCACAAATGGAGAAGGTATCCGGCGGACTTCGGGATTGGGCTGTTGTAGAGCTGCAAAAGGATGAATGTGCGGTTGTCTTTTGCTGCAAGAAAGCAAATATCACCCATAATCTTACAGAAAAGAAGATCGAAAAGTTTGCAGAGCAATTGTATAAAAATATAGAGGCGTCCCTGGGCGAGACGCCCAGAATCGGTATCAGCGACTGGGCGGAAGGCGTGGAAAAGATTGGTTTATGCTATTACCAGGCAAAGAATGCAATAGAGTTTTCCTATGCAATGGAACAGCAGAGTATTGCGAAGATTAAAGATATTGTCCTTCAGGAGGAAAAAAAGATTTATTCCCAGGATTTTGAGAAGGAGTTCCAGGAAGTACTGTTAGGGAGTGAACAGGATCATTTGGAGGAGGTTTTGAAAAAAATTTGGAAGGAAGTGTGTATTTCCAGCAGGAATCCTTTGTCAAAATTAAAGAGGATTTGCAGTGAATTGGTCTTTGCAGGATTTAAAATACTGAGAGATCTTGGGATCCATGCAGAGGAAGAGTTTGAAGACAGTTATAACCCAATCGGAGAAATCCATGATGCAGATTCCCTGGAAGAGCTGAACGGGATTATGATGGAAGCAGGGACAAAAATGAGGAATTGTATTCTGCAAAAAAGGGAGCGTACTAATTCCCGTATTGTACAGAAGGTTTTTCTTTATGTGGAGAATCATCTGGAAGCGGATATTTCTGCAGAAGCCCTGGCAGAATCCTTAAATGTATCTCCGGGATATTTCAGCACTATTTTTAAGAGGGAAACAGGACAGGCATTTGTGGAGTATGTTACAGAGATGAGAATGGATGCGGCAAAAAGATATTTGAAAAATCAGGAATTGAAAATAAGCCGGATCAGTACTTTGGTAGGATTTAAGGATCCGAAATATTTTACTTGTGTATTTAAAAAAGTAGTTGGTATGAGTCCCCAGGAATATCGGAAAAATGAAATTCAAAAAAATTCCACCGGGATTTAAAAAAATTAGAATATTCGCTTCCCAGATTTTTTGTTATGCTGAGATTACAAAATAAATACAAATCATAGTTCTAAGGTTATCACAAATAAATGCAAGCACTTTTGGTGATAACTTACGAACTATGACAAATTACGGGAGGTTTATATGATGAAAGGTAAACGTTTTTCAGCGATGGCTTTGGCAGGGGTAATGGCAGTATCAGCATCGTTCTGCAGTGCGGCAGAAGTAAAAGCGGATGATGAGAAGGTGGGTATTCGGTTTTATAATATTTGGCCGAAAAACGAAGAAGACCCTCAGGTAGTGGAGCAGTATAAAATGTATGAGGAGTTTCAGGCAGAAAACCCGGACATTGAATTAGAAAACATTGCAGATGCACATGAGGCCTGGGCAACAAAAATTAAGACAATGATGGCTGCAAATGACCTGCCGGAAATCTTTATTTCACAGCCCTCTGACTTTGCAGTGTATGCAGATTCCGGAGTGTACTACGATTTCACAGATGACCTTGAGGCAGATCCGGAATGGAGAGACTCTTTTGTAAGCGGTTCTCTTGACATCCTGGCGAAAGACGGAAGAGTATATGGCATTCCCCATACAGGATATGTAGAAGGTGTTTACTATAATCAGGAACTGTTTGATCAGTGTGGTCTGACATACCCGGAAACCTATGATGATCTTGTGGAATGTGTGAAAGTTTTTGTAGAAAATGATATTGTACCTTTTGCTGTAGGAGCAAAGGATGGATGGCCGGTGTCAATGTATACCCAGTATCTTATGGATAGAGAAGCAGGATATGATTATTTTGCAAAGGCATGCGAGGACGAAAGCACAACCATGGATACGCCGGAATATATAAGGGCATTTGAAAAATTCATGGAATTAGCAGAATTAGGTGCGTTTTCTGAAGGAGCATCCGGTGCTTCTCAGCAGGATTCCATTTCCTTGTTTACACAGGGGAAAGCAGCTATGATGGTAGACGGAGACTGGGATATGGGAACCTTCCTGCAGGCAGATAACGGAGAGTTTGGAAAAAAAGTCCGTTTTGCAAATTTCCCGTCTATTCCGGATGGAAAAGGGGTTCAGGATGCTTTATGTGTTGGTTTTGGCAAGAGCTTCTGCATCAGCAATTCTGCATCAGATGAGCAGAAGGAAGCAGCGCTGCGGTTTATTAAGTATATGAACTGTACAGAAGCATCAACCCGTCTTCTGGAAGAAGGAGGGGGACAGCATGCAAACAAGATAGCTGATGTAAATGAGGATAAGGTTTCGGAGCTTTTGAACTGCGTAACGGAATATGCAGGAAGTACATCCCAGACATGGGCGGCTTATGGAGAGTTTATTACACCTGGTTTTTATGATGAGATGAATAAAATAGGTCAGAAGATGCTGCTGAATGCAATTTCTGCAGAAGATGCTGTAAAAGAACTTGAAAAGGCGAGACTGGAATTTCAGATTAATCAGTAGGAAGAAAGGGCGCCTTGGTAAGAGGCGCCTTCTTACTGCTGTAAAAGGAGGTAAAAAATGAATCAGGTAAAAAATAAAAAAAGTATCCTGCTCTTTCTGATTCCGGCATTAGCTTTATATGGATGTGTCCAGATCGGACCGCTGTTTCAGTCTCTGTATTATTCCTTTTTTTCCTGGAAGGGTTTTGGAGAGATGAAGCCTGTAGGACTGCAGAATTACATAAAGCTTTTTACTGATGATGATATTATGCGTATTGCATTTAAAAATACATTCTTATTTGCTGGAATTTCGCTGCTGATTCTGCTGCCCTTTGCCTTTATGCTTGCAGTTACACTGACCACAAAGATCAGGTTTTCAAAGACGATCAGCACCATTTTGTACATGCCCGGCGTTATATCTACAGTTGTAGTTTCCCTTATGTGGTGTGCGATTTTAAATGCAGAGTCAGGGCCTGTAAATGCGGTTCTTCGGACAATGGGGCTGGATTTTCTTGCCAGGGTATGGCTTGGAGATCCTAAAGTATCAATGTATGTTGTTATTTTTGTAAATGTATGGCAGTGGGCAGGATATCATATGCTGATATTTTATACGTCGCTGCAGTCTATTCCAGGTGAGCTTTATGAAGCGGCAAGCATTGACGGCTCTGATGGTTTTAAAACACTTCGTTATATTACCATTCCTCTGATGTATAATTCCATCAAAATGAATGCAACGCTGATTATTATTGGTTCGTTTAAGTGCTTTGACATTGTATATAACATGACAATGGGAGGACCTGCTGATTCTACGCAGATGCTTGCAACCTACATGTATCATAATACATTCCGCAGATTTAACTATGGATATGGTTCTGCAATCTCCATGGTAATCTTCCTTTTGAGCATTACGGTATCTGCCATACTGCAGAAGGTAAAATTCGGGGATGAATCAGTATCATACTAGGAGAAAGATCATATGAGGTGGAAAAAAATGATGAAGAAGAGAAAATACTCCTCCAAATACATCAAACATTATATATTTTTGGGGATTAGCATTTCCATGGTGATACTTCCTTTTTTATGGGTGCTTATTTCCTCTTTAAAGACAAAAAGCCAGTTTATGGTGGATCCCTATGGTTTGCCTGATCCTGTAATGTATGAGAATTATGCAGATGCATTTCAATCCATAAATATGCCAAATCTGTTTAAGAACAGTATTTTTATAAGCCTGACCTCTGTATTAGGGGCGTTGCTTGTTGCATCAGCCGCTGCCTTTGTTTTGGCCCGCTGCTCCTTTAAAATAAACAAATGGATATACAGCTTTTTTCTTATAGGAATGATGATCCCTTTAAATGCTGCAATTATACCATTGTTTATTACTTTGAAAAATGTTAAACTGACAAATACATATGCTGGAATTATTATTCCGTATATTGCTTTTCAGATACCTATGGGAATCTTTCTTTTAACAAATTATATAAAAACAATTCCCAACGAACTGGAGGAGGCGGCCATTATTGACGGATGCAGTGTTGTCCAATTATTTATAAAGGTAATCGTACCATTATCAAAGCCGATTTTTGCAACGTTCTCGATTATTACATTTATGTCCCTTTGGAATGAGTTTTTATTTGCACTGGTATTTCTGACTGGGGAGGAATTTCAGACAGTGCCGCTGGGGCTTGCAAGCTTTCGCGGGCAGTATGACACGAATACAACGGTTATGCTTGCAGGAACTGTGATCGCCATGATCCCCACGCTGATTATTTATGTGCTTTTAAGAGACAATATTGTAAAGGGAATGACTGCAGGAGCAGTGAAAGGATGAGTGATAAAGATGACTTCAAGAGAATTGGTAAGAGCAACCTTAGAATTCCGTAATACGGACGACAGAGCACCCAGACAGTTATGGTGCCTTCCATGGGCAAGAGACAAATATGGCAGGGAAGTAAATCAGGTTAATACAGATTTTCCGGATGATATTGTATCTGCTCCGCATCTTCTGAAGACGCAGTGCCAAACTAAAGGGGATCCTTACGCTAAAGGGGAATATATTGACGAGTGGGGATGCGTATTTGAAAATATACATCCGGGAGTGATAGGAGAAGTGAAGCACCCCATCGTAGCAGAAGAGGACGAGGATTGGGAGGACTTATCCAGAATACATATTCCAAGAGAATGGCTGACACTGGATACGGAAGGAGTAAATGCCTTTTGCAGAAGTACGGATAAATTTGTACTGACGCCTATTTACCCAAGACCTTTTGAGCAGCTTCAGTTTATTAGAACAACGGAACTATTCTATATGGATCTGATGATGAGGCCTGCAGGATTAATGAATTTTATGAAAGCGATGCACAGCTTCTACTGCGATGCCCTGGAGCTTTGGTGCGCTAAGACGGAAGTAGATGGAATTCAGTTTATGGATGACTGGGGAGCACAAAAAGCACTACTGATCCATCCGGATTTGTGGAAAGAATTGTTCTGGCCAATGTATAAGGATTATATTGACATTGCACACCGTCATGGTAAAAAGGCATTTATGCATTCAGACGGAAATATTCTGGCAATTCTACCCTATTTAATTGAAAGCGGATTGGATGCCGTGAACAGCCAGATTTTCTGTATGGGGGTTGAGAATCTGAAAGATTTCAAAGGGAAAATTACCTTCTGGGGGGAAATGGACAGGCAGCATTTACTTGTAGAAAGTACTCCGAAAGAGATTGCACTTGCCGTAAAAAGGGTAAAAGAAACGCTTTGGCAAAACGGAGGCTGCATTGCCCAGTGTGAATTTGGGCCTGGAGGAAAGCCTGAAAATATTTATGAAACTTTCCGGGCATGGAACCTGGAAACGAAAGGGGAAGCATTACTATGAAACAAGTACAAGTATTAGACGGAACATGGATGCTGAAGATTGGAGAAGAAGAATCCATGATTCAGGCAAAGGTACCGGGAAGCGTGTATTGTGCGCTTCTGGACTGCGGCAGAATGGAAGACCCATACTGGCGTGATAATGAAATGAAGGCTCTGCCGTGGATGGAAAATGACTTTCTGTTTACATGCAGCTTTTCGGTTGCAGAGGAAATTTGGAATCAGCCGGAGAAAATCCTGCGGTTTGAAGGAATTGATACTATCGGCGAAGTTTATCTCAATGATGTTTTGCTGGGCAAGGTGCAGAACATGCATCTTGGCTATGAGTTTCCAGTGGCGGATATTCTGAAGGAAAAGGACAATGAACTGAAGATCAAGATCTTTTCTCCTACCAGATATATTAAGGAAGAAAACGAGAAATGTTTTGCAGACGGCTCTTTGGATGCCATGGTGGGCTTTCCGCATATCAGAAAAGCCCATTGCATGTTTGGATGGGACTGGGGTGCAAGAATTCCGGACGCAGGAATTTTCAGGAGCGTCAGCCTGGATGGTTTTGAAGGCGGATTGGTGGACAGCGTACATATCCTGCAGTATCATGAGGACGGAAAAGTCCGGCTGGGCTTTGAACCGGAAACAAAATATGTAAAGAATTGGGTAAAGGCGGAGTTTTTTTATACCGTTACAGGGCCTGACGGAGTTGTTTATGAGACAGATGAAGACGAACTTACGATTGATAATCCAAAGCTTTGGTGGCCCAACGGCTTTGGCGAACACCCCCTTTACACTGTTCGGGCCGAGATGAGAATAGATGGAAAAACAGCAGATACCTGGGAAAAAAGAATCGGTCTTCGTACCCTTACCATGCACAGGGAAGAAGATGAGTGGGGTGAGAGCTTTGCCGCAGAGGTAAACGGAGTTCAGATCTTTTCCATGGGAGCAGATTACATTCCTGAGGATTCCATTTTCTCCAGAATAAATGAAGAAAGAACCAGAGGCCTTTTAGAGGATTGTATTGCAGCAAACTATAACACGGTTCGTATCTGGGGCGGCGGATATTACCCGGATGATTATTTCTTCGATATCTGTGATGAATTGGGACTCCTTGTATGGCATGACCTGATGTTTGCATGTGCTATTTATGAATTGAGCAAAGAATTTGAGGAAAATATCACAGAAGAAATCATCTGCAATGTAAAACGTCTCCGGAATCATCCTTCCATTGCACTGTGGTGCGGAAATAATGAAATGGAGTGGCAGGTGGATGATAAGGTATTTGAGTATACACATAAGCAAAGAAGCGATTATGTGAAAATGTATGAATATATTTTCCCGAAGATCGTGGAGAAATACGACAGACAGAGATTTTACTGGAGCTCTTCTCCTTCATCAGGAGGCGGTTTTGACTATCCAAATGACCCAAACAGAGGGGATGTGCATTACTGGGACGTATGGCATGGATGCAAACCATTCAGTGATTACCGTAATTACTATTTCCGTTATGCATCAGAGTTTGGCTTCCAGTCTTTCCCGTCCATTAAGACTGTAGAGACCTTTACAGAGCCGGAAGACCGGAATATTTTCTCTTATGTAATGGAAAAACATCAGAGAAATAAGTCCGCTAATGGAAAGATCCTGTCATATCTGGCAGATATGTTCTTATATCCGGGAGATTTTGGAACCCTTTTGTATGCGTCTCAGATCCTGCAGGCGGAAGCTGTGAAATACGGCGTAGAGCATTGGAGAAGGAATCGCGGAAGATGTATGGGTGCTATTTACTGGCAGTTAAATGACTGCTGGCCTGTAGCTTCCTGGGCATCCATTGACTATGAAGGCAGGTGGAAGGCTCTTCATTACTATGCAAAGAGATTTTTTGCTCCTGTCATGATTTCCTGCTGTGAGGAAGGAATCCTGACACAGGATACCAATGTGAATGCGGAAAATCCTAATATTGAGAAGAGCGTTCATCTTTCTGCTGCAAATGAGACAATGGAAGATGTGAAGACTACTGTTCGTTTTGCAGTGCGGGATGCATTTGGCAAAGAGATCAAAAGCGGTACCTGCGATATGGATGTCCCTGCATTAAGCAGTGTGTGGCTTGAGAAGATGGATATGGCAGACGTAGATGAATACAGCCAGTATTTCAGTTTTGGACTGGAAAAGGATGGAGCGGTGATATCTGATGGAACTGTGCTGTTCTGCCAGCCCAAGCATTTCAAATTTGAAAATCCCCACCTGCGTGCAGAAGTAAGGGGGGATACCATTACTGTCTATGCAGATGCATATGCTAAGAGTGTGGAAATCGACTGCACAGACAGCGACATGGTGCTTTCTGACAACTACTTTGATATGAATGCAGGCAGCAGGACTGTGAAGATCCTTAGAGGAAAACCAGGAACCCTCTCCTTAAGGAGCATATATGATATCCGGTAATAGATTAGTGATTGCCTGAGTTTTTCGTGAAGTTTTGTTTCCGGAACTGGCTGGGTGTCATTTGGAAGCGCTTCTTAAACAGGCGGTTAAAATTCGATAAATTATCAAATCCATTCTGCTGGGATATTTCCAGAATGGTGTCATTGGAATCTCGAAGTGACTGGGCAGCTTTGCCAAGGCGGTATTCAATAAGATACCCGGCAAAGCCTGTTCCGGTCATTTCTTTAAACCACCTCATAAAATGGCTTGCACTGTAACCGCATTCCATGGCAATGGCGTCAACGGTGAGTCTTTTTCCATAATCCGTTTCAATGTGCGAAAGAACGGCTTTCAGCTTTTCAATATTCTTGCTGTCCGAAGAGACAGAGGTCTTATTTTCCCGGTCTTTTGCAATCTGTACCAACAAAGAAAATAAGATGATCATATGACCTTTTACCCCCAGTTCGTAGCCATTGGGGCGCATGGAACAGAGCCGGTCTGAGGAATCCAGGCATCGGGCAATAGCTTCGTAGAAAGGATGGGCTTTTCCAATAAAAGCTGGGAATAATAGCTTTTCGCTTATAATAGGCTGGAGATATTTCTGGCTGCAGAGATCTACATTATCGCTTCCAAGAAAACTCATATCAAAAATAATATTTTCGTATTCCATACGGTTCTGGAATATTCCCCTTATACTGTGGAGATGTCCGGGAAGAACAAGAAAAATATCCCCCTCCTGCGCCGTATAAATTCCGAAATCTACCTGGACAATTCCGCTGCCCCGTTTAATATAAATAATTTCCATGCTGTCCTGCCAGTGGAGAGGCACGAAGGTAAAGTCTGCGGGAATGGTACAAGGGTACACATTAAATGCAAACATTGTATCAGAATGCCGTTTGGTTTCCTGATAGGCAGGATTTCTTACAGGCATATTTTCTATGTTTTCTGAAATATTCATAATATTACACCAATTATTCTTGCTAAATTTATGATAGGATTGTACTACTTTTTGATGGCATTATACAAGCATTATTTTTATAAATATGGTAAAAATAACATAAAGCATGTTGCTAACGAAGAAAAGGAGACTCTATTATGAAGATAAAGGAAAACAATAATAAGATTGAAACTGCTTTAACGAAAATCTGTAAAAGAGAAATCAGCCAGTGCTCCTATGAAGAATTGTATACAGCGCTGCTTGAAATTGTAGAGGAAGAGAGCAAAAAGCATGCAGCTCCTGTAAAAGGGCGCAAGCTTTATTATATATCAGCAGAATTTCTGATCGGAAAATTATTGAGTAATAACCTGATAAACCTGGGGCTTTATGATGATGTAAAGGTATGCCTGGAGACTCATGGCAGATCCATGGCGGAGCTTGAGGAAACAGAGCCGGAGCCAAGCCTTGGAAATGGAGGTCTTGGAAGGCTGGCAGCTTGTTTTCTGGATTCCCTGGCTACATTGAACCTTCCCGGAGACGGGATTGGACTTCGGTATCACTGCGGTCTGTTCCATCAGAAATTTACAAACCAGCTTCAAAGGGAAACTCCGGATTTCTGGCTGGGAGGGGATGAATGGGCAAAAAGAACGGAAAAGACCTATACAGTATCCCTGGCAGGCAAAGACTATAAGGCAAGGCTCTATCAGCTTGCAGTGACCGGATATGAAGGACGCACCAACTATCTGAACCTGTTTGATCTGGATACCATTGATGATTCTGTGATCAGAGAGGGGATTTCCTTTGATAAAACAGATATAGAGAAAAACCTGACCCTGTTCCTTTATCCGGATGACAGTGATGAGGCAGGACGCCTTCTGCGTATTTATCAGCAATACCTGATGGTGAGCGCAGGGGCTCAGATGATCCTGGAGGAGTGCATGGAGCGGGGAAGCAGCCTGCATGATCTGGATAAGTATGCGGCAATCCAGATCAATGATACACATCCGTCCATGGTGATTCCGGAGCTTATCCGCCTCCTTTGCGAAAAGGGAATCACCTTTGAGGAGGCTGCGGAGATTGTGACAAAGGTCTGTGCTTACACTAATCACACCATTCTTGCGGAAGCACTGGAAAAATGGCCGAAATATTATCTTGATACAGTGGTTCCCCAGCTTGTGCCTATTATTGAGAAGCTGGATGCCATGGTTCGGGAAAGAACCCAGGATGGCTCTACGGCTATTATTGATGATTATAAGACTGTTCATATGGCTCACATGGATATTCACTTTACCCATAGTACTAACGGTGTGGCTGCCCTCCATACGGAGATTTTGAAAAACAGTGAGCTGAATCATTTTTACAGATTGTATCCGGAGAGATTTAATAACAAAACAAACGGCATTACTTTCCGCCGCTGGCTTTTGAAGTGTAATCCGGAATTAACGGAATTGATTGAAAGCCTTATCGGTCCGGAGTTTAAGAAGGATGCATCAAAACTGGAAGGGCTTTTGGCGTTTACAGAGGATGAGGCGGTTTTGGAAAAGGTGGCAAAACTGAAGCGTGATAATAAAGAGGCTCTTGCGCAGTGGCTTTTTCATACCCAGAATATTGCTGTAAATCCTGAGAGTATGTTTTTGATTCAGTCTAAGCGTCTTCATGAATATAAGCGTCAGCAGTTAAATCTTTTATACCTGATTCATCAGTATTTTGAAATTAAAGCAGGGCATATGCCAAAAGCTCCTATCACTGCCATATTCGGGGCAAAGGCAGCGCCTGCCTATACCATTGCAAAGGATATTATTCATGCGCTGCTGGCTCTGTCCAGGGTGATTGGGGACGACCCGGAGGTTTCCCGGTGGATGCAGGTGGTATTTATTGAGAACTATAATGTAACTGCTGCAGAAAAGATGATTCCTGCATGTGATCTTTCCGAACAGATCAGCCTTGCGTCCAAGGAGGCATCAGGTACAGGAAATATGAAATTTATGCTGAACGGTGCATTGACCCTTGGCACGCTGGACGGTGCAAATGTAGAGATTGCAGAGGCAGTGGGCGAAGATAACATTTACATTTTCGGTCAGAGCAGCAGCCAGGTAATCCGCAGATACAGCAATGGAGATTACTGCGCAAGAGAATGGTATGAGGTGGATTCCAATATCCGCAGGGCGATTAACTTCCTGACTGGTGAGGAGATGCTGTCTCATGGAACCAAAGAAAACCTGGAACGTCTTAAAAATGAACTGATCAATAAGGATTGGTTCCAGACCTTGCCTGATTTTAACGCATATGTTGTACGCAAAAACCAGGCAATAGCAGATTATGCACAGAACCCAATGGATTGGGCCAGAAGAACCCTGATCAATATCAGTAAGGCAGGTTACTTCTCTTCCGACAGAACTATTGAGGAATACAATAAGGATATCTGGCATCTGGGAGAGGCCTAATTTCTCCGAAACTCACTTGGAGTTTGGCCGGTTTCGCTTTTAAATGCTGTGCAGAAGCTGTGCTCACTTTTAAATCCGCAGGTGAAGCCGATGCTTTTCACCGTATTCTGCGTGGTTTTTAAGTAAAATTTGGCCAGGTTGATCCGGGAAGTTAGAATGTAGCTGTAGGGCGTGTAGCCGGTTTCTTCTTTGAATTTTCTGGAAAAATAGAAGGGGCTTAAGGAAACCCGGTCAGCCAGAAAATGTAAAGGAAGATTAGAGGAGAGATGCCGGTTAATATATTTCAGGGTATCATCAATGAAATCAGGGGCGGCTTTATAGCCGCCCTGTTCTTTGCTGTTTTCTTTCCCAAGAGCAAGGGCAGTAAGAAGCCGGCAAAGATACTGTGACAGCATCGGCTCAGCCAGGGGCTGATGACTTACAAAAAGCTGATGCAGGGAATTCCAGTCTTTTTCGAAATCAGCAGGGGTCTTTATAGATGTATGGAAAAAAGGCTGATCAGTGAGATATTCAAAATAAGCTCTTGAAGCTCCGCCGTCAAAATGCACCCATAGAATTTCCCATTCCTGCAAAGCGCGGTAAATATGGGGGCGGTAGCAGTCAACCAGGCATACATCTCCGGGAAGCAGTTCCTTTTCTATGCCGTTCACGGAGAGAATTCCCTTCCCTGCTTTTGTATACAGCAGAAGAAAGCTGTCATACCGGTTTCGGTTAACCCCATAGGGGATATTGCAAAGATAGTGTCCAATACACAGTGGATAATAAAAGAAGTCTGGAATTCGGTTGCTGGGTGTGTGGAAAAAGATCGTAGAGGAATTGGAAATTCCTTCAATATAAATATGCTCCATAAGAAATGCCTCCTTCATTCATTATAGAAACCCAAGAACATGCTGTCAAGAAAAAAGAGCAGGATTTTGATATGACAGGGCAATTTACTCAAATGCAGAAGAGAAGAATCTGTATTATGATAAAGAAAAAAAACAGGAGTGAGTGCCTTATGAATCAATATTTTATAAGTAAAAAAGACCGTATCATCCTTCGTGAGCTTGCCAAAAAGCAGTATGAATATTCTCAGCAGGAGAAAAACAAAAAAAGGATACAGGAGTGGTACGCCCACAACTCCCTGAAAGGGGAACGCCCTATGATCCACCTGGAAATGTGGACGTTTTCCCAGGAGATCATTCCTCAAAGGCTGCAGTGTGAGGGCGAATTTGCAAGAGAGATTGAAACAAACCTTTATACTCATTTTCTAAATCAGGAATTTTTTGATGACGACCGGGTAACGCCGGATTATTACCCTCTTCCATATGATACCTATTTTACTTTATTTAATATTGAAATACATAAGCATGAAGCAGAAGGATCCCTTGGCCATGAATTTGCTTCCGTGATAGAAGACCTGGAAGAAGATTATGATAAATTAAAGCAGACTGTATTTGGTACAGATATGGAATCCACTATGGCGAAGAAGAAAGTTCTGGAAGAGACATTGGGAGATATTTTGCCTGTAAAAGTAAAAATGGATTGTCTCTATAGCGTTCCCACACAGATGATCGTACATTTTATGAAAATGGAAAATATGATGTACAACATTTATGACTATCCGGAGCTTTTCAAAGAAATGATGAACCGTATTGCGGAAGATACCCTGGCGTATTATCGTTTTCTGGAAGAGAAACGCCTTATTCTGCCTACGGTGGAGGGAGAAGCCCTGGGGCAGGGAAGCTGGTGCTACAATCATGAACTTGCGGATTGGAAAGAAGCAGGCAAACGCCCTCTTGTAACAAAGGATGTGTGGGGATTTATGGATTCTCAGGAAACAGTAGGACTTTCTCCGGAAATGTTTGAAGAATTCATTTTCCCATGCTATAAGAAGATTGCCAGCCAGTTCGGTCTCTTGTCTTATGGCTGCTGCGAACCGGTAAATCCCATTTGGGATAAATGTATTTCAAAACTGGAAAATCTCCGCAAGGTTTCCATTTCTCCATGGTGTGATGAAGAATTTATGGGTGAACGGCTTCAGGGAAAAAGCGTGATCTTCCACAGGAAGCCATCCCCTAACTATCTGGGAGTGGGAGCGGTTCTTGATGAGGAAGGCTTAAGAGCAAGCATCCGAAAGACCCTTCAGGCTGCCAAGGGCTGCAAATTGGAGATTACCCAGAGAGATGTGTATACCATCAATCATGATGTTTCCAAAGCAAAGAGATATGTAGATATTATAAAAGAAGAAGTTGAAAAACATTGGATGTAACAGATTCGAACAAAGTCCTCCTTAGCGCTGCTGTGGAGGACTTTTTGAGTATGGCGGCTCATGGAAGCGGCGGGCTATGAGATAAAGTGGGGCAAGTACGTTTCATTCCGTGCGCTGGGGCAGGAACGCTTTACCCGTTCTAAGACGTTTGGGGAAGCCTACACCGTGGAAGCCATAACCTAACACGGTTTTTATGTAGGTCGGGTTTTTGCTGTCCGGCTCTATCTTTTTCCGCAGGTTACAAATCATGTTGACAACGCTTGAATAACTTTTCTAATCTGATTACTTGCAGATAATAGTAACTGCCATTAAAGGGACTATATCTAAACTGTTTACTAATACAAGGAACAGGACAAAAGCTTCCGTCCTCCGCTGCCAAATTCTCGGCAAATCGTGATAATCATATGATGTCCGCCTTTTGTTTATTATTTAATTTTATTGATACCGTCACGGTACAGGTTGCAGTAAAGTTCAAGCAGACGGACTAATTCCTCGCTTTCGTTTTTTCCCATATCTGTGATTACGCATTCCTCTTTTTCCCAAAGGGGCGCAACTACTTCCTCACAATGCTTTCTCCCCTTTTCTGTCAGTACAATATATTTGTGCCTGCGGTCAGTGGGAATTTCTTTCAGTTCCACATATCCGTCCTCCCAAAAGGATTTTACAACAAGGTTGACGGTCTGTTTTGGATAATGGGTGTCACGGCTGATTTGTTTCTGTGTGCAGCCACTTCCTGCTTCGTATATTTCTTCCAAAATGACAAGGCTGATATAAGTCATGCCTTTTGCTTTTGCGTATTCCTCGTATGCGTCATCTATGCTTTTCAGATAGTTTATCAGTTTGTCCTGCTCCTTTTTCATGCTTCTGCCCCTCCTTATGCGTAGTGATAGTTTGACTTCATTTTCTTAAAATAGAATACAGACAATAAAATGCTTAAAACCTCTGCTGTCGGCATGGAAATCCATACGCCGTCCACACCGAAAACCGCAGGAAAAACTAAAAGCGGAATGATAAGGAATATCAGTGTCCGAAACAGGGATAGGATTGCAGAGGTTTTTCCGTCATTGAGTGCTGTGAAAAAGCCAGACGCAAACAGGTTAAAGCCCATTAACAGAAACGCACCCGAAAAAATAAAAATCCCACGGACAGCCATATCAAGTACGCTCTTTACACCCCTCGCAAACAAAAGCGCAATTGGTCTTGCCAGTGGGAAGGAAATCAAAAAGGTAATCACGGACATGACAGCAATCGTTTTTAGTGCAATACGGTACAGTTTATTCAGTTCTGTGTAATTTTCGCTTCCGTAATGGAAACTGATAACAGGGGCTATCCCTTGAATATATCCGGCATAAGTAGCGGAAAGGATTGTCTGCACGGATAAAATAATTGCAGCCGCCGCAACGCCGTCAGAACCCGCCAAATTCATCAGAATAATATTCATGGCAATCATGGTAATCGTTACGGCAAGCATACCAACCATTTCACTCATGCCGTTACTGCAAGCCTTTAACAGTGCCTTGCCATTAAACCACGGGCGCACAAAGCAGAGTGAACCTTTTCGGTTAGCAAAAAAGAAAACTAGTCCGATTACCGACTGTAAAATATAACCTGCCGCCGTAGCGTAGGCTGCGCCCGCCACCCCGCAGGGGATTACCTTAATCAGCACATAATCCAAAATAATGTTCGTTATGCCGCCTGCAAGGGAAAGCCCAAAGCCAAGACTGGGTTTTCCCGCTGCAACAAGGAAAATCTCAAAAATAATACTGAGCATTGCAAACGGTATCAGAAGAAAAATGGGTACGGCATAGGCTTCACAAAGAGAATACAGCATTTCATCTGCGCCCATTGCGTGTAAAATCGGTTTTCTAAGTACAATGCCAATGATACAGAAGACCGTACTGACAATGACAGCAAACAGCACAAAGAATGTGAAGTTTTTCCGTGCCTCTTCATCTTTTCCCTTTCCCATTTGGTTTGATACCAATGCGCACCCTCCAGTTGCAATCATTGTACCGATTGCAAGGGCAATCGCAAGAAACGGAGCTGCAATGCTGACAGCCGAAAGTGCGTCTGTTCCAAGCAAGTTGGAAACAAAGAGCTCATCTACAAGACTGTAGATGTTCATAAAGATGTTGGATAGTATCGTAAGCAGGGCATATTTCAGCAAGGAAGCCGTTGATACTTTGATGTTAAGTGTGTTTTCCAGTTGTTCCACTTTTTTACCTCCCTTATAAGTCTAATTAATTGACGGTCAATAATGTTGACTATATTAACATGAAAAAGAAAATTGTCAATAGAATTTTGTTATATATAATAAAAAAATGGGAAACAGCAGTCCGCAGACTGCCCTTCCCCGGCATTTCATTACTCCATATCTTCAGCAGGCAAAAACACAAGCCCGGCAAATTCTTCCTCGGTCAGCTTCTTCAGCTTTTCCGCTGTGTGTTCTGCAAGCTTCCGTATTCCGTATTTCCGTTTCCATGTGGGGCAGGGCGGCGGTTATTGCCGCCACCGTATCAGCCCTTGTTTTCTTCCTGTAACAGCAGATAAGGTTTGTTTCCTCAAAGTTGAATTGTCCCATACGCTTATACCTCCAATCCCTTGTTTGTGGTCTTTGCCGCCTGCTTTTTCGGGGCGGCTTTTACGGTTTCTTTGTCCTGTGCAAGCTGCTTTCGTAAGGACGGCTTTTTCTCCCTGCCCTTGCCGGACAGTTTTTCGATATGTTCCCATATGCATGCGCCATGCAGCGGAGAGCGCTATAGTTCTGCAATTTTCCGCAGCGAGCAGTTTGTTTATACAGCATTTAATCTGTTTGAAGAATACAAAAAGAACGGCAGCTTTATTGTAAAAGATATTTTTGCCCATACAATGGATAGTCTGCTGAAAAAAGACAAAACTCTTTATACAGAATTGCCTTCCGAAGGAGTGGTAACGCTGATGAAGAGCAGTAAGGAACCTCGTTATATGAACCACCTTCTGTATGGAACACCAGTACGAAGGGGAGAAAACATTGAAGTAATTGAAGACATTGTTCCACCGTACCAGGTGAAGGTAGAGCTTCGGATACCGGAAAAAGTAGAAAAGGTTGTTTGCGTACCTCAGATGACAGAGCTGCCATCTACCCAGGACTGCGGCGTCCTTTGCTATACAGTGCCTAAGGTGGACTGTGCAAAATAAAATAACGATTGATCAGCGGAGGGAATAGACATGCAGAATGAGCTGAAGTGGCTTGAAAACAGCGTGATATATGAGATATATCCGCAGAGTTTTTATGATACCAATGGGGACGGAATCGGAGATATACGGGGAATTTTAGAAAAGCTGGACTACGTGAAACCGCAAGATGGACGAGAGGAAGGTGTACGAATAATATATAGTAGAATGCGTCATAAAAAGAATAAAAAGAAGCATATTTGACACAAAGCTTAAAAATATGATAAGATAATCACAATAAAAGTTGGGGAGAGGGACAAAATGTTAAAAAAACATGGGGTGTTGTGGCAGTTTTTTGTATCCTTTTTTATTGTACTGCTGATTCCAACAGTGATTTTTATCTATTCTTATTTTTATGCAACAGATTTGGTATATGAGGAGCTGGAGGAGAAAAACATGGCGCTTTTGCAGTCTACCTGCAGGACTGTGGACGCATACCTGAGGGAGAGCGACAGTTTTTTTAATACCCTTCAGCTTCAGTCAGAAGTGAAAAAAATGAGCCTTTTGGAAAGTCTTAAAAACGATAGAAGCGGCGTCAGCACAATTACCGATTTTAAAGACTTTTTATCTGCATGCAGTTACCGCAATGAACTGATCGACCAGATTTATTTCTATTTTGGCAAGAGTGATATTATTGCCTGTTCGGATGATGTGTATACGGATTCTGACTTCTTTTATAAATCCTTTTTCAATATAGAGGGGATGGATTACGGCGGATGGCTTGATATGATGGAGAACGTGCCGTATACAGGCGATTATAGAACAATGCTTATCGGCAAAGGTGTGAATAAAGAAGAAGCACATAAAGAGAGAAGGATTGTGTGTGTCAGGAATGTTTTTCCATATAGATCCGGGGGCAGCAGCGTGTCTGCCATGATGCTGATCAAAGAAAATAAGCTGATGAATATGCTTAAGCCCCTTTCAGAATCCGTCAATGGCTATGCAGCAATATTAGATAGAGATAATACCGTGCTGGCTGCATCTGATTGGGAACAGGATTTTCCCATTGAGGAGGTTTCGAAAGGGAGCGGTGTATTTACCATTGGAGGGGACAAGGCATTTGCCTTTGTAAAACATTCTGCATATAATGGATGGAAATACATTGTTGCTCTTCCAAGAAAGGAAGTTTTTGAAAAGGTTAACAGCCTAAGAGGTCTCTATATTCTGGCTGGAGCGCTGGCAATACTTATGGGTCTTGGATTCTCTGTTCTGTTTTCACTGAAGTATGGAAGGCCCATTACGGAGTCTATTAACCAGATGAAGGAAAGTCTGGGGGAATACGACAGGCCTATGAATGTTACCAGTCTCTTTGAACAGACAAAGAAATTGGTTATGGCGGAACAGGATAAGGACGAGCGCCTGGAAAATTCCCTTCCACATCTTCGGCGGGATTATATTAGCAGTCTTCTACAGGGAAACGGCGGGAAAAGCGCTGTTGGAGAGCTTGGAAAACAGGTGGGGATTTCTTTTGAATATCCGTATTTCTGCGTGATGGTTTTTAATATTGAGAGTGTTGCAAAAGAGATGGATTTTTACGAAATTGAGGAGAGCAAGACGGTTATAAAACAGGAAATTCTCAGCAGAATGCCTTATGTGCTGTTTTATGAAAGTGCAGTGAATCGCCTTGAGGTTATATGGAATCTTACGGATAATGAGCCGGAGCAGTACGCACGGTTAGACGCCTGGACAGAGCCTGCGCTGCAGAGCATTACGGATAGGACCGATCTTTTGGTACAGGCTGCAGGAGGAATGATCGTAGGGGAAATTGAGCATATCGGACGTTCCTATAAGCAGGCGCAGGAGGCCCTACGCTATGGAATTCTTGAGCCTAATCAGAATTATATCCGGTATCGGGAACTGAAGATCAGTAAAGAAGTGTCTTTGATTTCTTACGAGAAGGGAAGTAAGCTTATTGGTCTGATCCTTCAGGGAAATACGGAGGAAGCCCTGGAATGGGTTGGCAGCCTTTGGGAAAAGACGGTGAGCCAGCCGGATATTTCCCAGCCAATTTTAAAGCTTCTTCTGGATAATTTCAGAAACCTGTTGTTTGAGGCCACTAGCAGGATTCCTCCTGAGGCAGATCCGGACAAGGAATTCCGGGATGAGGTGATCGCTATAGACCGGCTTTCTACCACGTCCCAGCGATATGCGGAAATTTTAAGATGCACAGAAAAGATCAGCAATTGCGTGAAGGAGAAAAAGCAGGAGTCCGCCAATACGCTTGCACAGAAAATTGCAGCGTACCTGCAGGAAAACTATACGGATTCTTCTATGTCGCTGAAAATGACAGCAGATGCTTTTGGACTGAGCGAACCCTATTTGTCTCAGTTTTTCAGCAAACAGATGGGAATTAACTTTTCTGTTTATATAGAGGATTTAAGGCTGAAAAAGGGCATAGAATATTTGCAGACAACGGGGAAAACCATTAATGAGATCGCAGAGCTTATCGGATATAATAGTTCTTCTGTGTTCCGAAATGCTCTGAAACGAAGATACGGAGCCAGCCCCAATCAGTTTCGTAATGATATAAAAAAATCATAAAACAAAAGATAAGAGAGATTATAAAATGCGGCACCGGAGTTTAATTCCAGCGCCGCATTTCGTCTATCTCTGCACCCTTCCGGATGCATCCCCTCCTGCGAGATGATTGATTTCCTCTACGGAAACCATGTTATAGTCTCCTTCTATGGAATGCTTCAGACAGGAAGCTGCAGCAGCGAATTCCAAAGCCTCCTGGGGATTATAATCCATTAGAAAGGCAGCGATCAATCCGCTTCCAAAGCTGTCGCCTCCGCCTACGCGGTCTACGATATGTACATGGTATTTTTTGCTGAAATAGAAATCCTTGCCGTCATAAAGCATGGCAGACCAGCCATTATCATTGGCAGAAAAGGATTCACGCAGGGTAAATGCGGCTTTCTGGAAATGGAAGCGTTCTGTAAGCTGTCTGGCAACGTCTTTATAACCATTAGTGCTGACTGTGCCGGAGGTAATATCCGTATCAGCTGCTTTAATACCAAAGACATCCGCAGCGTCTTCTTCATTTGCAATGCAGACATCTACATATTTACAAAGCTCTCCCATAACTTCCCCTGCTTTTTGTTTACTCCACAGCTTATTGCGGTAATTCAGGTCACAGGAGACGGTGATGCCAAGTTCTTTGGCTGTTTTGCAGGCTTCCAGGCAGGCTGCTGCCATCTGGTCGCTGAGGGCAGGGGTGATCCCGGTAAAGTGGAACCAGGAAGCACCTTCCAGAATCTCCTTCCAGCAGAATTCATCCGGAGAGGCCTGGGCAATGGAAGATCCCTCCCGGTCATAGATGACCTTGGAAGGCCGCTGGGAAGCACCCTTTTCTACGTAGAAAATCCCGATTCTTTTTCCTCCGCGTATGATATGGGAGGTGTCCACGCCATATTTCCGGAGGGAGTTCACTGCACACTGGCCAATTTCATGGGCAGGAAGCTTGGAGACAAAGACGGAATCGAAGCCATAGTTGGCAAGAGAAACAGAAACATTTGCTTCTGCGCCGCCGAAGGTGGCAGCCAGCTTTTCAGACTGCACGAAGCGGTAATAGCCTTCAGGGGAAAGCCGAAGCATCAATTCACCAAATGTGACTATTTTTTTCTGCATGTTTTAGTATCCTCCTTTTACGGTATACGAAGGGTTAAGCTTGCTAAGACAGTTTTTGATATATGCAGCTCCGGCTGCCCAGTCCCGGGCTTTTAGTATTTCCTTTGGCATCAGGTTGCTGCTTAAGCCTGCGCCGGAATATCCTTTTTTTAGAAAATCAGAGATGTTGTCCATGGTAACACCGCCGATAGCCACATAGTTGGTATCATCAAACGGCCCCTTTAGCGCTTTTACATAATTATCAGGGACGCATTGGGCAGGAAAGAGCTTCATAGTTTTGTAGCCATACTGAAGGCACACCGCCACGTCGCCTGGAGTGTAAACCCCAGGGAGAAGAGGAATATCATGTTTTGAACAATATTCCAATACACTAATGGGAGTTCCGGGAGTAAGAAGGAACTGTGCCCCTGCCTCCATAGCCGCCTGGGCCAGCTGTGGGGTGATGGCTGTTCCTGCGCCGATGAAGCAGTTATCCTTACAGTGGCTGCGCAAAGTGCGGATTTGAGCCAGGCTGTCTTTGCTGTTTAGGGCTACTTCAAAGAAGGAAATCCCCCCTTCTATAACTGCATCGGCATAGTCAAGAAGTATTTCGGATGGAATATTTCGAAAGATAGCAAGTACGGGATTTTTTTTGACAATAGGATAGAGATCCATTTATTTTTCTCCTCTATAATTTCGTTCATATTGCTTTTTACCACTCGGCAATAGTACCGTCATAGTTGCGCCATACCGGGTTTTTCCAGGTAGGGGCTATAAGGGCTGCCTGCTGAATCTTTTCTTCATTCATATCTACCCCAAGTCCGGGCAAAGAGATCAGATCAATAAAGCTGTCTTTATACTGGTAGATTTCCGGATTTTTAAGATAATCCAAAAGTTCGCCGCCTTTGTTGTAGTGGATTCCCAGACTTTGCTCCTGAATGCAGACATTGGGCGTACAGGTATCAAGCTGGATGCATGCGCCAAGTGCAATGGGACCCAGAGGACAGTGAGGTGCAACGGAAACGTCATAGGCCTCTGCCATGGCTGCAATTTTTTTGCACTCAGAAATACCCCCTGCATGGGAAAGATCAGGCTGGATGATATCTGCATAGCCTGCTTCCAGAAGATTTTTGAATTCCCAGCGGGAAAACATTCTTTCTCCTGTGGCAATGGGAGTAGAAGTGTGCAGCGCAATTTCACGGAGTGCTTCATTGTTCTGGGGAAGTACCGGCTCTTCGATAAACATCAGGCGGTATTGCTCCAGTTCTTTGGCCAGAACCTTGGCCATGGTTTTGTGGACGCGGCCGTGGAAGTCAACGGCGATGTCCAGCTTTTGCCCCAAAGCCTGGCGGATGGCTGCAATTCGTTGGCTTACGGCATCGATTTTGTCATAACTGTCAATATAATGCATTTCTTCTGTGGCATTCATTTTAATAGCTGTATACCCCTGCTCGTAAGCAAGAGAAGCTTCCCGGGCTACATCGGAAGGACGGTCTCCGCCAATCCAGCGGTAAACACGTATTTTGGAACGGCAGGCGCCTCCCAGCAGGTCATATACAGGGGCATTATAGTATTTGCCTTTAATATCCCAAAGAGCCTGGTCGATTCCTGCAATGGCGCTCATGACCTCCGGGCCTCCGCGGTAAAAGCCGCTGCGGTACATGTACTGCCAGAGATCTTCAATCTGCAGGGGATCCTTTCCTATAAGATAGTCGCGAAATTCCAGAACAGCGGTACGGACAGTATCTGCACGGCCCTCAATGACTGGTTCACCCCAGCCTATCAGATCCGTGTCGGTTGTGATTTTCAGGAAAAGCCATCTTGGCGGCACTTTATATAATGTAAGATCCTGAATCTTCATGGTATGCTTTCTCCTTTGATATCATAGATGGATTGATATAAGCCGGATATTTTATCCGGCTTATATATAGGTGCGTATTATGAGGTAAAAAACGGGAACATGGGTTATATCAGCTTAATTATTGTATTTAGCTGCATATGCGTTGTTGTAGATTTCCAGATATTCTTCTACCTGAAGATCCTTCATCTGCTGGATGTAAGCATCCCAATCGTTTTCGATATCCATATCGCCTGTAACGAAGCGTACAAGACTCTGATTTACATAATCTTCCAGATTAACTTTCAGCTGATATGCTGTATCGGTAACTTCCGGATCCAGGAATACGCTGAAGGATTTCTGCTCATTCTGATGTCCTTCATATTTGTTCTGTGTTTCCTGGAACAGACGCCTTTCATAGCCGTTCAGGGTGAAAATATCCTGGTCGTAATTCCATTTTCCCCGGAGGCCGTTAAGCTCAGAGCCTGTGAAGTGGAAGTTTTCATTTCCCCAGTTTTTGTTATGGGCTTCGCCGCTGACATGTGTGTACTCAAGACGAGCATAGTCTGCCGGCTCACCAAGGATATTCAGTTCACCTTCTTCAGCTTTTCTGTAACCAACGCCTTCCAGGCCTGTGGTTGTCAAAAGAGTGCCCTCTTCACTTGCCAGATAATCAGCAAGTCTGAAAGCGGCTTCCGGATTTTCACAGGCATCTGTAATAACACAGCTTGCTCCTGCATATGCAGTGAGGTCATACATTGCATAATTTTTGCCCTCCGGTCCGGTAAGGGGTTCCAGTGCGGTGTATTCCGTGTGGCGAGGTTTATCATCGCTGACACTTACAAAATGGCCGGGATGCAATGCTGTAACGGCTCCCAGAAGAGCTGCGTCCGGATTGGTTCCAAGAGTTGTGATCTGCTCACGGGAGGATGTAAATGCACCGGAATCCAGAAGCTCTTCATCGTAGAGCTTTTTCATAAAGCGGAGACCTTCACGCCATTCGTCCTGGATGGGGGCATAATCAATTTTTCCTTCTTCACTTAAGAAAAAGTAGGTCAGGTTGTTTGTATAAATAAAGGGGTTCATCAGGAAAACATGGGAATTCAGGCCTGTCATAGGAATCTCGTCTGCTTTGCCGTTTCCATTGGGATCCTGCTCCTTGAATGCTTTCAGCACTTGGTAAAATTCTTCTGTAGTTGTTGGAGCTTCTAGTCCAAGGTTATCAAGCCACTGCTGATTGATCCACAGCTTGGATGGGAAGGTGCAGTGGTAAGCAAGCTCCCAGGAGGGAAGCCCGTAGATATTTCCGTCAGGAGCAACAATTTCAGATGCATAATCAGGGTCGGATTCAATAACATTTTTGATGCTGTCGCCGTATTTGTCGATCAGGTCGTTAAGAGGAATAAAGATTCCCTGCTCTTTTCCGTAAAGCATCAGTTCTTCATTGGTAAATTGATGGGAGACGCCGGTTGCCAGGAACATATCCGGATAATCGCCGCTGGCAAGAAGAATGGACATTTTTTCTTTGGCATTGTCCTGTGTTGCGGTAATGATTTCCAGGTTGATACCAGTCTTTTCTTCAATGGCCTTTGTTGCATCGTTGTCATCAAGGCTGGAGACATTGGCAGGCTGAACCAGGAATACCTTTATGGTAGTGGGTTCTGTTACGATTGGAAAAGTACCTGCTTCTGTAACCTTTGCGCTGCTTTCCTCATCAGCAAATACGGTCATGCCGGTAAAGGGTGTGGCTGCAAGTGCTGCCGTAAGCATAAGTGCGATTTTTTTCTTCATGTGAAACCTCCTGTTAATTTGATATTGGTAGAGTTATTTGCCGCCTGTATTTGTAAATGGGATATGGATAGGACACCTCCTTTGTTGTATATAATACCTGGTCAGGCTTTGGGCGGCGTTTTTTATAGTGAGCCGAGCCAGGCTTTATTATTTCACAGCCTATTCTTTGACAGCTCCGAGCATCATTCCTTGTACAAAATACTTTTGTACGAACGGATAAAGTATAAGAATAGGAATACTGGAAATGACGATCATGGAATATTTCAGTAAATCTCTCATGCCTTCCATCTCAAGCATGGTTTTCATGTCTGCGACGGAGGTGATATCCACAGTATTTTGTATCAGGATCTGCCGCAGGACAAGTGCCAGAGGAAAGCTTTCCTGTTTATCAATAAAAAGCAGTGCATTAAAGTAGCTGTTCCAATGGGTAACGCCGTACATCAGAGCCAGAACTGCAAGTATTGGCTTGGAAAGCGGCAGTACAATGTGAAGCAGGATCTTAAACTCTGACGCTCCGTCCAGCCGGGCCGATTCGTAAAGTGCCGATGGAATGGAGCTTTCAAAGAATGTCCGGGTGATGATTACATAATAAGCGCTGAGCGCTGTGGGCAGAATCAATGCCCAGTAGGTGTTGATCAGGTGCAGATCCTTTACCACCATGTACAAAGGCACGATGCCTGGGGTAAAGATCATAAAGAACACGAAGATAAACATTAAGGGTCTTCTTGCTGCAAAATTCTTTCTGGAGAGAGGATAAGCGGCAAGAACCGTCATGGTAATGTTGATCAGTGTTCCGCAGAACAGCAGGAAGAAGGAATTCCGAAGCCCTGATAAAAAGGTCTTGTTCTGAAATACCCTGATGTATCCTTCCAGGGAGAAATCTACAGGGAACAGCCAAACCTGACCTGAGATCACTGCATGAGGAGCGGAAAGGGAGGCACTGATCACATATACCAATGGGTAAAGGATAATGAGCAGCGTCAGTAACAGATAAACGTGGACAATTGTCAGAAACGTTTTGTCCCGCATACCCATATGAATTCTCTGTTTCTTTTTCTTTCTGTTAAAAATGCCTGTCATATGCATATTACCAGAGACCTCCTTCCCCAACTTTTCTGGCGATCTTGTTTACTGTAACTACGATGATCGCATTGATAACTGAATTAAATAGTCCGATTGCTGTGGAGAAGCTGTACTGGGCTTTTACCATACCAATCTTATATACATAAGTAGAGATGATCTCTGAAGCCACCATGTTCATGTCGTTCTGCAGCAAGAATACTTTTTCAAAACCAATGTTCATAATCTTTCCGGATTCCAGAATAAGCATTACAACAATGGTGGGGAGAATTCCCGGAATATTGATATGCAGGATTCTCTGGAAACGGGTGGCACCGTCCACGGCAGCAGCCTCGTAAAGGCTTGGGTCGATGGAGGACAGTGCTGCAATATAAATGATGGCGCTGTACCCGGTTGTCTGCCAGATACCGGATAAGATATAAATGGGGCGGAAGGCCTGGGGCATTCCAAGAAGATTGCCTTCGATTCCAATCTGGGAAAGCCAGTGTGCCAAAAGCCCTACATGGGGATCCAGCAGCAGGTTTACCAGAGAAACCATTACAACAACCGATATAAAATAAGGTGCAAAAGTAACGGTCTGGACAACCTTTTTAAATTTCGGGCTAAGTGCTTCATTAAGGGCAAGGGCCAGAACAATAGGAAGGGGAAATCCCAAAACAAGCTGGCCAAAGCTTAAAAGCAAAGTATTTGAGAGAAGGTTTTTAAATTGAGGAGAGTTAAAAAATTGTTGGAAGTATTTAAACCCTGCCCATGGACTGCCCCAGATTCCCTGCTTAATACGATAGTCTTTAAATGCCAGTACATTTCCTAATAAAGGAATGAACTGAAAGGTAATCAGGTAGAGAAGGGGAAGTCCGATAATGACATATAGCTGCCAGTTTCTCTTCATCTCTTTTCGGATACGGATGACGACCGAAGGTTTTTTTGGCCGATTTTTCATTTCATAATATACCTCCTGTTCTTTGTTCTTTCGTAGTTCAGCAACTGCAGCATAGCTACTGAGGAACTACGACCATCATAGCAACAGGAAATAAGGGGCGCAAGAATTGTTTCTTTAGAGAGCAATCCAATTTTAGGAAATGGGATGTGATAATTTTTAAGTCAGCGGAGGATTTTTAATATGAAAGGCATATGAAATTTTACAGGCGCCTTATTCTTTATAATACATTGACCATGTTTCCATTTTTCTGTATAACAGGATTACAAACAGGCAATAAGGAGGATTATTATGAACAGCCGAGAACGCTTTTTTGCAACTGTAAATAGAGAGAAAGCAGACCGACCGGCAGCATGGCTGGGGATGCCGGACATCCACGCCCAGCCGGCGCTCTTTGCCCACTATGGTGTAAAAAATCTGCACGAGCTTAAGATAGCGGTGGGAGATGATTTTTACGCCATTGAGGTTCCTTATGAATCACCCACTGCTAATGCCATTTACGCTGCTTTTGATTGGTACATGGATGGTGATGTGGATTCCGATAACCGTACGCTGACAGCAGACGGATGCTTTAAGGATGCACAGGAGATAGCAGATCTGGACTTTTTTGAATGGCCGGATCCGGGGAAATATATTGATAAGGAAGAATGCAGACGCCGTGTGATGGCAGCTCCAAAGGATAAGGCGAGGCTGGGTATGCTCTGGTCAGCTCACTTCCAGGATGCCTGTGCTTCCTTTGGAATGGAAACAGCCCTTATGAATATGATTGCAAATCCGGAAATTTATGAAGCAGTGGATAAAAAAATCGTGGAATTCTATTTGAAAGCAAACAAAATTTTCTATGAAGCCACTAAAGGGGAGCTGGATGCGGTTTTAATTGGAAACGATATGGGAAGCCAGAGAGGACTGATGCTTTCTCCGGATATGATACGCAGGTTTGTGCTACCGGGCTGCAGGAAGCTGGTAGAGCAGGCGCATAGCTACGGACTAAAGGTGATCTATCATTCCTGCGGTTCAATTGCAGACATTATTCCGGATCTTATTGAAGCAGGGGTTGACGTGATCCATCCCATCCAGGCGCTGGCAGCGGGAATGGAGCCCCAGAAGCTTCGTGATAAATTCGGAAACAGGGTTTCTTTTTGCGGAGGGGTGGATACCCAGGAGCTTCTTGTCCGCGGCACAGCAGAAGATGTGCGCACAAAGGTGAAGGAGCTTCGCAGCATTTTTCCAACAGGGCTTGTAATTTCTCCAAGTCATGAGGCAATTATGGCGGATGTACCACCGGAAAATATCCGTGCATTATTTGAGGAGGCAGGAACCATATATGACTGAGAATATAATAACGAAACGAGGTGCTTACTTAGAAGATGAAAAGCTTTCAATTTAAAAAGGCCCAACCGGTATGGAGTGTGGGCAGGGCTGGGGAAAAAAATTGTGAGCTGGCCTTTCGGACGGTTCTTCCTTCCGGGGAGTATAGAATCTGTCTTGCGGTTTCCAGTATATACAGAATCTGGGTGAACGGGATATTTGCAGCTGCCGGCCCGGCCCGGGCTGCTCATGGATATTATCGTGTGGATGAGCATTTTCTGGGAGAGTTTTTTAATAAGGAAAGAAATGTAATCGTAATTGAGACAGTAGGATATAATACAGCTACTTATGATACCCTGGATCAGCCCTCTTTTCTCACAGCGGAAGTTTTGCTGGGAGAAGATGTGAAGGCATGGACCGGAGCGGATGGAATTCCTGTTTATGATCTTTGCCAGCGTGTACAAAATGCACCCCGTTACAGTTTTCAAAGAGCTTTTGCGGAAGTCTATAGGCTAAGCGGGGAAAAAGGCAGCTTCTATGTCATGCCTGAGGCGGATTTTCCCAGGGAAGAAATAGAAATACAGCCGGAGAAGAATTATATCTGCCGGGAAGTAAGGATGCCGTTGTTTGAAAGATTGGATGCGGAAATGCTTCCAAAGGATGAAAACAGGGATGAAGGCGGACAGATGTATATATTGCCTTACAATGCCACAGGTTTTTTTCAGATCCAGGCAGAAGCATATGAAGACTGCCGTATCCAGGTACAGTTTGATGAAATACTTACAGACGGAAAGCTGGACTACCGGAGGATGAAAAGCTTTAACTGTTTTGAGTATCAGGTTGGGAAGGGGCGGTATCATCTTACAAGCTTTGCACCCTACACCATGAAATACCTTAAGATCATGGCAGAAGGAGAGGCTGTGGTCAGCAAAGTCCGCTTTATTGAATATAAGCATCCGCCTGTGAAAAACAGGGTACATATAGAAGATGATGAACTGAAAATTATTTATCAGGCAGCTATTGAGACATTCCGTTCCTGTGCGCTGGACACATTTATGGACTGCCCTTCCAGAGAGAGAGGCGGATGGCTTTGCGACAGCTACTTTACTTCCAGTGTGGAGCATGTGCTTACAGGGGAGAATAGGCTGGAACGAGTATTTTTAGAGAATTTTATTGTAAATGATACCTTTGCCTGCCTTCCAAAAGGTATGCTACCCATGTGTTATCCGGCAGATCATCCTGACGGGAATTTTATTCCCAATTGGGCAATGTGGTATGTGCTGGAATTGGAAAAATACTGGCTGCAGACAGGAGACAGCAAATTTTTACAGCAGGCAGAAAAAAGCATTGCCGCTCTTCTTGATTATTTTTCCGGTTTTGAAAATGAGCTGGGACTTTTGGAAAATCTGGACGGTTGGATATTTGTGGAATGGTCCAGGGCAAACGGAGAGGATCTGGTTCAAGGGGTTAATTTTCCAACGAATATGCTGTATGCCGGAATGCTCCGGGCTGCAGGAAGGATTTATCGTAAACGGGAGCTTTGGGAAAAGGGAGAGCGCCTTAGGGAGGTTATCAGGAAATACTCCTTTAACGGGAAGTTTTATACAGATCATATGCGGCGGGATGGAAACGGGTTTGTAAACAGCAATGAATGTACAGAGGTTTGCCAGTATTACGCCTTTTTTACGGGAATTGCCCAAATAGACAGGGACAATGCCTTATGGAGGATCCTTCTTAATGATTTCGGCCCGGAAAGATCCCAGAATAATTACTATCCGGAGATTGCATTTACCAATGCCTTTATTGGCCAGTACCTGCGTATTGAGCTTTTGTATCAGAATCGCTGCTATGATGAGGTAATAAGAAATATAAAGGGCTACTTTTTTTCTATGGCAAAGGAAACTGGAACTTTGTGGGAGCATAAAAGTTCTAAGGGAAGCTGCAATCATGGATTTGCATCCTATGTAATTTATTGGCTGGCAGGAATCTGCGGAATGGAAGAGTAAGAAGAGAAAAACAGGAGGTATCATATGGAAGCAGATATTAAATGGCTTGATGAGGCGGGTGTGTTCCGGGTGGGGAAACTGCCGGCACACAGCGATCATCTTTGCTTTTTAAATGAGGGGGAAGCAGCAGGAGGGAATTCTTCCTTTGCGGAATCTCTGAACGGAATATGGCAGTTTTGCTATTCCAAGGCACCTAAAATGCGTCCGGCAGATTTCTATAGAGAAGACTTTGACGCAGAAGGCTTCGGAACCATTTCTGTACCATCGCATATTGAATTGGAAGGCTATGACCATGTGCACTATATGAATAAGATGTATCCGTGGGAGAGCTTAAGCTTTCGGCGTCCTCCGGATGTAATGGAGGAACTGCCAAAGGGCTGCGGCTCTTTTGCAGAAGCAGACTATAATCCGGTGGGATCCTATCGGAAGATATTTGATCTTCCGAAACGTATGCAGGGAAACAGGATCATTCTTCGTTTTGACGGTGCGGAGCAGGCCATATTTGTGTGGCTGAATGGGAAATTTATCGGATATTCAGAGGACACCTACACGCCAGCGGAATTTGATATTACGCCCTATATCCGTGATAGGAAGAATCTTCTTTGCGTGGAGACATACAAATGGTCTACAGCAGCCTATGTGGAAGACCAGGATTACTTTCGCTTTTTCGGAATATTCCGCAATGTCTGGCTTATTGCGAAGCCTCGGGTTCATGTGGAGGATATGGATGTGCGTCCAACGCTTTCCCGGGATGGTGATTATGGTACTGTGCGTATTGGATTGAAGATAACAGGAGAGTGGGACGGAGCCTGGGCACGAATCTGCCTGAAGGATCCGGAGAATCGGACTGTGGAGGAAACAGTACGCTCACTGTCTCCGAAAACTGAGATTGTGTTTGAAAAGGTTTCGGAAATACGTCCATGGACCCATTTTACGCCGGTGCTGTATAAGCTGCAGGTGCAGGTAACAGATGCCGAGGGAAAGGTTGTGGAGTTTGCAGTCAGTCCTGTGGGATTTCGAAGGCTTGAGCTTTTGGAGAAGAAGGTTCTTTTAAATGGGCAGCGTCTTCGAATCTGCGGAGTTAACCGTCATGAGTGGAACGGACGCACTGGAAGATGCATTTCAAGAGAAGACATGAGAAGAGATATGGGCGTTCTGAAAAGAAACCATATGAATGCAGTGCGTACCAGCCATTATCCGAACCAGACAGAATGGTATTCCCTGTGCGACGAAAATGGAATCTATGTAATGGCAGAAGCAAATCTGGAAAGTCATGGTAGCTGGCAAAAGCTGGGGGAAACGGAACCCTCCTGGAATGTTCCGGGATGCAGCAGCGTCTGGGAAAGGGTAGTTTTGGATCGTGCTTCCAATAACTATGAGCTTTTGAAAAACCACCCGTCCATTCTTTTCTGGTCCCTGGGAAATGAAGCATACGCCGGAACTGCTCTGGCAGCAATGAACCAGTATTATAAGGAAAAAAATGACGGAAGGCTTACCCATTATGAGGGAGTTACCAGAAATAGGACTTATGAGACAAAAATATCAGATTTGGAAAGCAGGATGTATGCATCTCCAAAGGATATAGCTGCATATCTGGAGGAAAATCCTGCCAAGCCATTTATTCTATGTGAATATCTTTATGGAATTGGGAATTCCGGGGGCGGGATGAAGGAATATATGGAGCTTTTTGACAGATTTGATGCCTTTGTAGGAGGATTTATCTGGAGCTTCATGGATAAAGCCCTCATTGTAAAAGACAATGCCCAAGGAAAAGAAATAATCCGGTGCGGCGGCGATTTTGATGACCGGCCTTCGGATTACAGCTATTGCGCAGATGGGATTTTATTTGCAGATGGTACGGAAAAGCCAACAATGCAGGAGGTGCGGTATTTCTATGAAAAATACGAAGCTTAAACTTATTTTCGGGGATGTTTCCCTTGGGGTGCAGGGAGCGGATTTTCACTATATTTTTTCTTACCAGGCAGATGGAATGGAGTCTTTATGCATCGGGGGAAAGGAATGGCTGTATCATGTGCCAAGACCTGCCTTCTGGAGGGCTATGACAGATAATGACAGGGGAGGAGGATTTTACAAAAAGTCAGGAATGTGGCTCCTTGCAGACAGCTTTCTTATGTGCAGGAATTTTAGCCTTTCTGTGGATGGAAAGCCTGTGACCAAATTCAAAGCACCCTTTAATAATCAGTATACCGGAAACGAGGAAGCCCAAAGTGTGACTGTAACCTATGTCTATCAGACCCTTACCACACCGGAGACGGAGGCGGAGATCCGCTATACGGTTTTTGCAGACGGGAGGATCCGGGTGGAAGGCATCTATCACGGTAAGGAAGGGCTGCCCCAGCTTCCGGCATTCGGAATACGGTTTGTTATGCCTACTCCGGCTGTGAAATATATTTACCGGGGATTAAGCGGAGAGACTTACCCTGACAGGCTTTGGGGAGGAAAAAAGGGAGAATATGAGGTGGAAGGTCTTCCTGTGACGCCATATCTTACCCCCCAGGACTGCGGAATGCATATGGAGACAGAGTGGGTTGAGCTGGTGCGTGACAGGACGATGAAATACCATGTGGAAAATGAAGAAGAATTCAGCATTCGTTTTTCCCAGGACGGAAGCCCGTTTGCTTTTTCCTGTCTGCCTTATACGCCTGAGCAAATGGAATTTGCCCACAATCGGGAAGAACTGCCTCCTGTTGTACGGACTGTTCTGACAGTCTACGGCGGTGTGCGGGGAATAGGCGGGATTGATGCATGGGGTTCTGATGTGGAGCTTCCCTATCGTCTTTATGGAGATCAGGATATTTATTTTTCATTTATCATTACCCATGGTACTAATAAAAACTAGAAAGAAGAGGAAAAGAATATGAAGGATATGAAATGGTTTTTGGATGCACATTATGGTTTATTTATTCATTGGGGGCTTTATTCCCTGATGGAGGGAGTACATGAGGGAAAGGAAATCCCTTACGGTGCTGAGTGGATACAGAAAAATGCGGGGATACCTTTAAAAGAATATAGAATGCTTGCAGACCGATTTAACCCTGTGAATTTTGATGCTGAGGATATTGTCAGACGCGCAAAAAAATGGGGAATGAAGTATATTGTTTTTACAGCAAAACATGTAGACGGCTTTGCCATGTATGCCTCAGAGGTTTCCCCTTATAATATTATGAATACGCCGTACCATCGTGATCCATTGGCAGACCTTGCGGCAGAATGTGAAAAACAGGGGCTTATGCTTGGAATCTATTATTCCCAGAACCAGGACTGGGAGGATGAAAACGGCTGGGGAAATGAGCTGGACTTTAAGAAAAATGAAGAGAAAGATTTTGCAAAATATTTCCATGAAAAGGCAATTCCCCAGGTGAAGGAGCTTCTCACCAATTACGGAAAAGTTGGCCTGATGTGGTTTGATACTCCTTATACTATGCCAATCGAGCTGTGCCAGGAGCTTCGGGACGTTGTGGAAGCTCTTCAGCCGGATTGCCTGATCAACGGAAGAATCGGATATAATCTGGGCGACTATCGGGAGATGGCGGACAATGAAATCCCGGTGCTTCCCTATGATAAGCCATGGGAAACTCCGGTAACGCTGAATAATACCTGGGGATATTCCAGGGTGGACGAGCATTGGAAGAGTCCGGAGGAGATCATTGAAAAGCTGGTTGATGTGGTGGAAAAAGGCGGCAACCTGCTCCTTAACATTGGTCCCGACGGCCTTGGAAATGTACCGGAAGGCAGCATTGCCGTTCTGGATGAGATTGGTGCGTGGCTGGAGAAAAATGGGGAAAGCATTTACGCTGCACAGTGTGCACCAAAGTTCCCTTATGAGAGCAGATGGGGAAAGATTACAGTCAGAGAAAACAAACTGTACCTCCATGTATTCCGGTATCCGGATTTTCCCTATGAGATTCTTCTGGTCAATCTTAAGCAGCGGGTAAAGAAGGTGACTCTTTTAGAAACAGGAGAGGAATTAACCTTTTATCAGAGCTATGAAATTGCCCGGAATGAATATCGCTTCCGTGTAATTCTTCCTGAAAAGATGGCAGGCATCCCCTGTGATGTGGTTGTTGAGGCGGAGTGCGAGTCAGATCCTCTTTCTTTTGAACAATTGGTGTAGAGGAGGCGTGAAATGGCAACAGATTTACAGAGGCTGGAAGCGCAGATGCCGGATGTTTATGAAAAACTGAAGACCCCGGTAAAGTTGGGACCCGTGCTGCGGGATGAGATGTGCTGCTATGATTGCCCAAGCGTTTTTCGGAAAGAGGATGGAAGCTTTGGAATGTTCTTTTCCAGGTTTAATTCCCATGAAGAGGTTACCGGGTATGAAACCTGGATGGCCTCCAGCGATGATCTGATTCATTGGACTGTAGATGGACAGGTGCTTGGAAGAAAGAGCGGAGCCTGGGACAGTGCTCAGGCAAATGGAAGCCTGGCGCTTATTGATGCACAATGGGGAGGAAGTTATCTGCCCGGGAAGTATAAGGGACTTTATTGGATGTCCTACTTTGGGGGAAATCTGTCAGGCTATGAGACAGATCCTTTAAGTATCGGCATGGCTTCAGGGGCGGAGATAAAGCCAGGGGGATTTGCTCATGGAGCTTATCCGGTACTTTCAATCTATGATACGGATGTGCGCCCTTTTGAGACACAGACATTATATAAAAGCACGATTATTTCTGATCAGGAGGAAACACTGGGCTATCCGTTCCTTATGTTCTATAATGCCAAGCAGAAGGGTGCATGGGTAGAACGTATCGGGTTGGCTGGAAGCACTAATATGCTTGAATGGAGCCGGATCGGCAAAAACAGTATTTTAGAAAATGGCTTCCAGGATATAGATAATATCTGCGGTGATCCTCAGATCATCCGCATGGGAGATCTTTGGGTAATGAACTATTTTGTTTCTGCAGGGGGAACGGCATGGAATACTTTTGCCTGCTCGGAGAATCTGATAGATTGGATATCCTGGAAAGGAAAACCACTTATGGAGCCATCGGAATCCTTTGACAGCCGCTACGCCCATAAACCATGCATTATTCATCATGAAGGACGGACTTATCAGTTTTATTGTGCTGTGGGAGACGCAGGGCGCTGCATTTGCCTTGCGGTTTCAGAGGAATAAACGGAGGTACCTATGAATGTATTTGAAAATATAGGAAAAAAGGGCAAAGAAAATTACATTCTTCCCTTTTTTTGGATGGGTGGCGAAGCTCATGGAGAAATTCTTCATGAGCTTCATAAGATTTATGAATGCGGAATCCGGGAGGTTTGTCTTGAGTCCAGAACTCATCCTGATTTTGCAGGCCCAAGGTGGTGGGAAGATCTGGATGTATTGATAAAGGAGGCAAAGCACCTGGGAATGCGGATCTGGATTCTGGATGATGATCATTTTCCTACAGGGCATGCAAATGGACGCTTTGTACATGAGGATAAAAGTCTTCGAAAGACATATTTGGCAGAAAAACATGCGGATTTTATGGCAGGAGGCAGTCAGGCATTTTATGTGAAAGGACAGCTGGAGACAGATGCACAAATTTTGTCTGTTTTGGCAGTAAAGAGAAAAGACAGGGATTCCACTGAGCTTTCTATGGAGGATTGTATGGATTTGACCAGCTGCGTAAAAGGAGATTTTGCTTTCTTTTCTTTGCCGGGAAAAGGGATTTACCGTGTTTTTGTTTTTTATACTACTCAGCTTCAAGGGGGGAGAGAGTATTATATGAACCTCATTGACTCAGATTCCGTGCAGGTTCTGATTGATGAGGTGTACGAGACACATTATGAACGGTATAGAGAGGAATTCGGCAAAACTTTTGCAGGTTTTTTTTCGGATGAACCGCAGCTTGGAAATGTATGCGGCTATGATTTTGGAGAGAGCCTTGGACGGGAAGGGCATAAGATTCCCTGGAGTCGGGAACTGGAGCAGCGTCTGAAAAAGAGATGGAGTGTATCGTTTGCAGAAAGGCTGCCTCTTTTGTGGTATGAGGGTGGAAAGGAGACTCCCGGGGTTCGGATTGCGTATATGGATGAACTGACAGCTCTGGTTTATGAATGCTTCAGCGGCAAGCTTGGAACCTGGTGCCGGGAGCGGGGAGTGGAATATATCGGCCACATCATTGAAGATAATCATGCAGATATGCATCTGGGCTGCAGCATTGGTCATTACTTTCGGGAAATGAAGGGGCAGGCCATGGCAGGAATTGATGTGGTGCATCATCAGATCGTGCCGGGACATACAGGAAAAAAGCACCAGTGGGCAGCATGGGATGGGGACGGAGAATTTTTTCATTTTGTGCTGGGCAAGCTGGCATCCTCCAGTGCACGTTATGATAAGGAGAAAAACGGGCGGGCACTGTGCGAGATATTTGGAAATTATGGATGGGGAATGGAGCTTTCCCAAATGAAATGGCTGACAGATCATATGCTTGTGAACGGAATTAACCACTTTGTTCCTCATGCCTTTTCTGTTACAGATCCGAATCCGGATTGTCCCCCGCACTTTTATGCAGGGGGAAATAATCCGCAGTTTCCCCTATTTCAGGAATTGATGAAATATATGAACCGCCTTTGCCGGCTCTTTAGTCATGGAAGGGCGGCCGTGGATGTTGGGGTTCTCTATAATGCAGAATCTGTCTGGTCCGGCAGAGAATGTTCTTCTATTTCAGGGGTGTGCAGAGAATTAAGCGAGAATCAGCTTTTGTTTGACTTTCTTCCAGAGGACTTTCCGGAAAAGGCAGTATTTTCAGAAGAGACAGGGCTTTTGGAGGTTTCAGGAAACACCTACAAAGCTTTGCTTATTCCAGGCTGCAGGATACTATCCCCGAAAATAGCGGCGTTTTTATGTCAGGCTGCATGCAGGCAGAAATTCCCCGTATATTTTGTTGGGGAGCTTCCATGCGAAGATTCCTGTGGGAGAGAGCTTTGCCTTTCACGGTATTCCCATATTCATGTTTGCGAGCCAGGAGATCTGGAACAGCTTCTGGAAGAACATAAGAGGATTTCTTTTTCGCAGGGAGATAGATTTCCGGAGCTTCGTATGTATTGCTATTATAAAAATGGAGAAGAGATATTTTTCTTTTTTAATGACAGCGTGTATGACAGCGTACATACAGAACTGAATATCCATAAGAAGGATGCTGGACAGGTAATCGTTTATGATGGACTTTCGGGAAGGAGTTATTCCAGGAAGATTGAGGAAGGGAAGCTTCAGCTTATATTAGAGCCCGGGCAGACAATGATTTTTCAGCCCTTGGAAAGTAGCCAAGGATCTCATTCCTGTGCTGAAAAAGTAAGAGAAGAGATACTTGACTGTGCTTTTGAGATTAGGGCAGTACCCTTTGGCAGAATAGAAAAAAATAGCGGAATAGAAGAAGCCGGGAAAGTGATTCTTCTGGAGCCTGGGGAGGAACCGATGGAACTGCATGAACTAGGGGAATTTCAATCCTTTGCAGGGGAGTTTGTGTACCAGGGCAGTTTTTATGCAGAAGCAGATCAAAAAGAAGAGGTGTATATAAAGCTTCCTGTCTGCTATAACGGGGCGTCTATTGAGGTAAACGGGATTTCTGCGGGAACAGTCCTTTCTTCCGGGGACAGGCTGTTCATAGCTCCGTATTTGAAGATAGGCAGGAATGCTTTGAAGATCAGGGTTCCCAATACACTGATATGGAAGCGGCGGGACCCCATGTCTTTTTTTTCGCAGATTCACCCATGTGGGTTTATAGCCCGCCCGGTGCTGGAATATCTGAGATATGAATGATGGCGATGAGGATTTTCCTCTTGACGATCTGCCATACACCATGAACCAGTATGGGTGGAATGGGAGTGAATAGAAAACGGCATCTGGTTCCGTGAGGGGATACAGATGCCGTTTTTTCGATTGATGTATCATAGATAGGTTTTGTCAGTCTCCTGCTTCTGCAGAGACTTGGCCTGCCTTTTTGATTCTGCGGTATTGAGATGGAGTAACGCTGCAAAAGCGTTTGAACACAGTGGCAAAATACTGACTGGAGGAGAAACCATATTCATATGCAATTTCTGTAATAGACAGATCTGTGGAAACAAGCAGTTCTTTTACTTTTTCTATTTTGGCTTTCAGTACATATTCCCCTGGAGGAATGCCGGTAATCTCTGTGAATTGTCTGTTAAAAGCGGAAAGGGACAAATTTTCCATTTTGCAGAGATCAGAAATACGGATAGAGTCACAAAGGTGCGTCTGAATATACTGCAAACTGCGCTGAACACGATAATTATTATTGGACATATGGGATTGAAGGGGTGTCGACAGGGCAATCAAAACTTCTGACAGTGCATTTCGGATTCGTGTATGAAAATGCGGGGCATTTTCCTTAAGACATTCCTGCATAAGATGGTGCAGTGTATCTCCAAGGGAAGAAGAAGCTTTATAAATCCTATCATGGATTTTCTGGAAAAACTGGTTCATTTCCTGGTATTCATCAGAGAAAATAAACACATTTAACTGCGGAAGCAGGGATAAATCTATGATCAGATAGTATAAAACAGAAACTTCTTCAGGAAATGTTCCGGTATTGTGAAATTCATGGGGCAGAGTAAAAAATACCTCTCCCTGATGGATGGTATACAGTTTTTCAGCAGTCTGGTAATTCTGGGATCCTCTTTTTAGGTAAACAAATTCCGTCATATCGCCATGTTCATGGAACGGCATGGGCCAATGTGCCTCCGGATGATGGACATAGCCTATGCGGAAGAAAAATGTTCCGTCTTTATAATAATCATATACTTTTCTATGTTCTTTGTGCATATTCTGTTCCTCTGAAATGTTTGAATTTATATCAGATATTCTTTCAAAAGAATAATTACAAACAATCTGTTATAATCCATATTAACATCAAATAAAACAAAAAGGAAGGAAAAATATTGTGGATAACAGAAAAAATGTGCTGAAAGCAATACATTATGAGAAACCAGATTACATACCAATGCAGTTTGTTATCAATCCTTCTTGCTGGAAGGCATATCCGCAGAATGAACTTTTCGATTTAATGAAAAGCCATCCATTTTTGTTTCCTGATTTTCACAGACCGGAAGGAATTTATGTGCCGGATTATCCCAATGTAGCCCAAAAGGATCACCCCTATAGAGATGATTGGGGATGTCTGTGGGAAACAACCGAAGATGGAATTACAGGAACAGTTGTGGCACATCCGCTGGAAGAGTGGGAACAGTTTGGAACATATTCTATGCTTGATCCTAGCACCTGCATGGGAATTGGAAAAATTGATTGGGAATCGGAACGGAAAAGAATCGCAAAGAAAAAGTCAGAAGGAAAGCTTACAATGGAAGGCCTTCGCCATGGACATACATTTTTGCAGATGGCAAAAGGTATTTTGGAAAATCTAATATAGTGAGTGAGCTGCAAATAGGCTGAGTTGATGAGACTTTGCTTTTTTGCAGCTTTTTTCTAGTGCGGCCGGACAGATGGTGGTGCAAATGAGGAAGCCTAAATTCAGTTTTGGTGGGGCATCCATATATTTTTTGCGTAGTTTCTCTATTGACAAATAGACTGCAGCAATTATAATAGTTCTGAAAAGAACGTTCTATTTAGAACTATTATAGATGACCTGCATAACTGATTGCCGGGAGGAGGATCACTTATGAAAAGTACAGCAGATATGTTCCTGCTGATGCGCGGAATGGGGAAAGTGCATGAAGCAGCTTTGGAAAAGCCCAGAAGGGAATATTCCCTGTCTCAGATAGAGGTTAAAATAATAAGCTTTTTGAGCAACAATCCGGACAAAGATACTGCAGCAGAAATTTCTTATATCAGAATGCTGCCCAAAGGAAATGTATCCCAGGCGATAGATGCATTGATCAAAAAGGGTTTGGTAAAGAAAAGGGCAGATGAAAAGGATAAAAGAAAGTACCATTTATATTTGACAGAAAACTCTTTTGAAATTGTTGACACGATTAAGAATGTGAATGAAGGATTTTTGCAAACCATATACAAAGGTCTTTCAAATGAAGAAATGGAAACGTATATGAGTATTAATGAGAAAATTTTTAATAATGTGCTGCAGGAGCTGGAGGGGAAAAATGAAAGACAATAGCTTTTTAGGAAAAGAACCCATTGGAAAATTATTATTTAAACTTGCTGTACCAACAGTAATAGCCCAACTGATTAATATGTTTTATAACATTGTGGACCGTATTTATATCGGGCATATTCCAGGGGAAGGGGCTTTGGCCCTTACGGGCGTTGGGGTTTGTATGCCGATGATCATGGTGGTTTCTGCCTTTGCAGCCCTAGTAAGCAGCGGCGGGGCTCCAAGAGCCAGTATTTTTATGGGAAAAGGGGACAATGAGAGCGCAGAGAAAACCTTGGGCAACTGTTTTACAACGCAGATCATCGTTTCCTGCATTTTGACAGCAGTCCTGCTGCTTTGGAACCGCGATCTGCTGATGGCATTTGGAGCAAGCGAAAATACCATTGCATATGGAACCGCATATATGAATATTTATGCTTTGGGTACGATCTTTGTGCAGCTTACTCTTGGAATGAATGCCTTTATTACAGCCCAGGGATTTGCAAAGGTGGGAATGCTGTCCGTGCTTATCGGAGCGGTTTCCAATATTATTCTTGACCCGATTTTGATCTTTGGTTTTCATATGGGAGTGCGGGGCGCTGCTTTTGCCACGATTTTTTCCCAGGCAATTTCCTGTGTATGGGTATTGTCCTTTTTGTTTGGAAAAAAGACACAATTAAAAATCAGAAGGAAATATATGAAGTTGGAAAAGGGGATTATTCTCCCAGCTTTGGCGTTGGGGACTGCAGCCTTTATCATGCAGTCCAGCGAAAGTATTATTTCCGTTTGCTTTAATTCCTCTCTTCTAAAATATGGTGGGGATATCGCAGTAGGTGCAATGACGATCCTCACAAGCGTTATGCAGTTTGCAATGCTTCCCCTTCAGGGATTAGGACAGGGTGCACAGCCTATTATCAGCTATAATTACGGTGCAAAGAATGCAGGCCGTGTGAAGGCTGCATTCAAGCTTTTGCTAAAGTCAAGCTTAGGATATGCCCTGCTTCTTTGGGCGCTGGTAATGGCTGTTCCGCAAGTATTTTCTGCAATGTTTACGGCAGATACGGAACTGATTCTATTTACAAAAACAGCCCTTCGTATCTACCTTGCGGGTTTATTCCTGTTTGGCATTCAGATGGCTTGCCAGATGACATTTACAGCCCTGGGAAATGCCAAGGCATCTATTACTGTAGCGGTTATGCGGAAATTTGTACTGCTGATCCCTTTGATTTATATCTTACCATTTGTCTTTAAGGGCAACCAGGTAATTGCGGTTTATTTGGCAGAGCCGGCAGCAGATACACTGGCTGTAACTTTTACGGCAATTCTTTTCCGGATGCAATTTAAGAAGGCATTAAATAAGATCTCAAAAAAATAAGTGTCTGATGAAACTTGTGTTTTCCTTTGCATTCATGGTATACTAACAGAACAAATGAGCGAATTGGGAGGTGCAATAAAATGCGTTATCGGAAACTTGGAAATACTGGACTTGAAGTTAGCGAGATCGGTCTTGGAGGAGAATGGCTGGAACGGCACAACACAGAGGAAGTGAAGGAAATTATTGACTGCTGTGAGGAAAATGGGATTAATATTCTGGACTGCTGGATGTCCGAACCGAATGTGCGTTCCAATATTGGAAAAGCTATTCAGGGAAAACGTGAGAGATGGATCATCCAGGGGCATATCGGTTCTACCTGGCAGAACGGACAGTATGAGCGAACCAGAGAACTTGCGGCTGTACAGACGGCGTTGGATGATTTTTTGACCAGAATGCAGACAGATTATATTGATCTGGGTATGATCCACTTTGTAGACGAGGCTGCAGAATTTGAAAAGATCGTAAATGGAGAGTTTCTTGCCTATGTGAAAGGATTGAAGGAAAAAGGGGTAATCCGCCATATTGGTATGAGCACGCATAATCCTGCTGTGGCGAAAATGGCGGCTGAGAGCGGTGAAATCGAAATGATTCTGTTCAGCGTGAATCCTGCCTTTGATATGCTGCCTGCCAGTGAAGACCTGGACCGGTATTTTTCAGATGAGTCTTATGAAGGAACATTTGGGGGAATTGCGCCGGAGAGAGAAGAATTGTATCGTATCTGCGAGCGGAATGGGGTAGGCATTACCGTAATGAAAGGATATGCGGGAGGAAGGCTGTTTTCCCCACAGACATCACCCTTCGGCGTGGCACTTACCCCTGTTCAGTGTCTGCACTATGCCCTTACCAGACCTGCGGTTGCCAGCGTAATGGTTGGATTTGACAGTACGGAGCATGTGAAAGAGGCGGTTTCCTATGAGACTGCATCTGAGGACGAAAAGGACTATGCAAGCGTACTGGCTGGGGCGCCCCGCCATGCATATGCAGGACAGTGTACTTACTGCGGCCACTGCGCACCTTGTCCTGAAAAAATTGATATTGCCATGGTCAACAAGCTGTATGATCTGGCAGTGATGCAGAAGGAGGTTCCTGCAACACTTCGCGCTCATTATGAGGAATTAAGTGCAAATGCCAATGACTGTGCGGGGTGCCAGAGCTGCGAAGCCAGATGTCCTTTTGGTGTACATATAGCGGAACGGATGGAAAAAGCAAGAGAGCTGTTTTAGTATTTGACAAAAACAAGCCCATATTTTGGAAACGGATCCTTTTTCGTAACCTTCCGAAAATCTGATTTAGTGCGGACAGACGTTATAATAGTTGCTATTTACTAACGTAGAAATGATTAAGTGTCCACATGATTTACACCTCTTGGCTTGATATTTGTAGATATGGCAGTTTCCATTTGAATGAGGGAGATTGGATTATTGGCTTTGCGGAAGGACGGCTCCGGTAAAAGGGATGTGGGCTTTATTGATGATCACGGAGGCAGTTATAGGTATCTGTGCAGTTTATATTGCTTTGTTTATATGGAAATTGAAATGGAGGCTGGAGTATGAGTAAAGGATTTAGGCGGGCAGCGCAGGTGTGTATATATCAAGTGCGCCGACAGCTTTTCAGCTCACGAGCCGGGTTTTTGCTGCTGCTTTTTGCCGCCTATTTTTATTTAAATGAAGAAGGTATACGAAACTTTTGCAGAGATGTGCAGGTGAATGCGGTTCCCCTGGCATTCCCTTTTCTAACTAATGACTGGATATGCCAAATGATTCTTGCGGGAGGTTTTTTGTGGCTGGTGATGCCTTTGGGCAGTCAGGAAGCGGAGACAGACTATATGAAATTCCGGGCGGGGGACAATTCGTGGAATTTTGGAAACTGTCTGGCAGTTTTTGCTTCGGCGGTGGTGTATACAGGGATTCTGATTGTTATTTCAAATGTGGTGCTGTTTCCCTATTTAGGCCTGGAGACGGGATGGGGCAGGATATGGAGAACTCTGGCATTTACAGATGCTTCCTGGAAATATGGAGTACAGCTTGTTATTGACAAGCTTATCATCAAAGAATTTACACCCGTGGGTGCGGTGGCTCTGAGCTTTTGCCTGGAGGTACTATGCCTTACCTGGCTTGGAAGCCTGATGTATGTGGTAAACAGCAGAACAGGAACGGTGGCAGGATTTATGGTTTTGTAGGAAGGAACGGTTCTGGAAAGACGGTCTTTTTTAAATGCTTATGCGGGTTTATGCGGGTTAGTGAAGGACAGATCCTTCAGGATTGAAAAACTATGGGAAAGGATTTTAAGTATCTGCAGGACTGTGGATTTTTAATTGAGCGGCCGGGATTTTTAGATAATGAATCAGGATATCGGAATTTAAAGTATCTGGCAGCGGTAAATCATAAAATTAGTCAGGAAAAAATTCGGGAGAGCATACGGCAGGTGGGATTAGACCCTACGGAAAAGAAGCCTGTGGGAAAATATTCTCTGGGAATGCGGCAGAGACTGGGAACTGCTTTTGCAATTGAAAAAGGCTGGCAAGCTAATTTTTCTTGCAAGTCATTACAAGGAAGACGTTGCCTATCTTTGCGATGAAGTTTATCGCTTTGATGGGGGAAATTTGTGTCATCATTAATAGGCCGTAAGTCAGGCAGGCGCTGTAAATCCTCCTGGTGCTGCATTTATTATATAAAATATGGCTTTTTTTCTATCGGTTTCGTATATTCTTTTCTTTTCATCTTGAAAAAAGTAGGTTATTTTTAAATGAAAAGAGAACGTTAGGAAAGGAGAGGAACGATGCGTCTATATCATGCAAGTAAAGAAATTGTAGAGTATCTAGAAGTTAGAAAAACAAAATATGAATATTATGGTAAAACCGTAGGCGCAGCAATGGGAGAACCTCCAGCTATTATGGGCGGTGGAGTGATTGGGCCGATGGAATTAAATATTATTGAATAATTCAGAGGGAGCGGGTACGGATTATTTACTAATTCCGTTTTTTTATCCCGAAAAAGCAATTGCTATGAACTTTTCACTTTGTTATTTAGCCTTTTGTATAATTTTCCACTCTTCTTCATAGGATGTAAAAACAGCGTCTTCGGAGGCTTATCCTTGAAAGAATATATTGAGGAGCGGGCAGTGGAAATTGCCAATTATATTATTGAAACTAAGGCAACAGTGCGGCAGACAGCAAAAAAATTCGGAATCAGTAAAAGCACGGTACATACGGTAGTGATAAAATAGAACGGTCTGTATGGGTAATCAGTTAATCGAATAAGAGGAATGAACAAGCGGCAGTCTGCCTTAGAAATAAGGGGCTGCCGCTTGTTTTATGCAGTGGGAGATTATGTTCCTTGTGCAAATGCTCATGTGCGGTAAAGAAGCCATTCCTTATATCCTTTATCGCACTTAGATTTAACAGGCGAATAAATATCTGTATACGCTATTGGACTTGCATGGATATTTTCATAATATATCCGTCTGAACTTTGGTTAGAACAATAGTCTAAAACATCTTCTTGATAAATGTTGCCTGCGACAGTAAAACCGAGCGCGTCACAATGTTCTTTTAATGAACGGTAAACATCATACAGGGAAGAATAACTGCCATTATAATACAATACAGCATATTTTCCCTCTGGCTTTATGTGCAGACGTGAATCAGAGAATTTTTTATCTGCCCTACTGATATAAAAGCTTTCTTGATATACGTTTTGAAGAATATTATGATAAGTCACCATTTCGCCCGCAAGTGCATCTGTTACAAATTCCAAAGTGCGGCAATATTGCAAATGTTCTCCAAAGCGTTTGATAAGTGAACTGTCATCTATGCGTTCAGAATGTGTCGGAGCAGCAGTTGCAATAAAATATTCTTCCTCGCAATCCACTATTTTCATTTTCCCAATTTCAACTGTTTCAAGTTTATGTATGTCAGAAATGGTATTAGATAGCAAGATACACATTTTTTTGAGTTTCATTCGTTCCTCATTTGCTTCATTCAGTTTCGATTTCAGGATATGCAGGAAATGTGTTGAGTCTTGTTTTTCAAAATATGACTGGATTTCTTTTAGGGGCGTTCCAAGCATTTTAAAAGCGGAAATCAAGACAAATTTTTCGTACTGCTCCATTGTATAAAAACGGTAGCCATTATCAGCTATGACCTTTGGACGGAGCAGACCAATTTCATCGTAATGATAAAGAGTATGCTTTGTCACGCCGCAGAGTGCTGCAAATTCGCTTGTTTTATATAACTTTTTTTTCATTATTTCACCTCTTGACTTTCGGGTAACCCTATACTTTATAATACTTGAACAAATAAGAAAAAACAAGAGGTAATGACAAATGGATATACAAATTTCAAAACAGTTTACATTGACAGGGTTGCTGCGTTTTTCACTTCCGACTATTGTTATGCTTATTTTATCGTCCGTCTATACAACAGTAGATGGTATATTTATTTCCCGCTTTGTAGGCAGTGACGCTCTTTCAGCGCTAAATATCGTTGTACCCTTAGAGTATTTCATGTATGGAGTAGCTATCATGTTTGGAAGTGGTAGCAGCGCTATTATCGGCAGAAAATTGGGTGAGGGTAAAACAAGGGAAGCAAAAGAAAATTTCACATTGATTACTATAGTTGCTTTGATAACCGGTGCTGTCTTTACAGTGCTTGTCCGTACCTGCATTACACAGATTGCCGAGATTTTAGGGGCAAGCGAACGGCTAATGCCCCTATGTCTGGAGTATGGAAAAATATTATTTTCATTCATTGTCCTGCATATTATTCAAGTCATGTATAATACGCTTTTTGTTACGGCTGGAAAACCTAATCTTGCATTGGCGGTTACGGTTATCTGCGGATTGATGAACATATGCTTAGATTATTTGTTTATTGCTGTTTTTCATATGGGAATAGCCGGGGCAGCATGGGGAACTGTTATAAGCCGGACTTTCGGAGGGATTTTCCCCATTATCTATTTTTTGATAAATAGAAAAGGATTGTGCTATGTTCGCCCTAAAAGGGACAGAAAAGTAATTATATATACCATGACAAACGGTTCATCAGAAATGGTTGGAAACCTTGCAACTGCAATAACAACATTTTTATTTAATATTTCCATGATGAAACTGGTAGGTGAGGACGGCGTTGCCGCAATTTCTATTATCCTTTATGCACAGTATGTTTTTACAGCTATATTTTTTGGATTTTCAACAAGTGCAGCGCCAATTATCAGTTATAACTACGGGAAAGGCGATACCGTTTATTTGAAAAAGTTATTCCGATATTGCCTTTACATCATAGGGGGAAGCACAGCGTTCATGCTTATGATAGCAGGACTGGCGGCAAAGCCTCTAATCAGAGTTTTTTCAGAACCGGGAAGTCTTGTATATCAGCTTACTTTTCATGGATATATGATTTTTATCTGGAATTTTGTGTTTACAGGATACAACATTTTTGCGTCAGCGTTGTTCTCAGCATTTTCTAATGGGCTGGTTTCTGCAATTATTTCTTTTATGCGGACATTAGTATTTATCGTGGCGATGATACTGATACTTCCTGTATTTTGGGGAATTGACGGCTTATGGCTTGCCATTCCGTTAGCAGAAATATTGACAATGTTTATTGCTGTTCCATGCCTAATAAAATACGGAAAAAAGAAGTATTATTATCTTTGATGAAAACTGTAGAATTGAGAAAATGTCAAGTATATATAAACAATATTTTATGACGAAAGTACAGACAAAAATGAGCATAAAAAATCGGGCAAACAATATTTGCGTGCAGCGGTGCGCTTGCAAACACTCAGTCTTTGCATGATGTTCACGAAAAATTTTTTTCAGAATGGTTACCTCAAAATAGGGATTACGAAATTGCAGCAGGGTATCATATTGAAATGTATAGCAACCCTAATGATTATGCGAAAGGAACAGAAGATAAAAACTATTATAGTGAGATATGGATTCCTGCTCGCAAAAAGTAAAATTGCAGAAGCATATAAAAGCAACTATCAACCAGCCACAGCCCTTTGTGGAGGAAAGGGGGAATTTCCATGACCTGTACAGAAGCATACAAAGAGCATATCGAATACACATTCCATGCCTTTTGTAAAATCGTTATCCGCAACGCCGGATTGACAGCGTTACGGACACGGAGCAGGAAATACAAAAGAGAAATATCCCTTAACTATCTCACAGATGAAAAGCATTATCCATTCAGTACGACAGATGAATATTTCAAAGCACCGGAGCTATGCAGCGAGTATCTGATTCTCATTTGCGGCGATACGCTTGTCCTTTCTGATGAACGGCTTGCCGCCGCCCTCTCCCGTCTGCCTATGCGTGAGCGGGAAATGGTATATCTGTCCTTTTTCAAGCGGATTCCGCAGCATGAAATCGCCAGACGCTACGGGTGCTGCCGCAGCACAGCGGGCTACCATATCCGCAAAGCCATAGGGCAGCTTTACGAGGAAATGGAGGGCATGAAGCATGAGGAATGAGAAACTTCTGCCCTACGAAACAATCGTACAGGCGACCAGCGGGGAGCCGGAAGCCGTAGGCGTTGTGTTGCAGTATTACAGCCGCCGCATACGGTACGCCGCCCGGATAAGCGGACAGGCAGACAAGGACGCAGAGGACTACATAACCGAAACATTTTTGAAAGCGTTGTTTAAGTTCCGCATGGATAAGGCACAGCCGCCATATACAACTGAATAACCGCCGCCCGCAGCGGCACACCGAGCAGGAAATCAGTAACAGGGTTTCCTGTTTTTTTGCGCCCATTTTTCGCCGGAGAACCGCCCCGCCGCCCTCTTTTTTGAAAAATGTTTCTGTTTCATTTGGCATTTTGAAAAATTGTCGGTATTAAACCATGAAAACGGGAAATGAGGTTGGCAAAATCCAGACCTTTCCGTGGAGGGGATTTGAAAAAAGTTGCTGGAATGTTTGGCAGTTTTCAAGTTTTTTGTGTAGTAGGGATTGAAAGGAAAATTGAAAAAATCCCGAAAATCTCCGTCATTTTTGCCTTGCCCCGGTTTGTAGGTAGTGAAAGGGATTTTTTTGAGAAATACCGCCCCGGAGTTGGCAAAAAATATGTTTTCTCCGTCGAGGGGGATAACGGGCAGAAACCGCCGCTTCTATCGCTTTGTTCATAAGCCGCAGAGTTGGCATAGTTCCCTTTTGCGGCACTGGTATAGCAGAGGGCAGCCGGAACGCCCCGCCGGAATTGTAGTAGTAGATAGAGGACGCTGGAAACCGCCGCTTTCTTAGAGCAAGATTCTACCACAGTACCAAAATTCGCTTATCGCTCATTTTGCCCCTGCGGGAATCTTGTTGGGGAGTGCCTTCCCCAAACCCTGCTTGTCGTCCTCGCGGACTACATATCATTCGTTTCCGCGCAGGCGCAAAAACTCATTCATTCCGTCGCTCGTCCTCTCCCCACACAAGCCCCGGCTTGTGTGGGAACCCATGAGCGCCGCTTATCCCGCCGCTGTCCTGCGGCAACCGAAAGGAGGTCATACCATGCGAAAGAAATACAACACGCCCCACCGCCGCCATGTGGTAAAAACCCGGCTGTCCGAGGAAGAACACGCCGACTTCATGGAGCGGCTGGCGGCATACAAAATCAGCCAGTCCGAGTTTATCCGGCAAGCCATACAGGGGGCGACCATACGCCCCGTGATTACCGTTTCCCCCGTCAATGACGAACTGCTTGCCGCTGTCGGGAAGCTAACCGCCGAGTACGGGCGGATCGGCGGCAACCTCAACCAGATAGCCCGCTGTCTGAATGAATACGGCGCACCCTACGCCGCCCTGTCCGGCGAGGTACGGGGAGCCGCCGCCGACCTTGCCGCCCTCAAGTTTGAAGTCCTCAAGAAAGTAGGTGACGCTGTTGGCGATACTCAAACATATCAGCTCTAAAAATGCAGACTACGGGGACGCTGAAAAGTACCTCACATTCGAGCATGACGAGTTTACCATGAAGCCAGTCCTTGACCCGGACGGGCGGCTGATACCGAGGGCGGACTACCGCATTTCTTCACTAAATTGTGACGGGGAAGATTTCGCCGTTGCCTGTATGCGGGCGAATCTCCACTATGGCAAAAACCAGAAACGGGAGGACGTAAAGAGCCACCACTACATCATCAGCTTTGACCCCCGTGACGGTCCCGACAACGGCTTGACCGCAGACCGGGCGCAGGAGTTGGGCGAGAAGTTTTGCAGGGAGCATTTCCCCGGACACCAAGCCCTTGTCTGCACCCACCCGGACGGGCACAACCATACGGGGAATATCCATGTGCATATCGTCATTAACAGCCTGCGGATTGCGGAGGTTCCCATGCTGCCCCACATGGACAGACCGGCAGACCGGCGGGCAGGCTGCAAGCACCGCTGCACAGACGCAGCCATGAATTATCTGAAAGCGGAAGTCATGGAGATGTGCCACAGCGAGGGGCTTTACCAGATTGACCTTTTGAACGGCAGCAAGGAGCGTGTGACCGACCGGGAATACTGGGCGAAGAAAAAAGGACAGGCTGCGCTGGACGCGCGCAACGCCCCCATGCTTGCCGGAGGGATTACGCCCCGGACAACCAAGTTTGAAACGGACAAGGAGAAGCTGCGCCGGACGATACGGGCGGCACTTTCCGAAGCTGCCAGCTTTGACGAGTTTGCTTCTCTGCTTCTCCGGGAGGGCGTGAGCGTCAAGGAGAGCCGGGGGAGGCTGTCCTATCTTGCGCCGGACAGGACGAAACCCATTACCGCCCGGAAGCTGGGCGACGATTTTGACCGCACCGCCGTACTTGCCGTTTTGGAGCAGAACGCCCAAAGAGCCATGACGCAGGCTGTCGTGAAACACGACACCCCCGCCCGTTCTGAAAGGGGCGCAACAAACCATCATACCCCGGAAAATCCACAATCCGGCGTACAGCGCATGGTTGACATAGCCGCAAAGAAAGCCGAGGGCAAAGGGCGTGGCTATGAGAAGTGGGCGACCATGCACAACCTAAAGCAAATGGCGGCGACCCTTACCGCCTACCAGCAATATGGCTTTTCTTCCCCGGAGGAACTGGACGAAGCCCTTGCCGCCGCCCATGCGGATATGCGGGAGAGCCTTGCCGGACTGAAAAAGCTGGAAGCCGTTATCGCAGACAAAAAGGAATTGCAGCGCAATCTCCTAAGCTACATCAGCACTAACCAACTTACTATAAACCAACTTACAGAGAACCAAACAAAAAGAGAGAGTGGGGAGATTCGCACCCCTCATGGAGAATACCAGAATATTTTCCTGTCAGAAACCGAGTATGCCAGCTTACAGGCAGCGTACCCGGACAGGCTGGAACGTCTGATTGAGGAAATGAGCGGCTATGTCGCCGCCAGCGGGAAAACCTACCAGAACTATGCCGCCGCTTTGCACAGGTGGGCGAAAAAAGAGAAAGCAGACAAAAAGGGAGCCTTGAAAAAGGGCATCCCCGATTATTCGTTCAAGGAGGGCGAGAGTTTATGATGAATGATTTTGATAATGCGATTTTGAACATAGCACAGACCACGCCGGAGCAGACAGACTACACCGGGGAGGACGGGCTTTTGTACTGCGGGAAGTGCCGCAAGCCGAAAGAAGCCTATTTCCCGAAAGAATCCGCTGCATGGTTAGGGCGTGACCGCCACCCGGCAGAGTGCGACTGCCAGCGGGCAGAGCGTGAAAAGCGGGAAGCCGCCGAGAAAGAGCGCAGCCACCGGGAAACCGTGGAACGGCTGAAACAGCAGGGCTTTACCGACCCGGCTATGCGGGAATGGACGTTTGCAAACGACAACGGGAAATGCCCGCAGATGAAGAACGCCGCCGAATATGTGGAGCGTTGGGAGGAAATGCAGACCGGGAATTATGGATTGATTTTGTGGGGCAAGGTAGGCACCGGCAAGAGTTATTTTGCCGGGTGCATTGCAAACGCCCTCATGGAGCAGGAAGTCGCCGTTTGTATGACGAACTTTGCGCTGATATTAAATGACCTTGCCGCCAGCTTCACGGGCAGGAACGAGTATATCGCCCGCCTTTGCAGCTATCCGCTTCTCATTCTGGACGATTTTGGAATGGAGCGGGGAACGGAATACGGCTTAGAGCAGGTCTACAACGTGATTGACAGCCGCTACCGCAGCAACAAACCGCTGATTGTGACAACGAATTTGACCGTAGAGGAATTGCAGCACCCGGAGGACACCCCGCACGCCCGGATTTATGACCGTCTGCTTTCCATGTGTTCCCCTATCTGCTTTACCGGGGAGAATTTTAGAAAAGCCGCCGCACAGGAGAAAATGAAACAGTTAAAAAGGATTTTGAACGGAGAGAAAAAATGAGGACTATTTTGCAAAAGTTTTTCATAGTTATGGACAAAGAGTTTAGAGAGCAGATTGAAGGTGAGGTGGTTTTCCTATCGCTAATAAGGTTAAGTTAAACTTCCGCTTTCATAATCCTAATTCAGCGGAAGAAACTGCCAACTACATATTAAAAGTTTTTCTTGAAGTGAATCAAGAAAAATTAGAACGTGTATTACAAAATGAGATAAAACGAAATAAGGAAGAAACAACGGAATAGTAGAACGGGCGGCTGCGGCAACATAACCGTAACCGTCCATTTCTTTTTATATATTTGCATAAAGTGTTCAAATCTCTTGAAAATAGGAACGCTTTATAGTATTATAAAGATGTAACAGAAAGAAACGAATTAAGAAGAAAGGTTTTGCTTATGAATATCGCCGCATATTGTCGAGTTTCCACTGACAAATCCGACCAGCTTAACAGCTTAGAAGCCCAGAAAAAATTCTTTACCGAGTATACAGAAAAAAACGGGCATAACCTTGTAAGATTATATGCAGATGAAGGCATTTCCGGTACAAAAATAAAAAATCGCAAGGAATTTTTACGCCTTATGCGTGACGCACAGCATGGCTTGTTTGATATGGTAGTGGTAAAAGACATTTCCCGTTTTGCCCGCAATACCGTAGACCTTTTACAGAGTATCCGAACCTTGAAGGCTTTAGGGATTGAAACAACATTTTTGACTGCAAATATGACAGTCTTAGGGCAGTCGGAATTTGTCCTTACCATTTTTGGTGCGCTTGCACAGGAAGAAAGTGCAAATACTTCCAAGCGTGTGAAGTTTGGAAAGAAGATGAACGCTGAAAAAGGCAGGGTGCCGAATATTGTATATGGCTATGACAAGACCATAGGTGATTACTTTCATCTTACCATTAACGAGGAAGAAGCAAAAACGGTAAGGCAGATTTACGACTGGTATTTGAAAGAGGGTTATGGAGCAGCTAAAATTGCAAATAAGCTGAACGACAAAGGCTTGAAAACCAAGAGAAATTGCAGTTGGACGCAGAACGCTGTCTGCCGGATTCTTACTAATGAACTTTACACCGGGAAAATTATCAACGGGAAGCAGGAAGTGACAGACTTTTTAACAGGAACCAGAATGGATAAGGACGAATCGGAATGGCTTGTTACAGAACGCCCGGACTTGCGTATAATAGAGCCGGAGCAATATGAAAAGGCGCAGGAGATTTTGCATGGGCGACATCATGCCTTTCACATGAAGCGGGAGCGTCAGAGCAATAAATATCTGTTCAGTACGATTATCAAATGCAAGGAGTGTGGCTGGTCTTTCAGACGCACAGTGAGAACCTACAAAAATACCTATGTACGTTGGGTATGCTCCGGTCATAACGGCAAAGGTGCGGATAGCTGCCCTAATGCAGTTACGGTTGATGAGAACGAACTGATACAGGCATTAGAGGAATATTTTGCCGAACTGTTAAAGGAAAAAAAGAACGTCATAAGCTATGTAGTAAAGGAATTTACAAAAGTTTATAAAGCCAGAGATGATAATGAAAATTATGAGAAAGAATTAAATGCACAGCTTTCCAGACTGAAAAAAACCAGACAAAAGTATATGGATATGTATACAGACGATTTAATCAGCCGAGAGGAACTGAATGAGAAAATCGGCGGCATGAAAGCGGAAATGGAGCGTCTGGAAAATGACTTGAAGCTGGTGCAATATAATCTGGATAAAGGCGACCAATTAGAGGAAATCATCAAAAAGACGTTTCAGAGTATTGAGGACATTAACTCAGTACGGGAAATGAGCAACGAGCAGTTAAAAAGAATCATCCAGAAAATCGAAGTGGACAAGGACGGTAACGTAGACATTTATCTGCGCCTGTTCGGGGATTTGGGACTTGACGAAGCCGTTCTAATTCGTAACAACCATACATAAAGATGTTACCGAGCGTCTTACACAGTTAAATCCAGCTCTTGCTAGGGAAGCCAGGGCAGTGCTGGATGTGAACAAGCAGGAACGCCATATCCGGGGCGGACTTGCTACCAGGGAGAAGTATTTGCGATTGGAGCATTAATAAGATCTATAAAAAGGGGCAGAACCTTCGCTGCAAGGGACTGCTTCTTTTTTGTATTTTTTTATCTTTTGTTCTCTTGTATTATCATGGTCAATCAGATAAACTTAATAATAATGGATTTGGATTTTAAAGAGAGAATGGTGAAAGCGCCAGAAAAAAGTGTTGAAAGTCTCACAAAAAAGATAGAGAGGGATCTCCATGCTTACCTATTTAAAAAACAGGCTTCGTAATCAGATGATCGGGAAGAAGTTTGCGGCTTCAGTGGTTGCAGTCATGATCGGGCTTATTGTAGTCATCCTTATTATATCCAATGTGGTTTTGTATTGGTCAGCTATCCGGAAAACGGAGAAGGAAGTCCGGACAAGCTGCGAGATTATTGCCATGCAGCTTGAGAATGTCTCCAACAATGCAAAAACATGCCTGAAAACCATTACAAAGGATATCAACCGAATATACAGCGGGGAAAATGTATTCGGGATGACGGATGTGGAATCACTGCAGAACATAAATGAAATTAATACGGCAATGGACTACAGCCGCCTGTGCTTTCCGGATATTACGGCGCTTATTTATGCGGACAGCAGCAAAAAGGTAGTTTTTTCCGGAAATAGTAAGGACGTGGAAATGCCGTCCTTTGAGGAATTGATGCCCCTTATTGAACAGATTCCTGAAAAGGGCCTGGCAGATGTAAAGGAACTTGGAGTGGGCGAATTTGCGTTTTTAAAGAATAATGGTCCTGCCTGGATCTTGGGACATCGTGTGATCAGTATGAATACAGGCAAAAATATTGGATATGCTTTTGCAGTAGTTATGTCAGATACATTAAGCAGGTATTTTCCGGAAACAAACGATACAGGCTATTACAGTGATTATCAGTTATGGGATGAAAAGGGAATGGTTATTGCATCCAGAAACAAGGATGCTCTTCTTAAGAGCGGGGGAAGCCCGCAGTTTATGCGGAAGTTTCAGCCGGATGCCGGATTTCGTATCCGGGAGAATCGTACTAGTTTTCTTGTGACCACCTGTCATGTATGGCATGAGGGCTGGAATCTGGTAAACAGAGTAGAAATCTATGAGCTGACACGGGAGATCCGTATGCTTTTGGGAATTATTATTGCAGCAGGTTTGGTATGCATTTTGGTAAGCGTATTTATTATCCGGAAAATTGCAGCCTGGATTACCCAGCCTATTCAGGAGCTTACAGAAACAGTGAAGCAGTTCCGAAATGATAATCTGGGCATTCGGTGTAAGATAAGTACTACAGACGAGGTAGGGGTGCTGTCCGGAGTTTTCAATGAAATGCTGGAACGGATAGAGCGCCAGATGGATAACATTCGGGAAAGTCAGCGGCAGAAAAGGGAGTATGAGCTTGCCCTGATCCAGGCTCAGATTAAACCCCATTTCCTTTATAATACCCTGGATCTGATCTATATTTTCTGTCAGATGGGAAATGCGAAGGGCGGGGCAGCAGTAACAAAAGCCCTGGCGGATTTTTACCGTGTCAGCCTTTCCAAAGGCAGGGAGATCATCACTATAGCAGAGGAAGTAAAAAATATTTCCGGTTATCTTTTGATACAAAAAGAGCGTTACAGTGACCTGGTTGATTTTTCCATAGAGGTAGATCAGGACATTTATTTATGTGAAATTCCCAAAATGACGCTGCAGCCTTTGGTGGAAAATGCTATTTATCATGGATTGAAAACCCAGTATCAAAAGGGAAATATCCGTGTCCGGGGCAAACAGGAAGATGCACTTATCTATCTTACTGTAGAGGATGACGGGGCAGGCATGCCCAAGGAGATCTGGCAGTCCATTTTGAATGGTGAGGAGGAAGTAAGCAGCACCCACTTCGGTCTTCTCAGCGTGCACAGAAGGATACAATTATATTACGGAGAAGATTACGGCCTGGAGATTGAGAGCCGGGTAGGAGAAGGAACCTGCGTGATGATTCGCATTCCAGGGAGGGGAGGAGAACCATGCTCAAGCTATTGATCGCAGATGATGAAGCCTATGTACGTGAATATATGAAAACAGTTCTTGACTGGGAAGGTCTTGGAATTACTATTTGCGGCTGTGCAAGGGACAGTGCAAAGGCTATTGAGATCGCAGAAAAGGAAATGCCTGATATGGCTCTTCTGGATATTAATATGCCGGGAATGGACGGCTTGGAGCTGACAGAGCATTTGCTGAATAAAAGCCCGGATATGGTCATAGCATTTGTGACCGGATACTCAGAGTTTGAATATGCCAGAAAGGCTCTGCAGCTTGGAGCAGAGGAATATATTTTGAAGCCCTTTTCTCCGGAAGAGCTGGAGGGTGCAGTGCGGCGGCTGAAGCTGAAAATCGAAAAACGCATCCAGGAGCGGTGCGATTCCAGAAAGGACAGAGAAGTCTTACGGGAGAGTCTTTTAAAGGAAATGCTTAGTTCCAGAGATTTCCTCAATATATCAGACTGGAAGGAACGGATGAAGCGTATAGGGGTAGAGTGTCCTTACGGCTGTTTTTTGGCAGCCTGGATGGAGATTCATTTTACAGATAAAGTCCAGGAGCCAGATATGGGACTTTGGAAATTCAGCATCTGCAATATCCTGGAGGAATATCCGGTAATTTCGGAGACGGTTTTATATGTAACAGACGGCGGTACGAACAGGATTGGATTGCTTGTAAATGGCTCCAAAGAGAGCTTGTCCCTTGAGAAGCTGAAAGGATATTTTGGAGATGTGCAGAAAATCATATGGGATTATTTGAAACTTTTGGTGACCATTGGCGTTGGTGAGGAAAAGGACAGCCTGGAGAAGCTTTATGATTCTGTTCGGGAAGCAGAGAGTGCATGTAAGACCCAGGAACTAAAGGGTACAGGAAAGCTGTATTTTTATAAAGAGGTACAGGCGGAACGAAAAAAGCCCCGTTCCAGGCGGGCGGAAGAAATCATCAGTGCAGTGGAAGAGGCTGTTCGGGAGAATTATCAGGAGTCTGACCTGACTGTGGAGAAAATAGCAGAGCTGGTCTTTCTGGATGCCAGCTATATCCGAAGGATTTTTTCAAAATACAGAGGCTGCACAGTGGTGGATTTCCTGACGGAATACAGGATGCAGGAGGCGAAAAGGCTGCTTGAAACGGGAAACCTGTCTGTTTCCCAGGCTGCGGAGCAGGTAGGCTACATGGATCCGGGATACTTTACAAAATGCTTTAAAAAGCATTTTGGAGTAACTCCGTCAAACTATCTCGATTTTTCCCATTCCTATCCTGATTTCTTCTAATGGATAACAGATAAGTTATGCTATACTCTGGTCATCAAATGAACGGAGGAAATAGAAAATGAAAAAATCTATGAAAAAAGCAGCAGGAATGGCACTTACAGCTTCTATGGCATTAAGTTTAGGTCTTTGCGGAACCGTTTATGCAGAAGAAAATGCAGGTGAGATCATTTCTGACAAAGAGGCAGACTTAACCATGATGACTTATTATGATGGGGAAGAAGATCCTCTTGCAACCTTTGCTTATGCAAAAGTGAAAGAGAGCTTCCCGAATGTAACCATCGAGTTTGAATCCCAGCCTCAGGACGGTGGCCAGACAATTAAGACAAGAGCTGCAACAGGAGACCTTCCGGACATCCTTCAGTCCGATTCCGGTACACTGGGGCTTCTGGCAGAAAGCGGAAGCATTTTGGTCCTGGACGATTATATTGAAGAAATGAACTATACAGATAAGCTGGTACAGGGCGCAATTCAGACCTGCCTTACATCTCCGGACGGACATATTTATGAATTCCCCATCGGCGGCGTATCTCCCATTTTATGGTATTATAACAAAGCGATTTTTGAAGAGTACGGAGTAAAGGTTCCTACAAACTATGAAGAGCTTCTTGAGGCTGTAACAACCTTCCGTGAAAATGATATTGTACCTCTTGCAACCTTTGCAAAAGAGCCATGGCCTGTAGGCGCAATTTATGACAGCTTTGTATTAAAGGATGACCCGACAGGTATCTATGGACTTTCCCTTGGAGACGCATCCGCAGATGATGAAGCAAATGCACATGCAGTAGAAAAGCTGAAAGCTCTCATTGATGCAGGAATGTTCCAGGACGGCTGCACAAATGCAGACTTTGATACAGCATCTGCTATGTTCCTTGAAGGACAGAGTGCAATGTTCATTAACGGAAGCTGGTATATTGCAGATGCAGAACCGGCTCTTGGAGAAAACTTCGGTATTTTTGAATTCTATCCTACAGCAGATGCAGGAAAAGAAGAAAACAATCAGTATGCATGTACTGGCGGCGGAGATACCTGTGGTCTTACTATTACAACAAGTGCTGAGGATCCTGATCTTTGTGCTCAGGTAGCTGCTACATATGCTTACTGGCGTGAAATTGCAGAATATCAGATCAATCAGTCCGTAACTGTACCTGTAAAGACAGATGGCTTTGAAACAAACGAGCCTTTAGGAGCTGGATCCGAACAGCTTTTGGAGATGATCCCGAAACTGACATATGAATCCAAGTTCTTACATACACTGCCAAATACAGAGTTCCAGACTTCCTTTACAGAGGAAATGCAGAAGCTTCTGGTAGGGGAATCTACAGAAGATTTTATTGCAAATGTAAATAAATGCATTGAGTCTACTACCAAATAAATGAGATAGAATCCCAAAATACAGGGCATGTAATGCTGGATCATCCAAATTTATATGCCCTGTTTTTTTGACCGGAAATTTCGTGGAGATTTCATGGCAATGCCAATGGGAGAGAAAGGAAAAAGATAATATGAATAAAGTAATGGGAAATAAAAAAGTCATTGCATTGTTTACATTGCCTACAGTGATACTGTTTACGGTGATTGTATTTTATCCCATCATCCAGACAGTTTACCGCAGCTTTTATGATTGGAATGGTCTGACTGCCCCGATTTTCAATGGAATAGAAAATTATAAGAATTTATTTGCAGATGACCTGTTTTACGAATCTATGAGAAATGGTATTATTTTCGCAGTGATCCTGGTAGTGTTCCAGGTGGGTCTTGCAACTGTTTTTACCATGATCCTTATGAATCCAAGGATCCGCGGAAAGCGTTTCTTCCGTTCCGCTTTTTTTATTCCGGCAGTATTGTCCGTAACAGTTGTGTGCCAGCTTTGGGGGGCGCTGTACAATCCGGAATGGGGATTGTTTAATAAGATTTTTGAAGTTTTAGGACTGGGCTATCGTCAGAGCTGGCTCAGCAGCCTTGATTTTGCCATTGTAGCCATTGCTTTTGTAAACGTATGGCAGTTTGTGGGATATCAGCTTTGTATTATTTATTCCAGCGCAAAAGCTATTCCTGAAGAATATATGGAAGCAGCAAGGATTGACGGTGCATCCCTTTGGCAGCTTGACAGGTATATTCTGATTCCTCTTTTAAAGGATACATATAAAATGAGCTTTATCTTTGCTATTACAGGCGGTTTGAATGCCTTTGCACATATGAATATTCTTACAAAGGGCGGCCCCGGAACCTCTACTTATACATTGACCTATATGACATTTAGAAATGCCTTTACCGTAGGAAAATATGGATATGGATGTACCTCAGCCGTACTCCTGGTCATTCAGTGCCTGGCTGTTACGATACTGGTCAACTGGCTGTTCCGCAATAAAGACGGAGCTGTTTTTGAGGGAGGAAAATAATGAAACAAGCACATAGAACAACAAAGCCGTCTACGGCAATCTCCATGATCTTCCTGATCATTTGCAGCGTGATATTTATTTATCCGCTTTTTTACCTGATTTTTTATTCGCTGAAAACAAACAATGAAATCTTTCTTACCAATCCATTTGGATTTCCGAAGGATATTCAGTGGGTAAATTATGTTAATGCGATTAAAGCCTTTGATATCCTTGCATTTTTTAAAAACAGTATCATTGTATCCATGGCTTCTATTGCAGGTATTCTTTTTTTTGTACTGCCCTTTTCCTACTCTGCAACAAGAATGATATGGAGAGGAAAAACAGTGGTAACCAATTATCTGACCATGGGGCTTTTTATTCCCATCCAGGTAATTATCATTCCCCTTTCCATTTTGGTAAGGGATATGCACTTAAGCAATACCTATTTTGCACTGATCGTTCCTTATGTGGCGTTTAACCTGGCATTCTCCAGCATGATCATGTCCACCTCTTTTGCGGGAGTGCCAAAAGAGATGGAGGAATCTGCGGTAATTGACGGGGCGGGGATATTCAGGACATTTGTTTCTATTATCATTCCGCTTGTTAAGCCGGCGATTGCCACAGCGGTTATTTTTGCCTTTTTAAATGTATGGAATGAATATACAGTGGCATCCATCCTAATTTCCAAGAATTCTGTAAAAACACTGCCTATCGGACTTGCAAATTTCGTAGGTGTGCATTCTACAGACTGGGGCGCTATGGGAGCGTGCCTTGTAATGGCAAGTATCCCCACAATTATTATATACCTGATCTTCAGTGAGCAGGTGGAAAAAGCCATGACGATCGGAGGCGCAGTAAAAGGCTGATGAAAAATATCATGTATTATGACAAACCGGCAGAAAACTGGTCGGACGGTCTTCCCGTAGGAAATGGAAGGATCGGCACCATGGTTACCGGCGGATGCAAAAAAGAAGTTCTTTCTTTAAATGAAGATACTCTTTGGTCAGGGTACCCAAGGGATTATACGGACGAAAAAGCCTTTTTGTATCTGGAGAAGGTTCGGACTGCTGTTTTTGAAAAGAGGTATAAGGATGGGGAGGCGATTTTGAACCGCCATATGACAGGGGTTTTTACAGAATCCTATCTTCCCATGGCGGATCTTATCCTGGAAATAGAAAAGGACGGAGGGGAAATCTCTGATTATAAAAGAACCCTGGATCTGGCAAAGGGCGTGTGCACGACAAGCTTTCGGCTGGATGGCGGCCTGTGCATAAGGACGATTTTCTGCTCTCATCCGGATCAGGTGCTTGTAGTGCGTTTTTGCTCAGAGGAAGCACAGGATCTGAAAATCAGTCTTATCAGTAAGCTGAGGGGATGGAATGAGACAGAGGCGGACAGCCTGTTTTATCATGGATGGTGTCCTGAGGAAGCTGAACCTTCCTATTATGAATGCGAAGATCCGATCCGGTATGCGGAGTTTGAGAAGACAAGAAGCATCCGCTTTATGGCAGGGGTAAAGGCTGTGGCTTTGGACGGAAAAGTGGAAACCCGGGAAGGGCTTATTCGGATTTTGGGATGCAGGGACTGCCTGCTTCTCATAAGCAGTGCTAATAGTTTTGGAGGGTATCAAAGTACTGCTGACCGGGAATATGAAAACAGGCTGAATCATTATTTGGAGAAGGCGGGAGAAAAGGAGTTCGGAGAATTATGGAAACGGCATGTGGATGACCACGGAGGCCTGTTTGATAAGGTGGAACTGGATTTGGGGCATACACAGCGGGAAAAGCTTCCGATGGGAAAACGCCTGAAGCTTTTTAAGAACCTTTCGGAGGATCCGGAACTGGTTGCCACAGCTTTTCAGTTCGGAAGGTATCTTACCATTGCAAGCTCCCGGGAAGGAACCCAGCCGGGAAATCTCCAGGGGATTTGGAATCAGGAGCTGCGGGCGCCCTGGAGTTCTAATTATACGGTAAACATTAATACGGAAATGAATTACTGGCCAACGGAGAAGTGTAATCTTCCGGGCTGCCAGGAACCTATGATAAAATTCATTAGGGAATGTGCAAAGTCAGGGAGGAAAACAGCACAGGTGAATTATCATTGCAGGGGCTGGTGCCTGCATCATAATACAGACCTTTGGAGAAAGACAACTGCAGTAGGACCAAGGAAAAAAGGACAGAACGTGCAGCCCTGGTCCTTCTGGCTTGCAGGAGGAGGCTGGCTTTGCCGTCATCTGTGGGAACATTATCTCTATACCAGGGACAAGGAGTTTTTAAAAGAGGATGCATATCCCATCAGCATGGACTGTGCAGTATTTTATCTGGATTATATGGTGGAAAAGGATGGAAGGCTGGTAACATGCCCATCCACCTCCCCGGAAAACATGTTTCAGGAAAATGGAGTGACCACAGGGGTCACTTACGGAACAGCCATGGACATGGAGGTTATTGAGGAATTATTCCGTCATTGCCTTCGGATGGCAGAGGAATTGGGAATCACGCCAGTGGATGACGAACGCCTGAATGAGATCCATGCTGCGCTTCCCAGACTTTTGGAGAGAAAAATAGGAAAATACGGTCAGCTGCTGGAATGGGCAGAGGACTATGATGAGCATGAGGTGAACCATCGCCATCTATCACATTTATATGGGCTTTATCCGTCAGATCTTTTTACAAATTATTATGGCTGGGATGATACACTAATGGAAGCATGCAAAACCTCTTTAAGCCGCAGAGGCCGGGATGGAGTTCCCTGGAGCAGAGCCTGGAAGATCGGACTTTTGGCAAGGCTTAGGGACAAAGAGGAGGCGGGCAGGGAAATCGTAAGATATCTGCAGCTTGCAGATTCCCAGGATTCAAGGGAAATCTCATATACCAACGGCGGTATTTATGAGAATCTCTTTTCTGCCCGTCCGCTGCAGATTGACGGATGTTTCGGATTTACCGCAGGGGTGGCGGAGATGCTTCTGCAGGATGAGGACGGAAGAGTAAAGATGCTCCCATGCATACCAAAAGCATGGAAAGAGGGATATGTGAAAGGACTGAAAATACGAAATGGAGACTGCGTGGAAATTCGATGGAACGAAGAGGGATATAAAAGTTGTGTGTATGGGGGATAGCATTACGGAGGGATATGGCATAAGTGATGATCCTGGCGCACCGTATCCCGCACAGCTTCAGAACATATTGGGGGCGGATTTTAAAGTTTATAACCTGGGGCTTTCTGGCAGCTGCAGCATTAACAGAACATTGAATGGACGCAGGGTAGGGCTTCCCTATGTGCGGCAGAAGCGGTGGGAGGAAGCGCTTGAAATTCCTGGGGATATTTATATTGTGCTTCATGGAACCAATGACGCACAGAATGGATACAGCGAAGAGGAAGACAGACCGGATAAATATAATGATGTGTATGCTTTTCGGGATTGGTTTCAGGAGGATTACCTGAACCTGGTGAATGAAATCAGAAGGAGAAGGCCAAAGGCTGCCGTTTTTTCAGTAAAACCGGCGCCTGTTTCGGAAGGCTGTATTTGGAGAAAGCATAAGGAATCATACCTGGAGGACATTCTGGAACAGCTGGAGTGTATCTGGAAGGCAAACCCATGGCTTTATACAGCAGATGTGCACAGTGCTTTTTTGGCTGTGAATGAGGAGGAACGGAAGAAACTTTATCAGGCGGACGGACTGCATCCAAGTAAGAGGGGAGCAGGGCTGATCGCAGAGACCATTGGAAATGTTATTTTGAAACTATTTTAAAGCTATTTTATATTTTTATTTTTTTGAAACCTTTTCCCAGGCTTGCTTATCTAATAGGTGTAAGAAACAAAAACATCCGGATGATAAGTAAAGCAGAAACTGCTTGGAAAGGAGGGCTATAAATGAAAGAGCTTGCAGAAAAAGCGGTTGCCGGAGATGTGGATGCATTTCTTGAGCTGATGGAAGAAAACTCGCTTGCGATGTACAAGGTAGCCCGGGGTATATTAAAAAATGACGATGATGTGGCAGACGCTGTGCAGGATACGATCCTGACCTGTTTTGAAAAAATACATACATTGCGTCAGCCGGAATACTTTAAGACCTGGCTTATTCGCATTCTGATCAATGAATGCAAAAGGATTCTGGTACATTACCAAAGAATGAACATGCCCGGAGAGCTTCCGGAAACAGCGAGGCAGGACGCCTCTCTTGCAGAGTTCGAATTTAAGGAAATGCTGGAACTCGTAGATGAGAAATACCGGGTTATTCTGATTCTTCATTACGTGGAGGGCTTTAAGCTTTCTGAGATTGCCGGATTGCTGGATTTGAACGAGAATACAGTAAAAACCAGGTTATCCAGGGCAAAGGATCAGATTCGCAGCGCTTATCTGGGTGGTAAGCCATCAAAAGTCTATAAGAACAGAAACATCGGCCTTAGCAGTGAACAGGGAGGGATTTTAAATGAAAGAACAGATAAATTTGCGGAACTTAGAAGATACACGGCTGGATGATGAAGTAAAATCCACAATGCAGAGGGAATTTCCTTTGCCTGAAAATGTGGAGAACGCAAAGCTGGAAGCTTTTGCAAAGATCAGAGCTAAGCAGGAAAAACAGGAGTATGCCAATTCCGTGGCAGGAAAGACTAGAAAAGTATGGAAAAACAGAAAAGTATTTTTCAGGAGCTGTACAGCAGCAGCGGCAGCGGCCGCCGTATTTTCAGGCGTTTGCATTACAAATCCTGCATTTGCAGCGCAGATTCCATTAGTAGGGCATGTGTTTGAGGAACTTGGCCAGTCCTTGGGCTTCTCAGGAGATTTCAGCAAATATGCAAAGCCATTGGATGAAACAAATGCTTCCGGAGAAAACGGGGAAGCAGACACAAATAAGAAAAATACAGAAAATACAGAATCAGGAGCAGAAGAGACAGGGAAAACATTATACAGCGCTGCGAAGAACGGAATGACCGTAACTTTATCAGAAGTATATTGTAATGATGTGGCGCTTTATGTGAGTATGATCCTTCAGACAGAAGAGAAATTCCCGGAAACCCTTACAATGCAGGAAAGCGGTGCGCCGGTTATCAGTGTTATGGACAGCACCTTGAAATTTAGCTATAATGACCAGGAAATGTACTGCGGAGAATACCTGGACGGCCGGATGGTGGATGACTACACGTATGCAGGAGTGCTGCGCTACGATTTGAAGTATTCTGCAGACAACACGGAGCTTCCGGAATCATTCTCTGTAGAGCTCAGCATTCCCCGGATCGTAGGGGATAAGCCAAACCAGGAGCAGCCGGAAATGCCGGAAGATATTAGAGCGGAATATGAAAAGGCAATGGCAGATAACGGGCTTAGCACTGCGGATGAGGACTATGAGAATTTTACAGAGGAACAGAAGGAGCTGGAACATCAGCTTTTTACAAAAATGTGGAATTCTTATGCTGAGCGTTATCCTGATACGGCTAAGTACCCCAATTCATATACGAATTGGTGGGTAGAGGGACCATGGAATTTCAGCATTGACGTTACTAAAGATCATAGCCAGACCATCGTGAAAGAAATCAATGATATTAATGAAAACAATATCGGACTGGTATCTGTTACAAAGACGCCTTTTGAACTGACAGTGGAAGATTCCGGAAATATAGACTGCTTTACAGTTGTATTGGATGCTGATGGGGACATTATGCCCACGGGAACCTTTGGCGGGAATGCAAATACTATGCCTGTACAGGATCGGGACGTATCTAAAGTGGACATTTATATCTGTGATTATTTGGAATATATGGACGAGCTGAAAGGATACTATTGGTCAGAGGACTACGAGGAGAATAAAAAGACCAAGACCTTCAGACAGCTTCTTGATGAGAGGGCGCTTTACCATAAGGAGGTTTCCTTTCAGGAGTAAACAGCAGCGGGGAATATCCGAAAATAGTTCTTGACGGATGTAAGGTATTTTGCTAAGATTATCCTGATATTAGGGAGTAGTTCGCATCAGATAAAGGATGTTATGTATCACGTCATCACGCCGTAACGGCCGGGATATATACTGAAATAAGAACGAGACTTTTATCGCATTCTTTGTGTGCGGTAAAAGCCTCGTTTTTTGCTGTCAGACATGCTGCAGGATATATTTGGCCTTTTTAGCTGCACGGAAAAATCAAAAACAGGAGGAATGGGAAATGGAAATTTTATTACAGGTTTTGTTTCTGGCTGCAGGATTTTTTTTGCTGGTAAAGGGTGCTGACTGGTTTGTGGACGGGGCAGCAGGTGTTGCGGAGAAATTCGGTATTCCCCATTTGGTAGTTGGGCTTACCATTGTTGCAATGGGAACCAGCGCTCCTGAGGCAGCGGTGAGCATTACGGCAGCTCTGAAGGGAAATGCAGGGATTACCATTGGTAATATTGTGGGAAGCAATGTTTTAAATGTGCTGGTCATTCTTGGAATTGCATCTATTATTATTCCTATAGCAGTGGCAAAGTCTACCGTAAAGGTGGAACTGCCCTATATGCTTTTGATTACCTTTTTGCTGCTTATTCTTGGATATACGGGAAATGAAATTGTATTGTGGGAAGGCATTGTACTTTGGCTCGCATTTATTGTGTATCTTGGCTATCTTTTTTATATGGCAAAGAAAAATAAGGAGCAGCAGGAGGAAGAAGAGGAAGATCAGCCCTTATGGAAGCTTTGTTTGTTTATCCTTGCAGGCATTGGGCTGATTATGCTGGGAAGCGATGTTGCTGTAGATGCGGCCACATCCATTGCGAAAACACTTGGCTTAAGCGAGCGCTTTATCGGGCTGACCATTGTCGCTCTTGGAACCTCCCTGCCGGAGCTTGTGACTTCTGTTTCTGCGGCAAAAAAAGGAGAAGCGGATATTGCCATTGGTAATATTGTAGGAAGCAATATTTTTAATATTCTGTTTGTTGTAGGAACTACAGCGCTGATCACCCCTGTGGTATTTGAAGCAAAATTTATTACAGATACTTTGATTTCGGCGGCAGCGGGGGCTCTTCTGTGGGTGTGTGTATTTAAAGATCGTAAGCTGTCAAGAACGGGGGGGATCCTTATGCTCACAGGCTATGCGGCATATTTTCTCTATCTGATAAGCTAGGGGGGAACGGATTATGACAAAAAGAATTCTGATTATTAATACGGGTGGTACGCTTTCTTCTGTAAACAGCAGGAAGGGCTTGATTCCCGGGATGAGAAGCGGGGAAATGCTGGAGGAGCTGCAGATGGTCTCCAGGAATCTTGAGTTGGAGACAGAGGATTTTTGTTCTGTAGACAGTGCCAACATTTTTCCGGAGGACTGGGCGGCTCTTGCCCGGAGGATCGGACAGGCAAGCAGTGAATATCAGGGCATTGTGGTGATACATGGCACAGATACCCTGGCTTATACGGCATCTATGATGTGTTTTATGCTGCAGAATATCTCCGTGCCTGTGGTTGTAACCGGAAGTCAGCTTTCCATTGCCCACCCAGTTGCGGATGCCCTGGAGAATTGCCGTTGTGCCATTCATATGGCTGCCAGCGGGTGCCCTGGCGTTTTTGTGGCGTTTAACAGAAAGGTAATCTTAGGCTGCCGTGCTTCCAAAGTGCGTACCATGAGCTTTGATGCTTTTGAAAGCATCAATTATCCGTATGTAGGCGAGATCAGTTCCCTGGGACTCCATATTCGAAAAGAAAACCTTCTGAAAAAACGGGGAATATTCCGCCCGCAGCCGGCGTATTCCAACAAGGTTTTCCTCCTGAAGCTGTACCCTGGGATTTCGCCCGGGATTTTGGGTTATCTGCAGGAAGAAGGATGCAGAGGCGTATATATAGAAGGCTTTGGCCTTGGGGGAATGCCCTTTTTAAAGAATGATTTTATTTCCGCAGTTCATGATGCGGTTTCCAATGGAATGGTGATCCTGGCAGGGAGCCAGTGCAGATATGAGGGAAGTAATCTTTCTGTTTATGAAACAGGACTGAGGGCGCTGGAAGCCGGTGCTCTCCAGGCATATGACATGACAGCGGAGGCAGCGATGACAAAGCTGATGTGGGTCTTAGGGCAGACAGAAGACACGCGGGAAATCAGGGAGTATTTTTCCGTAGACGTTGCAGGCGAGGTAACTCTTCCATAAAAAGGGAAACTGCATTTTCCAAAAAAGGGAAAACAATCTGGTATAATGTGAACACTTAGTGAGCATAAAATTTGATGCAGGAAAATGGCTGTTTGCGGAATGGGAGGGAAGAAATGCGGTTAGAACGGATACAGGACGCATTGAAAAAGAAAAGTATTAAGTATCAGTATACAGAAGAAGACGGCTGCGGGAGCCTGGATTTTTTGTTCCGAGGTCTGAGATTTCATATATGGGAATACCAGGATAGCGTTTGGGGCGTGGAGACAAACGTATTTGCAGCAGGACGAAGCCAGGAAGTAGAAGGGGATTATGAGACGGTTATTTCCAGAGAGATACTCTCCTGGCCGAATATGATAATGTAAGAAAGGACTTTTTTTCTTGCATGGATAAATGAGGTGTGATATTCAGATGAAGTTTTTAGACGTATTCGCAGACGGAAGCCATTACCGTCAGCAGGTTTATGATTTGTATGAAGAGGCCTTTCCGGTAGAGGAGAAGAAGCCTATCCTTCTTATGGAGCAGCTTACAAAGGCTGGAAAGATGGAGATCCTGGCGGTGGAAGAGGCTGGAGAATTTGCCGGACTTGCCATAAATATGCTGTCTGATGGGACTGCCCTTTTGGATTATTTTGCAATTGCAGGGGACAGGCGCTGCAAAGGCAGCGGAGGACGTGCAGTTCGTGCCCTGCAGGAACGTTTTCAGGATGAGAAATATATTTTTGAAATTGAAATGCAGGATGAAAAAGCCCCTAACGCAGAAGAGCGGAAGCGAAGGAAGGCCTTTTATCTTCGGAATGGGTTAAAAGAGACAGGTGTATTTGCCAATGTGTATGAGACAGATTTTGAGCTTCTTACACCGGACGGGAAGCTGACCTTTGAAGAATACGTGGAGATGCTTTTGTACATTTTAGGAGAAGAAGGTGTGAAGCTTCTGAATCCTCATAAAATAAGCGATTAATGGAATCCCCCTTTTCAGTTGGCGAGAAGGGGGATATTTTCGTGGAAATTTTCCGTATAATGCAGTTCATAATCTTCCGTAATAAAGACTGCCTGTACATCCTTCAATTTGTTTACATATTCCATCCCTTTTTTGTATCCAAGGGCAAAGCAGGCAGTGCTTAGCGCATCTCCATCCACGGATTTGTCTGAGATGATTGTAACAGCTATGAGATCATTTTTGTAAGGATAACCATCTGCTGGATTTAAAATATGATGGTAGAGAGTTTTGTCCTTTTCGAAAAAACGCTCATAAATACCTGAGGAAACAACGGACTTATTCCGGATATCCATAACGGCGGCCGTTTCGTTCCGGTCTGCAAAGGGCTTTTGGATTCCGATTTTGAAGGGGGTTCCGTCAGGCTTGCAACCAATGCAGACAATATTTCCCCCAAGGCTTATGACAGCGCTTTGGATATCCTTGGAAAGAAGATATTCTTTTATCTGATCAGCAATGTATCCTTTGGCGATTCCCCCAAGGTCAAGGGTGGTATCCGGGGAGGTGAAGGCGATATTGGATCCGTCAATCCGAACATTTTGAAAACCGCATTTTGAAAGTGCATTGTCAAGGTCTTTCTGTGCAGGGACTTTTGGTGTCACCGAGGTGAAATTCCAAAGATCTGTTAAAGGTGCAATGGCAATATCAAAAGCTCCATCGGTTCTTTTTGCATAATCAAGTCCGATGGAGATAAGGTCGCCCAGCTCTTCTGATACAGCATAAGTATCCTGTTTCCCGCAGATTAGGGGAAGCTCCCTGTGATTGAGCTGATAAAGCTCACTGCCTTTTTTGGTGCGGCTGAAAATGGCTTCATATTTATCACACAGCTTCATACAGTCTTCAAGAAGCGTTTGATCTTGGGAATCATAAATGGTTATGGTCACAACCGTATTTAGCTTAAAATCCGTAGAGCGGATGAAATCCTCGCTGACGGAATGGGTTTTTGGCTGGCTTTTCTGCACGCTGCAGCCTGCAAGGCACAAAGCCAGAAAAAGGATGGACATCGAATGTTTTATTTTCATAAAGTCTCCTGTTGCTTTTGCTCTGAATTGCTTCTATATTAAGTATATCCCAAAAGAGCCTGATTGGAAAGGTATAAATAAAATGTTGGAAATTCAATGAGAAAACTATTGACACACCCGGGAGGATGTGCTATTTTATTAAAGAACGCTGCCGAAGACAGTAGGTGCCGTAAGGCATAAGGATTAAAACGCCTACCGAGGACTAGAAGTATTCTAACAGGATTACACAAGGTCTAACTGTCATGCAGTCAGATCTTTTTTTGTTTTGAGTTCGGGAATTTCCCGCTTCAGAATATTCTTATTGCGACGGCGGTATATCAAAATCTATAAGGAGGTGTACCATTTCATGGCAAAAGTAGAACTGAAACAACCAATTGTAGAAGAAATCGCAAGCAGCATTAAAGATGCTCAGGCTGTAGTTCTTGTTAATTACAGCGGTCTTACTGTTGAACAGGATACTATTCTTCGTAAGGAATTAAGAGAATCCGGTATTCATTATAAAGTTTACAAAAACACTATGATGAACCGTGCATTTGCAGGCACAGACTGCGAAAGTCTCTGCAAACATCTGGAAGGAACCAATGCTCTGGCAATTTCTACTACAGATGCTACTGCACCGGCAAGGATCCTTGCAAAATATGCAAAACAGTATCCGGCATTAGAGCTGATCGCCGGTGTTGTTGAAGGAAACTACAATGATCAGGCAGGAATCCAGGCTCTTTCTCAGATTCCGTCCAGAGAAGAACTTCTTGGCAAATTGCTTGGAAGCATCCAGTCTCCGATTACCAATCTTGCTCGTGTTCTTAATCAGATCGCAGAAGCAGGCGGAGCAGAAGCAGCAATTGCTGCAAAAGGCGCTGAGGCTTAATTCACAGCCGCAGACACACTTATGAATTTGTCCCGCAGATAGAACTGGGGAAGAAGAAAAAATAAATCTATTATATGGAGGGAAATTAAAATGGCAAAATTAACAACAGAAGAATTTATTGCGGCAATTAAAGAATTATCCGTATTAGAGTTAAATGAATTAGTAAAAGCTTGCGAAGAAGAATTCGGCGTATCTGCAGCAGCAGGCGTTGTAGTTGCAGCAGCAGGTCCTGCTGAAGCAGCAGAAGAAAAAGATGAGTTCGATGTAGAACTTACAGAAGTAGGTCCGAACAAGGTTAAAGTTATTAAAGTTGTTCGTGAAGTTACCGGCTTAGGCCTGAAAGAAGCAAAAGAAGTTGTTGATGGTGCTCCGAAGGTTGTTAAGGAAGCTATTTCCAAGGCAGAAGCAGAAGACCTCAAAGCAAAACTGGAAGCTGAAGGCGCTAAGGTTACACTTAAATAATTCCGGCAGACGATATCCCCACGAGGACCTGATTTTCAGGAAACCCGTGGGGATTTTTTTTCAGGAATACCAAAGAAGTATACCTATATACTTCTCGTAAAAGAAAAAATATTCGGTAAATATTCATAAAAATTGGTTGACAGGTTTTGGGTCTTATGCTATAGTGAAGAATGCTATATTATGGCAAGGTATGCCTGCTTGTCTGGGAGGACAGGCAGGCTAATGCGGTAATAAATAAAAAAACAGGGGTGAAACGTCAATGGAAAAAAACAGAATTCGTTCTGTAAAAACTGGAAAAAGCATGCGTATGAGCTACCAGCGGCAAAAAGAAGTCCTCGAGATGCCGAATTTGATCGAAGTCCAGAAAGATTCCTACCAGTGGTTTCTTGACGAGGGATTAAATGAAGTTTTCGATGATATTTCTCCAATCGAAGATTTCAGCGGCAAGCTCAGTCTGAAATTTATTGACTTTACATTTGACGAGAAAGATGCGAAATACTCTATTGAGCAGTGTAAAGAACGTGACGTGACTTATGCTGCACCTTTGAAGGTTCGCGTACAGCTCATAAACAAAGAAACAGGAGAAATTAAGGAAACTGAGATTTTTATGGGAGATCTGCCGTTGATGACAGCGACAGGTACATTTGTAATTAACGGTGCAGAGCGTGTAATCGTAAGCCAGTTAGTTCGTTCCCCTGGAATCTATTATGCTATTGCACATGATAAAGTTGGTAAGAGGTTGTTTTCCAGTACCGTTATTCCTAACAGAGGTGCATGGCTGGAATATGAAACTGACTCCAACGACGTATTTTATGTAAGAGTAGACAGAACCAGGAAGGTTCCGATTACAGTGCTGATTCGTGCCCTGGGTATTGGCACCAATGCGGAAATCGTAGAGCTGTTCGGCGAAGAGCCAAAGATTCTGGCAAGCTTTACCAAGGATACTTCTACGAATTACCAGGAAGGCCTTTTGGAATTATATAAGAAGATCCGTCCGGGTGAGCCGCTGGCAGTTGAAAGCGCTGAGAGCCTTATCATGGCCATGTTTTTTGACCCGAGAAGATATGATCTTGCCAAAGTAGGACGGTATAAATTTAACAAAAAGCTTCATTTTAATAAACGTATTGTAGGCCATAAGCTGGCTGAAGATGTAGTAGATGCGTCTACTGGCGAGATTATTGCTGAGAAAGATACTGTAGTAACAAGAGAAATGGCTGATGTGATCCAGAATGCAGCCGTTCCTTATGTTTGGATGCAGGGGGAGGAACGCAATATTAAGGTTCTTTCCAGCTTAATGGTTGATATTACTAGCTATGTGGATCTTGATTGTGATCCAAGGTCATTAGGTGTTACAGAATTAGTATATTACCCTGTATTAGAAAAAATTCTGGAAGAAAATGACAATATTGAAGAGATTAAAGCAGCTATCCGCAGGGATATCCATGACCTGATTCCGAAGCATATTACAAAGGAAGACATTCTTGCTTCCATTAATTATAACATGCATTTGGAATATGGCATGGGAAATGACGATGACATTGACCATTTGGGCAACCGCCGTATCCGTTCTGTAGGTGAGCTTCTTCAGAACCAGTACCGCATCGGTCTTTCCAGACTGGAGAGAGTTGTCCGTGAAAGAATGACCACACAGGATGTGGAGAGCGTTTCCCCGCAGTCCCTGATTAATATTAAGCCTGTTACTGCGGCAGTGAAGGAGTTTTTCGGTTCTTCCCAGCTGTCACAGTTCATGGATCAGAATAACCCCCTGGGTGAGCTGACACATAAGAGACGTCTTTCCGCCCTGGGTCCTGGCGGTCTGTCACGAGACAGAGCCGGATTCGAGGTTCGAGATGTTCATTATTCCCATTACGGACGTATGTGCCCTATTGAAACACCTGAAGGTCCCAACATCGGTCTGATCAACTCTCTTGCATCTTATGCAAGAATTAATCAGTACGGATTTATTGAGGCACCGTACCGTAAGATTGATAAAGCAGATCCTAAGAATCCGCGTGTAACAGATGAAGTGGTTTATATGACTGCGGATGAAGAAGATAACTATCATGTAGCACAGGCGAATGAGCCGCTGGATGAGAACGGATACTTTGTAAATAAGAATGTATCCGGCCGTTTCCGCGAAGAGACACAGGAATATGAGAAGAGAATGTTCGATTATATGGACGTCTCTCCAAAGATGGTATTCTCTGTAGCAACTGCGTTGATTCCGTTCCTTCAGAACGATGATGCAAACCGTGCGCTGATGGGATCCAACATGCAGCGTCAGGCTGTGCCGCTCTTGACTACGGAAGCGCCTGTTGTAGGAACCGGTATGGAGACCAAGACTGCTGTTGACTCCGGTGTCTGCATTGTGGCAAAGAAATCAGGAACTGTTCTTCGCTCCACATCTACGGATATTACCATCCAGAATGATGATGGAACAAAAGAAAATTATCATCTGACGAAGTTTTTGAGAAGTAACCAGAGCAACTGCTATAATCAGAAGCCGATCGTGTTCCAGGGAGAGCATGTAGAGGAAGGCCAGGTTATTGCAGACGGCCCTTCCACAGCTAATGGAGAGCTTGCCCTTGGAAAGAACCCTCTGATCGGTTTCATGACCTGGGAAGGTTATAACTACGAGGATGCTGTTCTTTTAAGTGAAAAACTGGTACAGAACGATGTTTATACATCTGTTCATATTGAAGAATATGAAGCAGAAGCCCGTGATACGAAGCTGGGACCGGAAGAGATCACAAGAGATGTTCCTGGTGTGGGCGATGATGCTTTGAAAGACCTGGATGAGCGGGGAATTATCCGTATCGGTGCAGAAGTTCGCGCCGGGGATATCCTGGTGGGCAAGGTAACTCCTAAGGGAGAAACAGAGCTGACAGCAGAAGAACGGCTCCTGCGGGCAATCTTTGGTGAGAAAGCACGTGAAGTACGTGATACTTCTCTGAAAGTGCCTCACGGCGAATACGGTATTATCGTAGATGCCAAGGTATTTACAAGAGAGAACGGTGATGAGCTGTCTCCTGGAGTAAATCAGTCAGTCCGCATCTATATTGCCCAGAAACGTAAGATTTCCGTAGGTGATAAGATGGCTGGGCGTCATGGTAATAAGGGTGTTGTTTCCCGTGTGCTCCCTGTTGAAGACATGCCGTTCCTGCCAAATGGCCGTCCGCTGGATATCGTACTGAATCCTCTGGGTGTGCCGTCCCGTATGAATATCGGACAGGTTTTGGAAATTCACTTAAGCCTTGCTGCAAAAGCCCTTGGCTTTAATGTTGCAACACCTGTATTTGACGGTGCAAACGAAAATGATATTCAGGATACACTGGAGCTTGCAAATGATTATGTAAATACAGAAGATTTTGAAGAATTCCGTGAAAAATATCAGGACATTTTAAGTGCAGACGTTATGGAATATCTGGATGAGAATAAAGACCACAGATCACTCTGGAAGGGTGTTCCCATTTCCAGAGACGGTAAAGTGCGGCTTCGTGACGGACGTACAGGAGAGTATTTTGACAGCCCTGTAACAATTGGACACATGCATTATCTGAAGCTGCACCATTTGGTTGATGATAAGATCCATGCCCGTTCCACAGGCCCATATGCACTGGTTACCCAGCAGCCTTTGGGCGGTAAAGCTCAGTTTGGCGGTCAGCGTTTCGGTGAGATGGAGGTTTGGGCTTTGGAGGCATATGGTGCTTCTTATACACTCCAGGAGATCCTGACAGTAAAATCAGATGATGTTGTAGGACGTGTTAAGACCTACGAGGCGATCATCAAAGGCGACAACATTCCTGAGCCGGGAATTCCGGAATCTTTCAAGGTACTTTTGAAGGAGCTGCAGTCCCTGGGCTTGGATGTAAAGGTTCTCAGAGAGGATCAGACCGAAGTAGAAATTATGGAAACCGTAGATTACGGCGACACAGACCTTCGTTCCGTGATCGAAGGAGATTCAAGAGGACATCGCGACGAGGAATCCTTAGGAAAGCATGGCTATATCCAGCAGGAATTCAGTGACGGAGAGCTTGTGGATGTGGATGTAGACGAGGAAGAAGAGGAAGACGATGACGACTATTTAGAGCTTGAAGATTCCTACGATGATGACGAGGAATAGAAAGGGGAAAGAATACATGGCAGAAACAACCAATACAACAGAAACATATCAGCCAATGACTTTCGATGCCATCAAACTTGGACTGGCGTCCCCTGAGAAGATCAGAGAGTGGTCAAGAGGCGAGGTTTTAAAACCCGAGACCATTAACTACCGTACCCTGAAACCCGAAAAAGACGGTCTTTACTGCGAAAGAATTTTCGGGCCAAGCAAGGACTGGGAATGTCATTGCGGTAAATATAAAAAAATTCGTTATAAAGGCGTTGTCTGTGACCGATGCGGTGTAGAAGTTACGAAAGCATCGGTCCGCAGGGAACGTATGGGACATATTGAGCTTGCAGCTCCGGTATCCCATATCTGGTATTTTAAAGGAATTCCGTCCCGTATGGGGCTTATCCTGGATCTGTCACCAAGAGTTTTGGAGAAGGTTCTGTATTTTGCAAATTATATTGTTCTGGATCCTGCAGATTCCGGCCTGACATATAAGCAGGTGCTTACGGAAAAGGAATACCAGGAGGCCAGAGAGAGCTATGGAAACAATTTCCGCGTAGGTATGGGAGCAGAATCCATTCTGGAGCTTCTTCAGGCCATTGACCTTGAAAAAGACGCAGCAGAGCTGAAGAAAGAATTGAAGGATGCTACAGGACAGAAAAGAGCAAGAATTATTAAGCGTCTGGAGGTTGTGGAGTCCTTCCGTGAATCCGGTAACCGTCCTGATTGGATGATCATGACTGTTATTCCGGTAATTCCTCCGGATCTTCGCCCAATGGTACAGCTGGACGGCGGCCGTTTTGCAACTTCCGACCTGAATGACCTGTACAGAAGAATTATTAACCGTAACAATCGTCTGAAAAGACTGTTGGAGCTGGGGGCTCCGGATATTATTGTCCGCAATGAGAAACGTATGCTGCAGGAAGCTGTAGATGCTCTGATTGACAATGGCCGCCGCGGCCGCCCGGTTACCGGTCCTGGAAACAGACCGCTGAAATCCCTGTCAGAGCTTTTGAAAGGTAAATCCGGCCGTTTCCGTCAGAACCTTTTAGGTAAGCGTGTTGACTATTCCGGCCGTTCCGTTATCGTTGTAGGACCGGAACTGAAGATTTACCAGTGCGGTCTTCCCAAAGAAATGGCTATTGAGCTTTTCAAACCATTTGTTATGAAAGAACTTGTTGCTAACGGAACCTCACACAATATTAAGAATGCCAAGAAGATGGTGGAGAAGCTTGAGCCGGCTGTATGGGATGTTCTGGAGGAGGTTATTAAGGAACATCCGGTTATGCTGAACCGTGCGCCTACTCTGCATCGTCTGGGTATCCAGGCATTTGAGCCTATTCTTGTAGAAGGTAAGGCGATCAAGCTTCATCCCCTTGTGTGCACAGCATTTAATGCGGACTTTGACGGTGACCAGATGGCTGTCCATCTTCCTCTGTCCGTTGAAGCACAGGCAGAATGCCGGTTCCTTCTGCTTTCACCAAACAACCTTCTGAAACCTTCAGATGGTGGCCCTGTTGCCGTTCCTTCTCAGGATATGGTGCTTGGTATTTACTATCTGACTCAGGAGAGACCAGGAAACAAAGGTGAAGGAAAGTTCTTTAAGAGCGTGAACGAAGCCATTCTTGCATATGAAAATAAAGCAATTACTCTCCAGACAAGGATCCTGGTTCGCTGTACCAAGAAGATGCCGGATGGTACTGTGCTTTCCAGGAATGTAGAATCTACACTGGGACGTTTCCTCTTTAATGAGATCCTTCCCCAGGATCTTGGTTTTGTAGACAGAAGCGTTCCGGGAAATGAACTTCTTTTGGAAGTTGATTTTCTGGTAGGCAAGAAGCAGCTGAAACAAATCCTGGAAAAGGTTATTAATACCCACGGCGCAACAAAGACCGCAGAAGTTCTGGATGCGATCAAGTCTACAGGTTACAAGTATTCTACGCGTGCAGCTATGACCGTATCTATTTCTGATATGACTGTGCCGCCGCAGAAGCCTGAAATGATCAAGAATGCTCAGGATACCGTTGACCTGATTACGAAGAATTATAAGCGAGGCCTTATTACAGAGGAAGAGCGTTATAAGGAAGTAGTAGATACCTGGAAGAAGACGGACGATGAGCTGACAAAGGCTCTGCTGTCAGGTCTTGATAAGTATAACAACATTTTCATGATGGCTGACTCCGGTGCCCGTGGTTCTGATAAGCAGATCAAGCAGCTTGCAGGTATGCGCGGATTGATGGCCGATACAACTGGTCACACTATCGAGCTTCCTATTAAGTCCAATTTCCGTGAAGGTCTGGACGTATTGGAGTACTTCATGTCTGCTCACGGTGCACGTAAAGGTTTGTCTGATACAGCCCTTCGTACAGCTGACTCCGGTTACCTGACAAGACGTTTGGTAGACGTATCACAGGAACAGATTATCCGTGAGACTGACTGCTGTGAGAACAGAGAAGAGATCGCAGGCATGTATGTACGCGAATTCTCAGACGGCAAAGAGGAGATTGAAAGCTTACAGGAGCGTATTACAGGAAGATATTCCTGCAATACCATCAAGAATAAGGATGGAGAGGTTCTTGTAAAGGCGAACCATATGATTACGCCTAAGCGCGCTGCCCGTATTATGAAAGAGGGTGTCAGCGAAGAAGGCGGAGCTATTGACCGGGTGAAGATCCGTACCATTCTTACCTGCAGATGTAAGGTTGGTATCTGTGCAAAATGTTATGGAGCCAATATGGCAACCGGTGAACCTGTACAGGTTGGAGAATCTGTCGGAATTATTGCGGCTCAGTCCATTGGTGAGCCTGGTACACAGCTGACCATGCGTACTTTCCATACCGGCGGTGTTGCCGGCGGTGATATTACACAGGGTCTTCCCCGTGTAGAGGAGCTTTTTGAGGCCAGAAAGCCGAAAGGACTTGCAATTATCACAGAGATCAAAGGTACTGCAACTATTAATGATACCAAGAAAAAGCGCGAGATTATTGTAACAGATCCAGAAACCGGAGATTCCAAGACCTATCTGATTCCGTACGGTTCCCGTGTAAAGGTTCTTGACGGACAGGTTCTGGAAGCTGGTGACGAGCTGACGGAAGGTAGCGTAAATCCCCATGATATCCTGAGAATTAAAGGTGTCCGTGCTGTTCAGGACTATATGATCCGTGAAGTGCAGCGTGTTTACCGTCTCCAGGGTGTTGAGATCAATGATAAGCATATTGAGGTTATTGTACGTCAGATGCTGAAGAAAATTCGTATTGAAAACAATGGAGATACGGATTTCCTCCCGGGAACACTGGTTGACGTCCTTGAATATGAAGAAGTAAATGAAAAACTTTTAGAAGAAGGACAGGAGCCGGCAGAAGGAAAACAGGTTATGCTTGGTATTACCAAGGCATCTCTGGCAACCAACTCCTTCTTGTCAGCAGCATCCTTCCAGGAGACCACAAAGGTTCTTACGGAAGCTGCTATTAAGGGTAAGGTTGACCCATTGATCGGTTTGAAAGAAAACGTTATTATTGGTAAATTGATCCCTGCAGGTACGGGTCTGAAACGCTACAGTGAAATTGCACTGGATACAGGAGAAGAGCCGGAAGAACCTGCCGTTGTTGAGGAAGAAGATGTCCCGGCAATGGAAGAGGAGATGCTGGAGGAAGAATCCGAAGCAGTTGAAATGGAAGAAGAATAAACGATAGAGAGCCCCTTTGCCGCTTGAAAACGGCAGAGGGGCTTTTGCATCTGCATAAAGAATAAGGAAAGTTTATGAAAATAAGAAAAAAATACAAACAAAAAAGGAATTCGTGGTATAATGTGAACACTTGTAAGTAATGTGCAGTTTGGTAGAAAGGTGCAAAGGTGGCAATCATGGATAGGGATCTGCCGGTATCTGTATGGCCGGATTGGAAAATAGTTGAGAAGATTGGAGAGGGATCTTTCGGCAAGGTTTATAAGGCGCAGCGAATAGAGCGGGATAAAGCCTTCTATTCTGCGATCAAGATCATCACCATTCCTGCGAACCAGGGAGAATTAAAAAGCATACAATCAGAAATGTCCGGAGACCAGTCTGTAAGGGAGTATTTCCATAATTTAGTTGATGACTGTATCCAGGAAGTAAGCACTATGGAATACTTTCGGGGGAATTCCCATGTGGTTGCTGTTGAAGATTATAAAGTGGTAGAATATCTGGATACCATTGGATGGGATATTTATATCAGGATGGAGTATCTTACCAGCTTTCTGGAGTACTGTCAGGGAAAGCAGATGGAAGAAGATGAAGTGATCCAGCTTGGCATTGATCTTTGTAAGGCGTTGGAATACTGCCAGAAACTAAATATTATTCACCGGGACATTAAGCCGGAGAATATATTTGTATCAAGATTCGGTGAATTTAAGCTGGGGGACTTTGGGATTGCCAGGGAATTGGAAAGAACCATGAGTACCCTTTCCAAGAAGGGAACTTATTCTTATATGGCCCCGGAAATGTATAAAGGTGAGAAGTATGACAGCCGTGTGGATATTTATTCCTTGGGGATCATGCTGTACAAATTAAGAAATAAAAACAGGCTCCCGTTTTTAAGTTTGGAGAAACAGCTGATTACATATCGGGATAAAGAAAATGCCCTAACCAGGCGAATGTCCGGAGAGAAAATTCCGGTACCTGCAGATGCTGGTGAAGAACTGGCAGGAGTTATCCTGAAAGCATGTTCGTATGACCGGGAAGAACGATATACGGATGCTGCACAATTCAGGCAGGCGTTGGAAGATCTGAAATATAGGAGACGGACAGACCGGGGAGACAGAAAGAAACAGGCGCAGAAGGAACCTGAAGCATCAAAGCCTGCGCAGAAGCTGGAGTATTCTAAGGAAACCAGGATTCCGGATGAAGTGAAGCAGAAGGTAATGACAAAGTCTCAAAGTGCAAAGAACCAAAAGCCGGCCAAGCAATCTCAGCCCGACAGGAAAACGCAGGGTGCTAAGCAGTCTCAGAATTTTAAACAGTCTCAGAACGCTAAGCAGTCTCCGAGCACAGGCAGCAGTCAGCAGAACAAGCCCCAGCAAACCTCTGTACAGACAAGGCAGCGTACTCCTTCTTCCCGGAAGAAGAAAAAAAAGACAGATATGAGAGGTCTGATAGCAGCTGTGATCATTATGGTCATTGCGGTAGTTGCAGTGACATGGATATTTCTGAATCTTCTTTTGCAGAATAAAAAGATTGGCAGGGATGCTGACAATCCGGGAGCAGCTTCCGGTGTTTTGTATGGAACCAATGTGGATGAATCAGAGAAGGAAGGCTTGGCAGAAGATCTTTCGCTTATCCGGGAACATGCAACCACAATTGTGAATGAACTGGATACTTACAACTGGATCGGAACAGAGAGAGAGGGTAAGATTACTTATCTGGACACAAATGGAAAGGTAAAGAAAATATTGATTTTCCCGGCTGTATCAGAGGATGGGGTATATGAGGAATATTATTTCTGGGATGAGAAATTGTTCTTTGCCTATATATGGAAGAACAGCAGCATTGATTCGGATCTGAAGGACGGAGAGGTAAGTGCAAACTATTACTACTATAAAGACGGCGATTTGATCCGGTGGATAGATGAGGATAATATTTGCCATGATTATGAAACAGATAATGAAAAATACAATGAACTTGGGATCATATACTGGAAGCGCTCGTTAGACTATACTGCAGAATTTGTGAGAACAAACGGAGAGGTGTAAGATGCCCTATCAGATTGAATATGCGTATACCAGTCATATTGGAAATGTACGCGATAATAATGAAGATAATTTCTGGTGCTGCGGAGAAACCATGGATGCTGAAAATCGGGGAACAGATGGCGTAATTGTGGGAATGGCAGCACAATTCCAAACTCCTCTTCTGGCTGTTTTTGACGGAATGGGGGGAGAAAGCTGCGGTGAGATTGCCGCATATCTTGCCGCAGATGCCTGTGGAAAGCATTATCAGGCCTTTCAGTACAGACTTAGAAAGCAGCCGGAGCAGTTTTTGGAGGAAATATGCAGAAGCATGAATCATACTGTTTTTGAATACAGTACAGAAAAACGCATAAGAACTATGGGAACGACTGTGGCAATGCTGGCTGTGGGAGAAGAGGCTGTTTATGCCTGCAATGTGGGGGACAGCAGGCTTTATCAGTTTGATGAGGACGGATTTCGCCAGATATCTATGGATCATGTATTAAAAGGAGGTCCTTTTGGCAAGGCCCCTTTAACACAATATATAGGGATTCCGGAAGATCATATGGGGATTGAGCCATATATCTGCCGCTTGGAATGTACGCCGGGGATGCGCTACCTGCTGTGCTCGGATGGAGTAACGGATATGCTGTCTGACGCAGAGCTGGCAGATATTCTGACGAGGGAGGCTTCAGTGCGGGAGACAGTGGAAGTTCTTCTGGAACGTGCTCTGATGAAGGGCGGAAGAGATAACGTTACGATTGTTTTGTGCGAAATAAAAGAAGGAGAACGGAAGAGAAGTCTGTTCCAATGGTTTGAGAACAAGAGAAAGCAATATGGGGGACGGCAGAATGAAAAATCGGATGAAGGATCTGGACTTTGAACAGACAGTTGCATTTGATACTGTTCAGGATTATGAATTTACGAGGCGCGCTGCCCAGCGATTTCGCCAGGTGGTCAGTCTGGATGATTTTGAGGATGAAGATGCAGATGTAATCTTTCATTATCTTTATAAGGAGATGGAACTGGTATCTTTTGGGGATCATCTGAAACGATATGTTTACGAGCGGGCTGGACTGGAAGAGCCGTTTCACGAGGTTCCAAAAGAGGTATACAGGGAAATTGTGGTGGAATCTTTTCAGGAAACCTGTACTCCGAAATCAATGAAGCCTACCTCTGCAAAACTATCGTCATTGGTAAATAACTGGCTGTCTCAGGCTTCCGTAAAAAGAGAGACTGTCTTTTTGCTGGGGTTCGGGCTGCGGATGAATGTGGAGGATGTATCTGATTTTCTGACCAGAGTGCTGCGGGAACAGGATTTTGATTTCCGAAACCCGGATGAAGTGATTTTCTGGTACTGTTACTGTAATCATCTCGGCTACTATAAGACAGAAGAATACAGAGAACAATATGCAGCACTGGAGCCGGATGGGGGAAGCAGGGAGGCCGCCATGATTTATGCAGGCGGCCTGTGCCTGGATACAGAGGAGCGCCTTTTTAAATATCTTGCTCATGTGAAGGCAAAAGCAGATGATCCTATGTCTGAGAATAGCCAGGCATTCCAGGAATTCCAAAAGCTTTTTCAGCGGGCAAGGGAAATTATTGCTGCTATGTATCAGAAAGATGAAGAAGAAAAAAAGAGGGACAAAATTTGGAAGCCTTCTGATATTTCTGCATCGGATCTGGAAAAGGTTATCTGCAGCGGAATTCCTGTAAATAAGATGGGAAATTTAAAGAAAATGTCGGCATCTATTTTGGCTAAGCATTTTAGCCAAAAACGCTTCAGCCGTCAGAGGATCACCAGCATTATGAACCATAAATTTCCTGTAGAGCGTTTTGATCTGATCACATTGGAGTTTTTTATTGTTTCCCAGGAAATGGAAGATGAGGATCCATATTTGCGCTACAGGCATTTTTTGGAGGAAATTCAGGAAATACTCACAAGATGCGGTATGAGTGAGATTTATATCGTAAATCCATACGAATGCTTTCTGCTGATGTGTCTTTTGACCGATTGTCCGCTGGCTGTGTTTGCGGAGATTTGGGAGATGTCCTATGAGGAAGGGGAAGAGGTAATGTAATACTTTCCATATAAACAGCCCCTGATTTGGATACATACATGATTCCATGGAGTATTCAGATCAGGGGCTGTTTGGATTTGCCCGTCTATTCGTTATAATAGCCGTAGATCAGTCTGGTATTATCTGCAATGGAGGACTGAGCTGCAGCCGCATCCGTGAGATTTTCGGACATAAAGCATACAACAAGGTCGATTCCTTTAGCAGTGTCAAAGATGATTCCTGCATCATTCTCTACATTAGATAACTCGCCGGTTTTATTGGCAGTATGGACGCCTTCCGGAAGCTGTGCGGGAATCTTATTTGTACGTTCCTGAAGCTTCAGAAGATAATACATAGAATCGGCATGGGAAAGAGATGGATTGGCTGAGGTTCCCTTGTTGATTTCGTAAACTTCCCTTAAAAATCTGCCGCAATCCTGGACAGAGGTGTAATTGTCTCCATTCTCATTACTCTGGAGAAGAAGACGTCCCATGGAGGTTTCTGTATAGCTGTGGTTTTTACAGAATTGGTTGACCATGGTCATTCCATTGGCATTGTCTCCGCTGCCAAGCCAATTAACTAAGGTATTGGCTGCGTCATTGTCGCTGACGGTTATCATGGAACGGAGGTTGGCGTCCAGAGTCTCTTTTCCGTGAAGCTGCGCCAGAGCGTCATAATTCTCGTAAACAGTTCCCATGATAAAAAGCTTGATCAGGCTTGCTGCCTGCATTCTTCCGCCGCCGATAGTGCCTTCGGAACCCTTCATCAGATTACATACATATACGGACCAACTGCCGTTATTTTGAGGAAGCAGGGGTTCGATCTGAACCAGAAGGGCATCCATGCTTTCGTCCGTATTCTTCGTAAAGGTCTGGCTTGAGCTGGGAGGAGAAAGCATTCCTTCCTCTTGGGTCTCATCTGCGGAGATGGCTGGTTTTTGAGGACCCTGCACTTCGCCGCTTTTTACAGAAGGAGAATTTTTGGCTGCTGTAATTTCTTCATCTTGAAGACGTTTTAATTCTGCGGCCTTTTCGCTTAAAGCAGAGGCAGAATCAGAAATGTCTTTTACTGTCTGACGGAGGGTAACCACCCGGTTTTGGAGAGATGAAAGCCTTTGAAGGGACACGAAGGTCAATGCCCCTAAAGCCACGAGGGAAAACGCAAGGACTGCAATGGCAATGTATGGAAACGGGGAGCGCCTGGGACAGCCGGAATCCTTCTCTATGTGTGTATCTTTTTCTATGTGTGTGTCTTCTTCTATGCGTGCATTTTCTTCCTCGAATTCTTCAAGGGTAGATATAATGTCAATCGCTTCTACATCAATTTCGTCACTGTCAAAGTCAATGGGATTTAGTTCATCTGTTTTTTCCTGTTTTAATTCATGATCTTTCATTTCAGAAAATCCTTTCTTAAAGCCAAACATCAGTAAGGGTGGGGAACTTTGGAATATACGGCAGGCTTATCCAAAGTAAGCATCAATCCCATTGGCAATTCCTTCAGTCATTGTATCCTGAAATGCAGCATCATTCATCTGCGTATCATCATACTGATTGGTCATAAAGCCCATTTCCAGAATTGTTACGGGGACAGTGCTCCAGTTAATGCCTGTCATATTATCATAATATTGTACACCAAGGTTTTGAAATCCTGTAATTGCACAGTAACTGTCCAGAATACACTGGGAGAGCCGGGCAGACTCTTCAGAAAGCTGCGGGATATAGGGATTGCTGGAAGAGGGGGCCATAGTCAGAGCTCCGGATGCCGTGTGGGAATCATCGCCGTTGGCATGGATGCGGACATAAATCTCAGCACCGTTTGCTGCTGCATATTCTGCCCGTTCTTTATTGCTGATTGCAGTGTCATTATCTGTTCGGGTCAGAACCACCTGATAACCACGTTGTTCCAGAACATCTCGAAGCTTCAGGGAAATATCCAGATTAAGCTGATATTCCGGAATTCCGGAATAAGTGCCTTGAGTTCCTGTGGCAGCCTTGGCTTTCATTTCCGAAGAACCAGGACCAAGAGGCTCCAGATCGCTCATATCCACGTCATATCCCTGATGTCCCGGGTCAATTCCGATGATATGCCCATTGGAAATTCTATGATCCCCATTTTCATCAGAGGAAAAGATGCTGGAGTTTTCCCCTGGATTATCAAGGTCCTCCTTATTTTGGAATACAGAAGGTTTTTTTACGTCAGCATTTTCGGAACCAGGCGCCCGTTCCCGGACGGATTTCTTTTGGGAACTTTGCTGTTTCAGGCGTTTCAGGGAAGACTCCTTTTCCTGAACCGCCAAGGTATAAAATTCCTCATTCTCTTTTATTTCCTTGTGCTTTTTTTCAATTTGGGTCATAGTGTCCGTTAGGTCTTTTTCCGCTGCGATAATCTGCTGATAAGTATGATATCCGAAGAAAAAGAGGGAACCAATGCACAAAAAACCTGTAAAAACCAGAAGAATTAAGATTAGGCTTGGTTTTCTTTTCATGGAAAAATCCTTTCTATATAATATATCAATGGTTAACGGTTATTTTTTATTATAATGAAGCTGTTCCCAAAAAGCAACAATGATATCCTATGGTTTACTCAATTCTTAGTAAGAATGGTACAGTATCGTATTTTTTTAGCGCAGAGAAGTAAGGAGTATTGAAATTAAGGCTGTGAATTACAATACTAATGAGGGAACTGCTTTTGGAGGATCTTGAAAAATCTCCCAATTTCTTAAAACTCTGAAAAAATTCCGGTGAAATACCTTGACAGCTGCATTTTTACAGGATATAATGAGCAAGCGTGCAGAGAAAACGCCTATTTTTTTGTGCGCCATAATACAGCAATAGCAACCGTACGACCCCATAGATCACTATGGAGAATAAATCGGGAGGTGAAATGGAATGCCAACATTCAACCAGTTAGTTAGAAAAGGACGCCAGACAGCTGTTAAGAAATCTACAGCACCGGCTCTGCAGAAAACCTATAACTCTTTAAGAAAGAAAGCAGTAGAGCAGTCTGCACCGCAGAAACGTGGTGTTTGCACAGCAGTTAAGACTGCTACCCCTAAGAAGCCTAACTCTGCTCTTAGAAAAATCGCCAGAGTTCGTCTTTCCAACGGTATTGAAGTAACAAGCTATATTCCAGGAGAAGGACACAACCTTCAGGAGCACAGCGTTGTTCTTATCCGTGGAGGAAGGGTTAAGGACTTACCTGGTACCAGATACCACATCATCAGAGGTACACTGGATACAGCAGGTGTTGCTAACAGAAAACAGGCTCGTTCCAAATACGGAGCTAAGAGACCTAAAGTTAAAAAATAATGCAGATTTTGCAGCATAGCGGAGTTTCCGCCATGCAGAGTAGAATTAAGATTCTGAAATCATTCGAGAAATCACGATTAACTATAAATTTGTACGGTATTCCATATACCCTGTCGGTTGCGGGTTTAAATATAGGACTTTACCAGTGCGAACACCTTAGTTTTTGAAGTGAGTACCGATGATTTAATCATTTTGATTAAGGAGGGAAGTAACGTGCCACGTAAAGGACATACTCAGAAAAGAGAAGTTCTGGCAGATCCGATGTACAATAGCAAAGTGGTTACCAAACTTATTAATAACATCATGTTAGACGGTAAGAAAGGTGTCGCTCAGAAGATTGTATACGGCGCATTCGCCAGAGCAGAAGAAAAAGCTGGTAAACCAGCACTGGAAGTATTTGAAGAGGCTATGAACAATATCATGCCGCTTCTGGAAGTAAAAGCAAGGCGTATCGGCGGTGCTACTTACCAGGTTCCGATCGAGGTAAGAGCTGACAGACGTCAGGCACTGGCTCTTCGCTGGATCACCACCTATTCTCGTAAAAGAGGCGAGAAGACTATGGAGGAGAGACTGGCTAACGAGCTTTTAGATGCAATGAACAATACAGGCGCATCTGTTAAAAAGAAAGAAGACATGCATAAGATGGCTGAAGCAAATAAAGCATTTGCTCACTATCGCTTCTAATAGAGGAGGAGAATCCATTGGCTGGAAGAGAATATCCATTAGAGAGAACCAGAAACATCGGTATCATGGCGCATATCGATGCTGGTAAAACTACAACAACAGAGCGTATTCTTTACTATACCGGCGTTAACTACAAGATTGGTGATACTCATGAAGGTACTGCTACCATGGACTGGATGGAACAGGAACAGGAGCGTGGTATCACAATTACATCAGCAGCTACAACATGTCACTGGACTCTGCAGGAGAACTGCAAAGCAAAGCCAGGTGCTTTAGAGCATCGTATCAATATTATTGATACCCCAGGCCATGTTGACTTTACTGTTGAGGTAGAGCGTTCCCTTCGAGTGTTAGACGGAGCTGTCGGTGTATTCTGTGCTAAGGGCGGTGTTGAACCACAGTCCGAGAACGTATGGCGTCAGGCTGACACATACAATGTACCGAGAATGGCATTCATCAATAAGATGGATATTCTTGGAGCAAACTTCTACGGCGCAGTAGAGCAGATTAAAACCAGATTGGGTAAAAATGCAATCTGCATTCAGCTGCCGATTGGTAAAGAAGATGAGTTTAAAGGTATCATCGACCTGTTTGAGATGAAAGCCTACATCTATAATGATGATAAGGGAGATGATATTTCAATTATAGATATTCCGGAAGATATGCAGGAGGATGCAGAACTGTATCGTACAGAGCTTGTAGAAAAAATCTGTGAGCTTGACGATGATCTGATGATGGAATATCTGGAAGGTGAAGAGCCTTCTGTAGAAGCACTTAAAGCAACACTGAGAAAAGCAACATGCGAATGCGCTGCTGTTCCGGTTTGCTGCGGTACTGCATATAGAAATAAAGGTGTTCAGAAACTCCTTGATGCAATCATCGAGTTTATGCCGTCTCCTTTAGACGTACCTGCAATTGAAGGCGTAGACCCTGAGGGAAATGAGGTCGTGAGACATTCCTCTGATGAGGAGCCGTTCTCTGCCCTTGCATTTAAGATTATGGCTGACCCATTTGTTGGTAAGCTTGCGTTCTTCCGTGTATATTCCGGTACAATGAACTCCGGTTCTTATGTACTGAATTCTACAAAGGGCAAAAAAGAGCGTGTAGGCCGTGTCCTTCAGATGCATGCTAACAAAAGACAGGAACTGGATAAAGTTTACTCCGGTGATATTGCAGCAGCTGTAGGCTTCAAAGTTACAGGTACAGGTGACACAATTTGTGATGAGCAGCATCCGGTAATCCTGGAATCCATGGAATTCCCGGAACCGGTTATTGAGCTGGCTATCGAACCTAAGACAAAAGCAGGTCAGGGCAAATTAGGAGAAGCTCTTGCAAAACTTGCAGAAGAAGACCCGACCTTCCGTGCTCATACAAATGCTGAAACAGGACAGACCATTATCGCTGGTATGGGTGAGCTTCATCTGGAAATCATCGTTGACCGTCTCCTTCGTGAATTTAAGGTAGAGGCTAATGTTGGTGCTCCGCAGGTTGCTTACAAAGAAACAATTACCAAGAATGTTGACGTAGACAGCAAATACGCTAAACAGTCAGGCGGCCGTGGACAGTATGGTCACTGTAAAGTTAAATTCGAGCCTATGGATGCCAACGGAGAAGAATTGTACAAGTTTGAATCCACAGTTGTTGGCGGTGCTATTCCGAAGGAATACATTCCGGCTGTAGGCGAAGGTATCGAAGAAGCTATGAAGGCTGGTATCCTTGGAGGATTCCCGGTAGTCGGCGTACACGCAAATGTATATGATGGTTCCTACCATGAAGTCGACTCTTCTGAAATGGCATTCCACATTGCAGGTTCTCTTGCATTTAAGGATGCTATGCACAAGGCATCTCCAATTCTCCTTGAGCCGATCATGAGAGTTGAGGTTACTACTCCGGAAGACTATATGGGTGATGTTATTGGTGACATTAACTCCCGTCGTGGCCGTATCGAAGGTATGGATGATATCGGCGGCGGTAAGATGATCCGTGGTTTTGTTCCGCTTTCCGAAATGTTCGGATATGCAACAGACCTGCGTTCCAGAACCCAGGGCCGAGGTAACTACTCCATGTTCTTTGAGAAATATGAGCCAGTTCCGAAGTCTGTACAGGAAAAGATCCTTTCCAAGAAAGACTGATTATAGGTGCTTCATAGTATAATTTTATAAGAAATACTTGCAAATATCCTTGATTTGCAATATAATCAAGGATAGCAAGTTTAAAACGAAAATAATATGCTCTGATAGAAAGAGCAAAGTTTTAAGGAGGACATTTAAAATGGCAAAGGCTAAGTTTGACAGAACCAAAACGCATTGTAATATCGGTACCATTGGACATGTAGACCATGGTAAAACAACCTTAACAGCAGCTATCACTAAAGTTCTTGCTACAAGAGTAGAAGGAAATACTGCTACAGATTTCGAGAACATCGATAAAGCTCCGGAAGAAAGAGAGCGTGGTATCACAATCTCTACTGCACACGTTGAGTATAACACAAATAACAGACATTATGCACACGTTGACTGCCCAGGACATGCTGACTATGTAAAGAACATGATCACAGGTGCTGCTCAGATGGATGGTGCTATCCTTGTTGTTGCTGCTACTGACGGTGTTATGGCTCAGACTAAAGAGCACATCCTTCTTTCACGTCAGGTTGGTGTTCCGTACATCATCGTATTCCTGAACAAATGTGATATGGTTGATGACGAAGAGCTTCTTGAATTGGTTGAAATGGAAGTTACCGAGCAGCTTGAAGAGTACGGATTCAATGATTGCCCGATCGTTAAAGGTTCCGCACTGAAAGCTTTGGAAGACCCGAACAGCGAATGGGGCGACAAGATTATGGAACTGATGGAAACTGTAGACTCCTACATTCCAGATCCGCAGCGTGATACAGACAAACCTTTCGTTATGCCTGTTGAGGACGTATTCTCCATCACAGGCCGTGGTACAGTTGCTACAGGCCGTGTAGAGGCTGGTACTCTTCATGTACAGGAAGAAGTTGAAATCGTTGGTATTAAAGAAGAAACTCGTAAAGTAGTTGTAACCGGTATCGAAATGTTCCGTAAACTTCTTGACGAAGCACAGGCTGGTGATAACATCGGTGCTCTTCTTCGTGGTGTTCAGAGAACTGAAATCGAAAGAGGACAGGTTCTTGCAAAACCAGGTACAATTACCTGCCATACCAAATTTACTGCTCAGGTTTACGTTCTGACAAAGGATGAAGGTGGCCGTCATACACCATTCTTCAACAACTATCGTCCGCAGTTCTACTTCAGAACAACAGACGTAACAGGTGTTTGCAACCTTCCGGAAGGAACAGAAATGTGCATGCCTGGCGATAACATCGAAATGACAATTGAACTGATTCACCCGATTGCTATGGGTCAGGGTCTTACTTTCGCTATCCGTGAAGGTGGACGTACTGTAGGATCAGGCCGTGTTGCTACAATCATCGAATAATTAAAAAATGCAGTAAAATAGGGCGTTCCCCTTAAGGGTTCGCCCTTTCTTTTTGCTATTTGGCACTATTTTGGTACTATAATTTGGTTAAGACGTTCTGCGACTTCTCCATGTTTGTTGGGATACAGATGTCCGTATGTGTTGTTCACCATCTGAACAGTATCTCCTATGCGTTCTGCTATCAGGTGCGGAGTGAATCCCATATTGATCAATAACGAGACGTGGGAATGTCTCATATCGTGAATTCTGATAAATGGAATCCCTGCTTTTTTAGAACCCCTCTGCATATTTCCCCTGATTAAACTCTTGGTAAAAGTAAATACCCTATCTTCTGGCTGAATGCCATATATTTTATCAGTGTATTCTCTAATCTCTTGCATAATGGCAGCAGGCATTGTAATAACCCGGATACCATTGTCTGTCTTAGGTGGGCCGACTATATCGCTGTTTGATTTGTGCTGCAGAGATTTTGTTATGTTAATCGTATTGGCCTGAAAATCGAAATCGGACAGTGTGAGGGCCAGTAGTTCACCAAACCGCATTCCAGAATAGAAAAGCAGCTGCAGAGCCGTGTGAGTACTGACATCTGTCACATATTGAATGAAACTGTTATATTGATCCAATGTCCAGAAATTCATAGATCTAGTTCGCTTCCCCATATGTCCGGCCCGATCGCAAGGATTAGAGGTTAAATTGTAGTAGATTACAGCATAGTTCATGATGGTTGTCATCATGTTTTGGATCCGATCGAGGTATGCATTCGAATAACCTTTGTCGATCTGTTGATTTTGCCATTCTCGAATATCCTTTGGAGTAATTGCATTCACAGGCTTATCTTTGAAGTACGGCAGGATCCGGTTCTTGAATACATTCCTTTTCCCATCTATGCTACTCTGTCTTAGTCTGTGGCTCATATCCTCAATGTAAATGTCATAAAGAGACTGGAAACTCATATCAGGTGTGCCCTGCTGCCTTTCCAGGAAAGTACGTTCCCATTCTTTGGCTTCACGCTGGAGCTTAAAGCCACGTTTCTTTTTCTGCTTTTTAGCTCCGGTATAGTCGGTATAATAGAATTTGCAGTACCAAGTTTTGGTTTTTTCATCATAGTATGATGGCATATTCATCTTCCTTTCATTCTGACCGGGCAGGGTGTGAAATGATTGGAAGTTGTAGTTTGACAAATATAAGAGATTGACATATAATATACTTAACAAGGGAGCCGGAAGGTGAGTGCCGATCACCCGACCCGGCGAAATATTTATTTGCTATTTAAGAAATAGTCGTCCGTACTTTACCAGAGATCAGGACGGCTATTTCTTATTTTTCAGATTCAGAATGGCAACAATCAGTAAGGCAACGCTTACGATCAGGCTTAATTCCTCATATGTACTCATAATAATCACCACCTTCCGTAAGGTCTCGGATATGGTGAGAGCACGTCCCCCAGCTCCCTGGGTAAGTATATTATATTGTCATGGTGTGCAAATTTTAGTGGCTTATTTATTATCAATTATCTTTATTTCATTGATAAGAGAGTGGTTTATGTCATCTTTTATCATATCAAGAGCTGTTTGAGTTAATTGCAATAATGCAATTGAATTTAAATATTTGCAGATGTTAAAAAGCCGTTGACGGTGCCTTTCTTCGTCTTTCTTCATTTCTTCAAATTCATCTTTAATGCTTTCTGTAAGAACGTCATAAGTTAATAATTCGTCTTCTGATATTTGCAAAATTTCTGCTATTTTTTTAACAATATTGTGATCAGGTATTCTAGTATCACGTTTGGTTATAGAATATAATGTATTAATGGATATTTCTGATTTTTCTGAAAGTTCCTTAATAGTCATTCCCTTTTGTTTTAGTAATTCTTTTAATCGTATTCCAAAACCCATGTCGTATAACCCTCCTTGTAATCATAATAGCATATTTTAGTGCAATGTCAAACTTGTTTTTGCTAAAAAATTCATTAAAGCGCTATTTGGTGCTTGACATATAGGATTACATGCACTAAAATAGTGCTTGTAAACAAAAATGCACTAAAGGAGGAAAAAAATGAAACTAAATAAAGAGAAGTTGGAACTCGCAAAAGCACGTGCTTGCATGGGAACAAAAGATCTTGTTGCTGCAGGAATCCCAAAAGGAACACTTTGCAGGATTGTAAGCGGTGAGGATGCAAGACCCGAAACTATCGGGAAAATTGCCAAGGCTCTCGGCGTAGACGTAACAGAAATTATTGAATAAATCATACCGGGCAGGGTGTGAAATGGTTTGAAGGATCATTACATCAATCCGTATTTTCTTATACGGTTCCAATTCTTGGAAAAGTCATGTTCTATGATGTTATCTTATAGAAATTTGCGCCGGCGCAAAAGAAAGGAGAATACATGAGATTAAACACAAAGAAGTATGCAGAGATCATGCAGGAAAAGAACCTGAGTACAGGCGATATTTGCACCAAAACAGGTTTGCTTGAAAGTTCCTTTAACTGGATTATGAAAATGGCGGTTTCGCCGAAATTCCTACGCTTGAACGTCTTGCAGAGGCAGCAGGCGTTGATGTGAAAGATATTAAGCGACCAGATGTAACCGGATATTGCGAAAATGAAATTGAATTTGTAAAGGGTGGAGAAACCGCTACGCTTTCTCTCTCGCAAGGACGTTATATTTCCAGAGTGAAAGAGTTGGCAAAAAGATTTCCGGAGGAATGTAAAATCATAGCTTGTAATAAAGACGGCAGCATTTGTGCGCATATTCCTGTTGTATGGATAAAAATAAATCCACCAAGGAAGTTGACAGAAGAGCGGAAAGCTAATGTTACTTCAAGGCTCAACTCAAAATAATTTCTACAGCCTGTACACAGGGCTTTAAACCGTAAAATATTGATTTAATTTGTCCGGGTGTAGAAATTATAGGCTAGAGGATTTTGTAAAGAAATTCACAATTTGAAATGCACAGTAATGTATTTCTACAGGGAATGAAAAAGGAGGTAGATTCCATGTACACGTACAGAGTAATCAAAGAGGATCCTTACACCGGGCAGCAGGCAAAGCGGAGCCGGACAATCACAAAGAACCGTCAGTTTAAAGTTGGTGGTCTGTACATTCATATTCCCGGCCTGAAAGGCTGCTGGCGTGTCCTGGAACTCGTAGAAGGGAGTGAAGAGGAATGACAAGGCAGTTTGTAACAGCGAAAGAAGTAGCTGAGATCATGGGCGTATCAGAAGGTAAGGCGTACGGTGTGATCCGGGAACTGAACGCCCAGTTAAAGAATCAGGGATACATAACCATTTCCGGGAAGGTGAACCGGACGTTCTTTGAAGAGAAATGCCTGTATGGCGCAAAGGTTGGTGAAGCCGGATGAATGTTCATGAGAAGCTGCTGCATGTCCAGCAAAATCTAAAAGCCCCAAAGAGCCAGTATAACAAATTCGGTGATTTCCATTACCGGAGCTGTGAAGACATCCAGGAAGCAGTTAAGCCACTTCTGGCCGAAGTCAAGGCCATATTGCTGACAGGGGATGAAATTGTCCAGATCGGCAGCAGGTTCTACATAAAGGCAACCGCTATTTTTCAGGACACGGAAAGCCCGGAATGCGTCATAAATACAGCCTTTGCCAGGGAAAATGAGGAAAAGCCAAAGATGGACGCGGCGCAGATTACTGGTTCCTGCAGCAGTTATGCCAGGAAATATGCTTTAAATGGTCTGTTCTGTATTGACGATTCCAAGGATCCTGATACCCAAGAACAGAAGCCAGTTGCGCCGGCGCAAAAAGGAACGTCCTGGCAGCAAAGAAGCCAGGCCAGGCAGCAGGTGACTAAGGAAGATCTGGACAAGCTTTGCAGGGAAGCCGAACGGACAGGAACAGATCTGTCAAAAGTATGTGTCCGGTATAAGGTTCGGAACATTAAAGAATTGACTCCGGAGCAATATCAGAGGGCAATGAGCGCTTTCCGGAAAATGGAGACGATTCCACCGCCCGCACCGGATGAACAGTACGAGCTTGATTTTAACGAAAATGAAATGCCGTTTCGGTAGAGAGGAATAATATGAGCAGCAAAGAGAAGCAGCCTAAAGGTTTTTTGATCTATTATGATAATGAGATTATAGTGTACCGCTTACCGGATGATGAAGCTGGGAAACTTTTTAAATCGCTTTTTCCTTATGGACGGGAAAATATCAAACCAGATTTTGAAAGCAGTCCGGCACTTGCTATGGCATTTGATATCTTGAGTATGGCTATTGACAGTGATAAAAAGCAATACTATCAGCGGTGCGAAAAGAACCGTGAAAATATTGTTAAACGATGGAATAAAAATAATACGACTGAATACGACCGTATACCACCGATTACGAAAGATACCAATAACAATAACAATAGCAATACCAATAGCAATAACAATAAAGATAATATTAATTATCAGCTTATAGCTGATATGTATAATGACACTTGTGTGTCATTTCCAAAAGTGACCAAACTATCTGACAAAAGAAAAAAGGCGATCAAAGCCAGAATGAAAGTTTACACTGCAGAGGATTTCCGAAAGCTTTTCCAGATGGCAGAGGAGAGCAGTTTTTTAAAAGGGCAGAATGATCGGAATTGGTCTGCAACCTTTGACTGGCTGATTGCAGACAGTAATATGGCGAAAGTCCTTGACGGTAATTATAAGAATCGGCAGCAGTCAGGAAGCAGTAATATAGCTGCAGAAGAACAGGCGCGACTTAGCAGGGAGAGATATAAAGCCGAATGCAAAAAGTACGGGCTTGACCAGCCGATTCCCGGTAGTGAAGATATCTGGGGGTGATGCAGGTGGACGAAAGTAAACTGTCGGAATCCTGTGTAAAAGGATCCTGCCCTATGGCACATTACACTATAGACATGACACCGGAACAGGTGATTGGCCGTAGAGCCTATATCCGGAGTGTTTTACGGGGAGGGTACTGGCAGAACCTTTCCAATGCGGAACTGGATAATATCCGCCTGCTGCACGAAGAGAACGGTTATCTCCTGGAGGATACCGAAGGAAGGATGTTCTTTCTTCCTGGAAAAGTGATACCGAAGGTGCAGGCAGAATTCCGGAAGGTTCGGGCTATGATGCCGTTTGAGTTTATCGGCCTTACCGGGAAGGATTTTAATTGGGATCTGTATCATGAAGACGTTACTGATGCAAAAGGGACGGTAAATAGGTTCATCATAAAGTTTGAGCAATTCCGAAAGGAGGGAATGGGATTGTACATAGAGTCTTCTGTGAAGGGAAGCGGAAAAACCATGCTGTCCTGCTGCATATTAAATGAACTGGCAAAGCGTTATGCCATTACAATTAAGTTTATCAATTCCCTTGATCTCCTGGAACTGACTAAACAAGCCTACAAGGGCACAGAGCCGGAAGAGCTTACAAGCCTGTATCAGGCAACCGTATTAGTAATTGATGATATCGGCGTACAGATGTCCAGGGAATGGATAGACACAGTATTTTACAGGCTGATAAATGCCAGGTATAACAATCGTCTGGTGACGATCTATACCAGCAACGTGGCAGCAGGCTTCCTAAAAATGGATGAGCGCATTGTTGACCGTATAGAAGCCACTACCTACCGGCTATTACTTCCGGAAGAGGGGATCAGGAGCCGGATCCGCACGCAGCAGAAAGAAAAGATCATGGAAACAATTAAAAATGCCCCTGCATAAGCACCACCTTACACAAGGGCCAGCATAGCCGGAGCCATGCACGCTCTATTTCAAACCCGGGCAGGGATTTTGAAGGAGCAATTACAGCATAGCACACTTTCCGGCAGAAAGGGAAGGATTTTTTATGAATAGACAGCCTAAATACAAAAGAGAACTGCGACAGGCTATTATTGAAAATATTAATGCTATGAAAAATAGCATGGTATTGAAAAATATATATATTCTTTCTGATATTCTCAGGAGGGGGTATGATGAAAAAGAATGGGAAACTTTAACAGATAATGAATGGGAAGTGATTACGTTATTTAACGAGATAATCTATCATAAAGATTCCAGAAAGTTGCATTCCGTGAGTGTGTTTGCAAATTGTTTTTTAAACCGCAAAAAGAAGGTGGCGCAAAATGATTGAGAATGCCCGTAAGGAATCCGTGACTGAAATCAAAATTAAAACAACAGATGAACAGCGTGAAGAAATGAAAGAAAGAATTGATAGATTATTATCCGAAACAGATACACTTACGCTTACCAGGGCTTATTATCTGCTTGTAGGATTTATTTACGGATAGGAGGTAAGCATGAGCGTTCTGATCAGAATATCCTACCAGACGCCCCAGGAGCTGGAAAACATCCTGAAGCTGCTGCACCCGGCCATTAAGTCAGTAAAGATTAAGCAGGGGCAGCAGGGAGCCTACAAGAGGGCGTACATAGAAATTGATCTGAAAAAGGCATAGAATATTATGTCAACTTTACAAAACCTGACGTTCGCGCGTGTATACTACCCAAGAAAACCCGATATTCGCGCGTGTAGTAACCTGAAACCTATGTGTGTATGGAGAATGTTATTAAATGTTATGGTTGCGTACATGTGGAAAATCTGTTATACTATGTCTTAAGCAAACAGAATATTTAAGTACCCCGGCACTGTCTTCTCCCAGTGACGGAAGCCTGAGATATCGGCGTGGGAAATAATGAGGGTTACCTTGGAACCCTGATTGTTTCCTACGCCTTTTTTGTTTGCTTAAGTGTTCATTATGATTCAAGCCCGGGAGCTTTTGCTGGATGTTCACTCCCGGGCTCCTTTCTAAAGTTACTGAAACTATAAACAGGAGGTTAAGAAGTATGTTAGAGACAGAAGAGCCCACCGGAGGGAATCCGGGAAATAAAGAAATGAACGTGGATACCACGGGGCAGCAGGAAACTGCAGCACAGACAGAACCCACAGGGGCAGAAAACGAGAAGACATTCACCCAGGAAGAGGTGGATAAAATTGTAGAGAAACGCCTGAACCGTGAAAGAAAGAAATTCTCCAGTATTCTGAATGGAGACGATCCAAGGGAAGCAGAACTTGTAGAACGGGAAAGGGCGGTAGCAGAAAAGGAACTGCGGATAGAAGCTACAGAGACATTTATGAAAGAGAACCTTCCGGCTGAACTGCTGGATTTATTGAATTATACCGACAAAGAATCATGCGAAAAGTCCATAGAGCTTGTAAGAAAGACTTTTACCATCAACGTTCAGGCAGCAGTAGAGCGCCGTCTCTGGGGAGGAAAGCCGCCCAAAAAAGCGGTGAATGACCCCACAGGTGACCTCCGGGGAGCTTTTGGGCTTAGATAGCATGTAGAACAGGAGATCATATGGCAATTAATTTAGTGACCAAATTCGTCCCTTATGTGGATGAACAGTTTTCAACAGAAAGTAAAAAGTCGCTCCTGACAAACCAGGATTTTGACTGGACAGGGGCACACACCGTAAAGGTGTATAAAATCACCACTTCCGAAATGAATGACTATGATCGGAGTGGAACGGGTGACAATCCTTCCCGTTATGGCTCTATTGCTGGCCTGGATGCCACAACGGAAGAGTTTACTCTCAAGAAGGATCGTTCTTTCACCTTTGCGATCGACAAGCTGGATACGGATGAAACGGTACAGCAGTTGGGTGCAGCTTCCGCACTGGCTAGGCAGAACCGCGAAGTTGTTATTCCTGAGGTGGATACTTATGTTTATAGCGTTATGACTGCCGGGGCAGGAACGAAGCCTGCTGCCATTGCGCTGACTTCTGAAAATATCTACGGGGAAATACTGAAAGCCGGGAACACCCTGGATAATGCGGAGGTACCGGAGTCCGGCCGTATCCTGGTAGTTACACCGGATACATACGTCCTCATGAAAAAATGCAAAGATATCACTATGGAGACTGACATCGGCAACGACATGCGGATCCGTGGCGTGATTGCAAACCTGGATGGCGCTATGGTGATGAAGATCCCGGCAAACCGCCTGCCGAAGAACTTCGGCTTTATGTTGGTACATCCGTGTGCAACGGTAGCCCCTACGAAGCTTGAAGATTATAAGATCCATGTGGATCCGCCGGGAATCAGCGGTTCCTTGGTGGAAGGTCGTATCTGCTATGATGCGTTTGTCCTGGAGAATAAGAAAATGGCAATCTATTATCAGGTGCAGCCGGCAGCTACACAGCCAACAACTCCGGAAGGAAAATAATAATGGGTGCCCTGAACTTTCCCAGGCGGATTGTTTGGGGCATTTTGCAACGTTCCGGATATTTCCAAAACGACAAATACAATATCAGGATATTACATAAGCGAACGTTTTGGGAAAAGGATGTTAGTGTTTGTTAGTATTTCCGAAACAACACGAATACATGTAATATCCGGTAAATTCAAGGATTCAGCTATTCTGAACGTTCGGAATAATTAGCGAACGTTGCGTATAAAAAACCTTGTAAACCCTAAGATAAAACTGTAAAAACGTTGCGTTTCCAAAACCAACGAATATCGTACGCTTCCAAAGCTATGGAGGAAAGGATAGTGCATTAATGAAGGATTATTCAAAAGAACCCTGGTGGAATGGCCTGACCAGGAAAGAAAAAGAAGAAGTTCTCCGGCTAGAGGGCGTTGAGATTTCCAAGGAAATGGATACCGGGGATAAACAGCCCACGGTAGAGACGCCTTCGCATAAGAAACATTTTAAAGCAATAGATCTATTTGGCTGGGGATGAACCTGGCCGGGTAGGTAAATAACTGTAGGGAGCTAATACCATGACCAATGAACAGTTAGTGATCCGGATCAAGGCCTGGATAGATGTAGCTGAGAATATGCTGCAGCTCTGGCAGCAGAACCAGGGATTCATAGAGACGATTGCAAAGCGCTTCCGTGGCTATGAGGATATGGAGGACTTAAGGCAGCAGGGCTATATTGGTCTTTGCAATGCTGTAGATGGTTATAATCCGGATGAGGGTGTTCTGTTTTTGACCTATGCAGGTTTCTGGATCCGGCAGAGTATGCAGCGGTATATAGAAGAGTGTGGGAGCGTTGTCCGGATTTCTGTGCATTGTCGTAACCGTATCCGGGAATATGAAAAGTTCTGCAGAACGTTTGAATTATATTACGGCAGGAAGCCTACGGATGGCGAAATATCGTGTTATCTTGACATGGATGAGGAAAAGCTGGCAAGCATCAGAAAATCCGCCCAGATGTCAAATATAGGCTCTCTGGACGTTCCTGTAGGTGAAGGAGAGGAAGGCACCATGTATGACCTGCTTCCCGGTGCAGAAAGCCCGGAAGAGGATATTGTAGAGAAGCTGCAGCAGGAACAGCTCCAGGACACATTATGGGGCATGGTGGATGATCTGCCGGGGCAGCAGCCGACAGTGATCCGGATGCGGTACCAGGAAGGGAAATCATTGAAGGAAGCCGGGGATAGAATCGGCTGTACCGTGAACCAGGCCAGTGATATCCAACACAAGGCACTGAGAGCCATGAGGGAGCCACGCAGAGCCAGAGTGCTGCAGTCTCTTATGTACGGTGATAGTTACAGCAAGGCACTGAGAGGAAATGGCGTAGAACACTTTAACCGCACCTGGACAAGCTCCACGGAGTACACTGCCATAGAAGAAACTGAACACTGGCTGCAGAGGATGTTTCCGGATAGAGTGAGCGGTACCGAAATGGTACTAGAAAAAAGTGCAAACATTTCAAATGAGTTAAATTCTTGCTAAAAAATACATAAAATCAATGCAAAACAGTAGAAAAATAGGAAATAAAACAGTCTTGCGTAGTGTTGCTACAATTATTGAGTAATACAATCTCCTGACAACCGTTTGTGATAACAAAATATAGAATTTTCGCAAATTTGATAACAGATAAAGTGGATTTATCCACAAATCAGAGGTGTGACTGTGGATTATGTTAAATCATATGTTTTGATTCCTTTCTTATTCATCCATACAGCAATTCCGCATATAGCTACTGCTGCTATAAGTAAAGCAATACCAATCCCATGTGTCCGAACATTGCATATTGAATGCCATATTTTCCATACATCCATCCAAACACGATGCCAAGCCAGCCATTCAAAAGGAAGCACCGAAAAAACATTGTTGGCGATAGCTGACCTAAAATCCCGATAGTTGGGTTTGGCGGCAGGCGGCTTGGGCGGCTTGCCCAGCCCCATGGCTTTCATCAGGGCCCTGAGGCTGCCGGCAAGGTTCTGCAGGCTTTCCGCCACATTACACACATCATCGATTACATTGAGCATCAGCTTAATAAGACTCATTTTCACATCCTCCTTCCTTGAATTCCGATGGCACAGCAGGCAGGCAAGTACGCCGGCTGCCTTAGATTCCTTTGAAACATTGATTTTGAAATTATGCTTCATTGTCGCGGCTCCTTTCCGAGGGGGCTTTGGGCTACCCTCTGCTTAAAGGCCACGGGAGAGGCGGAAACTTGAGGATGTGGGAAATATTTTTTTGAAATTTTTCTCTGCCGTCTCAAGACGGTGGGAAACGGCGCTGGGAGTAATGCCCAGGCGGGTGGCATACTCCTGTTTTGGTACCTTATTTATATGTACCTCAATCAGAAGGTCAGCCTGGTCGGACTTCAGATGCTTACGGAGCAAGGCGCACAGGGCTTCATATTCATATTGTGTCTCGCGGTTTTCCTCATCGGTAAAGTCCGGGAATAGGTCGATTGTATTGTCCTGTGGCTCGTTTGACGCCTCATCAGACACCTGCACATAGCCTTTGCCGTCCAGACGCTTTGGCGCTGCCGTGCCGGTGGTGTGTCGGCTGTGGCGATGCCAGTTGTTATACTCCGGGTGGTTGAACAGCTCATCGAATCTATCCTGTATGCGTCTTTCCATTTCGGTGGTGGTCATTCCATCGGAATTGCCAAGCGAGAGGAATCCCCACATTTCATCACGGCCGACCTCCAAGGTCTGCTTTTCGTTATCATAGCTGATTTTGATTTTCATAGATCGTCCTTTCCGTCCGAGCGGAAAGACAAGTCTACACAGCTGCACATGGTCACCTTGTCCGAAAAAGGGCGCAACAAGATAAGGCTACACCATGTGCCGCCCCACAAAGCCCCCGGTTGGAGCCATGAAGCAGTATGTGTATCCCATGTCTAATTGCGCACTCAGACAATAGATATGTATTTTTCACAGCCATCAAGGTTGGCTGATTACCTATAAGCGAAGAGTCCCTTTCAATCGAACCTGCGGAAGCCCTCCAGGTTGTACCAAACCAGACAACTGGACGGGATCGGAAAGGAAAATTTTCGATTTCGCTATATAATCTTTAGAAACATTGGTTTTACTTCTCAAATTTTGATGAAAAATGTGTTATGATATGAATGTATGTATTTTGCCCTGCAGCTACATGCGCCACAAATGCAAAAGCCCCAGAGGTTTTACTCCCTGAGAATAATCATAAGGACAACAGTGTCAGGCTCAATAGTCACTGACGCTCAATAGCGTCAGCAGTGTCAATTTTTACGAAAAAAGGAGAAAAGCAATGGCCGAATTTGAAAATATGCGTCTTTGCGGCGGCACCTTCCTTGTGCTGTTGTTTGAAGCAAAAGGTCAGCGCCGCAACTCCCGCATGGGAGAAGGACGCTCCTCTGACGGAAAAAGCAACCCAGAAGTATTCAGCAATTTGGTTCTTACGGTAAATCCCAAATTCCAGATGCCTTCCGGCCGCTCGTTCAATACATTTACTTCCGACTATAAACTGTGCCGGAGTTCCGATAGCCCCTCAGTAGGGCTGTCCAACGAATTGCTTATCCGGCAGTTTGATAATGACATAAAAACAAAATACTATGAATGCCTGGGGCTGTTCGCCTGTAGGCTTGAACGAGCCATCGACTTTGAGGTCAAAGGCCCCTGGCTCGTTGCTGCGCTCATTGATCTGATTGACGCAGACAGTACCATTCCTGATGACGCACTGTTTCATGTGCGCCCCTATGGTCACACTGTTAAAAAGGCGGATTTGAGAAGCATCGAATGTATCTGCATCACTTCCTTCGTTTTTGGCGTATGGCACTATATTGTTACCCAAGTACGGGATAACACCGTTGGTGCTGACACCATTGACCTTCTATTGGAAAATAAATCCGAAACCAGAGTCCAGCGTAAATTTGCATCCAATATTGGCAAAAAGACCGTTTCTGAAATCAAGACCGCCGTGCAGCCGCCGGAATGGGAGTGGGAAAATTACCATGACCCCGAACTTGAGGCAGCCACCAAGAATATTCCGTTTGCCTTTATTGCTCCGGGCGTAGCTGCCGATGTGCGTAACATTCAGAACGGACAAGTCTTCATAAACGGCAGCCAGGTATTTTACCTTGATGGGAAGGAGCACGAATCCATCCCTTCATATGATGGCACACCGTTTGATACATATTTGGAAAAAGCAACGGAGTTCTACTCCAAGGTAAAGACCCTGCTTTATTCCGAAGCCCCTCGTAAATTCCGAGATTTTTATGTGCCGAATGAGGTAACTTGCAAGAGTCTTAACACTATCGAGGCTGCAAAAGTCAATACAAGACCCATGGAAGTGCTTGTAGATGATGGCGTAAGTGATATCATCATCCGAGGCACAGGCGGCATTGGCAAGTCAATGATGATGCGCCACCTGCTGCTGTTCTTTGCAGAACATTTTGATAAGAAGAAAAATCTGCCGATCCTCGTACCGCTGAAGATCTTTACAAGTACAGAGCCGAATCTTGAAGGCTTCATTTATAAGGCTGTGCACGAATTCCATCACGATATTGAGTTTGAGGATGTTGAACCGCTATTGAAAGCCGGTAAGTGCGTTATTCTTCTGGACGGATTGGATGAGATTCCCGGCAATGCCAGACACCATTTTGATAACTGCCTTGTTAACTTTAAGAAGGCTTATCAACGGAACCGTATTGTTCTATCCTCAAGACCTACAAGCAATTTTGTTCAATTAGGGCATTTTTTGGTGGTTGAAATTGAACCCTTCAGTAAAGAAAAGGCATTGGAACTGATTGATAAGCTGGAATATCACGACCAGGAAGCCAAGGCGAAGTTCCGCGATGACCTTGATAAGAAGCTATATAATTCCCATAAACAGTTTGCAAGCAATCCCCTGCTGCTGACCATTATGCTCATGACCTATACCTCATACGGTGAGGTTCCGGCAAAACGTCATGTGTTCTATGCAAAGGCATACGAAACCATGGCACGTCTACACGATGCATCCAAGGGTGCCTATGTCCGCCCAATGCACACGGGGCTGTCTCCAGAGGATTTTGAAGTATACTTTGCTGAGTTTTGTGCGAGAACCTACAGAGCTGAGGTTCTGGAATTTGACGAACGTATCTTCTGCGGATATATGGAAAAGGTAATCCGCCATCAGCGCCGCAAGATTGATGCCGCGCCGCGGGATTTCCTTTTAGATCTCACGGACAACCTCTGCATCATGTATAAGGAAGGCGAAAAATACTACTTCATTCACCGGTCTTTCCAAGAATATTTCAGTGCCATATTCTTTTCCGATCAGATGGATGACCAACTGGAACGCATCGGCGTATTTTTTGAGAATCAGCGTCACCGCCAGTTTGGTGACCGTACCTTTGGCATGATGTACGATATGATACCGAATCGTATTGACCGCTATATTTTTGTACCGTTCTTGAAGCTGCTGTGGGAGAAATGTGATACCGGAAACGGCTACTGGACTTTTCTGGAAGAAATGTACCCCACAATATTTGCCCAAAAAGGTGAAACCGGCGATTACTATGAAAATGACCCGGAATCCTATCTTTATAATTTTATTGTCAATGAATCGCTGCACCGGCACAACGGCGAACTCTATGATATGCAATGGCCGGATTCCATTGATTACTGCGGGCGGAAAGAATGGGTATCTATTGAAAAGGAAAGACAATATACGGGCGGAAAGCGCCGTTGCATAACAGAAATGGCAGAATATAACCATGTAGCGGAAGATTATATCGAAATGCACGGAGAGCCGGAAATTGAAGGTGTATCCTGGGAAATCCAAATTAGTGATCTTCTTGAACGCAGAGACCGTTTCAGCACACTCATTGCATTCATGGAGGATGATGCCTTCCCGCTGAAAAAGGAATACAAGGAAATGCGGAAGTTCACGCAATGGCTTGATAAAACTATAAACGAGAAACCATCTTCTGATGATTGGTTTGATTCTTTCTAATAGGGATGCGTAAGTCTGTAAAATGTTAGCATGGAGAGATATAAAATCTTTCGGAGACGGAGGTTTTGATAAATGGCAAGAACCTACATTTGGAGCTAAAGAAGAGCTAAGGGAAACATTGGACGAAATATATCCCCCGGCAGAAGGTCTGCAGGGGGATACATTTATAGGAAACTCTTATTTGACCGGAGGAGCAGACGTACTCTGCCGTTCCATGATCTCATAAGGGAATAGGATTTTAATATGTTTCTCATGGCCGCCTTCAATACGGTCAATGAGTATTTTAGCTGCCATCCGCCCCATTTCTTCTAAAGGAATGTGTACAGTGGTCAGCATGGGGGTTAAGTATTGTGCAGTGTCAATATCATCAATACCTGTAAGCGATACATCTTCCGGAATACGAAGACCGTGCTCTGTGATTGCTCTCATGGCGCCGATAGCGGTAATATCATCTGCGCAGAAGAATGCGGTGGCATCGCATCCGCTGTCCAGAAGACGGCAGACGCCTTTATATCCTTCCTCTGTGGACTGAATGATATCTGCAATATTTTTTTGATCAACAGGGATTCCTGCATCGGATAATGCTCTGCAGTAGCCTGTATAGCGGTTTTCATTCATGGTTTCGCCTACATAGGCAATTTTTTTGTGTCCCTGGTTTAAAAGAAAGGTTACAACATCATAACTGATATTTTCACCATCACATATGATCTGGTCATATTTGGCGTCCAGATTATTCAAACCTGTATAGACTACATACTGAAAATGTTTTTTTAAAAATTTCAGAAGCTGTTTATCGCAGCGTCCAAGAACAGAGATCCCGTCAATTTCATTGGCTGCAATTAGCTGCAAAGTAAGGGGGTCATCAATATCATAAGCAGAAAAAGTATATTTCAAAATATAATTGTGGCGGAAAGCCTCTTTTTCAATGCTTCTGGCAAGGGTAGAGAAGAAAAAGTCAGATTCTCCATCAGGTACACGGGCAAAAAGACAAGCAATGGAACGCAAAGGTTCTGGGGAAAAAGATTCCTGCGATTCCCTGGGATTTTTTACTGCGTGTTTGGGAATATAGTTTTTGCGTTTGGCGATTTCCCAGATACGATCCTGAACCTCTTTGCTGGCAGGGTTTTTAGTGCTTTGATTTATAACGCGTGATACTGTTGAAATAGATACGCCGGCTTCGATTGCGATTTCTTTAAGCATTATAAGCAACCTCCTTTTTAAGACATATTAACATCATAAAATATTTCAGCAGTAATGCCTGAGAAAACATATCTTAAGTATAACTTATTTTTAACCGGGAATATAGATAAAACTCAGAAAATGTACAAAATAAAAGTCAAACGTTTGCTCAGATATTAAGTGCTTTTCCAAAAGTACGTTGATATAATAAAATCATAAAACTATGAAAAGGAAACATAAAACGGAAACATAAAACGGAAAAACAGCAGTAACAACGGGGGGAATAAATATGGGGATTTATTTATATGTAATATTTCTTGGAGTGAGCTTTTGTGCTTCTGTTGCAGGAGCGATCTGTGGAATAGGAGGCGGAGTGCTGATCAAACCTTTGCTGGATGCATTTGGGGTTTTAAGCGTCGCTTCCGTCAGCTTCTTATCAGGATGTACAGTGCTTTCCATGTCGTTTTATTCCGTGATCAAGGCCAAAAGAAGCGGGGATTCCCTGGTAGATGTGAAAACCGGGACGCCTCTTGCATTGGGGGCGGCTCTTGGCGGAGTGGCAGGAAAGATGATGTTTCAGTTCCTTTCAGATCTTTCCGGCAACAAGGATAAAGTGGGGGCTATACAAGCTGTGTGTTTACTGTTGATTACCTTTGGAACCATGGCTTATACGCTGAAAAAGGACAAAATAAAAACACACCATGTGGAAAACGTAATTGCCTGCGGAATGATCGGTGTGATACTGGGAATCTGTTCTTCTTTTCTTGGAATAGGAGGCGGGCCGATTAATCTTGTGGTACTTTTCTTTTTCTTTTCTATGGACACGAAAACCGCTGCCCAGAATTCACTGTATATTATTTTGTTTTCGCAGATTACAAGTCTGCTGAATACGATCATAACAGGAACAGTTCCGGAATTTACCGCAGGTCTTTTGATCCTGATGGTAGGAGGCGGTATTCTGGGAGGAATGATGGGACGCAGGATTAACAAAAAGATCGACGGAGAAACCGTAAATAAGCTATTTATAGGATTGATGATAATCATTATGTTTATTTGCGTCTATAATATTTACCGTTTGTGGTAAAGTAAACGTTTGCGTTAAGACAGAGTGGATTTTTAGGCAAAAACAGCAAATAATTAGTAAAATTGAAGAAAATATAAAAACAAAGAGGTTAAAAGCGGGAATAACTTTTAGCTTCTTTGTTTTTTTATTGAAGATTTTGGAGGCTGCTATGGACATGAAAAAAGGAATATATGGAAAATAGACAAAAAACAGGTGTGCAAATTATATAAAACATACAGACAACGTTTGGGTTAAATTGGCTTTTCTTTTGAGGAAAATATGTTAAGATGAATATACAAAGTGAAATTAAACAAAACAAGAGAGAGTAAGTACAGACGTTAGTGAAAAGTGCACAAAGTCAGGATGGAAAGGAAAATCAGAACATGTCACAGAATGTATTGGTGGTACATGGAGGTGGACCTACAGCGGTAATCAATGCATCCCTTTACGGGGTAATTGAAGAAGCAAAAAGAAATCCGGAAGTTGGAAAAGTATATGGTGCCATTGGAGGAACGGGCGCAATTTTTTCTGAAAATTTTTTGGATTTGACCTCTTTTGGGGAGGAAAAATTAAAACTTCTTTTGCATACGCCAGCTTCAGCAATTGGTTCTTCCAGATATCCTCTATATGAAGATGATTATGAAAGAATGGTGGATATTTTCCGCAAATATGATATTAAATATGTTTTGCTAAATGGCGGAAATGGGACGATGGATGCATGCGGTCATATTTATGATGCATGTAAGGATTATGATATCCGGGTGGTGGGTATCCCCAAAACTATAGATAATGATATTGCAATGACCGACCATTCTCCTGGATACGGAAGCGCAGCAAGATTTATTGCGGCCGCTGCGCAGGAAGTGGGGGAGGATGTAAAGTCTCTTCCGATACATGTTTGTATTATGGAGGCCATGGGAAGAAACGCCGGATGGATTACGGCTGCTTCTGCACTGGCAAGAAGAAAGCAGGGAGATGCTCCCCATTTAATCTACCTTCCGGAGAGAAATTTTAATGAAGATGAGTTTCTTGAGGATGTGTCCAGACTTCAAAAAGAACAGGGCGGAGTTCTTGTTCTGGTAAGTGAGGGACTTCACGATGCGAATGGAGAATCCATTGTTCCTCCCATCTTTAAAACAGACAGGGCTGTTTATTATGGAGACGTAAGTTCTCATCTTGCCAACCTGGTGGTTAAGAAGCTGGGAATAAAAGCAAGAAGTGAAAAACCTGGTTTATGCGGGAGAGCTTCCGCAGCGCTTCAGTCCCCTGTAGATAGGGAGGAAGCAAGACTTGCAGGAGCACAGGCATTAAGAAGTGCTGCCAAAGGAGCCAGCGGGGTTATGATTGGCTTTGAGCGTATTCCGGGAAGTGCTTACCAGATGCAGACGAAGCTGGTACCTATTAAAGAGGTAATGCTGTATGAACGGAAAATGCCGGACAGCTTTATCAACCATAGAGGCAATGATGTAACACAGGAATTTGTGGACTGGTGCAGACCTCTTATAGGAGAAGAACTTCCGGAATTTCTGAATTTCAAAGATTATGTTTAGAGAAGAGGTGAAAGGAAATGAAACATATCTACCTGAATTTGAAAAGATTTGACATTCCTCTGGAGTTTGGAGGCGTAAACAGAATCGCGCCTATTGATCAGTGGGGACAATACATCATAGAAAATGTTCAGGACGGACTGGATGCTTATGACTGTTCCCTGGTGGAGTTTACTTTGTTTTTTCCGGAACTTCATTTGCTTGATGCCATAAGAAGCCGCAGGGAGGGAAGCTCCTTAAAAATCGGAAGTCAGGGTGTATTCCGGCAGGATACTTCCGTTGGCGGGAATTTTGGTGCCTTTACATGCGGACGCACAGCAAATGCTATGAAAGCAGCGGGATGTACAGCAGTGCTGATCGGACATTGCGAAGAGCGGAAAGATAAACTGGGAATTATGCAGGAGGCAGGCAAAGAAGATACAGATGCAGTAAACCGTATCTTAAATCAGGAAGTAAAAGCAGCGATTGAGGCAGGCCTTGATGTCCTTTACTGCATCGGTGAAAATGCCCAGGAACAGGATCACTGGCAGGAAGTTCTGGAAAAGCAGGTCCGCATAGGACTTGAAGGGGCGGATCTTAGCAAGGTAACTATTGCTTACGAGCCAATCTGGGCTATCGGTCCTGGAAAGACTCCCCCGGACGCACCATATATCCAGAAGATTGCAGCCTACATTAAAGAGATAAGCGGCGGACTTGATGTCGTTTATGGAGGAGGGTTAAAGACGGATAATGCCAAAATGCTTGCATCTATCCCGGAGATTGACGGGGGATTAATTGCACTTACAAGGTTTTCCGGTGAAATTGGCTACTACCCGGACGAATATCTGGAGATAATCCGTACTTACCTGGATAAGTAACAAAAATGAATAAAGGAGAGTAACGATGGAAAAAAAGAAAAAAAGTCTATTACAAACCATTCCGGGATGGGCCTGGGTACTCATTTCTCTTGCAGCAGCGATTCTGTTATGGTTTGCATTATCAATCAACCCGAAAACAGCACGAAGCTTCCCGTTTATCCCGGCTATTTTTGAAGCAGTAAAAAAAATGATGGACAATGGGGCGCTGGTGCAGGACTTCTGCAGTTCCATGATTTCAATCCTGGCAGGTTTTGCACTGGGATTTGTTACAGCAGTGCCGGTGGCTTTTTTGATGGCATGGTATCTGCCTGTAAGAGGAGTTCTGGAGCCATGGATTCAATTCATCCGTAATATCCCGCCTCTGGCATATGTACCGTTGGTTGTTATTACGGCAGGTGTAGGAAGAAAACCTCAAATCATCGTTATCTGGATCGCAACCTTCCTGATCATGACTGTTACGATTTATCAGGGTGTAAGAAATATTGACAATACTCTTGTAAAAGCAGCAAAGGTCCTGGGAGCAAAGGACAGGGATATTTTCATAAAGGTTATTTTTCCGGCAACAACGCCGTTTATTTTAACAGCAGTACGCCTTGGGATTTCTGTTGCCCTGACTACATTGATCGCGGCAGAAACGACAGGAGCCACTGCAGGTCTTGGAATGAGGATCCGATCTCTGGCCAACAGTTTTGAAACGGCAGGAATGCTGATGTACATTATTATCATTGGCATTATTGGTCTGGTTATGGAAAAAATCATTAAGTTCTTGGAAGGAAGGTTAACAGGATGGCAGGAAAAGAGAGAGTAACAAAGCTTAAGATTGACAATGTGAAAAAGGTTTATAGTACCCGTAATGGTGAGATGACCGCTTTGAACGGAGTGAATCTGGATATTAAAGAAAACGAATTTATCTGTGTGGTAGGGCCATCCGGATGTGGAAAATCCACCTTGCTGAATATTATTGCCGGATTGGATACGCCAAGCAGCGGTGCTGTATATATTGATGACAGAAAGATTGAAGGAACCGGAACAGAACGAGGTGTTGTTTTCCAGCAGTATGCATTATTCCCCTGGCTGACTGTTCTTAAGAATGTTATGTTTGGCTTGAAGCTCCAGGGAAAAAGCGATGCAGAAGCCAAAGAGATTGCCATGAAATACATAAAAATGGTACAGCTTGAGGATTTTGTAAATCATTATCCAAAGGAATTATCAGGAGGCATGAAGCAGAGGGTGGCCATTGCAAGGGCTTATGCCGTAAAGCCGGAAGTATTATTAATGGATGAGCCTTTCGGTGCGCTGGATGCCCAGACAAGGACTCAGCTTCAGACAGAGCTTTTGAAGACCTGGGAAAGTGAAAGAAAGACCTGCTTCTTCATTACTCATGATGTGGATGAAGCCATTATCCTTGCACAGAGGGTTATCATTATGAGCGCAAGACCGGGACGGATCAAAGAGATCGTAGATATTGATATTCCATATCCCCGTGATCAGGAAACAAAGATGAGCCCGCGTTTTATGGAGCTTAAGAACCATATCTGGAGCCAGGTATATCAGGAATATCTGGAAGTAAGAAAATAAAAGAAATAAATGAAACCATAAATCAAATTATATGAAAAGAAAGGACAAAGAAAAATGAGAAAAACATGGAAAAAACTGGCGTCACTGGTGATGGCAACATCTATGGTTGTATGCGGCGGAGCAATGACCGTAAGTGCAGAGGAGGCTTCTGCAGAAAAAGCAACAATAAACGTGGCTTATATGCCTGACTATGCAAGCTTAAGCGGATTGATTTCCGCAGTCGAACTTGGCTTTTTTGACGAAGAAAACCTGGAAATAGAGCTTACAGAATTTGCAGATGGACCTACCATCATTCAGGCAATGGAATCCGGTTCTATTGATGTTGGATATATCGGACAGGGCGCTCATAAGCTTTGCATCAATGGACAGGCATCTATTTTTGCTCTTGCACATGTATCCAACGGCGATGCAGTGATCGGAAGCAAAGAAAAAGGAACTGATACGATTGAAGGATTAAAAGGCAAAACAATTGCTTATTCATCCGGTACGTCCAGTGAGGATATCCTGGTGAAAACTTTGACAAAAGCAGGGTTAACCATGGATGATATTACAGCTATGGATATGGATGCAACGAACATCGTAACTGCTATGCTTTCTGGAAGCGTTGATGCCTGCGCTACATGGGTACCAAACTCACTTAAGATTCTTGAGGAAATGGGCGACGATGGAATCCAGCTTACAGATAACAAAACCTTTATTGACCAGACCGTTTCTCTTGCAAGCTGGATCGCAATGCCTGCATATGCAGAAGAAAATCATGATCTCCTTGTAAGATTTGCAAGAGCACTTTACAAAGGATTTGATTATCGTGCAGACCACAGCCATGACGATGAAGTATGCGGATGGATCGCAGATAAAATCAAACTTGAAAAGCAAACTCTTCTTGATCAGGTAAATGTTGCTGACTGGACTACAAGCGACTTTATCAGAAATAATATGGATGATGTAAAAGGTTACTATGAACTTCAGCAGGTATCATTTGTTGAAAACGGAAGCTGTGAGGAAACACCGGTGGAGAATTATGTGTTCTTTGACATTATGGAAGAGGCTTGCGCAGAATAATTCAGAAATTTGTGCGGAATAATTCAGAAATAGGACGGAAGATTGCACAGGCAGAAATGTCTGTGTAATCTTTAAAAAAATATACACTCGTGTGTATATAAAGCTATTTTATATAGTTTTCTGGAGATCAAAACAATGGAAAAAATAAGAAAAGCAACAAGGAAAGATGTGGCAGCAGAAGCAGGGGTATCGGAAACGATTGTCTCCTATGTATTAAATGAAAATCGCTATGTAAAAAAGGAAAAAAGACAGCGTGTACTTGATGCAGTGGAGAAGCTTCAATATCAGCCGAATCATCTTGCCAGGGCTCTTCATGGAAAAGGCAGCTTACAGATTTTATTTATTGCAGAGGAATTAAGCAGCGGCTATTTTTCCAAAATGGTCAGCCAGATGAGCAGAGATGCTTACAGACAGGGGTATATGATTTCACTTTGTGAGAGTCAGGAAGAGGATGAATTTGTAAGCCACATCTTAAGCAGACAGTTTGACGGATTGTTTGTCAGTGCATCCGGTGTAACGGACACACAGCTTCAGCTATTGGTGAGATCAGGCATCCCCATGGTAGTATTTCGAAACCGGGAAATACCCTGTGAGATTCCGGGAAGTATTCTGGTGGATACAGGGCTTTATGAAGGAAGCCGTGCCTGTGTCAGATATCTGGCTGACAATGGGTGCAGAAAATTGGTTTATCTGGATAAGCTGGGGAAAAGGAATGAAGGTGATCTGCATTTCAGGGGATTTATGGACGGAATCAGGGAATCCGGGCTTACGTTTACGAAAAAACAGCATATTTCAGGCTGTGAGGATATTGAGGGAATGATGAACAAGCTTCAGAGATTACTGGAAACAGATCCTGCTGTGGATGCTGTGGCTGCACGGTACGATGACCTGGCTGCCGCTGCCCTTTTGGCAGCAGGAAGGGCAGGGCGAAGGGTTCCGGAAGATTTGTCAGTGACCGGTTTTGACAATGACTTTATCAGCAGCTATGTAAATCCGTCCCTTACTACTGTGGAAATTCAAAAAGAAGAAGTTGGAAGGGCTGCAATGGAAGCGCTTCTGGCATTGATCAGGAAAGAAGATCATGATGGTCAGATAAAATTTTGTACGAAATTAATCCTTCGGGAAAGCACAAGGAAGAATCAAAAATAAAACTTGCAGGAGCAAGAGAAGGAAGTGTTGAGATGCTGGTCACAAGCAAAGAAATGTTAGAAAAAGCCCGAAAGGAGCACTATGCGGTTCCGGCGATGAATACCCAGGGCGGAAATTATGATATTATCTGGGCAATCTGCAGGGCAGCAAAGGAGATGCATTCCCCGGTAATCCTGGCACACTACGTGGCAACGGGGGCATATTCCGGAGATGACTGGTTTGTGGAAGTTTGTAAATGGTGTGCAAACAAAGTGAGCGTACCCATTGCCGTTCATCTGGATCATGGAGACAGTTTTGATATTTGTATGAAATCTCTGAAAAATGGCTTTACATCTTTAATGATTGATGGTTCTGCAAAACCGATAGAAGAAAATGCAAGACTGACCAATGAGGTGATCAATACAGCCAGATGCTTCGGCGTACCTGTAGAAGCAGAGATCGGAGAGCTTCTGCGCTTGGATGACGAGGGTGTTCAGCAGGAAAATAAAAATGTGGCAGATCCTGAGCAGGTCCGCAGATTTTTGGGACTGTGCCAGCCGGATTCCCTGGCCATCGGAATCGGAAATGCCCACGGATATTATAAAGGAGAACCGGATATCAAGCTGGATGTTCTTGATGAAGTAAGAAGGTTTACAGATATTCCCCTTGTACTTCATGGATGTACAGGAATGAGAGAAGAGATTATCAAAGAGGCCATACGGCTTGGTGTGGCAAAGATCAATTTTGGAACGGAAATCCGCTACAAATATGTAGAGCATTACCAGGAAGCATTAAAGACCAATCATCAGGGACATTCCTGGAAATTATCACAGATGGCAAACGATGCCCTTACAGAAGACATTAAGAAAATTATCCGCCTGGCAGGCTCAGAAGGAAAAGCGTGAAGATTAAACACATATAAATCAAACATATAAAATCAGGAGGAAATGAATCATGAAGAAAAACAGTGAATTAACTTATAACGAAATATACCAGCAGCCAGCATCCTTTCAGGCAGTAAACGATTCCCTGGAGGACATTACCAGGACGCTGGATCAGGTATTTTTCAGCGGAAAAAGCTATGACGAACTGATCTTCACAGGATGTGGGACTTCTTTATATCTTGCTCAGGCTTCCGCAGCAGCATTTTCAGCGTATACCGGGATTCCTGCAAAAGGTGTTCCCTGCTCAGAGCTGTATTATTTTCCGAAGTCATATGTAAAAGACAGAAACGTACTGGTTCTTCCCATTACCAGAAAAAGCTATACCACAGAAGTAAGGATGGCAATTGACAAAGTACGTTCTTATCCTCAGGTGACCACTCTTGCCATTACCTGTGATAAAGACAGTGAAAAATATAACGATTACTATATTTTATCACCGGATACGGCAGAAGACAGTGTAATTATGACTCGCTCTTTTACCAGCATGGTATATATGGCTGTGATCATGGCTATGTACGTTGGAGGCAGAAAAGAGGAAATTTCCCAGATGGCAGATTATGCTAAAGTTTCTGAAAGGGTTCTGAAGGATATGGATAATCTGGCAAAGACAATTATGGAAGAGCGTGAAAATCTGAATCTTTTTGTTACCCTTGGCCAGGGTATTTACTATGGGGTTGCAAATGAGTGTATGAATAAAATGAAAGAAATGGGTCTTAGCAATTCTGAAGGATATTATGATCTGGAATACCGCCACGGCCCTATGAGTCTTGTGGATGAAAACACCCTGATCATTTGCCTGAGCAATCAGGCATGCAGAGAAGGAGATAAGGCTCTTATGGAGCAGATGAAGAGCTATGGGGCCGCAGTTGCAGTTGTTGGCGGGGCATTGGGCGATACATTTGACCATATTGCAGATTATGCATATTCCATGGATGAAGGATGGAATGATATGCAGTATAGTGCTATGATCGGATTTATCGGTCAGCTTCTTGGATATTATATTGCACAGAGCAAAGGACTGGACGCAGATTCTCCAAGACATCTTACACAGGCAATCGTATTAAAATAGAAAAATCTATTTTTTTAGGTCTTCAAAGGTTTTTCGGTTCCTGTTCAGCTTGCAGCAGCTATCTCTTTTGGCAATATAGAAAGGCAGTGTAATACGCATGGGAAGCCTGTGGCCGCCGTTAATGCGGTCAATGAGAGTTTTTGCGGCAATCTTCCCCAGATCCTCCAAGGGGATGTGGATGGTGGTAAGCATGGGAGAAAGGTACTGGGCAGTATCAATATCATCCACACTGATAACGGAAATATCTTCAGGAATCCGAAAACCTTTTTCTTTCAGGGCATGAATCACACCGATAGCTGTAGTATCATTGGCGCAGAAAATGGCAGAAATATCTGCTCTGTTATGTATCAAAGTATTGGCTCCTTTATATCCTCCGTCAGCAGAAAGACGCACGTTGGCAGTGTTTTTCTGAAGAAAAGAAAGGCCAAGCTTCCCGAGGGCTTCCTTATAGCCGCTGAAACGTACTTCGTTGTTTTGCTCTCCTACATAGCCTATTTTGGTGTGCCCGAGGTTTGCCAGGTAAGAGACTGCAGTGTAGGAGATATCGCTTCCGTCGCATACAACCTGGTCATACTGATTTCCCATGGGATTCAGCCCTGCATAGATAACGTTTTTATAATTTTGGGTAAAAAAATGCAGAAGCTGCTGTTCGTAACGGCCTAAAATAACAATGCCGTCCACAGGAAACTGGGAAAGCTGACGTGCGATGTCAGGGTTGGCAATATCCATAGCTGTAAAAGAATGGCGGATAAAATAGCTGTTTTTGAAGGCTTCCTGTTCAATAGATTTGGCAATCTGGGAAAAGAAAGGATCGGAAACAGCGGAATTACTTCTTGCGTAAATACACGCAATGGATTTGGGTACAGCAGTTTGGAATTGGGTATTGTTCCCCATTTTCAAGTTGCGTGCCGTGGCATTTGGCGTATACCCGCTTTTGCGTACGATATTCCATATTCGCTCCTGTACCTCAGGACTTGCGGCCTTTGTATTTTTTTGATTAATAACTCTGGAAACAGTGGAAATAGACACATTTGCTTCCTTGGCGATTTCTTTCAGCGTCATAAAGCCCCCCGGATTCATTAAAAAACTTTACAGAAATTATATATAAAATTATACAAGAAATTCCTTTAAATTACAAGCTATATTAGGACAACGTTTGCGTACTTTTGGGGTAAATTTGCGTTGATTTTGTTGAATAAGAATGGGGAATAAATTATAATAAAAGTAGTTAATGAGAAGGTCTAAAAAGCAAAAATAAAGGGAGGAAAAATCACATGGGACATAGTTATTATAGCTATACAAAGGAAGAGCTGACAGGGAATCATCCGAAACTTCCTGTGATCGTCATGGAGGATAATGAGGCGGTATTTCGTTCCATGGCAGAAGAGATGGCAAAAGAGATTAAGGAGCACAATGAAAAGGGGAAAAAGACAGTGCTTATCTGTCCGGTAGGACCAGTAGGCCAGTATCCTTTTTTTGTTGAGATGGTGAATGAGCAGAATATCAGCTTGAAAAATGTCTGGTTTATTAACATGGACGAGTATCTGGATGATGAGAAGCAGTGGATTGCCAAAGACCATCCTTTAAGCTTCAGAGGATTTATGCAGCGTTCTGTTTACGATAAGATTCGCAAAGATCTTTTAATGCCGGAAGAACAGAGGGTATTCCCGGATCCGGAACGTCCGGAATATGTTCCGGAGCTGATTGAAAAGCTTGGAGGCGTTGACATTTGTTTTGGAGGTATTGGAATTAACGGGCATGTGGCATTTAATGAGGCTGATCCTTCTATGACCAATGAAGCGTTTTTGTCTCAGAAGACCCGTGTGCTTGAAATTACAAAAGAAACCAGAACGGCAAATGCCATCGGAGATTTTAACGGTGCATTAGAGGATATGCCAAATTATTGCGTTACCATTGGCATTTATGAGATTGCCCATGCAAGAAAGATCCGCCTGGGATGTTTTAGAAACTGGCATCGTGCAGTTGTGCGAAGGGCAGCATATGGAGAAGCATCTTCTGATTTCCCGGTGTCCCTTTTGACTGCACACCCGGATATTAATCTAAAGATCACACAGTTTGTTGCAGCGCTGCATGATTAAAGAAAACAGTGCGCAGAAAGAAGGGTGGGTATGAGTATACGGATTACCAATGGAAAAGTTTATAGAAATGGAACTTTTACGCAGGAAGATCTTGTTCTGGAAAATGGAAAGATTGTTTGTCCGGAGGGGATACATACAAAAGAAATTTATGATGCAGATGGAAATTATGTAGTACCCGGTTTTATAGATGTACATACTCACGGAGGAGCCGGTGTAGATGTCAATGCTGCGGATCAGGACGGATTAAAGAAAATTGGAAAATTTTTTGCAGCACAGGGAACAACGTCATGGCTGTGTTCCATACTGACAGATACCAGGGAACAAACCCTCACAGCGATTAAAGAAGCGGTGAAACACAGGGAGGCACAGAGAGAGGGACATGAGAACTGTGCAGATCTTCTTGGGATCCACCTGGAGGGACCTTTTCTGGCTAAAGAATACAAAGGGGCTATGCCGGAGCATTTGCTTATTTCCCCTGATATGGAGCTTCTGAAAGAATACCAGAAAGAAGCCAAAGGATGTATCCGGTATATTACCGTTTCCCCGGAAGTACCGGGTGTGCCTGACTCCATCGGGGAAATGACAAAGCTGGGGATGAAGGTAGCGATCGGCCATTCCGGAGCGGATTATGATACGTCATGGAAGTGCATCAGAGAAGGAGCGGTATCGGCAACCCATGTGTTTAATGCAATGAAGCTCCTCCATCAGCATTATCCTGCCATTATGGGAGCAGTACTGGAGTCAGATGCTTATTGTGAGGCCATATGTGATGGGCTGCATCTCCATCCAGGAACAGTGCGTTTTCTTCTGAAAATGAAGGGAATGGATAAAGTGGTTGCCATAACAGATTCCATTATGGCTGCCGGACTCCCGGACGGAGAATATATGCTGGGGGTCAATGAGGTGGTTGTAAAGGATGGAGACGCCAAATTAAAATATGGGGACTCCAGAGCGGGAAGCACCCTTACCACAGGACTGGCTCTTAAAAATCTCATTTCGTTTACAGGGAAATCTTTAGAAGAAGTATTGCCCCTTTTAACTGTAAATCCTGCAAAAATGCTGGGGGCTGATGATCGCATCGGCAGCCTTGATACAGGAAAAGACGGGGATGTTGTAATCCTTAATAAAGAGTATTCCGTTATAGATACATTTGTGAAAGGAAGACAAATAGAAAGATAAGGAATAGAAAGATAACTATTAAATATTAAAGAATAACTATTAAAGGAGGAAGGATATGCCATTAATACCATTAAGACCATTGCTGGAAACTGTAGATAAATATCACTTTGCCCAGGGAGCTTTTAATGTAAATGCGGTAGCCCAGGCAAAAGCAGCAATTGAGGTTCATGAAATGTTCCGTTCCGCAGCCATCCTTCAGGGTGCGGATTTGGCAAATGGATTCATGGGAGGAAAAACAGATTTCTTAAATGCCACACTGGAAGATAAGAAAGCGGGAGCAAAAAATATTGCGGCTGCAGTAAGAAAATATGCGGAAAATTCTCCAATTCCGGTTGTTCTTCATCTTGATCATGGAAAGAATTTTGATTCATGTAAAGCTGCGATTGAAGGGGGATATACATCTGTTATGATTGATGGATCCAGCCTTCCGTTTGAAGAAAATGTGGAGCTTACCAGGGAAGTGGTAAAATATGCTCATGAGAGAGGCGTTTCTGTAGAAGGCGAGCTGGGAGTTCTGGCGGGCGTGGAGGACCATGTATTTTCCAGCACATCTACTTATACAAATCCTTTAAAGGCAGTAGAGTTTTTCAGGAAAACAGGCTGTGATGCATTGGCGATTTCTTATGGAACCATGCATGGTGCTTCCAAAGGAAAAAACGTAAAGCTTAGAAAGGAAATTGCCATTGCCATTAAAGAATGCCTGATGCATGAAGGGATTTTCGGGGTGCTGGTATCCCATGGCTCTTCTACAGTGCCGAAGTATATCGTAGATGAGATCAATGCACTTGGGGGAAACATTCAGAATGCTTATGGAATTTCTATTGATGAGTTAAAAGCAGCAATTCCGTGCGGCATTGGAAAGATCAATGTGGATACGGACATCCGCCTTGCAGTTACGAGAAATTTAAAGGAGTTTTTTGTAAAATACCCGGATAAGAGAGAAAGCAGCTCCATTGGCGGGGTATACCGCCTGCTTGAAGAGAAAAGAGAGCAGTTTGATCCCAGGGCATTCCTGACACCGATTATGGATACGGTTATGTATGGGGTGGTTCCGAATGAAGACGTAGCAGCTCTTGTGACAGCGGTTGAGAAGGGCGTAAAAGAGGCAATAGGCACCTTGATCGTTGAATTTGGTTCTTACGGAAAGGCTCCTCTGGTAGAAATGGCCGGCCTGGAAGAAATGGCAGAACGCTATGGAAAAGGCTTGTGATCAGAGCGGGCGGATTCATGACATATATATGGACTGCAATGATCGCTGCTGCGGGAAGCTTTGTACAAAGCAGCAGCGGATTCGGATATGCGATTATCTGCATGGCTGTGTGGCCTTTGTTTATGCCTTTTTATACAGCGTCAATTTTAGAAACAATAGCGGCATTTTTTATGGTGGTCTATATTGCGGTAAAACTGCGGAAATCTATTGACTGGAAGCTTCTTCTGCCCCCTGTGATCATGGCTGCGGCAACCGGTTTTCTGGGCGTGAATACATTGATGGCCTTGAATGAGGAGATTCTGTCAAAAATCATGGGAACGGTACTCCTTGTGCTGGCGTCTTACTTTATTTTTTTCAGCAGCAAGGTACATTTCAAAGGAGGTATTGTTTCCGGCCTGATGGTTGGTGCAGTCAGTGGATTCTGCGGAGGGCTTTTTAATATTGGAGGTCCCCCCATGGTGGCGTATTTTCTTTCGGCTATGGAAGACAAAGAAAAATACAACGCAACTCTGCAGGCTTTTTTTACCATAAATACTATGAGTATTTTTTTGATCCATGTATTTCAGGGACATGTATCCGTATCCATGGTTCCGTTAATGGCAGCGGCTTTGGCCGGGACAGCAGTGGGAACTGCAGGTGGAATGGCTGTGTTCCGGAGATTGACCATGGCAGGAGTTCGAAAAGCAGTACATACCTTTATGGTGTGTGCGGGGATTTATCTTATTTTGACATAATATGATACCAGCAGGGAGTCATTCCGGTACCTGCAGTTATGAATATTATACAGCAGCATCCGCTTTCCCTGTGTATTACGGAGGTTCAGGGAGAGTTGGTTACTCCCACGGGAGCGGCCATTGCGGCGGCAATACGTACATCAGATAAGCTTCAGGAGGGCTTTGCATTAAAAAAGTAGGGCTTGGAGCAGAAAACAATAAAAACAACGATATGTAATGAAGGGAGATCACTATGAAAATTGATTTTGAGTATGGTCAGGGAACAATGACAGCAGAGCTGCCAGATAATACAGATGTTTTTATCCCGGGTGAAACAGTAAAGGATCCGGATTATATCCCGGAGGCTCAGCTTGAAGCAGCTTATCTGGAAAGTCTGGCAAATCCTATTGGAATGCCTACGCTGACAGAATTGGCAGGAAAAGGAAAAACGGTTACCATCATTGTACCGGATCGCGTAAAGGGCGGAGAACAGGCTACCAGCCACAGAAAATTAAGCATTAAATATATTTTAAAAGAGCTGTATGCAGCAGGCGTTGCCAAGCATGATATCCTTTTTATCATTTCTAACGGCCTTCATCCAAGAAGCAAAGAATCTGATGCAAAAGCAATCTTTGGAGAAGAATTATTTAATGAATTCTGGCATACAGGCCAGATCATCAGCCATGACAGTGAAGATAAGGAACATATGGTATATCTGGGTACTACCAGAAGAGGCGACCCTGTATATATGAATAAATTCGTATTTGAAAGTGACATTCCTATTCTGATCGGTCATGTACAGGGAAATCCTTACGGCGGCTATTCAGGCGGATATAAGCACAGTGCAACAGGAATTACCAACTGGCAGTGTATTGCGAGTCATCATGTACCGTCTGTTATGCATAGAGAAGATTTTACTCCGGTAAACGGCGGAAGCCTGATGCGTAATAAATTTGATGAGATAAGTATGCATATGGAAGAAAAAATGGGTCATCCGTTTTTCTGTTGTGATGCAGTTCTGGATACCCAGTCCCGGCAGATTGCAATCTATTCAGGCTATGCAAAAGAGATGATGCCTATAAGCTGGAAACTGGCAGATGAGAGAACCTATGTACACTGGGCAGAAAAGAAGTATGATGTTCTTGTTTTCGGTATGCCTCAGAAATTTCATTATGGTGATGGAATGGGAACCAACCCAATCATGATGATGCAGGCTTTAAGTGCACAGGTGCTTCGCTATAAACGTATTATGAGCGATAACTGTGTGATCATCTGTTCCTCTATTTGCAACGGATACTTCCATGATGAGCTATGGCCTTATTTAAGAGAACAATACAATTTGTTCCAGCATGATTATATGAATACTTTGCCGGATATGAACCGTCTTGGCGAATATTTTGCGACGAATGAAGAATATATCCGTAAGTATCGTTTTACAAATGCTTTCCATCCTTTCCACGGATTTTCTATGATGTCCTGCGGACATATTGCAGAAATGAATACCAGCGCCATTTATATTGTAGGCGCTCAGGAGCCGGGATATGCAAGGGGCATGGGCTTAAAGACAAGGGCTACCTTTGAGGAAGCACTGGAAGATGCCAAGAAGAAATATGTGGGCAAAGAGCCGAATATTCTGGCGCTGCCAATGACCTTTAAGAAAGCGGCTGTACATCTTTGTATGAAAGATCCTCAGGAAGACAGCATGGATGCATATGGACATCGCCCAATGTAAGAATCATAAGGATACAGAAAAGAGTTGACTTTAGAAAACAGGCGTATATACTGGTATAAGAGCAAAATACGAAAGCAAAGGAGAGTAGACATGGCTTGTACAACAATGCTTGTTGGAAAAAAGGCAACTTATGACGGATCTACTATGATCGCCAGAAATGATGATTCCTGTTCCGGACATTTTACCCCGAAGAAATTTGTGGTGGTTCATCCAAAGGAGCAGCCAATACATTATAAATCCGTAATTTCCCATGTGGAAATAGAGCTTCCTGAAAATCCAATGAGGTATACCTCTATGCCTAATGCTTTGAAGGGGGAGGGAATCTGGGGCGGAAGCGGGGTCAATGAAGCGCAGGTTGGGATCACGGCAACGGAGACACTTACCTCCAATCCCAGAGTACTTGGGGCAGACCCGCTGGTGGTTTACCAGCCGGCAAAAGACGGAAAGGAAGAAGTTCCTGGAGGAATTGGGGAAGAAGATATTGTTTCCATAGTTCTTCCATACATTCATAGTGCAAGGGAAGGCGTGCAGAGACTCGGAATACTTCTGGAAAAATACGGTACATATGAAATGAACGGAATTGCTTTTCAGGATAAAGATGAGATCTGGTGGCTGGAAACAATCGGAGGGCATCATTGGATTGCAAGACGTGTTCCGGATGATGCATATGTGGTAATGCCAAATCAGCTTGGACTGGATACGTTTGACCTGGAAGATGCACTGAACGGGCAGAAGGAATTTATGTGTTCTCCGGATATGAGAGAATTTATAGAGACAAATCACCTTGACCTTTCTCTTGACGGAAAATTGAATCCAAGAGATGCGTTTGGAAGCCATGATGATTCTGATCATGTATACAACACACCCCGGGCGTGGTATATGCTGCGCTGCATGAATCCCCGGACAAAAATATGGGACGGACCTAATGCAGAGTATACACCTGCTTCAGATGATCTGCCCTGGTGCATGGTTCCGGAGAAGAAAATCACGGCGGAAGATGTGAAGTATGTGCTTTCTTCTCATTATCAGGGAACGCCCTATGATCCGTACGGGGCTTATGGTGACAAAGCCCTGCAGGGTGCTTATCGTTCCATCGGGATCAACCGGAATGACTTTATTTCATTGATTCAGATGAGGCCGGAGCATGAAAAGGACAGCAGAACGATTGAGTGGGTTGCATATGCTTCTAATGCCTTTAATGCAATGGTTCCTTTTTATGCGGATGTGGAGGAGACGCCGGAATACCTGTCCAATACTGAAAAAACGGTTTCTACAGATAATTTTTACTGGACCAGCAGAATGATTGCTGCCATGGCGGATGCTTCCTACAAAAGCTCTGTTTTCCATGTAGAACGGTATCAGGAGTATGTGGCTTCCAAAGGACATGAGCTGATCCATAGATATGATGTATTGCTGGAACAGGAGAAAGATGCAGAAAAACGCATGGCATTGAAAACAGAAGCAAATGAGCAAATTGCAAAGATGCTGAAGGAGGCTTCCCTGGATACCCTGGATAAAGTCTTGTATGAACTGAGCTGCCAGATGAAAAATTCATATTCAAGATCAGACGCATAAAGAAGCGTATAAGAAAGCGCAGTTATATAGAAGAAAAGGCTTGACTTCCCCGTATTTGCTGTGATAAAATAAACAAGCGACATGGAAGTTAGGTCTTTTTTTTATGCCCGAAAATGATACGGATACATTTTCAGCAGATGAGAAGGCCGTGCAAATGAAAACACTGGAGGTGGAAGTTGTGCGCGTTAAAATTACATTAGCATGCACTGAGTGCAAGCAGCGTAACTACAATATGACTAAGGAAAAGAAAAACCATCCTGAGAGATTGGAAACCAAGAAATATTGTAAGTTCTGTCATAGACACACAATGCACAAGGAAACAAAATAATCCCAAGGTAACTATGGTTTAATAGTTGCTTACGAGAATTGTGAGGTCACACAATGCAAGAAAAGGAAAAATCTGCTGGCAAAGGCCAGAAGAAGAGTTGGTTTCAGGGACTTCAATCAGAATTTAAAAAGATTATTTGGACAGACAAGGAAACTTTAGCAAAACAGACAGTTGCAGTAGTTGTAATCACGGTAATTCTGGGTGCGCTAATCAGCATTATGGATGCAGGTATTCTGGAAGCCATTAATCTTTTAATGAAATAAGGACAAAGGTGATTGTATGTCAGAAGCAAAATGGTACGTTGTCCATACTTATTCCGGGTATGAGAACAAAGTAAAGGCTAACATTGAAAAGACAATCGAAAACCGACACCTGGAAGACCAGATCCTGGAAGTCCGTGTTCCTCTTGAAGAGGTCATTGAGATGAAAAATGGAATGGCCAAGCAGGTTCAGAAGAAATTGTTTCCTGGATATGTGCTGCTCAACATGATCATGAATGACGATACATGGTACGTTGTCCGTAATACCAGAGGTGTTACAGGTTTCGTTGGGCCGGGCTCTAAGCCAGTAGCGCTGCCGGAGGAAGAAATGGCTCGCTTTGGTATCAGCTTTGGCAGTATGAGCGAAGCGGTAACGGTAGATTTCGCAGAGGGAGACCAGGTGGTTGTAACCGGAGGAGTCTGGAAGGATACCGCAGGCGTTATTGCAGCGATCAACATGCAGAAACAGGTTGTTACTATTAATGTTGAGCTTTTCGGCCGCGAGACGCCGGTAGAAATAAGTTTCGCAGAAATCAAGAAATTATAACAGGTTATCATTATAGTGGGAGGGACATACCCCCGCCAATACCACATAGGAGGTGCCGAAAATGGCAAAGAAAGTAACAGGATATATCAAATTACAGATTCCGGCTGGTAAAGCAACTCCAGCACCACCAGTTGGTCCGGCTCTTGGACAGCATGGTGTAAATATTGTTCAGTTTACAAAAGAGTTCAATGCAAGAACAGCAGATCAGGATGGTATGATCATTCCGGTTGTTATTACTGTTTATGCAGACAGAAGTTTCAGCTTCATAACCAAGACTCCGCCGGCAGCCGTTCTTCTGAAGAAAGCCGCTAACATCAAATCCGGTTCCGGTGTTCCGAACAAAACAAAGGTTGCAAAAGTAACCAGAGCGCAGGTTCAGGAAATCGCAGAACTGAAAATGAAAGACCTGAATGCAGCATCTGTTGAAGCAGCTACAAGCATGATCGCAGGTACTGCAAGAAGTATGGGAATCGAAGTAGTAGACTAATACAAATAGGAAGTGGGAGGGAAATCCCCGCCAATACCACAGGAGGTTATAGAAATGAAACGAGGAAAGAAATACGTGGAAGCTGCAAAAGCAGTAAACCGCGCAACATTATATGATACCGCAGAAGCTATCAGCTTAGCGAAAAAAACTGCAGTTGCAAAATTTGATGAGACTATCGAAGCTCATATCCGTACAGGCTGCGATGGCCGTCATGCAGATCAGCAGATTCGTGGTGCAGTAGTACTGCCTCACGGAACTGGTAAGAGCGTACGCGTTTTAGTATTTGCAAAAGACGCAAAAGCTGAGGAAGCAAAGGCAGCAGGCGCTGAATTCGTTGGAGCAGAAGAACTGATTCCGAGAATCCAGCATGAAGGATGGCTGGACTTTGACGTTGTTGTTGCAACTCCTGATATGATGGGTGTTGTAGGTCGTCTTGGCCGTATCCTTGGACCGAAAGGTTTAATGCCAAACCCGAAAGCTGGTACTGTAACTATGGACGTTACAAAAGCGGTTCATGACATCAAAGCTGGTAAGATTGAATACCGTCTTGATAAAACCAACATTATCCATGTTCCGATCGGTAAAGCTTCCTTTACTGAGGAACAGTTAAGCGACAACTTCCAGACGCTGATTGAAGCCATCATTAAGGCTAGACCGAGCACATTAAAGGGACAGTTCCTGAAGAGCGTAGTAATTGCTCCTACAATGGGTCCTGGTGTGAAGATCAACCCGATGAAATTAGGCTAGATAGATTTTTTAAAAGGACGTTCCTTTGGGGATGTCCTTTTTGCATCATAAGAAATCATATAGGGAGGTGATGGCTTTGGCTGGACGGAAAAAGAAAAAAAAGATGAATAAGACCAAGCTTTTGATGTGCTTTATGGTAGAGCTGGCAGTGATTTTCGTCCTGGGTGTAATGATCGGATGGGACTATGGCGTAGAGGATTGGATCCTGGAGATAACCAGGCCGGTTGTGAAGGAAGTGGACCTTAGCGGGGTGAATAGCTCCCATGCCGTGCTGATGACGGCAAAGGGAGGAAAGGTACTTGGTGAGCTGAATGGGGACGAACGAATCTACCCGGCTTCTATGACAAAGATTATGACGGCAATTGTGGCGATTGAGGAATTGGATGACCTGGAAACGGGAATTACGCTGGATGCGGGGATTTTTCCGGATCTGTATTCTAGTGACGCTATGCAGGCGGGATTCCAGCCTGGGGAAACTGTCAGAGCCATTGATTTACTCTATGGGGTTCTCCTTCCTTCAGGGGCGGAGTGCTGTTTGGGGCTTGCGAAGGAGACTGCAGGCTCTGAGAAAGGGTTTGTGGAGCTGATGAACCAGAAGGCACAAAAGCTTGGAATGGACGGAACCCATTTCTGTGATACTACAGGGCTGCATGATCCGGAGCATTATAGTACTGCAAGTGATATAGCGGTGCTTTTGAAATATGCCATAAGAAATGATGTTTTTCGGGAAATAATAGAAAGTTCGAGGCATTCCACAGGGATCACCAATGTGCATCCGGACGGGATTACTTATTACAGCACTTTGTTTAAGAACCTGAATGATCCCTCTGTTACAGGAGGAAAAATCCTGGGCGGCAAGACTGGCTTTACCAATGATGCAGGGCTTTGCCTGGCCAGTTTCGCACAAATCTCAGGGAGAGAATATATTCTTGTAACTGCCGGGGCGCCGGGAAGCACCGGGGAACCGCTGCATATTTACGATGCGGTAAATATTTATAATCGGCTTGGGGCGGCGGCTTTAGCCCTGGAGAACAGGGAAGGATAGGCGCTGCCCGGCAGATATGTGCATTTACTGGGGAATCCGCGATTTATAATACAGGGGAGAGATTCCATAATATTTTTTAAACAGCTTACTGAAGTGATAAGCGTCTTCATATCCTACAGCTGCTGCAACGGATTGGATAGATTTCTCCGGATCCAGGTCCAGGAGCTCCTTGGCCTTTTGCATGCGCAGGCTGATAAGATAATTAATGGGGGTGTCCCCTGTTTCGCTTTTAAAAAGCTTGGATATATAGAAAGAGCTTAAGTACATATTTGCGGCAATCTGATCCAGAGAAATTTTTTCGTGGTAGTGCTCTTCCATATATTTCATGATCTGCGAAATCACATATTTTTTATTGAAAGACATGAACTCATATCTGGAGTTCATGTCTCTTTTTTGTGCATCTTCTCGTTCCTGCTTCTGGAAACGTCCCAAAAGACAGAGTATCTGGATCAGATAAGCCTTCAGAATAAAATAACGGCCTACTTCTGCAGACTTGGATTCTGCTGCAATGGAATTGCATAAATGGAAAATTTCTTTTTTCCATGCCTCGGGCAATTTGGTGATAAGCTTATAGCCATGGAACAGGGGGAAAAAGTTTTTTGGGCAGTTAATAAAATCCACATCTGTAAAAGCAAGGTAGCATTCTGTGAAGGCTTGGGAACGTTCTGCATCAGGGATGCTTTTGTGATAGGTTCCCGGATTCAGAAGGATAATGTTTCCTTCCCCAATGGGATGTTCTTTTCCATCAATAACAAAATGGCCTCTTCCTTTTAGGATAATTACCAGTTCTATGAAATCATGGCAGTGATAATTGGTTTCCTCTTCCGTCCGCTGCTGGATACAGGAGAAGAGAAACTTTGGGTTCAGATCCGTATAAGTTAAGTCATAAGATGTATTGCACATAAGCAGCCCTTCTTTCTGTAAGATAGTCCTTGATGATTTTTTGCCGGTGCAGAAGATAGTACTGAGAATTATACCATAGATACTAAAGCTTGGAAATAGAAAATTGGCCTTCATTTTTATAAGAAGACTACAAAATAAGACATCCAGAGTACAAGAAATTACATTCCACTTTTTATAGAAGATTCTATAATGGGGGATACAAGAATACATTGCTAAAGTGTTGCGGTAAACTGCATTAAGCAGAGAGGGAGGTAAAAAAATGACAAGAAGAATGACATCTGGGAATCCGGCAAAATTAATTTTACTGTTTGCGCTTCCCTTAATTGTGGGGAATATTTTTCAACAGTTTTACAGTATGGCGGATACGGTAATCGTGGGAAGAACCATAGGAGTGCATGCACTGGCGGCAGTAGGATGTACGGGAAGCATTTCGTTTTTAATTTTAGGCTTTGTAATGGGATTTACTTCGGGTTTGTCCATTATAACGGCACAGAAGTTCGGTGCTCAGGACGAGGAGGGGGTTAAACGAAGCTTTGCAATAAGTATTTTGCTAAGTGCTGCAGTAACCGTAGTTATGACTGTCCTTTCCCTGATGCTGGTTCGTCCCATTCTGGAGATATTGCAGACGCCGCCGGAGATCATTGAGGATGCGGCTTCGTATCTGTTTATAATTTTTTGCGGTATTGGAGCTTCGGTGCTGTTTAACCTGGCATCTAATATGCTGAGGGCATTGGGGGACGCCAAAACGCCGCTGTATTTTCTGGTTCTTGCATGTTGTATTAATATTGTTTTGGATTTGGTGCTTATCCTGGCATTTCATCTTGGCGTGTCCGGGGCAGGCCTTGCTACCATTTTGTCGCAGATGCTTTCCGGGATATGCTGTTTCGTTTTTATCATGAAGAAAACACCTATGCTCTGGGTGGAAAAGCGGCACTTTGCGGAGGGGATGGGTGAACTTCGGAAGCACCTGACTACAGCCTTTCCAATGGCTTTTCAGATGTCCATTATTGCCGTGGGGGCTTTGATTCTGCAGTTTGCACTGAATGGTTTAGGATCTGTTTCTGTGGCAGCGTATACGGCAGCGCAGAAGATCGACAGTATTGCTACAATGCCAATGAATTCCCTGGGAGCGGCCATGGCCACTTATGCAGCCCAGAATTATGGTGCGAGTAAACCTATGAGAATCCGCAAGGGTGTTTTTCAGTGTATATTGATTTCTGTCAGCTTCAGTATACTGATGGGGCTGATGAATATTTTTGCAGGAAGCAGCCTGGCGGCAGTATTTGTTGGAAAAGGGGAAAAGGAAGTTCTTCACCTGGCACGGGTTTATCTGGGAATCAATGGAACATTTTATCCTGTGCTTGCCCTTTTGTTTATTTATCGCTTTACTTTGCAGGGGTTGGGAAAGAGTGTGATTCCTACAGTTGCAGGAACTATGGAGCTGGTAATGAGAGCTTTGGCGGCGGCCATCTTGGTACATTATCTTGGATTTGCAGGAGCCTGTGCAGCCAATCCGCTGGCCTGGATCGGGGCTTGTATTCCTCTTGCAGGGGCCTATTATGTTTCCCTTAATAAGATTGCGCCTATGGAAAGCTGCAAAAGTGAAAAGGGACGATTTAGGATCAGCAGGAAACACAGAATTGCGGGGATTTAAAGTAAGCGTAATAAAAAAGGCTCCGGAAGCATTTGCTTCGGGAGCCTTTTAGAACCAATAAGGAAAGGGGAGAAATTAATAGTTTTCTGCTTTTCGTTCAAAATAAGCCTTGGGATGTGCGCAGACAGGACATACCTCAGGCGCTTCATCAGCCATGTGGACATATCCGCAGTTGCGGCATTTCCATCCAAGGGGAGCATCGCCCTTAAAGGTCTTGTCTGCTTTGTAGGATTCCAGCAGTTTTTTATAGCGCTGTTCATGAGCGGCTTCCACTCTGGCAACTCCTTCGAATTTCAGTGCAAGCTCTTCAAAGCCTTCTTCCCTTGCTTCTCGTGCCATGCGGGCATACATATCCGTCCACTCAAAGTTCTCGCCTGCAGCGGCATCTTCCAGGTTAGCGGCAACATCGTGGATGCCGTGGAATTCCTTGAACCACATTTTTGCATGTTCCTTTTCCTGATCTGCAGTTTCCAGATAAAGGGCGGCAAGCTGTTCATAGCCGGCTTTTTTTGCTGCGGAAGCATAGTATGTATATTTGTTCCTTGCCTGGGATTCTCCGGCAAATGCGTCCATTAAGTTTTGTTCTGTTTTTGTTCCTGCGTATTTTGACATGATTTGTCCTCCTTTTGGGATTTAGGTTTAAAAAAAGGACCTGGGATTGCTCCCAGATCCCTATGGTATTGTCAAGCTGTAAAATTTAACCGAAATATCTCTTCAGAAGACCAGCGAATGCTTTACCGTGTCTAGCCTCGTCTTTAGCCATTTCATGAACAGTGTCATGGATTGCGTCAAGATTTGCTTCTTTTGCACGTTTTGCAAGATCAAATTTACCAGCGGTAGCACCGTTTTCTGCTGCAACACGCATTTCAAGGTTTTTCTTAGTGCTGTCAGTAACAACTTCGCCAAGGAGTTCAGCAAATTTTGCTGCATGTTCTGCTTCTTCGTAAGCAGCTTTTTCCCAGTATAAGCCGATTTCCGGATAGCCTTCTCTGTGGGCAACTCTTGCCATTGCAAGGTACATACCAACTTCGGAGCATTCTCCTTCGAAGTTTGCTCTTAAATCAGCAAGAATGTCTTCGCTGACGCCCTGTGCAACGCCAACAACATGTTCTGCAGCCCAGGAAAGTTCAGAATCCTGTTTGGAAAATTTTTCAGCAGGTGCTTTACAGATAGGACATGCTTCCGGAGCGGAATCTCCTTCATGAACATAACCACATACATTACATACCCATTTTGCCATAGTTGTATCTCCTTTTCTTTATTTAATATATTTTTTAGTATTTAATAATAGTAATTATTACTGTTTTAAGTTAACATAAAAAACTGGACTTGTCAAGGGGAATTTAATTGTTTTTTTGTTTTTTTATACACTCTTCACAAAGTCCGAAGAATCTGGCGCTGCAGCCAGTAATCTTTCCATTAAAATGTTCTTCTGCTTCCCGGAGAAGGACATCGGTTGTCTGAACATGCAGATCCATAACTTTTCCGCATTCTGTACATATGAAATGACAGTGCGGATGGGTTCGGGCATCATAGCGGTCAGCACCGCCCATACAGGACAGCTTCTGAATGTCTCCAAGCTCAGTGAGAAGGGAGAGATTGCGGTATACGGTACCCAGACTGATATTGGGGTAAATCTGTTTCATATTTTCATATACCATATCTGCTGTTGGATGAGTGGTTTGTTCCATGAGAAACTCTTTAATGGATTCCCGCTGGCGGCTATACTTCAGTGCTGCCATCATATGCCTCCTTTCTCATTCGTAGTTAGTGATACTTCAAAAAGAGTCCGTGTATCTTTTAAGTATCTTCAGTAACAATAACGATTACTGATATTGTTATCATACAATACTGACCTTAAATTGTCAAGATATATTTGATGTAAATATCAGGGATGTTATAGAATTGTAGGAATAAAAGTTACTGCTGTGGGCAGAGGTTATGGTTGTCAGAAGGGGATTTTTATTGTATCATCGTTTATCATAAGAAAAACTTAAGATTTTGCCCCTTTCATTTTAAATTTTCTTTGATATTCTAATACCAGCAAGAGGGAGGTGAGTGAAATGGCAAATATTCTGATTTGTGATGACGATAAAGACATCGTGGAGGCAATTGACATCTATCTGACCCAGGAAGGTTATCATACACTGAAGGCATATGACGGCGAGGCAGCCCTGAAGATGCTTCGGAATAATTCCGTAGATCTTTTAATCATTGATGTGATGATGCCGAAGCTTGACGGTATTCGGGCAACGCTGAAGATACGGGAGGAAAATTCTCTTCCCATTATTATTCTTTCTGCGAAATCCGAAGATGCTGACAAAATTTTGGGATTAAACGTAGGCGCTGACGATTATGTGACCAAGCCGTTTAACCCACTGGAACTGGTAGCCAGGGTGAAATCCCAGCTTAGGAGATATACCAGGCTTGGGGCAGCAGTGCAGAAAAACGGGCATGTTTACGAAACAGGCGGGCTGTCTGTGAACGATGAACTTAAGGAAGTCTGTGTAGACGGGGAGCCTGTGAAGCTGACACCTATAGAATATAATATTTTGCTTTTGCTGATCAAGAATCAGGGACGGGTTTTTTCTATAAATCAGATCTACGAAAGCATCTGGAACGAGGATGCCATAGCAGCTGATAATACGGTTGCTGTACATATCCGTCATATCAGAGAAAAGATCGAGATCAATCCCAAGGAACCCCGGTATCTCAAAGTAGTATGGGGGCTGGGATATAAGGTGGAAAAACTTTAGGCCGGAATATGGGACAGCAGATGATTATTTGGAAACAAGCAGACGAAAGGGGAAAAAATGAAAAAGTGGTATAGAAGCAATATTGTAAAATTGATTTTGGTTGTGGCTCTTCTGGGGGCAGTGGTGCTTGGTGCAGCCTGCGGCGCTCTGGCAGTGGGAATGGCATCCCAGGATTATCTTTTGTGGGAAGACAGTAGTGATACTTATATTGAGTCAGAGGGATTTACCAGCAAGGTTTTTACGGATGTACAATGGATATTAAGGGGACTGGAAGCTGGGAATATGCTTTCTTTGGAGCAAGCTGGAGGAAAGGGCAGGATCATTGACCTTCAGGAAGTTTATGATGGAAAGGATCCCACTTTTCAGAATACATCAGGCCTTGCCTATTCTATTGGGGACCTGAAGGACTGGGCCGGATCCATAGAAAGTGCGGATTTGACGGATAAGAACGTAATCGTATGTGTGCCTGAAGACGGAAGGGAAGAAGATTATTACTATTATTATGATGAGTTCTGCAGCATGGTGGAGAATGGTGATATTGAGCTTGAACTGGAAGAAATGGAGCTGGATGGCGCATCTGAGGAAGAAGTCATAAAGGAACTTCTTGGAGAAGTGAAACATGTACAGCTTTATAGTACAGATTATGCCCTCCGATCTATCACAGATAAAAAAAGGAATATGAGATATGAGTGTGTTTTCCCGGTGGGTTCTGCCTGTTTTATGGAAAAATATCCTCCTGTAGGGGCAGATAACCTTTTGGAGGTTTTGAATAAAAATCCAAATTGGCAGGGAAGGATCATGGATGCATATAGCGCTTTGGAGCAGATCATGATGGAAATCATGGGAATGACCGAGGCGGAAGATGTTCTTGCAGACAATTATCAGGAGGGAAATACAAACCTTACTTATTTTTATGTGGATCCGGATAGGGGAAGAGTCTATACAAATAAGAGTATATTTGCTGAAAAGCCATATGGATTTGAAGACTATAATAAGGTTCTGGAAGAAGTTGCAGGAATGGAGGCATTTGCCATTATTAAGCCCAAGCTTGAGGAATGCGTATCTAATATGAACTTTGGCGATGAGTCAGGACTTATGGTATGGCAGCATACAGTGAAAAATAATAGCTTTTCTGATGACTGTATTTTTGCGGTAGCTGCAGATGGGGAATTTTCCATTGAAGATTCCTATGCAAGTGCAAATAGATATTATGAAAGTTATATAAGGTTAAGAAGGCCTGTAATGGGGCTGTTTGTCCTGTCAATTGTGCTATTTCTCATAAGCGCCGTATGGCTGACCGTTATAGCGGGAAAAAGGGGAGGGGATGAAGAAATTCATCTCAATGGATTTGACCGGATTTATACGGAGATTGCTGCTGCGGTAGTATGTGCAGCTGGTGCGCTTCCCCCAGCAGGGGTGATTGAGCTGGCAGGATATAAAGTGCATGCAAGTGACACAGTATTTCCTTTCCTGCTTGCAGGAATAGGACTTTATGTGGCTATGGTATGCCTGGCAGGATACCTCAGCTTTGTAAGAAGATTAAAGGCAAGGACTCTTTGGAAAAACAGTGTTTTGAGGCATATTCTAAAAGCTGCAAGAATAGTGCTTAGAAAGCTGATGGCTGTCCTTGAAGTTTACTCAAGAAATACGCTCAGCAAAATAAAACTGACACTGATGGCAGGCGTGTTCCTGTTGGTGCAGTTTATGCTTACCGGATTTTTTATGGGAGGAATGGTTCCGTTTTTCTTCCTGCTGATAGTCTTTGATGGGGCTGCCCTTGTTTATGTTCTTTGGAAAGCAGACGGGATCGATAAAATCCTGGAAGGCCTGAAACGTATTTTTGGAGGTGATCTTCAGTATAAGATCCCTACAGACCGGCTGAGAGGTGATCAGAAGAACATGGCGGAATATATCAATAATATTGGAAGCGGACTTGATGCAGCAGTGGACAGCAGTCTGAAAAACGAGCGAATGAAGACGGAACTGATTACCAACGTGTCCCACGATATCAAAACTCCTCTGACATCCATTATCAATTATGTAGATTTATTAAAAAGAGAAAACTTTCAGGATCCGAAAATCTGCGGATATCTGGAGGTTCTGGAAGCAAAAGCCCAGAGGCTGAAGGTTTTGACAGAGGATGTTGTGGAGGCCTCCAAAGCCAGCTCAGGTACATTAACCCTTGAAATGGTGAACCTGGATTTTTCCGAAATGCTCTATCAGGTCATGGGCGAATTTGAAGAGAAATTTGAAGAGAGAAATCTAACGCTGATGGTGCACCTGACAGAGGAACCCGGGATTATCCGTGCAGACGGCAGAAGACTGTGGCGTGTTTTGGAAAACGTGTTCAACAATGTGGTAAAATATGCATTGGAAGGAACCAGGGTTTATGTGCAGACAACGCCGGAGAAAGGAAGAATTGTATTCTCCCTGAAAAATATCTCCGCCCAGGCTCTGAATATTTCTGCAGAGCAGCTTACAGAACGATTTATCCGGGGCGATGTCTCCAGAAATACAGAGGGAAGCGGCCTTGGCTTATCCATAGCAAAGAGCCTGACAGAGCTTCAGGGCGGTGATTTCCGCCTGTATGTAGACGGAGATTTGTTTAAGGTAATCATTACGTTCCCCCTGGTGAAAACAGGGGAGAAGGGGAAGACTAAATAATTGGATGATCATCCATCATTCTTCCTTCCCAAGTTCCCAGAACGCTACAGCGCTTGCAGCGGCAACATTCAGGGAATCTACTCCATGGGACATGGGGATGCGGACAGTGTAATCACAGTCTTGGATGGTACAGGGAGAGAGTCCATCTCCCTCTGTACCAAGAATCAAAGCTAATTTTTCCTCGGCTTTCAGCCGGGGATTTTTAATGCTTATGGAATTGTCACTTAATGCCATTGCTGCGGTTTTAAAGCCCAGCTCCTTTAAAAGCTTCATGCCTTTTCCAGGCCAGTCATCCGGACGCTGTCCAAGAAATGTCCATGGAATCTGGAAAACAGTACCCATACTGACTCTGCTTGCACGTCTGTACAGCGGATTGCTGCATCCAGGGGTAAGAAGAACAGCATCCATGTTGAGGGCAGCAGCAGAACGGAAAATGGCTCCTACATTGGTAGGATTTACAACATTTTCTAATACGGCAATGCGGCGGGCATTGGCGCATACTTCCCAGACAGCAGGAAGAGGCGGCCTTTTCATGGCGCACAACATACCTCTGGTAAGCTGAAAACCTGTAAGCTGTGTCAAAACATCAAATTCAGCAGTAAAAACAGGAATGTCCCCGCATCGCCCAATTACGCCTTTTCCCTGGCCTCCAATATGCTTCCGTTCCAATAACAGAGAAGCAGGAACACATCCAGCGTCCAGGGCACGTTCAATAACCATGGGGCTCTCCGCAATGAAAAGTCCCTTTTCCGGTTCATGACGGTTCAGAAGCTGGTTTTCAGTAAGACGGGCATAAACGTCCAGTTCAGGCGCACCGAAGTTGGTTATTTCAATAATATTTGACATAGAGATCTCCTTAATTCTTAGTTTTACTGCCGGTGTCTGACAGGAATCATGATCTTGCGGGCATCTGGAAGTTGGCAAGGGCTTTGTTCAAATAGTCGTTGAAAGGCTTCATAATTTTGAAAAGCTCCGCTGCCTTTAGGGTAAATGCCTTTGCATCGTACAGTTCTTCATCTTTCACAGGGTATTCCAGATACCAGCTCTTATACTTCAAAAATTCTGCCTGAGGGTGATCCTTCTCGAAGCCTGCAGGAACCTTCTTCAGTGCTGCTCCCTTTACAGTGAAATATTGTTCAAATGTCGGCTCATGAATGATCTTTTCCCATTCCCCGCCATTTTGGGCAATATAATTTCGTATCATCGTGGTTGCATCTTTGAACATATCTGCAAATAAGCCGCCTCCTAAGAAAGATTGTCCGCCGGGTTTTATCATAAGATAATATCCCACAGGGACGGGAAGTTTTCCTTTAGAGGAGATATGAGCGCGAAAAGCAGGATTATACGGCGATTTATCATGGCTGAATCGGGTATCTCTTACAATTTTAAATGTGAGATCTTTCGGAACATTATGTAAGATACTTCCGTCAAATTTCCCTATTTCCAATATCAATGTCTGCAATAGTTCCTCAAACTGGCCATTTGCCCTTTTATAGTCTTCCTTGTTGGCATGATACCATTCGCGGCTGTTATTCTTGCTTAATGCCCATAAATAGTCCATAATGAACTGTGTATTCATAATTTTTTATCTCCTTTATGAATTTTCGATAATAGAAAATTGTGTGGAATTTAAAAATTCCTGTATCAAATGCTTCGTGCGTTCAGGAGATTTGTAGGGTTTGCAGAAAGAAAAATCCTGAGAGAGGTCGTCAATATCCTCCATAGCGCATTTTACATCAAGGATGGTTCTAATGGGGAACTCCTGGGCTGTTGTATAATCAAGATGAAGGGGATTGATCCTGTGGTTTTGGATGGCATAATTGATTCTGTCTTTACACTTGCATCTGCTGCTGCCATATTCTCCGCAATACTGACCAAGAAAATCCGCCATTTTTTTCCGCACCCGTGAAAGCCGCTGACGATAAGTTTCCGGTGTTATTCCCAAAATATCTCCTGCAATGCGGCTGTCAAGCTTGAACATGGTTCCCAGTATGAAAATACATCTGCTTTCCCCGTCGAGGCATTGCAGCATGACGTTTGTACAGGCCATTTTTAGTTCCTCTGCAAGAATACCCTTATCTACATTCTGGGTTAAATCCGGCACATCTTCTATCTTTCCGTTTGCTATGTCATCCCCGTAGTATTCAAAACTTAGGGGACAGTGGGCAAACATATGCTTTCTATAGTTTTTCAGATGATTCACTGCAATGCGAAATACCCATGTTGTAAAGGAACTGTCACCTCGAAAAGAGGAGAGATGGGTGATCATTTTCAGCAAAATGTCTTGTGCTGCATCTTCCGCATCTGCAAATGTGCCTAGCATACGCAGGGATATGCTGAATACAATATCCTGCACTTTTGCAACAAGAGATTCAAGGGATTCTTTGTCTCCGGCCAAGGCTTTATCAACCAAAGCCTGTAGTTCTTCATTCGCTTGTTTATTCATATTTTTTTACCTCCTGTTTAATTAGACAACATATCCGGGTCTGTGTGACAGAAAAATGAACGGACTCCAAATGTTTTACAGTGAACAATAAAATAGTAGCAAGGTTTTATTTATGTGTCAACACAGGGTGGAGAGAAAAAGAGATGTTAGGAACATGCTGCGGAAGGAAAATGGAAAAGTATATACCGGACTATATTGTTTTTGACCTGGAAACAACGGGAGTATCTGTAAATTCCGATGAGATTATTGAAATATCTGCTTTAAAAATAGAAAAGGGGAGGGTAATAGAGGAATTTACAACACTGGTAAATCCCCTGCGGCCCATTCCTTATGCTGCAAGTATGGTAAATGGAATTACAGATGAAATGGTTGCACAGGCTCCTGTACTTCAGGAGGCCTTAGCAGATTTCCTAGATTTTGCGGGAAATTCCGTGCTTGTGGGGCACAATATCCATACCTTTGATATGAAATTCATATACAGGGCTGTGCAGGAGTTTTACGGGAAAACATGGAGCAACGACTATGTGGATACCTTGAGCATGGCCAGAAGCTGCCTTCCCAAGCTTAGACGTTACAGATTGGTAGATTTGGTAGAACATTAAAGAATGAGAAGCGGCAGATACGGCGAGTTCTGGGGCTGCAGCGTATATCCCCAATGCAGATATACGGAAAATATACGCTCTGAAGGAAGCCGTGTATAGAACGGCTTCCAGGCAGGGCGGTTATTGGTTAATATTACAATGTATCATATGCTTTCTATATTCAGAAGGCGTCTTATTAAACTCTTCCTGGAAAAATTTGTAGAAGCTTGTTATATTGGTGTATCCTACTGCAGCGGCAATTTCATCTACAGACATGTTTGTCTTTGTAAGCAGACTTTCAGCCTGCTTCATACGAATTTTTTTGATCATGGTTTGGTAGGATATCCCAAATTTCTGGCGGATTAATCTGGATAAATATTTTTCATTATATCCAAAAAGATAGGAAATTTCTTTTAATGTTACTTTGTTATAATGTTTGTAAATGTAGGTAATAATACTGGAGAGCTGCATGGTATTGGGAAGCATATCCGTGAAGCCTTCCTGCTTCCAATAATCACGGGACATATATGCAAAGCAAAGCTCCAGCATTTTTTGCATGATAAAATAAAAATCTTGATTTTTATTGAAGAATTCCCAAATCATTTGATCTAATAAAATATTTAAATGTGATTCTGGCTGGTGGTTTATAATAAGATAATCGGAAACCGTGTCAATCTGATACATAAGATTTACAATAAAGTTTGAGACACAGTTATCGGACATCAAGGAAGTAAAGATACTATGAAACCTCTTTTTCGGAATCAGAAAGTTAAAAATAATAGTATCTGAGGAGTCTGTATATAACCCATGCAGAGTCATGGGATTTAAAAGCATAACATCCCCCTGCGACAAGGTGATAGTATATTGGGGAAATCGGTTGATACAGCTTCCGCGGTATAAATAAACCATTTCAAAGTAATCATGATTATGAAAATATTGTATGCCCATCTTACTTTCCGCAGGATGCATGGAAAGTTCAATAGGTCCTGACAAATCTTCATTTCCAAGGGGCGCTATGGTATAATATCCCTTTTCCTTCAGCTCGCGAAGGGCACGATTTTTATAGGCCTTGAACTGCTTTTGACTTTGGGGCTCTTCCTGTAAGGATTTTAGTTTTTCTACAATTTCTCTAAGCTCAACCATATGTTTTTCTTCCCATCCATATAACCGTATTCTTTACCACCTACTTTCATAATATACTTGCGTTTCCTTGCATGTCAATTTTTATTGGCTTTTAAGTCACCTTTCGTTATAGAAATAGTGACGCTTTGATAGTGCTGTTTTTAGTGCGGTAAAGTATAATCTATTTACTAAAACGAAGGAGGGTTTTCTTATGAAAAACAAGATTGTGTTGTCGCTGCTCCTGGCATCTATGCTGGGAACAGGAATTACCCCTGTTATGGCTGAGGAGGCGAATGGAGCAGCCCCAGATGCACAGGCGATTGTAGAATTGTTTCAAAATCCGGATACAGCCTCCAAAGGTATGTTCCGTTACTGGCTTCCTGATGGAGGAGAAAGCTACGAACGCCTTGAAACTGAAATGACGGATATGTATAACTCAGGCTTTGGAGGCGTAGAAATAGCTTTCTTTCCGGGTACTACAAAATTTGATAACAGTACATATGGCTGGGCAACGGAAAACTGGCGTACCGTTATGAAGAATATTTTAAAGATTGCAGCTTCTTTTGAAACACCATTTGTGGTGGACTTTACGATTACACCGGGATGGCCGGTGGCTTTCAATAGCATCGACCCTAATGATGAAGCGGCAGATAAGGAGCTGGTAACTTCTTATACAAAGATTACTTCCGCAGATGCTGTCATGGAGATTCCCATGGCGGATATTGTCACAGGCGATGCTGTAGAAAATCCGTTTATTATCAGGAACGATTTGATTGCGGCTGTGATCGGACGCGTAAAATCTGCAGATGAAAATGGGGTTCCGGTTTTGGATGTGGAATCACTTCAGACAGTGGAAACAAGCACCACAGGAAAAACAACGGTAGCAGGCATTCCAAGCGTAGAAGGGTTAGATAAGGAATCTGAGGAGTACAAATATATTGTAGGGCTGTATGAAGGACAGGAGCCGGATACTTCCATATATTTCAAGGATTCCGCAGGCAACCCTATAGATGTGAGGACAGCAAGAAAAGATACACAGGAATATTATCAGACAGATTTAGCGGCAGTAGACTTTGGCGAATATACGCCAAGCGAAGGAGAGGGACTTGCAGAAGGAGACTATGTTCTTTATGGATTCTACCAGAAGGGAACCGGCGCAACTACCCTTTCTATGGGAAATTATGCACCCTTTGAAGCGCCTCAGCCCGGTGTTCCCTATGAAACAAGCCCCTTTAGCAACGCAGCGGCAGATGAGATTAAATCCTTCCTGGATGAGAATATTTTTTGTGATGAGGAGCTTGTTTCTCTGATGCAGGATGCTGCTGTAAGATGCGGCGGAGCTATTTTTGAAGACTCGCTGGAAAATGGATATCCCAATGGAATTGCCTGGAACGGCGAACTGGCTCAGTCCTTCCAGGAAGAGATGAATTATGATATTTTGAAATATCTTCCTCTGATAACCGGAAAGGCGTCCTCAGAAGAGGCAGTTGATTCCGTTAAAAATGATTATAATACAGTGATCAGCCATATGTATCAGAAGTACCATATTACGCCTGTACAGGAATATGTTAACGAGAAGACAGGATTTGCATACCGTGCGCAGCCATATCTGACAAGAACCGGATTTGAGCTTGACTTAAGTGCAAATGCGGCACAGGTTGACATTGCGGAAGGAGAATCCCTGGCATTTGGAACAAATTACGATTCCTTCAGATTAGTTTCCGGAGGCGTGCATATTGCCGATAAAAAATATGTATCCAGCGAGTCCTTTGCAATCCAGGAAGGTATTTCCTATAACCTTCCATGGGAACGCGTTGTAAAAATCATGAACGGTGACTTTGCAGCAGGCGTAAACAGGCTTATTTTCCACGGATCATCTCCGATGTTGTCTGAAGCCTGTGACCCGGAGGCGTCATACTTTAATAACTGGCCAGGATGGTCTGCATTCTCATTTGTATGTACAGACGACTGGAATGCAAGGCAGCCTCATTGGGAGAACATTCATATTCTTTCTGATTATATTGCACGTAATCAAAGCGTACTGCAGAATGGTACTGCAAAAATGGATCTGTTGGTTTATGATACAGATGCATATGATTACAGCACCAGAAAGAGGGACGGTGATAATTCAGCTTTGACAAAGCTTTTGGACGCAGGATATACATATGATGCTGTTTCTACAGACGGACTTCTTTTAGATCAGCTTACTGCAGCTGAGGGGACGCTTGCATCTGCGGAATACAAAGCAGTTATTGTAAATAATATTGAACAAACAACCATTGGGGCAATGAAACAGCTGCTGAACTTTGCGGAAGCCGGAATACCGATCGTATTCTATGATGCAGTACCGGGCAGAGGCATTGGAAGCAATGACAGCGCAGAAGAAATTCAGAATCTGTTATCTCAAATTATGGAGACGGGATGCGGATATCAGGCCGATAGTCAGGCTGAAGTCTTAAGGGTTCTGATTAAGGAGGATATTACGCCAAATGCTTCCTATATCCAGCAGAATCTGCGCAACATCATGCGTGAAGATACAGACGGAAGCAGATATTATTATCTGTATAATAATTCAGAAGATGAGATTGAGATTGATCTTGACCTTGCAGGAGAAGGAAATCTGTATTTGCTTAATGCATGGACAGGGGATATCCTTCCGTATGAGTGCGAACAGGACGAAGATGTGATTCATACGACCTTGGCTTTAGACGGATATGGAACGGTTATTGCAGCCATTTCTCCCGATGATTCCGGATTCCAGGCTTCAGATGCCAGTGCAGCTGCTTTCAGAGGAAGAAAAGCGGTGAGTGAAACAGTGGCTCTTGATAATTGGAAGCTTTCCATTGAGAGCTGGGGACCTGATGCAGAGGCACCGGAATTATATGCAACAAAGAAAACAACAGTTGATTTCGGAGAAACTGCTTTGATGTCATGGGATAATCTGGCTGTAAGCGATGAGCAGCTGGCTGAGCTTGGGGTGGAAAGCATGGAGGCCGTTTCCGGAATTGGTTATTACACAACGGAAATAGAGCTGGAAAATGCGGGCGAGGCCTACCTGCGGCTTGACCATGGTACAGATATGATTACAGAAATCACGGTTAATGGACAGCCGGTAAAAGAACTGGATCCAACCAATACCCGCTATTATCTTGGCGATATGCTGACAACTGGAACCAATACGATTCAGATTAAGTTAAACAGCACCCTGATTAACAGGATGAGAATAGAAAATCCGATGTATGAGTCCCTGGCAAAAGGTACCTACGGACTTACAGAAGCAGTGATAGAGTTCTAAAATTTGATACCCCATTCTACGTTATGGCGGCGCAGAATGGGGTATTACTTAGGTGTTTATGGGATGGTCCCTTTGGAGCTTGGGAATAATCAATAGATTACTGCTGTAATAACCGGATCAATTCTTCCTTCGTATATTCCTGGAGTGTGATTTGTTTTCCGTCAATATAAAGCGTGGGGACGCAGCCTACCTGAAGTTCATTCTTTGCATAGGCAACAGCTTCTTTTTCCTTTGCGGCATATTTGCCTGAAACAAGTGCTTCTTTAAATTCACTTTGATTTAATCCAAGGCTTCCGGCCAGCTGCGTAAGCACATCCAGATCTCCGATATCTTTTTCATCAATAAAATAAGCATGATACATAAGGTCACTGTAAGCATCTGCGCACCCTTGGCCCTGTGCGAAATGAAATCCCTCAAATGCAAGCCTGGTATAAGGCCTGGGAGAAACTGCGGGGGGGAATTTGGCGTCTAATCCAAGCTGCCTGGAAGGCTCTTCCAATACACGATAGCGAATCTTTCTTTCTTCATCATGATAAGTATCCACACGTTCATTGGGCTCCTCTGTCAGCTCATAAGGCTGTGTAATGATTTTGGCTGAAATGCCGGTTTCTTTTAATGCTTCCTTTAATGCTGCCTTGGCAACAATACAGTAGGGGCACACAAAATCCGTTACAAATACAATTTCCTTCATATGCAATCTCCCTTCAAAAGAAATATAATGGTATATTTGATGTTGTTGGGGGCAAAAAGCCTCTATAACTATGATACTGTCTGAAAAGGAAAGTGTCAACCTGTACAATACGGAAGATGCCTGCCTGTGAACAGTAATGATTGGCGGATGAGGAAAAATAGGATATAATTGACAATAACATTAAAAAAGAAGGTGAATGCATATGAAGTACAAAAAATTATACGGTACGGATATGGTTTTAAGCAATCTGTGCCTTGGAACTGCCGGTTTTGGTGAAAAACTCACAAAGGAACAGTCCTTTGAAATGCTGGATGCTTTTGTGCGCAGGGGAGGAAACTTTATTGATACGGCGAATGTATATTGCCGCTGGGTACCTGGGCTTAATAACTGCAGCGAAAAGATTATCGGAGAGTGGCTGAAAAGCCGGGGAGCATACCGGAATGTGGTAATTGCAACAAAGGGCGGCCATTATACTATGGGAGATCCTAACCGTACCTCCAGAGTAAATGAAACAGAGATTCGAAAAGATCTGGAGGAAAGTCTGCATACGCTGGGGCTTGAACAGATGGATTTCTACTGGCTTCATCGGGACGATCCGGACAGGCCGGTGGAAGAAATCATAGATATCCTGGAGAAGTTAAAAGCTGAGGGAAAAATACGCTATTACGGATTATCCAATTACCATACTGACCGTTTAAAACAGGCATATGATTATTTGAAAAAACGCGGGCTTAACGGTTCCTATGCCGTATCCAATCAATGGAGCCTTGCACAAGCAAATAAAAACATAAATACAAACCAGGATCCTACAATGGTAACCTTTTCAAAGGAAGAATATGAGTGGCATAAGGAGACAAAGGTTCCTGTAATTCCATTTACATCCACTGCCCTTGGCTTCTTTGAAAAGCTGAAAAAAGCAGGAGTTCTGGTGGAAGCGGGCAGGCTGGCTGCAAAGGGAAATCAGGACATGATTCCGGCTTCCATCCGGGCTGTTTACTGGAATGATGAGAATCTTAAAACCTACGAAATACTATTGAAGCTTCAAAAGGAAACAGGACACTGTCTCCAGGCGTTGTCAGCAGCCTTTTTCTTCGCCCAGCCTTTCCAGGCAATTCCAATCGGCAGCGGCAGAACGCTGGAACAGCTGGAAGGTTTCCTGGAAGCCAGTGAGATAGAGCTTTCTTTGGAGCAGTTTGGGAAATAGCTTCAACAGGAAAGAATCAGCTTTTAGCTTCCGGAAATTCCTTCCTTTATCCCATTTAGTTTACGAAAACAGCTGGGAGTAATCCGCCTGTGACGTTTAAACATACGGATGAAGGTTTCTGGATTTTTGAAGCCAATTTTTTCGCTGATATCAGCTACACTTAGCTGAGTATATAATAAATAATTTTCGCTTTGCTGCAGCCGGATATTTTCCTGAAGTTCAGAAAAAGTGCAGCCTGCAATTTCCTTGATGATCTTGGAACAATAGGGCACAGAGAAATGAAAATGTCCTGCAATTTCCTCTAAAGAGGTTTCTGCATAGTTGTTGACAATATAATTAAAAAGATCATTTTCGTAGGAGTTTTTTGCCCTGTAGCACTCAGGAACTTCAAGGTTCTTCTTATGGCGGCGGATAAGCTGAGTGAAAAAGATAGTCATAATACTGCAGATAATACGATCAGAATATTCGTCAGGCTGCATCTGTTCCATGTGCATATCCAAAATATAGTTTTGGATAACAGGGTCTTTTCCTGTATGAAACAGCAGATAAGGCATTTTCTTCTTGGCATAAATATTGTTAAGGAAGAACATGGAAATCTGGGTTTTGTCCCTGACTGTATTAATAAAAATATCCATAAAAGTACTGTGACGGATGAGAATATTCAGAACCAGGCTATTGTCAAATACTTCAATAGCATGGGTCACATCAGGAGCCATAATGCACAGATCCCCTTCGGATAGTTCTATAGTTTTGTTGGAAAAGTGCTGGATACATTTCCCGGAAAATACATAAATCATTTCAAAAAAAGAATGCTCATGATGAAAAACAGGGAAGTATCTGGGATGTTTTATAATAGCCGTATTTCTGTTTGGGGCGAAAAATTCCTCTTCCGGCCGTTTATTCTCCAGATCTTCCGGATGTAGGACATAACCTAGATATTCCTTTTTAGATTGGTTTTTTTGAAGAAATTCCTCCACAGACTGTCCAGCTTTTTTTAGCTCATAAAATTCCTTATAAAATAATTCTTCTTCACTAAATTGATTTAGATTTTCGATGACCAGTTGGTAATTCATAAAATTTTTCAAGATTCCTTTCAGTTTGTAAAATATACCAGAATATGTGTTCACGGAAGTCGTATTATTTAATTATAAAAGAAATGATATGTAAAGTCAATTCGATTGATAATACACGGTCATGGTATGAGGAAGCTTCTTTTTATATAATAAACTCAGGAATTGCACTGAATTTAAGAAAAGAAAGCAGAGCTGCAGAAAGGATGATCAGATCATGAGTCAAAAACTTATATTAAAGGATTTTTCGGTAGAGCATCAAAAATCACCCATAGGAATTGACTGCCGAAAGCCGCTATTTGGCTGGAAGTTGGTAAGCCAGGAGAAAAATATTGTCCAGACTGCCTGTCGGCTTAAGGTTTATTCAGACGGAATTTTGGAAGCAGATACAGGAAAAATAGAGTCCGGGAATAGTATAGAAGTGATGATACAGGAGTGGGAAACAAAACCTATGACTGCTTACCAGGTATTGGTGACTGTTTGGGATAACTATGGAAATCAGGCAGAAACAGAAGGCACTTTTGAAACGGGACGCCTTGGGGTTCCTTTTACTGCAGTCTGGGTGGAACCGGAACAGATTCCCACAGAAAACAGCTGGAAGAACAAGAGCATGAATTCTGAAACAGTAGGTGCTAACGTATTTGCTGGGATAGAAAGGGATTTTGCAGAATTTCAGCCAGCACAGTATATCAGGATTCCCTTCCAGGTAAATAAAGAGCTGAAAAAAGCACGGGTATATGCTACTGCCCATGGCCTTTATCAACTGGAAGTAAACGGAATCCGTGGGGATGACCGGGAGTTTGCACCGGAGAATACCACCTATCATAAAATCCTTCAGTACCAGACCTATGATGTAACCGGTTTGCTGCAAAAAGGAAAGAATGTCTTTGGTGTGATTCTTGGTGACGGATGGTGGTCCGGACGCGTGGGGGTAAGCGGGGATTCCTGCCAGTATGGGGATAAGCTGGGTCTGCTTTTGGAAGCGGTTCTGACTTATGAGGATGGAACGCAAGAAATTGTTTGTGCGGATCAGGGGCTTTCCACAACAGGACCAATTGTCTATTCGGATCTTTTTGTAGGGGAAAAATACGATGCAGGGAAGGAACTGCAAGGATGGAGTCAGGCAGATTATGATGATTCCTTTTGGAAACCTGTAAAAAAGGCAGAGTATTCCATGGATAATCTGCTCGGTCAGTATGCACCGCCTGTGCGGATTGCTGGGTGCTTTACCCCAAAGGAAATCTTCCGTTCACCTAAGGGAAAAGTGATTCTGGACATTGGCCAGGTAGTTGCCGGACAGCTGGAATTTACGCTGGAGGCAAAAGCAGGAATCGAAATAAAGCTGGAACATTCAGAAATTTTGGATGAGGAAGGGAACTATTTTAACAACATTTTAGGAACCAATAAAGAGCAGACGGATGTTTATATTACAAAGGATGGATGGCAGATATTCCGGCCTCATTTTACCTATCATGGATTCAGGTATGTGCGTATAAGCGGATGGCCCGGCAGCATTTCTCTGGAGCAGTTCAAGGTCTATGTTTATGCCAGTGAGATGGAGGATATTGGAGAATTTGAGACCTCTGATGAGCGCATTAACCGCCTGCAGAAAAATATTTGGTGGAGCCAGGTTTCGAATACTATTTCCATTCCAACAGACTGCCCTCAGAGGGAAAAAGCCGGGTGGACAGGAGATATTATGGCATATGCTCCAACAATGTGTTTCCTTCGAAATGCAGATGCATTTTTAACTGGATGGATGGCTAATGTACGGGCAGACCAGCTGGAAAATGGAGCGGTTCCTATGATCGTTCCCTATTTGAAAGCCTATGAAATTTTTGTAAATAATTCTACGCATACGGACACAAGCTGCGGCTGGGGAGATGCGGTGATACTGGTTCCATATGCCGTTTATCAGGCATATGGGGACAAGAGGATTCTGGAAGAAAACTATCAAGCCATGAAGAAATGGATGGATTATATCCGGGATCGGGCGGCAAACCATCATCCGGAAGAATATGAAACGTGGACGGAAGAGAGGAAAAAACGCAGCCGATATCTTTGGAATACAGATTTCCATTATGGCGACTGGCTGATTCCAAGCCTGGTGCTTGGAAACCCTGATGGCGAAGCGATGATGCAGACTGCTTATGCAACAATGGAAATTGTTGCCCCGGCCTATTATGCCTTTAGTGCAAAGACAATGGTTCTGGTAGCAGAAGCTCTTAGCAGGGAAGATGATGCTGCTTATTACCAGTCCTTATATGAAAAAATCAGGACTGCATTTATAGAAGAGTATGTACATGAAGACGGAACCATGGATGCAGATTTTCAGGGAATCTATGTGATTGCTTTGAAAAACGGTCTTGTTCCTGAAAAGATCCGGCCGCTGATGACAGAGCATCTTTGCAGTATGATTGAGAAAAATAACGGATGTCTTGATACGGGATTTTTAAGTGTTTTGTTCCTGATGGATGTACTGTGTGAAAATGGCAGACGGGATATGGCGTATAAACTGATGTTCCAGACCAAGTGCCCAAGCTGGCTGTACGAGGTGGAAAAGGGTGCAACGACTATGTGGGAAAGCTGGGGAGCTATTGGAGAAGACGGGGCGGTTAGTACATACAGCTATAACCATTATGCATTTGGCTGCGTAGGGGATTGGATGTACCGGGAAATGGGCGGTCTGCAGGCTATTGAACCGGGATATAAAAAGATACGGGTAGCTCCTGCACTGGACTGTGGCTTAAGCTGGGCGAAGGTAAAGGAAGAGACTCCTTATGGAGAGGCCTCTGTAGAATGGAAAATAGAGGACAAAAAGATTTCTGTGTCTCTGTTGATTCCGGCAAACACAACGGCGCAGGTCATTTTGCCAGGCAGAGAGACGGAGACTGTGGGAAGCGGAAGATATACCGTTATTTTGGATAGATAATGTTTTGAAACAAGTAGGAAGGAAAAAGCATGGAATATAAGAATTTTAAAGACGAAATTAAATTATCCAGACTGGGCTTAGGGAACATGCGTCTTCCTGTAAAAGCAGATGAGCAAGGCCAGCCCATTGATTATGAAAAGGCAAAAGAGATTATTGATTATTCGTTGAAGCATGGGATTAATTACTACGATACAGCGTATATTTACCATAATGGAGAATCAGAAGGGTTTGTTGGAAAAGCTCTGGCTGAGTATCCAAGAGACAGCTATTATGTGGCGGATAAATATAATTTTCAGGCGAAACCGGATTACAGGGCACAGTTTGCAGAGCAGCTTGAACGGCTTCAAATGGATTATATCGACTTTTACTGAGTATATGAAGGAACTGGCAAAAATGATGGAGGAATTATGAGAAAAATACTGGTAGTTGTAGGAAGCGGAATAAAAGGAGGAAATACAGATAAGCTTGCGGATGCTTTTATAAAAGGAGCATCTGAAACAGGTCACCAGGTGGATAAGATTTTCCTTGGAGATATGGAGCTTCACGGCTGCCGTGGGTGTGCAGCCTGCCAGAGGAACGGAAATCAGTGTATTGTCAAGGACATTATGCAGGAGATATATCCTCTTGTAGAACAGTGCGATACGATTGTAATGGCGTCACCTTTGTTCTTTTGGACTTTATCTTCTCAGATCAAGGCATTTTGGGATCGTCTGTATGCGTTATCTACAGAGAATAGATACCCGTATAAGGAAAGTGCTCTTCTGATGACAGCAGATGATGATAGTGCCTGGACCTTTGAAAAACCGGATAATTACTACCGCTTTATTACCAATGCTATTGGCTGGAAGAGTCTGGGCGGTTATTTTGCCGGAGGCTGTCACGGAGCAGCAGAGAAACGATTTATAGATGAGAAACATCTTCGGGGAGCCTATGAATTTGGAAAATTCATCTAAGAAAATGGAATAAGTGAAATCATGTATTTCAGAGGACTGGGGCATATCAAAATATCAAAGCCGCCAGTCCTTTTTGGGAAAAGATATTTATAGATCATATTCTTCTTTGGGCGCAACTCTTATGATAAAACTGAGCAAACCTAAGATAATATAGCAAATTAAGCTCCCTAAATAAGTGCTTTCAATGTCACTGCTTCTTTGGAAGATCGTATGGCAGAAATTAATAAAGTATACGGATACAAAATTGCCCAAACTTAGGGAAGCGATGAGGAATGTGGCTGTAACAGGAGCCAGGACGCTGCCTGCCGCTTTTCCATTATATAACTGAAAAACAGACATCATGGCATTGAAGGAAATCCCTGCAAGCACAACTCCTGTGAGTATGGATGGGAGCGTAGGCAGAAATAAAATAAGTGCCATGCCAACAGCAAAAACCATGCACATAATTCCAAGAATCCGGGTTTTCAGCCTTTGAATAAGGGGATGAAAAAACAGATTGATCATAACGCCTGCAAGTCCGTAAGCGGAAATCGCAATTCCTGCAAGGAAGGAAGAGCCTATATTATTTGCAGCCATGTAGGAAGAGATTCCCGAAAGCAGCGGGTATAAAGCAGCCGTAGCAATGAACTGCATAAGAATATAATAAATAACACGCCAGCTACATTTGACGCCTTTTTTTGTATGACATGGTATGCATTCTGCTTTCAAAGAGTCTGCACTCAGGGCAGCTTTTGCGGAGGTTATATTCCATTGGGGTTCTTTAAGAAAGAACACCATAATTTCCAATGGGATGATGGCAAGAATATCAATGAGGAAAGGAAAATCCCATCTAAGCCCTGCAAGAAGTCCTACAATGGGGGCAGCTGCCATAGCACCTGCGTTCATAAGACTTGAACCATAGCCAATGACTTTGGCCTGCTGGTCTTGTGGGACTGATTCAAGAATAAGGGAATTGCGCATGGCAATAAATCCAACACCAACTCCAACAAGTGCACGGAAAAATAGAATAAGCATCCAGTTGGATGAAAAGAAAAAGGGTGCTATTCCAGCAAGCATAATAAGTGCTGTTCCGCAGATGGCGCAGAAACGATAGCTGATCTTCTTCCCGGCAATACTCCCAATAAGAACCGTTACCGGAAGGGAGACGAGAGAAGGCAGTGAAGTAACCAGGCGTACCTCTGCAGGAGAAAGCTGCGGCCAGGCATCTATCATTGACTGAACAGCAGCATTCATAAAGGAACCTGCACCTGAAAATAAAAAAATAGAGAGTATGGCAATTTGATTCCAGCTTAATCCCATGAAGACGGCTCTAAAGGAGTCTGAGGTATATGTGCTTTGAAAAGATGACCTTTTTGTTTGATTTGCAGATGCCATAAAGTACCTCCTAATATCGTAATGGATAAGAATCGTATGATACCTGCGGGCAGTTTTCATGCTTTGCGTTCCCTGGTACCATTTTATATTTGTATTATAGATTTTTGTTTGAAAAAAGAGTATGGCTTCAGATAATCTATTTAATTGACTTTGGTTAATTATTGACAAACATACCAGCGGTATGATAATATAAACATACTGATGGTATGTTTGTGTGGAGGTGAAGTAAAATGGCTAGAAATAAACATCCTGAAGAAACAGCAAATCTGATATTGGATACAGCACTGCGCCTGTTTATGGAAAAGGGATATGAGCATACATCTATTCAGGATATTATCAACCAGTTAGGCGGTCTTAGTAAGGGTGCTATTTATCATCACTTTAAATCTAAGGAAGATATTCTGGCAGCTGTTACGGACAGGATTACTGCAGACTCTAACAGGATGCTTCAGGAAATCCGTGACCGCAAAGATATGAACGGGAAGGATAAGCTGAAAGCAATATTCCGGGAATCCCTGCTTCGGCCTGTGCAGGACGAGATTTTTACAGTAGCACCGGATATGAGCAGCAATCCAAGGCTGATGTACAGTATTTTGAAGGAAACCATGGATTTGACAGTTCCGGACTATATCCAGCCTATTTTGGAAGAAGGAAGTGCTGACGGTTCCATTTTGGCGGAGCATCCCAAAGAAGTATCGGAGATGCTGATGCTGCTGACAAATTTTTGGCTGAATCCCATGATATTTAATAGCACCGTGGAGGAGAGCTGCCGGAAGTTCCAGGTTTTGGATCAGGTTCTGCAGGGAATGGGACTGGATGTCTTTGATGAGGATATGAAGAACAGGCTGGAAGAGCTGACGCAGATTTACCGGGAACATCAGTAAAGCATAAAATATTCTGCCCTGATTGATGTGTGGCAAATGCACAAGGGCAGATATATTTTTAAACAAATACATACCGTCGTTCGGTATGAAATGTGAAAGAAAGGAAAGGATTATTATGAACCCAAAATTATTTTCAAAAGATTTTACACTAGTGGTGATCGGGCAGATTATCTCTCTGTTGGGAAATGCTGCCATCCGATTCGCACTGCCTTTGTATTTGCTGAACCAAACAGGTTCTTCGGCTCTTTATGGAACAGTAACTGCCTGCGCTTTTATCCCTGCGATTTTGCTGTCGCCAATAGGGGGAATTGCTGCAGACAGGGTAAATAAAAGGAACATCATGGTTGCGCTGGACTTCTCCACTGCCGGAATGGTTCTGGCGGTCTCCCTGCTTATGGGAAAGGTAAATCTTGTGGTATTGCTGGCAGCTGCACTGATGCTTTTGTATGGAATTGCAGGAGCTTATCAGCCTTCCGTGCAGGCCAGTGTTCCGGCTTTGGTACCCCAAAGCCATGTTATGGCGGCAAATTCTGTGATCAATATGGTAAACTCCCTTGCTTCCCTGCTGGGTCCTGTACTTGGGGGGATTTTATACAGTGCTTATGGTTTACGGCCTGTACTTAAGGGCTGTATGGCATGCTTTTTGGTGTCTGCTGTTATGGAGATCTTTATACATATTCCCTTTCAAAAACAGACTGCCAATGGGAATATATGGATGACTGTGAAGGGAGATTTTGGCGAAAGTATTCACTTTATCCGGAAGGAGAAACCGTTCATTGGAAAGGGGCTGCTGGTCATCTGCGGTATTAATTTATTTTTGTCTGCCATGATCATTGTGGGTCTTCCGTATATGATAACAGAAGTGATGGATTTTGGGGAAGCCCAGGCCAATATTCTTTATGGATTTTCTCAGGGAGCAATGGCGGCAGGGGGCCTTACAGGCGGGATCTGCGGAGGGATTTTTGCAGAAAAATTCAGTATCCATAAGGTGGGGAACCTGCTGATTTTGTGTGCAGCCTGTGCATTTCCCATGGGGCTGGTCTTTGTCTTTGTTTCATCAGAAATATTTTGCTATCTCATCATGACAGTGAGCTGTTTTATGATGATGATATTTTCCACTGTATTTGGGATTATGATGCTGTCTTTTGTCCAGACAGAAACGCCGGGACATCTGGTGGGAAAAGTAATCTCAGTGACCCTTACCGTATCTATGTGCGCCCAGCCTTTAGGGAATGCACTATATGGAGTCCTTTTTGAAGTGTGCAGGGGCTTTGAATATGGAGTGATTTTATTTTCAGGTATGGCTTCTCTCTGGATTGCACTAAAGGCAGGAAACATATTCGGAAAGCTTTCGTTATCTCATGACTGATAAAAAAAGTGACTATTTTGTCACCGAAAAATTCACGGAAGTGTCATTTGAAAATGGTATACTTTAATTGTAGAAAAACGAAAGGGAGGATACCATGGAGATTTTAAGATGCGAAAATTTGTCAAAGGTTTACGGTGAAGGGGATACATGTACAAATGCATTAAAAAATATTTCATTTTCTGTGGAGAAAGGGGAATTTGTTTCGATCGTAGGCCCTTCAGGAAGCGGAAAATCCACGCTTCTGCATATCCTTGGAGGCGTGGATAAGCCCACAAAAGGGAAGGTGTATATTAACGGGACAGAAATACATTCCCTGAAAGAAGACAAGCTTGCAATTTTCAGGAGAAGGCAGATCGGTCTGATCTATCAGTTTTATAATCTTCTTCCTATGCTGAATGTGGATGAAAATATAGGCTTGCCTCACTTGTTGGACGGCAGGAAACTGGACATGGATCGGTTGAATATGATCGTTCGCAGCATGGGACTTGAGGAGAGAAGAAGTCATTTGCCGAGCCAGCTTTCCGGAGGCCAGCAGCAGAGAGTTTCCATTGCAAGAGCCTTGTATAATCGACCTGCAATTCTGTTGGCAGATGAACCTACGGGAAATCTGGATCGGAACACAGGGGCAGAAATTGTAAGCCTTTTAAAGGAATCAAACAGGACTCAGAAACAGACATTGATTCTAATTACCCATGATGAAAATATTGCCCTGCAGGCTGACAGGATGCTTTGCATTGAGGACGGAGAGATTACACGTGATGAGAGAATCCGGGTTCTTGGAGGTGGGGAATTTGAAAAAAACAGTTAAAAAAACATCTCGCTGCTTTTGGGGCAGCTGGGGCAGAAGGAACCAGATCATATATCAGGTGACCTGGAAACATATGAAGATGAACCCCAAAAGGACCTGGACTACGTTTCTTGGAATCTTCTTTATGATCCTTCTTATGACCTGTGTGTTTGTAGGGAGAAGGACCGCAGTTGGCTATCTGCAGGAGGTTGGTTCCCAGAGAAAAGGAAAATGGCACATCAGTATGTATGATGTATCGGGAAAGGAACTGCAGGAGGTCAAAAGCCTTGCCTATGTTAAGGAAATGGCTTGTTCAGCAGACTTCGGGTATGGGGATTTTGAAGCTTCCAAAGATTCCACTCAGCCTTATCTTTATGTAAAAGCGTATGAGCCTCCATGCTTTGATTGGATGAGCCTGAAACTAAAGGAAGGACGATTTCCGAAAAACGAAAAAGAGGTTGTGATCAGCCAAAGTGCCCTTGATGATGGAGCGTCCATTGCTATGGGCGATTCCATAAAAATGAGGTATTTTAACAGAAGCATTACCGGGACGCAGGAGGGAGTGACTACCACCTTTCCTTTTCAGAATCTTTCGGTTCATTTTGGAGAAACTCTTGATCTTCCATGGAGTTTTCCATTTTATGAGGAGAACGAAAGCTTTCGTATAGACAGGGAGTATACAGGAGAAGAGATAGAACTGACAGTAGTAGGAATCGTAGAAACTCCCTGGTTTGAGCAGAAAGATGCAGCCGGTTATACGGCATTTACCCGTTATGAAGATGGAATAAGCAGTACCTTTAATATATCCCTTACACTGGATATGGAAAAGGCGCCTGGAAATCTGTATGAGGAATTTTTAAAGATTGCAGGGAACCATGAGATGGAGTTTAATAATTATGTGCTTGCATTTACAGGGGACTCTTCAGATTCTTCTATGAATTTGATCATTCAGATGATGTCAGCCTTTTTTACCCTTGTAATTATGGCTGCAGCCATCATCCTGATCTATAATGTGTTTAATATTTCTTTTGAAGAACGAAGCCGGTATCTTGGGATGCTGTGTTCTGTAGGTGCAACAGGAAAACAGAAGAGGAGCAGTGTTTATTTTGAAGCTATTGTACTGTTTTTTCCGGCTCTTCCCCTGGGATTTTTTGGGGGATGCTGTGTAGTCTTTTTGGGTATGTCTTTGTTCCAGCCTTTTATTTATACTATAATGTCCATATCAGAGGCGGTGCTTGGAAAAGTTCCTGTTTCTATTGAATTTTCCTATGAGGATATTGCCTTTATTGCCATTATCAGCGCCCTTACAGTGGCTTTGTCGGCCATTCTCCCTGCCAAAAAGATAAGCAGGATCGGTCCGATGGAGTGTATTCGGGGAAATATAGAAAAGGCAGATCTGAAAAAACAGGCCAGACCCAAGGCTATGCAGAGACTTCAGGCAGAGAGGCTTCTTGCACAGAATTCTTTGAAGTACCAGAAACGAAAAGCAAGGGGCATGAAGCGGGCGTCATGTGTTTTTATGGTGATATTGATCATTACAGTATCAGGTACACAGATGATCACCAAACTGGTGAGTTACCGGATTCTGGATAGAGGTGCCTTAAGCACAAGTGATGAAGACTGGGATTCAAAAGGGCGTGTGATGATTCGGGGAGAGAAGAATAACTTTTCCACAAATATATCCATCCGGGACAATGGGAACGGCATTGCCCCAGAGGATTTAGGCCATATTTTTGAGCGCTTTTATAAGGGAAAGAATTCATCAGAAGACAGTATCGGAATCGGTCTGCCATTGTCAAAACAGCTTATTATGCTGCAGAATGGAACAATCCATGCAATGAGTGAATTGAATATAGGAACAGAATTTTATATTAAAATGTATTCTGATATTATCATATAAGTGCAGCTCCGTGGCGCTTTTTGTACTCTGAAGGGCTGATGCCAAAATACCTGGTAAAATATCTGGTATAGTGGGAATGATCATAAAAAGCCAGTGAGAGTCCAACTTCTGTAACAGACCCCCCAAGTACCAGGAGCTGGCAGCTTTTTTCCAGCTTGGTTTCGAGGATGAGCTGGGAAAGGGTTGTGTGAAAGGACTGCTTTACCAGTCGGTTTAGGTACTGAGGATTCAGATCCAGGTGCTGTGCTAAAATTTCAATAATATCCGAAATAGGCTGCTGAATGTTTTCGTAGATCAGGTACAGAATCTTCATATTCCTGGTAATGGTTTGTTCTTTTTGCGCAGCAGACGGGCGGATCCAGGCTTCACACAAAAGCAGCAGAAGGCTGTTGAAAATGTTTTTATGATATGCATGAAGAAGCTGCGGGAGCATTTTGGGCGGATCTTGGTAAAGGAAAATAAGATGCTTTACAGCATCCAGCTGTGCTGCTTCCAGCTTCAAATGAATGGGCTGCTCCTGGTTTTGCATTATGCAGTTTAGAAAAAAATCCATAAATATGCTGTAGGCTTCCATGGGCATTCCCAGACTCTCCGGCAAAATTTTGGGAAGAATATATAAGTTCTGTATGGAAAAAGAGTCAAAGGTGTCCAGAGAATGAACGGTACCGATGGGAATCAGGTATGTGGTTCCCGGCTCAAGAGGGATTTTCTGCTGATCTACATGGTGCTCCCCGCTGCCTTCCAAAGCAATTCCGATTTCAAAAAATTCATGGCTATGAAAAGAGCCCTGGGATGCCAACGGGTAGTGATAGGTTTCCGTATAAAAGGGCAGATCCGTATTTTTTTCCACAAAAGATGTTTTGTATTTTACACGATTTTCCATAAAAAGACCTCCAATATGTCTGAATTATACACAAAATATCTTCTTGTTACAAGAGAAATAAAAAAGAAAAGGATATAATGGATCTTATAAAATAGCTGCGCTTGCGTACAAAGCGGAAGAATGCGGCAGTCAGGGAGGTTTCGGGATGAAGCAAAGCGAGAAGGTTTTAAAAACATTGGAATTTGAGAAGATGTATGGAGAAGCCAGCGTTCTGGAGACTTTTTTTCCATGGGATGAGACAGTAGACCGTTGGACGGAGCAGGGGCTGCCGAAGGAGTATGGTGCAGAGAATCTATATCCTTCCAGCCCCAGATCAGGAAAATCGCAAAATTGCATGAATGTAATGGAAACAGAAACCATTGCGGATTATGAGCGCTATATGGGATTTGACGAGCTTCGCCGTATGAGCTTTCAAATTCCTTATGAGAAATTCTGCAGCCAGGGAGATATTACCGACTGGGAATCCTGGGAAAAACTGAAAGTCAAGCTTTTGGAGGAATTGGAGAAGGACTGCACGGAGGAAAATATAAGAGCGTTTTTTGAACCCTACAGAGAAGGCCATGAGCGGGGAGATTTTTCCATCCGGATTCGTGCAGGCGGATTCTTCTGGATTCCAAGGGATCTTATGGGAATTGAGAATCACCTATATGCATTTTACGATGAGCCGGAGCTGATTCATGATATCAGTCAGTTTATCCTGGATGTTTATTTGAAGTATCTGACAAAAGTTACAGCCATCATTAAGCCGGAGGTTCTTCTTTTACCGGAGGATTTAAGCGGTAAAAACGGCCCTATGCTGTCTCCGGAATGTTTTGACGAATTCATGGGTGCATACTATAAAAAATTGTTTCCTGTTCTTAGGGAAAGCGGTGTGAAAAACATTTTTGTAGATACGGACGGTGATTTCAGGCTTCTTATCCCCAATTTCCTGGAGGCAGGCGTGGATGGCTTTTTGCCTGTGGACGTGAATGCAGGAATGGATATTGTGGAGGTGCGCAAAGCGTTTCCACAGGTGAAATTTATTGGAGGTTTTAATAAGCTGACTCTTTTGGATGGGCCGGGGGCTATTGACAGGGAATTTTCACGTATTCTTCCTGTGATATTAGAGGGAGGCTATATCCCTGGTCTGGACCATCAGGCAGCACCGGATACAACCCTTGAAAACTATAGATATTACATAAAAAAACTAAAAGAAATCATGGCAATGAGATAGCTGCATGATTTTGTCTTGAAAAATATGCCGGCATTTTTGGGGTCAGTCAACTATGTGGAATCGCCCCAAAATGTCGGTATATTTTGATTTTAACGTATTTGTAAACAGCAGTGCAATGCTTCCGATAATTCTTGACAAGGCATCTATATATGTATATAGTAAGAAGAAACTATATCAAAAAACAATTTTTCGCATTAATCTATAAGATCCCTATTTCTCCTGCACAGAGATTAACGGGATATTTTTGTTTGGATCTGACGGGTGCTCAATATTTTTATACTGCCGAGGAAATAATATGATAAACCAGGTATTAAGAAAAGAAAAAAAGTTTCTTCTACAGCAGCAGGAATTTTTCTGTTTAAAAGATCAGCTTGCCAGGGTACTGCCGGGAGATCCGCACAACGGCCCCATGGGCTATCGGGTGAGATCCCTGTATTTTGATACGATTTACGACAAGGATTATTTTGAAAAGCTGGATGGAGTGGAAACACGCAGAAAGATCCGTCTGCGATGTTATAGTCCTGACAGTGAATTTGCCATGTTGGAGATAAAGCAAAAGCAGGGGGATCAGCAGCTGAAGCGTTCTCTTAGGGTGGAACGTGAGGATGCCATACGCCTTGCAAAGGGCGACTACAGTCCGCTTCTTAAAAACAGCGGGGATCGGGAGGATTTTGCTTTGGAATGTTATGGGCTTATGAACAAATCCTGCTATCTTCCCAAAACAATTGTGGAATATCAGCGGATGGCGTACCTTGCAAAGGAGAACCGGATCCGCATTACTTTTGATCAGAATATTGTTTCCACAGAAAGCTCGTTTGACCTGTTTTCACCCAATCTTATTATGAATCCGGTGATGGACAAGGCTTTAGTGGTTTTGGAGGTAAAGTACAATCACTTTTTGCTTGGGTATATACAACAGATATTAAATGGGGCAGACCGTTCTGAGGTGTCTGTGAGTAAATTTTACCTTGCGAGGCAAAACGCATATCGAACACATTTATAAGGAAGAAAAAACATGAAAAGACAAATTTATGAACTGCTGTATAAAGAGGAAGGGCTGATGCCCCAGGAGGTGGCTGCCCACATATTAATGGCAGCGGTCATCGGAATCGTAATTTATCTTTCCTATGCGATTTCCCATAAAGGAACCATATACAGCAAGAAATTTAATGTTTCACTGCTGGTTCTTACAACCCTGACCGGAACGGTCATGACCGTTATCGGAAATAATGTGGCGCTGTCCCTTGGTATGGTAGGTGCGCTGTCTATTGTTCGTTTTCGAACAGCGCTGAAGGATAGCCGTGATACAGTTTATGTATTCTGGACTATTATTGCAGGCATTTGCTGCGGTGTGGGGGATTACCTGGTGGCAGCCATAGGAAGCGGGGTTACGTTTCTTTTGCTTTTGCTATTTGGAGCAGTTAAAAATGATAATCGTATGCTGCTGATCATTCGTGCCAGGCGAAATACAGGGAGCAGCATAAAGGCTCTTGTATTTAAGATGTTTGACGGAAATGCACTTTTGCGTGTGGAAAACACTACTGCGGATACAGTGGAATTGATTTATGAATTTTCAAATAAAACTTTAGCAAAAGCACAGAAGAAAAACGGTGATATATGCGATGCCATTTATAATGTGGGACAGGTTGAGTATGCCAATCTGGTTCTTCAGAATGATGAAGTGTCCAGTTAATGGGAAGGACCGGTGGATAAGCGATGAGATATAAACTGGTGGGAGCTGCTGCTGTTGCTGTATCTCTCACGGCGGCTGTATTGGTGCCTGCTTTGATGCCAAAGGAAAGCCGCAGGGTGCACCAGCATCAGGTATATGAAGAAAAAGCTGCCTGCAGAAGAGAGCACGCTGTGGGAGAATTGTGCACACACCTTCCGCTGGTGGTGATAGATACCCATGGGGTGGAAATCCCGGGAAAGTTCCTGTCCAAAAGCATCGATGAAACCGGACGGGTTGAGAGAAGATATTCAAGGGCTGCAGACGGGGATACACGGATTCAGGCGGAAATGAAAGTGATTGACAGCCAGGGCTATAACCATGGGGATGATGAGACGGTGCTGGATACAGATATCCGTATTCGCATAAGGGGACGTTCCTCAAGGTATTTTGAGAAAAGCAGCTTTGCCATTAACCTGATAAATGAGGATCAGACAAACAATAACCAGAGTGTGATGGGGATGGACGCCCATCATGAATGGGTGCTGTATGGGCCGTATCTGGATAAGACGGATCTGCGCAATTATATGCTGTACAATATATCCGGGGAGATCATGGATTATGCACCGAATGTGCGATACTGCGAGGTGATCCTTAACGGTCAGTATCAGGGATTGTATGTGATGACGGAAAGTATCACAGCAGGAGAAGATGGTTCTCGGCTTGAGCTGGAGGTGAATAAAAAATACCAGACCTATACAGGCTATGTGGCGCGGATAGACCAGGATTATGATAGGGAGGGACATGCGGATACATTTACCGGATATACTCATCGAAGAGGTAGTAATGTGGACTTTGAGATCGTATATCCGGGATCCTCCAAGCTGACCCCTGAGCTGGACCGCAGCATTGCCCAGGATTTTTCAGATTTCGAGAAAGCCCTGTATTCTTATGATTTTGACAGCGATACGCTGGGATATAATAAATACATTGATGCAGAGTCATTTATTGATGCTTTTTTAATAAGTGAAATTACGGCAAATTATGATTTCGGCGCTCTTTCTACCTATGTGTATAAAAGTACGGATAACCTTCTTAGAGTCTGTATGTGGGATTTTAATAATAGTTGTGATAACTTTTCACAGCCCGTTGGATGGAAAAGCTTTGAGCTGGATGAGACTATATGGTATGTGATGCTTATGCGGGATGAGGATTTTACAGACCAGATGATTAAGCGGTACCGCGCTTTGCGGAAGAAGTGGTTCAGTGATGAATATATTGCAGAATATATTGATGAAACAGTTGCGTTTTTGGGTGATGCAGTGGATCGGGACCGCAGGCGCTGGGAGAGTACCTATGCCACCGGGCATGGGCTTTTGAAGGATGTAAGCCGGAATCCCCAAACCTATGAGGAAGCCCTTGAACAGCTTAAGGAATATCTGCGGCGGCGCCTGGAGTGGATGGACGAAAATATAGAATCTCTTCGCCAAAATTCGGCAGAATCCAAAGTCAAGAAATATTCAGAGATTGCAAATTAAGGGGGACTCTGTTAGATGAAGAAATTCATTATGATTGTGGGGTCAGTGTTTATGCTCTGTGTTGGCTGGAATTATGCTTACTATCATCTGGGAATTTATATTAATTTCGGGAAGGAAAAGGAAGTAAGCACCTTTATGAAGACTGACGGCGATGCCATCTATATGTATGATGAGACTGCCGGGGAGTATCTGCCTTTTGAAATCAAAGGAGTGAATATGGGATCCGGCGAACCGGGGGAATGGTCAACGGATTTTCACATTGACAAGGATACCTACAAGAGCTGGTTTGCACAGATTCAGGAGCTGGGCGCCAATACAGTCCGCATATATACCATACAGGCGGACGATTTTTATAATGCCTTTTACGAATATAACAGCCAGAGGGAGGAGGAAGGAAAGACTCCTTTATGGCTGCTCCATGGTGTTTGGGTGAATGATTATGTGCAGAATTCATACAGAGACGCCTATGATGATGATTTTTTGAAAACTTTTCTTAATGACTGCCGTATAATGATCAATGTGATACATGGAAAGCAGAAGATTTCTCTGGGATGGGCTGCAAGCGCAGGATCGGGCACATATACCCATGACGTTTCCGGATGGGTGATCGGTTATATTTTGGGAGTAGAGTGGGAGGATGTGACTGTTGCCTATACAAACCACAAATACGAGGGTATGGAGGGCTATACAAGCTATGAAGGCAAATATCTTCGGACCACGCCGGAAGCCACTCCCTTTGAGTGTATGCTTGCTCAGGTGGGAGATACGGTGATCACATATGAATCAGAACGATTTGGTACGCAAAGGCTGCTTGCCTTTTCCAACTGGCCCACAACGGATCCGTTTGAATATGGAAGGGAAATTAAGAGATTGTTTGAGAAATGTGCCGAAGTGGATGTGGAACGCATTAACACAACGGAAGAGTTTCTTGCCGGACAGTTTGCAAGCTACCATGTATATCCCTATTATCCGGATTACCTTCAGTATGAAGATGACTGGACGGTCTTTGGAATCGGTTCGAAAGCGGGATATTATACGGAAAAGGGAGAGCTAAATACCTATCGTGCTTATCTGGATATGCTTACTGCGCATCATAAGATGCCTGTGGTAATCTCTGAGTTTGGGGTTTCTACAGGCAGGGGAATGGCTCAAATTGACGCCAATACCAGCCGGAACCAGGGACATATGTCTGAAAGCGAGCAGGGGGAGGCCCTCATTTTGTGCTATGAGGATATTCAGGCAGCCGGATGTGCAGGATGCTGCGTATTTACCTGGCAGGATGAATGGTTTAAGAGAACCTGGAATACCATGTATGCAGTGGATTTAAAAAGAACACCCTACTGGTCAGACTATCAGACAAATGAGCAGTATTTCGGCCTTCTTTCCTTTGATCCGGGAAAAGAAGAGTCTGTGTGCTATGTGGACGGCGATGTGTCCGAATGGACAGATGAGGATTTGGTGTGCGATAATCACGGCATGTCCTTATCCATGAAGTATGATGAAAAGTTCCTCTATTTTCTGGTGGAAAAGGAAGGACTGGATTTGGGAGAAAGAAGTATTTACATTCCCATAGATATCACGCCCAAAAGCGGCAGTACTTTCTGCGCAGAGCATGATATCGCTTTTGACAGGGCTGTGGATTTTCTTATTGTGATCAATGGGAAAGAAGACAGCAGGGTTCTGGTACAGGAGCGGTATGAGGCTATTCGGGCCAACTATGCGGAAAATGTATACGGATTTGACACCTATTTAAAGGGAAATGAACCGGATATGGATTCCCCATCTTTTATAAATATTGATATGATTTTAAAATTGGATACCGTATCGGAAAGATACTTGGAGAAGGGAGGGACGGCACAAACTTTTGAGACTGGCCTTTTGAAATATGGAAACGCAAATCCCAAAAGCAGTGAATTTGATTCTCTTGCAGATTTCATTTCGGAAGGGGATTTTATTGAGATTAAGATTCCCTGGCAGCTTTTTAATTTTGCAGATCCCTCTAAAATGGAGATCCATGATGATTATTATGATGATAACTATGGCGTAGCCTATATTAACATTGACGAAATGTTTGTAGGGATCGGGGATGAGAGTGACAGGGGGACGAAGGACTCCCTGGCAGTGTCGAGAATCCCCCTGGCCTCATATCCATTAAAGGGATGGGGCAATAAGGTGACCTATCATGAACGGCTGAAGTCTTCTTATTATGAGCTGCAGAGTATCTGGAGAGAGCACTGACGCAGGGAAAAGGGCAGAGTTAAGTTATGAAAATAGAAGTATTGATGTATTTTTATATGGGCGTATGTGCAGCCATGATTCTGTTTAATTGTGCTGTCCTGTTGGTAAACGTTCTTCGTAAGAAGCGGATTAACAGAAGAGATAGGAGACTGGAGCCTGAAATAAAGGTGCAGCTTGAGAGACTGGAACGTGGGGAGGAGCCTGAAGAGGAGCATCTTGCGCAGATGAATAAAATTTTCGGAAAGCTGGAGCACCTTCGAAGTTTTGAGGAGAGTATGGACACTTTAAGGGAAGAAAAACCAGAGCTGTGCCGGCAATATTTGAAGGCGCTTTGTCCCTGCTTTATAAAAGCGGCCCCTGATTATTTTTCCAAGGATATTATGGAAGTGACTTATTTTGCCTGGCTGATTCGGAAGTGTGAAGTGGCAGAACAGGGAACCAGGGACTTCTGGATAAAGGAAATGAGGAAGCTTTTGCAGATGCCAAACGTCTATTGCCGGGAAAATGCCCTGCATATTATGTATCGTATGGGTAACGGGAAAGATATTATGGATGCGCTGCTCCTGCTGGATGAACGTCAGGCTTTTCATCACTCCAAGCTGATTCACGACGGCCTTCTGAAATTCAAGGGGAACAAAGAAGAGCTTTTGAAGGAAATATGGCTGGTATTTCATCAGTTTTCTGCAAATATGCAGGTTACGCTGATTTCTTATATGCGTCTGGCATCTATGGATTGCTGTGAGCAGATTTTTGAAGTGATGATGCGTCCCCGACAGGATGATGAAGTGTATTTTGCCTGTATGAGGTATTTCGGGAAATTTTATTATGAGCCGGTGTATCCCGTACTTTTGAACGCTCTTTCGGATCGTGCCGGACAGCGCTGGGAAAAGGCTGCAATTGCGGCCACTGTACTTCGGAATTACCGGTCTGAGCGTACGGTAGATGTGCTGGAACAGGCACTTCACAGCTCCAATTGGTATATTCGGAATAATGCAGCAGAGACGCTGGAAAGTTTTGGACTGACCTATGCAGATATGGCAGAGGTGTTTGAAGGGAATGACAGGTATGCAAGAGAGATCCTTCAGTACTGGATGGATTGCCGTTCTATAAAGGAAGTGGAGGTGGAGAATCCATGATGAATGGGACTATGGATACGATTAAAGTGTTCCTGGATGGCGTAGGCGTATTTTTTATTATATATCTCATCGGGTATTCCACGTTTCTCTTTGCTTCTGTTGTAGTAGGTTCGATTACTTTGTTTCAGGAAGAAAGAAAGCGCAGGCTCAAGAACGTTCTTACATCGGATTTTTATATTCCGATCAGTATTATTGTGCCGGCATATAATGAGGAAATAACAGTGGTTGCTACTGTAAAATCTCTTTTATCCCTGGACTACAAAAGCTATGAGATCATTGTAGTGGACGATGGCTCAAAAGACAAAACCTCACAGAAATTGATAGAGGCTTTTGATATGCATCAGGTACAGATGCCCATCCATAGGCAGATTCCCTGCCAGCAGGAAGAGTTTGTATTTTTAAGTACAGCAGGGAAGGTAAAGCTGACATTAATCCGTAAGCGGAACGGCGGGAAGGCGGACTCCCTGAATATGGGAATCAACGCTGCTATTTATCCCTATTTCATATGTATTGATGCAGACTCAGTGCTTCAATACAATTCCTTGACAAATATTGCAAAGCCAATTTTGGAAAATGAAGATGTGGTTGCGGTAGGGGGATGCGTGCGTCCCTGCAACGGGATTGAATTTGAAAACTGCAGGGTAAAGAAGTATCGTCTGCCAAAAAATCTGCTGGCTTGTATGCAGGTGTTGGAATATGACCGTTCTTTTCTTGCTTCCCGTATCCTGTTTGACAAGTTTAACGGCTCCATGATCATATCGGGCGCTTTTGGACTTTTCAGGAAGGATGTTGTGATCTCAGCAGGGGGATATGATGCACACACCATGGGAGAGGATATGGAGCTTGTGGTAAAGCTTCACGATTACTGTGTCTCCAATAATCTGCCTTATCTGATTCATTATGCAGTGGACGCCATATGCTGGAGCCAGGTGCCGGAATCCTATAAGGATCTGTGCAAGCAGAGAAGACGCTGGCATGTGGGGCTTTTCCAGAGCCTGTATAAGCACAGGAGAATGCTGGGCAGCACAAAATACGGTGCTTTGGGTTATGTATCGTATATTTATTTCCTGCTGTATGAATTTCTTTCCCCATATATTGAGATATTCGGTGTTTTTACCATGGCAGTGGCTTATGCGGTAGACCTGATCAATGTGCCTTTTATGATGCTGTTTATGCTTATATATGCAGTATATGGGGCGGTATTGTCGCTGACTGCCTTTTTTGCCAGAATTTATACGGCAGATCTCCATACAACATGGAAGGATATGGGAAAGGCAGTTCTGCTTTGTTTATTTGAGGTAACAGTACTGCGGTTTGGGCTGGCCTTTGTGCGGGCAACAGCGCTCATTGGATATAAAAAGAAAAGACAGGTATGGGGGCGTATTGAAAGAAAGAAAATTGATATCCGATAAAACAGGGGAGGAAATTCTGAAATGAAAAAGCTGGGGTCTAAAATAAAGTTATTTTTCTTTGTGTGTATGCTTCTTGCCGGAAGCCTGATCCTGGCAGCAAAGACTTATGGAAAGGTTGCGGCTACGGAAAGCTCTTTCGGGCAGGCTGGTATGGTTTTTGTAGCTGGGAACCCGGATTTGTATCCACTGGAATATTATGATAAAAAAGATGAATGCTATAAGGGAGCTATGCCTTTGCTCCTTGAGGAGATTTCCAGAGAGCTGGGCACGGATTTTGTCTATATAAGCTCCGGAACTTCGGATAAAAGGGATCAGCTTGCAGAAAACAGACAGGTGGAAGTGGTTTCGGGATGTATGATCAGCAAAGATTTGCCGGATCATACCGCTGCCGGATCCCCCTTGTTTCCTATTACTATTGACGGGAAAACTTATGAGGTGGGATTTGCGTATACGGAGCTGGCGTCCGAAGAGCTTCGGGATAAAATGGAAGAGTATTTAGATGGGAAGTCTTCCAGAGAGCTGATGAATTTGGTGGCATCGGAGGCTGCAAGGGGACAGAGCGATGGCATAAGCCTGGGAGCTAAGCTTGTGCTTGGAGCCGAAGCGCTTCTGCTTCTGGGAGCGGTTCTTGTTTGGAGATGCCGCAGGAAACGCAGTGAAGAAAAAGAGGAGATTGACAAAATGGTTGATCCTGTAACAGGCGTGGGAAATAAGGATTATTTTCTCCGTCAGTTTTCTTCCTTTATTTCTGACAGCACAAGGCCGCTGTATTACATGTTGTATCTGTGCTTTGACGTTGAACGCGTGAATTCTTATTATGGCGAGGGGGAGACAGAGGACATTCTTCGCTATGCTGCTGATGTTTTAAGCAGCTATGTAGAAGATTCGGATTTTTTTGCCAGGGTGACGGAAGGCGGATTTGCGGCGGCATGCCAGAAAGTCGGCAAAGAGAGAATGGAAGAATGGACGAAGCTGGTGCTGAAAAAGGTTAACGAATACAGTGAAAAATTTAATAAGGACTACAGACCGGATTTCTGTGCTGGGATTTACAAATTAAAAAGTGATGATACCAGTTATGAGACTGTTTTCTATGCAGCGCAGCAGGGGTACCGGGAGGCTTTGCACAGCAGACAATCCTATGTGTTTTGCAATGAAGGGATTTTGCGTTCAGCCAGAGAAAGGCAGCAGCTTGGCAGGGACATGCTTCAGGCCATTGCGGGACATCAGTTTCATAGCTATCTTCAGTTTATGACAGATGGAAAAACGGGGAAAATTTTGGGAGCGGAAGTACTTTCCAGATGGCAGCATCCCCAAAGGGGGCTTCTTATGCCAGGAAAATATATTGAAGATATGGAGAAAAATGAAACAGTCATTGACCTGGATTTTTATATGTTTGAACAGGTTTGCAGGCTTTTGCAGAGATTTCAGGAAGAAGGAAAGGATTATTTGATTCTGTTTTGCAATATTTCCAGAAAGACGGTGTCCTTTTCCGGTTTTGCAGATAAGATTTACAGCATTGCCGGGAGGTACCATTTTGACCATCATAAGCTTTGCATGGAAATAACGGAGAGCAGTATGTTTGAAAATGATAAGGTTTCCATTATAAATATACAGAAATGCAAAGATATGGGCTTTATGATCGCTATGGATGATGTGGGAAGCGGGTATTCTTCTTTACAGGATATGATTCAGTATCCCATAGACCTGGTCAAAATTGACAGAGGGGTGCTTCTGGCCGCTGCGCATGAAAAAGGGAGGCTTTTGCTGCAGGGAATGAATGAGCTGTTTCATAGGATTCAGATTCAGACTTTATGTGAAGGTATTGAAACGAAGGGACAGTATGAGATGATCCAGGAAATAGGGATAGACTATATGCAGGGATTTTATATCCAGAGGGCTTTGCCTGTAAAGGAGGCTATGCGGTGGTTGAAGGAAAGAGAAGGCTGATTTTTATAGTAGGGGCAGTGCTTGTGGCGGCTGGTTTAGGGATGTTTATGAAGATGCGAAGAGAATCTGAGAAGGGAAGCCGTAATGGACTGTATAACTGGAGCTCCGTTGTAACGGAAGAGGATTTGGAGGAGCTTCTTCAGGTGATAGAAGAAGTGCCTGTAGGCGAACTATATCAGTATTATAGGGAAGAGGAACTGCAGGATCGGATTCCTGAGGAGATGATAGCCAGACTATCTGAAAAGAAGATCGATGTGTGGTATTTGATCGGAGCTCCGGAATGGGGAATTGATGAAACCGGGGAGGAAATACGAAGGGCAGTCTCCATGGTGGCTCTTTATAACCATATGGTTCCGAAAAAGGGAAGGTTTGCTGGGATCCAGCTGGATGTGGAGCCTTATCTTACACAGGAGTGGGATGAGGATAAGCAGGAGGTAATGGAATTATGGTACAAAGCTTTGCACAGGGGAAAGACTCTGGCAAAAAAGTATGATGTTCCGGTTATGCTGTGCGTGCCCCGCTGGATGGATGCTGTGAATAAAGACATATTTGAAAAGATGCTTCGTGACTGCTGCGATGAAGTTGCGATTATGAATTATGACCGCAGAGATGAGTCAGAAGGAATTAAGCCGGAAATGGAACTGGCTCTTAAATATCAGAGACCTGTAATCTGTGCTTCAGAACTGACGCGGCCGGGAAAGCATGACCTTACGGAGGATCATACCTATTATTATGCTGGACTTGAAGAGCTGCATAAATCATGGCAGAGGCTTTCCGAAGATTATCCTGACAATGACTTAAGATTTGCATATCATTATCTGGCTCCCTTAAAGGAAATTACCGGACAATCTGGACTGCATGAGAAAAATGTAGTACACTGTGAATAAAAGGCAGCGTAAATTTGTGTGCTGTGGAAAACAGCTTTTCTGCCGTTGAATTAAGGAAGAGGATAGGATGGATATGATGAACAGAAAGCAGATTGACGGTCAGCGTCAGATGGACTTTGCAGCGAAATTTAACTATGTGAGGGAAGCAGGAACCCCAGGAGAGGAGAAGGCGGCGAAATTTATCAGAAAAGAACTTGAGAGCTTTGGTGCGGACAGCCGTGAGGAGACATTTACCTTTGAAGCTTTCAAGATGAAGAAAGCAAGTCTGGCAGTGCTGGAACCCTATGAAAAGGAGTATGCGGTTACCGGGTACGCACGATGCGGTAGTACGCCGGAAGAGGGGATAGAGGCGCCATTTTTATACATTGAAAACGGTGATGATATCAGTCTTTCTTATGCAAAGGATAAGATTGCCATGGTGAATGCACCTGTGAGGAAGGACATGTATGAGAAGCTCGCTGGAGCAGGAGCAGCAGGCTTTGTCAGCATTGCAGGAACACCTCTTGACGAAGGAGAGGATTTGATTCCCCGTGCATATAACCTGCCCAAATCTATAGAAGCTCCTATCCAGGGCGTTTCAATTCATTATAAAGATGCAGCAGAAATGGTGACAAAAGGGGCCTCCAGAGCAAAACTGATTGTGTCTCAGGAGAAAGAGGAACGTACCTCCAGAAACGTAATCGCAAGGATTGGAGGTACTGATAAAGCAGAGGAGATTCTTACTCTTACAGCGCATTTTGACTCTGTAAAAGAAGGACCCGGAGCCTACGATAACATGGCAGCTTGTGCGATCATTATGGAATTATGCCGCTTTTTTAAAGCGAACAGACCGCGCAGGACAATGGAATTTATATGGTTTGGAGCAGAAGAAAAGGGGCTTCTGGGAAGCCAGAATTATGTGAAAGTTCATGAAAAAGAGCTTGCACATCACCAGTTTAACATGAATGTAGACCTTGCAGGACAGCTTGTAGGAGGAAATGTAATCGGTGTTACAGGAGCTGCGTCAATCTGTGAAATGCTCACTTATCTGGCACATGAGATTGGCATTGGAATGATAACCACAAATTCTATTTGGGGAAGCGATTCCAATACGTTTGCATGGAAGGGAGTTCCAGCAATGACATTAAATCGTGATGGATTTGGAATGCACACACGCCATGATACTGTGGACCTTCTGTCACCCTGGTCCCTTGAACGCAGTGCCGTACTTCTGGGGCATATTGCGGAGCGTCTGGCAAATATAGAAGTTATGCCGTTTACGAAGAAAATACCGGAAGAATTTTGCCGTCAGCTGGATGAATATTTTAATTCTTAGAAAAATGTATTGACTGTAAACCTTATTGCTATCCTATAATTCCTGCGAAAGGAAGGTGACTTAGGTATGACGATTAAGGAAGCGGAACAGATGCGGAATCCCCGGAGCTGAAATATGAGATGATGCAGTATGAAGTGATTGGATGAAAATAGGAACATACCGCATGTAAAAAACAGAGATTTTTAACGGATACGTTGGAAATCTCTGTTTTTTTATAATGATTGCATATTGACAAAATCCGATCATTACAGTAAGATGATGATAGGAAAAGCAAAAAATACCATCATAGATGCCAAGGGAGGAAGGGCGATTGCAGCTTCAGTCCAGAGACATTGAGGCTTATCTTACAGAAGTGAAAATGGCAGTTCATGAAGGACGCTATCGTCTTGAGAGAAATGATAAAAGGCGGAGGAACAGAGAATTATTTATCAAATACGTGATCAATGAGCGGAAAACGGAAGAGATTTTGCAAAGCCTTACCCTGCACGATTTTTCAGGGATCGTACAGAATGAGCATAGGGGATATGAGAATGAACTGCTGTATATATTCGGCAGGAATGTTCAGCTTCTGGAAAGATTCGGTTCCCGTATGAAAACAGTTCCTCTGTACATAAAACTGAATAGATTGGATAATGAATTCGTGATAGTGATTTCTTTCCATGAGCAGGAGTATCCGCTGACATATTATTTCCAATAACAAGAAGAGAAGACAGAAGGCAGGGAAAAGAGATGATTAGGTATAAGGAGACAGACACAATGGAAGAGAATGGAAGAATGGATTTCTGCACCGTATGCAGGAAGAATACGGAGTATGTACTGAAGAGAGCACATATTTTGCAGACCATCAGAGATCGGGAGTATGAGTTTGCAATTACTTCAGCCGTCTGCAGAGAGTGCGGAAAAGAGATGGATATTCCCGGTCTGACTGACCAGAATGTCAAAGAGATTGATGAACAGTTCAGGGTTATGGAGAATCTTGTCACTGTGAGAGATATTGAGAAGCTGATGAAAATCTACAATATAGGAAAGGCTCCTCTTTCCCTGGCTCTTGGCTTTGGCGAGGTTACGATCTCACGATATCTGGCTGGTCAGATCCCTTCAGGGGAATATTCGCATATTATGAGAAATGCCCTGTCCTCTCCTGATTTTATGCAGGAGATGCTGGAAGAAAACAGAAATAGAATTGCAGACAGTGCCTATAAGAAGGCGAAAGCTTCTGTTGAAGAACTGCAGAATTTGTTTAAGGTATCCGATAGGCTGCTTATGGTGATCTCATATGTATTTGAACGTCTGGAAGAGGTGACTCCGCTGATGCTGCAGAAGCTTTTGTATTTCATTCAGGGAATTTATTATACCCTGTACGGAAGGCCGATTTTTACAGAGGAATGTGAAGCCTGGGTGCACGGACCTGTATACAGGAAGGTCTATGAGCTGTTTAAAGATTTTAAGTATAACCCCATTGAGGACGACCGCTTTGTGTTGCTGAAAGGAAGAGCTGAAGAACTGTCCCATAACGAAAAACATGTAATTGACCTTGTGGTAAATACATTTGGTATGTATGGAGGAAAGACATTAGAGAGAATTACCCATAAAGAAGAACCATGGAAAAATGCCAGAGAAGGGCTCCTGCAGAATACCCTGTCCAGAGAGGAAGTGCCCAAAGAAGCCATTCGGAGATACTTTTCCGGTGTAAACATAGTCTATGGAATTGATACGGAAGAGGGGCTAAACCGATATATTCGGGATATGCTGCGTGCCGATTTGTAAGAGAGAAAACAGGAACATGAAAGGAAGAGGACAGATATGGAAAGTTTAAAGGTAGCATTACTGCAGATCATGCCGGGAACTTCGCAGGAGGAAAATCTGAAGAAGGGACTTGACTGCTGCAGAAAGGCCAGGGCAATGGGAGCAGATATTGCTTTGTTTCCGGAAATGTGGAATGTAGGGTATTATATTCCTCAGAATGAAGAGGAACTAAATGGGACCGCTATTGCGGAGAATAGTGGATTTGTCAGTGCATTTGGGGATATTGCCAAGGAATTACATATGGCTGTGGGGATAACTTTCCTTGAGAAACACGGAACGGCTTTTCGAAATAGTCTTTCTCTGTTTGACAGATTTGGGAAAAAGGTATTCACTTATGCCAAGGTACATACCTGCGATTTTGGCGATGAATGTGTGCTTATGCCGGGGGAAGATTTTTTCGTGGCTGATTTAGATACGGAGCAGGGAAATGTAAAGGTTGGCGCCATGATCTGCTATGACAGAGAGTTTCCGGAAAGTGCAAGAATCCTGATGCTGAAAGGAGCGGAGATCATTCTGGTTCCCAATGCATGTCCAATGGAGATCAACCGCCTTTCTCAGCTTCGGGCAAGGGCCTATGAGAATATGGTAGGAATCGCCACAGTGAATTATCCGGAAGGACAGCCGGACTGCAATGGCCATTCGTCTGCCTTCGATGGAATTGCTTATAAACCTTCTGAGCCGGTTTCCAGGGATACTTTGATTTTGGAAGCAGGAGGACGGGAAGGTATTTATATGGCGGATTTTCCCATGGATGAAATCAGGGAGTACAGGAGTCAGGAGGTACATGGAAATGCATACCGTCATCCACATAAGTATAAACTTCTTGCTGAGGAAAAGATCGAGAAACCATTTATCAGAGAAGATTACAGAAGATGAAAGGAATTGAAAGGGAGATTTTGTTATGGATTTTTATAAGCGTATGCAGTGTGTATGCACCAGAATTCCTTATGGGAAGGTGGCAACCTATGGCCAGATTGCCCTCTTATGCGGAATGCCTAAGAACGCACGCCAGGTAGGTTATGGGCTGCATACAGGTCTGGCTGGAGAGGAGATACCGGCCCATAGGGTGGTAAACTCCAGCGGAGTATTAACTGGGACTGCTTCTTTTGAATATCCGGATATGCAGAAGCTGCTTTTGGAAGAGGAGGGCGTGCCGGTTATAAGATATGAGGCCGGTTTTAAAGTATCTTTGAAGCAATTTGGCTGGAAAAATACCCTCCAAGATACAGAAGAGCTTCAAAGACTTTATAAGAAAATGGGAATTTAATAGAAGCGAAGGATTTATGAAGCCTTGACTCCTTCAATTCACTATCTGAACTGTATTGGTATTTTCCATTTCCATAACTACCTCCGTTTGGAATAATATTTTTTATTTTAAGTCTAGCGAAAGTTACAGATATGGTCAACCCAGATTTTTATAAATTTGAAAATATGATTTTCAATAAAAGTTTAAGTCCATCCAGGTCGTTATTTTGTGAAAAATGTAGTGTAATTTTTTTGCAGATTTATGGGAAAATCTGATAAATTATTGACAAAGTTCCGGAAAAGTGCTATATTTTTTTCAAGCAAATGAAAGGGAGTAGCTGAACACTCAGAAATGAGTGGGTTTGAAACCGTCACCCGATGCCGAGAGGCATCCGTATCAAATGAGATGGCAAGACTTTTATTGTGGCAGACGTCATGATAGGAGTCTTTTTTTATATCAAATGAAATTGCTCCATATATGGTGAGCTGCCGCATAGACTTGCAGAAGAAAGGGAGGATATTATCATGAGTAATGAATTAGTAAGAAGAGAGATTCAGGAAGCAGTTATGGCCGGGGAGAGGGCGCTTACAAGCCTGCGCCTGGCAAAAGAAAAACTGGACAGCGCAAGAAACTGGGGAATCATTGATCTGTTTGGAGGAGGCTTTATTACAGATGTGATTAAACACTCTAAATTAGGTGATGCATCGTCTTATGTGGAGAATGCAAAAAGGGATTTGCTGATTTTCCAGACAGAATTAAGAGATGTGCAGGGGATCAGGGATATTAAAATTGAAGTAGGAGGCTTCCTTTCATTTGCGGACTTTTTCTTTGATGGGCTTGTTGCAGATTATCTGGTGCAGTCAAAGATTTCGGAAGCGAGACAGCAGGTTGACGATGCAATTTATCGTGTAGAGGGACTGCTCAAGCAACTGAAAAATGCTAATGGCTATGACTAAAGGATTGGAGGAATGATGATGGGATGTTTAGGTAATTTATTGTGGTTCATTTTCGGAGGAGCGTTAAGCGGATTAAGCTGGTGTATGGCAGGGTGCCTCTGGTGTATAACAGTGATTGGAATCCCTGTTGGAATGCAGTGCTTTAAATTTGCAGCATTAAGCTTTTTTCCTTTTGGGAAAGAGGTCCGCTATGGGGGCGGTGCCGGTTCCCTGCTGTTAAATATTATTTGGCTGCTGGTTTCCGGTGTTCCCCTTGCCCTTGAACATGCTGCCTGGGGAATTGTTTTGTGTGTGACAGTGGTTGGAATCCCATTTGGGCTGCAGCAGTTTAAGCTGGCAAAACTGGCCTTGATGCCATTTGGATCAGAAGTAATCTAAAGCCTGTAAAAAACTATTCCCTTCATTGGAAAAACGGCTGGTACAACAATCCTTATGATAATGATAATAGGCTTATGGTGCCTGACAGGATGTGAGGAATGAATTATTCCTCCAATATGGCAAAGCCTAATGGTACCAGGCAATTTGGGAAAAATTAACACAGAACATGGGCATATTGAGCTAATGGAGAAGGGAGTGATGGGAAACGGAGTATCCTGTCATTGATGTAAAAGCAACAGGAAGAAATATTAGAGATCTGTGCAGAGAGAAAAGGGTCAGTGCAAAAGAAATCAGTGAATACATGAATTTCAGCAATGTGCAGTCAGTATATAACTGGTTTCGTGGAAGAACAATGCCGTCCCTGGATAATTTTTATGCGTTGTCCAGATTGCTGAATGTACCGATGGAAGAAATGATAGCAGCTTCTGACAAAGAAGTGCAGGGAGTGCTGCAGTACGGCAGGAGCGATCTTAAAAAAAGTGCATAGGAAGCGGAAGATAAAAAAGACAAAAGAGGAGCTGTTGAATATATGGTATATCATCAGAAAATGAACGATGATGCATATATTCGGCAGCTTTGTTTTTTTATAAATGTTTTCCCACTTTTATTTAGGAGGTGAGGGGATGAAAGCTGTTTCTAAATATGAAGTACTGACTAAAGAACCAGAGTGAGCAGGCAGAGTACCGGAGTGCGTAAAATGTCTATTTCTATATGGTTGGTAAAAATCAAAAAAATGTGTACCTGAAACAGGTTTCAATATTCTTGGAAAAGTTAAATTGTATACACAAAATACAAAATAATTAGATATTGAAATGAAATAAATTGTAGGATAATATCAGGATATGAAGAAAAAAACGCCGATGATTGTACAAAATGACATTGTTGGGGGGAAAACAACTATAAATTGTATAATCGGCTAGAATTACAGTGAGGAGGCGAGAGACAAAAGAAAAGTTAATTTGCAGCATCTGTTCACAAAAAAATAAAAAAAGACAATGAAAGGGGATTTTTATGAAGAAAGCATTAAGTATTTTATTAACTGCAAGTATGGTATGTTCCGCAGCTCCTGCAATAGTAATGGCAGATAATGAGGAAAAGGTGACTTTGGAATTTGCCCAGTGGTGGGAAAACGAACTGCCTGAGGGTAAGATGGCGGAGATTATTGCAAACTTTGAAGAGCAGCATCCCAATATTGAAATTAAACTTGTGACTAATCCATATTCAAGTACCCACGATGCTTTGGTAGCGGGTGCTGCAACAGGAACTATGTCGGATGTCTGCGGCGTTGATGGTACCTGGATCTATGATTTATCCAAAATGAATGCTCTTCTGGATCTGGATGCTTATGTAGAAGGTGAAGAGAAGTTTACAGCGGATGATGTGTCATGTGTACAGGTTGGCGGAACTACTTATATGATTCCGGTTGTTGTATATTCCTATCATATGTATGCAAACATGACTCTTTTGAAAGAACATGGAATTACAGAACTTCCGACTACTTTTGATGAATTCCTCGCAGACTGTGAAGCAGTTAATGATCCTGATAATAATGTATATGGATGGATTACAGCTCTTTCAGAAGCATTCCCGTCATCTTCACAGGATCAGTTTATGAGCTGGGTATGGGCTAATCAGGGGGCGATGATCGGTGAGGACGGTAAAGCTGCATTTGCCAGTGACCAGTCAGCTTCCGACACTTTGGAATTTTTCAAAAAATGTTATGATGCAGGTGTTATGAATCCTGGTATCTTTTCTATGACTTCCTCTGATATGCAGGATACATTTGCAAATGGATATGCAGCATTTATGCTGACAACCTGTTCAACAATTAATACGCTTCGTGCGTCAAATCCGAATCTTGAATTTACAATGGGAGCAGTACCGGTGAAGGACGGTCTGGAAGGCGAAAATGGCGTTATGTATGCTCCATGGGGACTTGGCATTTCAGCTAATACTGAGCATCCGGACGAGGCATGGGAGTTTGTGTCATATCTGTTAAGCCCGGAAGTAAACACTGAATTTGCAGGATATGCAAATGCATTTCCTGGAAATACAAAGGCAGAAGTTGTATCAGAAGACGAAGCTTTTGCTAACGCATATAAATTGGTTCAGGAAAATTATCTGATTAACCAGATGCAGGGACTTCCTTCAGCAGAAGAATTGATGAAGAACCTCACTGTTCAGCTTCAGCTTACGCTCACCGGAGAGCAGGAGGCTTCAGAATCTCTTACAGCTGCACAGGATTACTGGAATAGTATCATCGAAGGATGATGAAAAGACGGCAGCAGGACCGCCGTTGGGAATTTAAGCAGCAGGGCGCCAAATGACTGTGTATTTGGCGCCCCAGTCTGTTAAATACAAACGGATGAGTTTGGACATAAGGGTAAAGCCTAGAAAAGAAAGGAAAGATATGAATAGAAAAAAAATAACGCCATATCTCTACTTGTCCCCGATTATTATCGTTTTTTGTATACTGCTGGTATATCCCATTTATCAGGTGATCAGCTTTTCAGTAAAAGATAATGTAATTGTAAACCCAACACCTCATTTTGTGGGGCTGGCAAATTTTTCAAAAATCATAAGTTCAGGTGAATTTTGGAAGTCTTTGAAGAATTCTCTGGAATTTTCTGTTGTATCACTTATTTTTCATATGATACTGGGAATTGCGTTTGCACTAATGCTGAACTCAAGCTTGCTGAACAGCAGATTCAGGGGAATCGTCAGGGCTCTGTATATTGTGCCATGGACATTTACAGTATCTATTGTAGCAATCCTTTGGCGTTTAATGCTGAATAACAGCGGCATTATCAATACAATCTTGGGACTTAGTATAGACTGGTTCGGCAACAGGGCGCTGGCTGCGAAAACAGTAATTTTTGTTAATATCTGGTGTTCTTATCCATTTTATATGATTAGTATTCTTGCGGCTCTGCAAGGGATATCTCCTGTATATTATGAAGCTGCCAGCATTGATGGGGCTAACAGTATCCAGAGATTTTTCAAAATTACTATACCGCACCTAAGACCGGTAATGATAAGTCTGATGCTGTTGGACTTCATTTGGTCAATGCAGCAGTTGTCTTTAACATATATTACTACCGGAGGCGGACCCATTGGCTCTTCAGAAACGATAGGTACTTATACGTATAATCTGGCGTTTAAAAATTATCAGTTTTCTATGGCATCCGCCAGTGCTGTGATTATGATGCTGCTATGCCTGGTAATTGCAATCTTTTATGTAAGAAGGCAATCCAGGCTGGATTAACACTGGGAGAAAAAACATGAAGAAATCAACAAAAACCCGCCTTACGAAAATATTAATAGAAATAGGCTTGCTGGTTGGGCTTATTTATGCGTTGTTCCCGGTTATATGGATGATTAGCTGCGCATTCAAGACCAATACAGAGGTGTTCACAGTGCCCCAGCGGATTATCCCGCGCAATCCTACGGCAGATGCATTTACAAGCGTGCTGACTGACAGTGCGAAACTGCGTTATTTTCTGAACAGTTATGTAGTTGCCCTGGTTACCACCGCAATTACTTTGTTTGTTGCCATACTGGCGGGATACGCATTAAGCCGTTATGATTTTAAGGGAAAAAAACCGTTAAATGCATTTATCATCATTACCCAGGCAGTTCCGCCTATTACTTTGCTGATTCCGTATTTTGGAATGCTGGTTTTGTTCGGGCTGTATGATTCTTACTGGGCTATGATCGTTACTTATCTTGTATTCACGCTTCCATATGCAACAATTATGATTACAGGGTATATTAATACCCTGCCCAAGGATTTGGATGAGGCCGTAGCCATTGATGGAGGGTCAACATGGTGCGTGTTATGGAGGGTGCTGGTGCCAATATCCAAGCCGGGACTTGTAGCCACAGCAATTTACACTTTCCTTCAGTGCTGGAATGAATATTTGTTTGCATTGTGTCTGACAAAATCAGGAGAAATGCGGACGGTTCCTATTGGTATCCAGTTGTTAATGGGACAGATTACCTATAGCTGGAATGAGATGATGGCTATGAGTATTCTTGGTTCAATTCCCATTATAATTTTGTTTGTGTTTGCACAAAATTATTTTATTGCCGGACTTTCGGCCGGAGCAATTAAGAGCTGACAGATATATATTATGATACCAGGAGGAAAAAAAATGTGGTTTTGTGAGAAGATCCAAGACTTGAAGATTGAGGAAGCAGTGATTAATTTTCTTCCATCATGGTGGTATAAGCACTATGGAATTTCCTACGGAAAAGAGATGTATTTTGATCCAGACTATAGGCTGGATGCTTATTTGCATATGAAAGACTTCTATTATAAGCGGTTTGGAAAGGAAACAGGAACAGGCTGCCCGAACCCGAAGCCTATTGTGATTCAGCCGGATTTTGACAATACATTTTATCAGTCCATGCTTGGGTTGGAGGTTCAATATCCAGTTGATCAGTACCCTATGGGGATCGGAGCGTTAACACAGGAGCAGATTATGGGATTAAAGGTTCCAGAAAACTTATGGGATGTTTATCCATATACCGAAGTAAAACGCCAGGTAGAATACATGAACCAAAAGCTGGGGACCAATGTACCGCCGATGATGAAAACAAGGGGGATACTGAACGAGGCGGTTCAGATATGCTCTACGGATTTTTACGGCTACTTGCTGGATGAAGATTATGAAGCCGCTGCGGAAAAGACTATGGAGTTTATAGCAGGGGTCATACAGCAGCAGATCAGGCGAAACTGTGAGTCGGATCCGGATTTCATGCACATCATGATGAATTGTACATGTGCTGTTGCAGGTGCGCCGGCCTATAGAAGCCGGGTCTTCCGGTATGATTGGGAATTGTACCAATACTGTGTACGCCATGGAAGAAAGATAGGGCTTCATCATTGCGGCAAATTTGATGATTTTGTAAATATTTATGGGGATATGGATCAATTGTCGTATATTGAAATTGGACATGAGAGCTCCATACGTCCTGTACTGGATCGGTTTAAAAATGCGCACGTATATTATATTATGAGCACGGAACTGCTTAATTTTGGAACAGCTAATGAGGTGCGGGAAAAAATAAACGAGATACTGGAGGAAACAAAAGGAGACTGGGCACGTTTTTCCATACAGGTGCCGGATCTTGATGTGTGCATACCGGATGAGAATGTCTTTGCAATTATAGATTCGCTGAAGAAATAGCATGGGAAGACAGAAGGGCGAATAATTTATGAGAGAAAAAATTGCAATGGGTTTTCACGCCACGGTAGACTTTGAGCTTACCTGGGATACAGGAAGATTTATCCAATTGGTTTCTGAGTATAAAATCAGGGACAGTGAGCTTCATACAGATATTTCTCCCAACAGTGAGAGAAACATGGTGATTATAGCTTTGGCTCATATGAAGCAGGGAAGCGGTGCAGAATTTACACCTGATACTAATGAACTTTGCCTGAGGTTTGCCCGGCATTTTTCCCACCAGCAGACACTGGGCGGCACAGCTACAAGAGCTGCCATAGCGATCAGCAAACTAGGGTATGGTTCAGAGCTGTCAGTTTGCTGCTTTAATAGGTATGTGAGAGAAGGACTTCCTGAGAATGTTCATTATTTTTCTAATATCGGAGAGGGCACAGAAGAGGTATATCCCCATGTGATTTTTACTTACCCGGCCGGAGTCAGGATACAGGTAAATGATATTAACTTTGTGACTCCAAGAGAAAACAGGATTATGTTTTCAAATGATGAGGAATCAAAGGCTATGGAGGTATCAGGGAAGTTTCTTCCACGTATGAGCAGTGCGCAGGTATTTTTGCTTGGGTGTTTTAGTGAAGTACTTGACTTTGATATTTTAAAAGAGCGGATGAAAGCTACAAGAGAGCTTCTTGAAAAAAGGAATTCTGATACGCTGCTTGTTTTTGAGGATGGATGCTATATTCAAAAGGACTTCCGGATATATGTACATAAGGTGCTGAAACAATGCCGCTTGGATATGCTTAGCATGAATGAGGACGAACTGCAGGAATACGTGGGAAGGCGATTTGACATTTTGAATGTACAGCTTGTTCTGGAAGCTTTGAAGCAGTGTCAGGAAGGTGTTGGAGTTCCGCTGCTGATTGTTCATACTTCAAAATGGGCTGTGGCCTATGGAGATAATTCAGAGAAAGCAAGGCAAGGGCTGTATACAGGAATTTGCCTGTCAGCATTACGTTTTTCTTATGGAGACTGCTATGGTGCGGATGAGCTTTGGAATATTTCGTCTATGGCAGCAAACTGTGAAGGTGAGGCGTTTTGCCATGAGATAAGAAAATTGGCCGGGAGCAGGGTATGTGCTTTGCCTACAAAGGATTTAAGCGGTGTGAAGAATCCTGCGGTAGTCGGGCTTGGCGATTGCTTTGCAGGCGGCCTGGTTCTTGGTCTTACAGAAAATATTTTAAAAAATTAGGGATTTCAAAGAGGAGGATAAGACATGCTTTATAATATGAAAGAACTACTTGCAGTGGCTGATAAAAATAATTTTGCAGTACCTGCCTTTAACATCAGCAGTTATGCGATGTTCAACGGAATCATGGATATATCTGAGAAAATGAACGCACCGGCGATTATTGAAATACATCCTAATGAATTAAAGCATATCGGTACGGATGTGATTGAAGCATTTAAGTCCAGAGCTGTACAATCGAAGATTCCGGTTTGTATACATTTGGATCATGGTGCATCTTTTGAGAATGTTATGACAGCCATTAGAGCAGGGTTTACTTCAGTTATGATGGATGCATCTTCCCTGCCGTATGAGGAGAATGTAAAAATAACTAAAAAAGTGGTTGAAGCGGCACATGCAGCCATTTCTTATACTACAGTAGAGGATGCTGACGATCAGCGCATGATGCAGGATCCTTCTGATAGAAAGGAATGGCATTACGCACCGTCCTTCCTGGCAGGTGATGTTTCTGTTGAGGGAGAACTGGGGAATGTAGGAAGTATTGACGAAAATTCCGGGAAGGTTACAGAAGGAATGCATTTTACGGATCCGGAAGAAGCAGTAAGCTTTATTCGGGAGACAGGAGTAGATTGCCTTGCAATCGGTATTGGCACAAGTCATGGCCTTTATCCAAAAGGTTTTGTACCCCACATTCAGATTGACCGTCTGAAAGCAATCCGTAAGGCAATTAAAGATGCAGGACTTGATACAAAACTGGTACTCCATGGCGGCTCTGGAAATCCAAAGGAGGAGCTTACAGAGGCATCTAAGAATGGAGTGACTAAAATCAATATTTCCAGTGATATCAAGAAGGCATACTACAGCAAAATGAAAGAAGTTCTTCAGGATGACAAGCTGAGAGAACCAAATGCCATCGAGCCTGCCTGCATTCTGGAAATGCAGAAGGTGGCTGCAGACAGAATCAAATGGTTTGGCGCAGATAATAAAGCCAGCCTTTACAGATAAGGCATTGGAGGCAGGCTGTTTTGATTATGATTTAATGCCATCAGCGTGTCCTGGTAATTGGCAATGTAGGTCTCAGGATCCTTATCAACAATGCGGTTGAAAAGCAAGTCAATAATTAAAAGAATTGGAAATTGAGGAGATATATACATTCCTGTATTCATATGCGGCAAAGCTGCTGCATACAGAATGGCATCAAATTTATATTTTTTTTCATGACAGGATGTAATGAGTAATGTTTTTGCCCCATTATCATGTGCTTTTTTCAGACCGAGCATTGTATTTTTTGTGTTTCCGCTGAGTGAAATGCCGACTACAAGGGTGGTGGACTGGACAATGGCTGAATTTGTCTGCATCATAAAATCGTTCGTGTATGCTTCTACAGGAAATCCGAGCCTTTTAAAGCGGATCATGAATTCCCCTGCTGCATAACCGGAAAGGCCGTCTCCATAAATTAATATTCGCTTGCTGTTATAAATTAATGCTACGGCTTTTTCCAAGGAGCGATTATTAATGGATTTTTGAGCCTGGCTTAAAATAAAGGCATAGTTTTCGCAGACCCTGCGGTCTGCAGAATGAAGGGAATCCATTTGGCTGCGGGCGTTGGAATCCAGTTTATACTGATAAATAAATTCCCGGAAACCGTTAAAGCCAAGCTTCTGGGCAAATCGGGAAAGAGAAGCTTTGGATACAAAAAGCGAGGAAGCAATCTGTCCTGGGTCAATATTCTCTAATGAAGGAGTATTTAAAAAGTAGTCAGCGATGATCCGCTCAACATTGGTCATTTCTTGATATTTTGATCGTATCTGGGCAAATAATGCACTGCTTTCCATAATATTTCCTCCCTTAGTCAAATTTTCGATAGTAGTATTTTATCATGAAACAAATTTCAGGGCAACAGGAAAGGTTATACATTAGGAAGCTGCATTAGGAAGCGGGGTAAGAGGAGCGTATGGATAAAGTAGTACTTGGTTTTGCAAATACCGTTGATTATGAACTGCAATGGGATCTGGCACACTTAGAGGAGTTGATCCGCCGCACTGGCTTGCACCAACGGGATATAGAAGAGAAAAAAGAGATTATTACTATGAAGGATCTGCTGTCATCCATCCTCTTTCATATGATGGAAGGTACCGGCTGCGGCAGATTCACAGAAAATCCGGAGGTGATAGAAGAGTTTATTAAAGGAACGAAATATCGTGTAGCCCTTGGAGGGACGAATATGCGTGCTGCGGAGATTATTTCAGTACTTGGAGGGGATGCACTGGTTCATTTGGTTTCTATAAATGATGATACCATAGAAAAAATGCCCCACAACATTCGATGGGTTGGAGGAGAACAATTTCAATGCTGTTTTCCCCATATTGCAATTCAGTTCCCTAAGAATGTCCGTGTAAGGGTAAACGATATTGACATTATGGTTCCAAGAGAAAATCGTGTGATTTATTCAGGCGATACCGCATGTGCACAGATGCCTCTAAATAAGGAATTTTTTGTGAAAGCCGCCGATGCAAAAGCTATTTTATTATCCAGCTTTGATCTTATAACTAATGAGGATATACTGACCATGCGCATCCTGGAGATTAAAACGCAATTGAATGCCTGGGGTAAAAAGAAACCATTAGTGTTTTATGAGCATGCGTGCTTTGCTGATGAAAAGTTTGGGGACTGGGTTCGGAGCGAGCTGGGTTCTTTTATAGATGTGTACAGTATGAATGAGGATGAATTTCAGGCACTGATAGGAAGAAAGGTTGATATGTTGGATGTGAACAGTGTGATGGCTGGGATTAAGGATGTCCATGAAAGAATTTCTGCAGCAGCAATTATTGTACATACCTCTCAGTGGGCCTTGATATCTGGAAATCGGACAAAGGAGCTTGAAGAGGCATTAAAGTATGGAATGCTTACTGCATCAACAAGGTACTGGCGCGGGACGGTCAGCAGGGATTATATTCAGGTAACTGAAAAGCTTCCTTTACAGGAAAAGGCAAAGAAATTTGCAAAGAGAATAGAAACCCATTCAGGTCAAACTGTGCGGTGTCTGCCAGCTGCAGAAATAAATGAGGGAAATCCTACAACAATAGGACTTGGGGATAGTTTTGTGGGTGGTTTTTTGTGGAAATATTGTTTTAATATTACTGGAAGGGAGGCATAGAGATATGCTTTATACAATGAAGGATCTTTTAGATATTGCCAATAAAGAAAATTTTGCAATTCCGGCGCCTAATATTCAAAATGAATTGACTGCAAGGGCAGTTATCGAGGCTGCAGAGAAATGCAATTCACCGATTATCATAGATATAGCGTTTCCCATTCATCCGGATATTATCGCCCTTGGTGAGCTTACCCGGCGTTTGGCTGAGGAATCGTCTGTTCCCATTGCAATTAATCTGGATCACGGAGGCGGACGATGGATGGATCTGGAATCATGTCTGAAAGAGGTGATGCCATGTATTCGTGCCGGTTTTACATCGGTCATGGTGGATCGTTCTAATCTGCCATACGAGGAAAATGTGAGGCAGGTACAATTTTTGGCAAAGGTTGCTCATGCAATGGGAATCTCTGTGGAAGCAGAGCTTGGACATGTAGGCGATGGCGAGAAATATGATAATAAGAGCGATATGGTGCTTACAGACCCGAATGAAGCCAAACGATTCATAGAAGAGACAGGGATAGATTGCCTTGCTGTTTCCATTGGAACTGCCCATGGCCAATATAAAGGAGATCCTCATCTTGATTTTGAACGTTTGGAGAAAATCAAGACAGCAACCGGAAATTTTCCGCTTGTTTTGCATGGGGGAAGCGGAACAGGGGATGAGAACCTTCGCAAAGCCAGCCGTATGGGTATCAACAAAGTAAATGTGGGAACAGATCTGTTTAAAGCATCTTTGCAGGCCGTACGTACCGCTGATTTGGATGGCGGTAAGATTTATGATATATGGCAGGTAATTAATGATAGCTGGAGAGATGAACTGATACACTGGATAGAGCTTTTAGGTGCTGGTGGAAAGGCTCCGGAATATATGTCTGTAAATACGGTGCAAAAAAGAAAAATTAATTATTCCATGAAAGGGAATGAAGGCTATGAAACGTTCTGAAATAAATAGAGCATTAAAGGAAATGGAAGCAATGCTTGGAAAGCTGAATTTTGCCTTGCCGCCTTTTTGTAATTTTACTCCAAAGGAGTGGAAAACCAAAGGGCATGAGTATGATGAAATCCGTGATAATATGCTGGGCTGGGATATTACAGATTTTGGACAGGGGAATTTTAAGAAAATTGGATTTTCGTTAATTACATTAAGGAACGGGAACCAGAAGATGCCGGAAAAATATAAAAAGCCATATGCGGAAAAGCTTTTGTATTTGGACGAAGGGCAGTATGCAATGAATCATTTTCATTGGTATAAAATGGAAGACATCATCAACAGAGGCGGAGGAAATCTGCTCATTCGGGTTCATAATTCCCTTAAAAATGAAGAGGTAGATCGTGAAAGTGATGTAGTAATCCACGTGGATGGAGTGACAAAGACAGTTCCGGCAGGAACTCAGGTGAAACTGGATCCCGGTATGAGTCTGACCATTCCTCAGGGGCTGTATCATGACTTTGAAGTGGAGAGCGGAACTGGTGCGGTTTTGATCGGTGAGGTGAGCCAGTGCAATGATGACAATACAGATAATTGTTTCAATCCTCCTGCAGGGCGTTTCCCGCAGATTGAAGAAGATGAGCCGCCTTACAGGCTGCTCTGTAATGAATATCCGGAAGCGTGGGAAGAATAGTAAAGAGTATAAAAGTCAATCAGTTTGTAACTGAATGCAAAAAAATTAATTTTATGGTATTCTATATATAACAAAAGAACGCGTGATTTTGTTATATTAAAGTACCAATTAGAAGATAATCTGTTTTGAAGCACAAAAGATTTTCCAAAGAAAAAGGTACAGGAAATTTACTGCAAAGGGAAAAGTCCGCTTGTTGTTTGAGAGTGAATTTCCTGTACATAAAAATATTTTAGTCTTGTGTGTATCATTAACACGTTTCCCTGGGAAAACTATGCTAATGTCAAGAAAATTGTTGAGAATTAGCATAGGATGTACAGCCCGGGGGAAATATGAAAATTTACAGCTACCAAGGAAGAAAAAATGTAAGCGGCGAACAGATTCGCCAATTTCGCATAAAAAACAGATTATCCCAAAGCGAACTGGCGGCAAGACTGCAGATCCAAGGTGTTATGCTGGAACGTGACAGTATCAGCAGAATTGAAAGTGGTACGCGTTTTGTTGCAGATTATGAATTATATGTGTTCGCTAATGTACTAGGAGTAGATGTGGCCTCTCTTTTGGAAGTACAGGAAGAACCGTAAAATCACCGAATGATGAAAACAGAATACCGAAGATAAAGAATGAGTGATAGAGTCTGCAGATTTCCCTGTTTCGATATAGTAGGGAGATCTGCAGATTTTTATTTACTTTGTAATAACTATCTGAACCGGCGATAATAAAAAACTCAGAAAGAATACTGCAAAAAAATAATTGAAAGTTTCTTAGAAATGTGATAACTGTATATAGAGATACAACAACGGCAAACATATAGATAAAAGTGGAGGTATCATTATGTTAGAATCGAATACGAAAGCTCCGGATTTTATTCTTCCTGATCAGAATGGGAAGATGCACACCTTAGAGGAATACAGAGGAAAGAAGGTAATTCTGTATTTTTACCCAAAGGATAATACTCCCGGATGTACGAAACAGGCATGCGGTTTTGGAGAGCTTTATCCTCAATTTCAGGAAAAGGGAGCGGTTGTTCTTGGAATCAGCAAAGACAGCGTGGCTTCCCATAAGAAGTTTGAAGAGAAATTCGGCTTGCCTTTTACACTTCTTTCTGACCCGGAACTGAATACAATTCAGGCCTATGACGTGTGGAAAGAAAAGAATATGTATGGCAAAAGAACCATGGGTGTAGTCCGGAGCACATATCTGATTGATGAAGATGGCATGATTGTGAGAGCTTTTGGCAAGGTAAAGGCAGCAGAGAATCCGGGACAGATGCTGGAGCTTCTATAAGGAGTCTGAAATGAAGATTATTATATCTCCGGCGAAAAAGATGAATATAGATACAGACACCTTTTCCAGCAAAGGCCTTCCTGTTTTTATGGAGAAAACAGAAAGCCTGCTGGAATGGGTGAAGACATTATCCTTTCAAGAAGCAAAGAAATTATGGGGCTGTAATGATAAACTGGCGGAACTGAATTTTGGAAGATTCCGTGAAATGAACCTGCAGAAAAATCTTACGCCGGCACTGATTTCCTATGAAGGAATCCAGTATCAATATATGGCACCATTTGTTTTTACAGATAAAGAATGGGACTATGTGCAGGAGCATCTTCGGATTCTTTCAGGCTTTTACGGAGTATTGAAGCCCCTGGACGGCGTAACTCCGTACCGCCTGGAGATGCAGGCTAAGGCACGGGTGCATGATACAGGAAACCTCTATGATTTTTGGGGAGACAGCCTTTATAAAGAAGTTGTGGATAAGGAACGGATCATTGTCAATCTGGCTTCTAAAGAATATTCAAAGTGTATAGAGAAGTTTTTGAAACCGGAGGATACATATATTACCTGTGCATTTGGTGAATTAAAAAACGGAAAAGTAATCCAAAAAGGAACACAGGCTAAAATGGCCAGAGGAGAAATGGTACGATATATGGCAGAAAATTGTTTGGAGAATCCGGAGGATATGAAGCAATTTCAAGGCCTTGATTATAGATTTTGTGAAAAACGGTCCACACCGGGGGAATATGTTTTTTTAAATAAGTGAAACTTGAATATAGCAAAAATATAAAATAATAGGAGAGGAATATGAACAATAGATATATCATTGACTGGAAAAAATACGCACAGCTTGCCAGAGAAACGGCAGCAGAGGGGGCAGTGCTTTTGAAAAACGATAACCAAGCGCTCCCCCTTGGAAAAGGTGACCGGATTTCTGTTTTTGGCAGGATTCAGTTCGATTATTATAAGAGCGGGACTGGATCCGGCGGAATGGTAAATACCAGATATGTGGTAGGGATCCTGGATGCATTAAAAGGAGAGACAGAGATTACTCTGAACGAAGACCTGGAGCAGGTTTACAGAAGCTGGCTGGAAACCCATCCATTTGATTTTGGAGAGGGCTGGGCGAAGGATCCCTGGAGCCAGGAGGAAATGCCCCTTACGGATGCGGTCGTAGAGAAGGCGGCGGCAGTTTCGGATGCAGCCCTGGTGGTTATCGGAAGAACTGCAGGGGAAGACAGAGATGCAGATTATGCACCTGGAAGCTATCTTTTGACGGATCTGGAAAAAGAGATGATCAAAAAAGTGCGCAGAGTATTTTCCCGGGTCATAGTAGTTCTTAATGTAGGTAATATTATTGATATGAGCTGGGTGGAAGCGTATGATCCGGATGCGGTTTTATATACCTGGCAGGGCGGTATGGAAGGCGGACATGCTGTGACAGATGTGCTTATGGGAAGAGTCACTCCAAGCGGAAAGCTGACAGATACCATCGCCAGATCCATAGAGGATTATCCTTCTGCCGGAAACTTTGGAGGAGAAGAAGGAAATATTTATGCAGAGGATATTTATGTAGGCTACCGCTATTTTGAGACCTTTGCAAAGGACAGGGTGATCTATCCCTTTGGATATGGTCTTTCCTATACTTCTTTTGAAGTAACATGCACAGGTTCAGAGTATATGGAAGACCGCTGTATATTCTGTGTAAAAGTGAAAAATACAGGAGGCTTTCCTGGAAAAGAAGTAGTTCAGATTTATGTTAATGCGCCTCAGGGAAAGCTTGGAAAGCCTTTACGCAGTCTTGCAGCCTTTCAGAAAACCAGGGTTTTGAATCCTGGGGAAGAGCAGGAATTGGAGCTGGAAGTGAAGGACGAGCGTTTTGCTTCTTATGATGACAGCGGCTTGACAGGGTATAAATCATGCTATGTTTTGGAGGCCGGAACCTATGAATTTTATATAGGAACAGATGTAAGAAGCGCGGTACTTGCCGGAAGCTTTGATGTGGAGGAACTAATCGTTCTGGAAAAATGTACACAAGCCTTGGCGCCTTGTCAGGCTTTCAAAAGGATGAAACCTACGATGGATCCTGACGGCAGAATTGGGCTTTCATGGGAAGAAGTGCCTCTTCGGTCTTACCATATGAATGAACGCGTTATGGAAGAAGACCTTCCGGAAATCGCTTATACAGGGAATCAGGGATATAAGCTTGGAGATGTGTATGACGGAACTGTTTCCATGGAAGATTTTGTGGCACAAATGAAGGATGAAGATCTGTTTTGTATTGTGAGAGGGGAAGGAATGTGTTCCCCAAAGGTGACGCCAGGGACAGCGGCAGCCTTTGGAGGGGTAAGCGCATCCCTAAAGGCGCTTGGAATTCCCTGCGGATGCTGTTCAGATGGACCGTCTGGAATTCGTATGGACTGCGGAACCTATGCATTCAGCCTTCCAAACGGAACCTGTATGGCATGTTCTTTTAATGAGGAACTAGTGGAAGAGCTGTATGAAATGGAGGGCGCTGAGCTGCGCAAAAACCGTATCGATACCCTTCTTGGGCCAGGAATGAATATCCATAGACATCCTCTGAACGGCCGCAATTTTGAGTATTTTTCTGAGGATCCTCTGGTAACGGGACGGATGGCTTCTGCACAGTTAAAAGGAATGAACAGATATGACGTAACTGGTACGATCAAGCATTTTGCAGCCAATAACCAGGAACATAACCGGAGAAAATATAATTCTGTAGCTTCCGAACGTGCCATGAGGGAAATTTATCTGAAGGGCTTTGAGATTGCAGTAAAAGAGGGCGGTGCTTATTCCATCATGACCACCTATGGTGCGATTAACGGACTTTGGACAGCCAGCAATTATGACCTGCTTACCACGATCCTTCGCGGTGAATGGAAGTATGATGGAATGGTAATGACAGACTGGTGGGCGGACATGAATGAAGAAGGAGGGCCTGCGTCTGTCAGCAATACGGCCGCAATGGTGCGCTGCCAGAACGATGTTTATATGGTTTGCCAGAATCCTGAGAAGAACAGCAATGAGGATAACCTGGAGGAATGTTTAAAGAATGGAACATTGAACCGGAGCTCACTCCAAAGATGTGCAGTAAATGTACTAAAAATGCTGATGCGATCTCCTGTGATGGAGCGCAGCCTGGGACGCATGAGTCAGGAAGAACTGGAAGCTCTGGAATGTATGGAAGAGGACGATAAGGTGGATTTTGACATTGAATTCCATCCTATGTCAGAACGCTTGGTTTTGGATGCCTCAGATGTGGACACCTCCAAAGGGAAATTCTGCTTATATGGGATCCAGGTGGAAAAAGTAGGCCGGTATGTGATCTGCATTAAGGTTAAAATAGATGCTTCTGAAATTGCTCAGATTCCGGTTTCCATATATTCCAATGGAACTTTGACAGGCACTGTTACAATGAATGGAACCAATGGGGAATGGGTGGAGATCCGGCAGACATTGGGGCACTTTGTAGGACCCAACAATTTTGTAAAACTTTATTTTGCCCAAAGCGGAATGCAGCTTGATACGATTACCGTGGAACTGGAAGAGGGAATGAAATCCATATTTTAAAGAAAGGATTTTAGGTTCTTGAAAAAGTAACATGTTTCTTGATTTTTTTATATGGTGAAAAACCACTCCAAAAGCTACAATAGGATCATAGAAACACGACATCCTATAAAAGTAAAAAGGAGAGTAAAAAAATGAAGATGAGAAAAGTGACCGCATTAAGTCTTGCAGCAATGATGACTGCTTCCATGATTCCGGCAGTTCCGGTTATGGCAGAAGAGGCACAGGGTTCTGTATATTATTTACAGTTCAAACCAGAAGCAGCAGATCAGTGGACAGCACTTGCAGAAAAATACACAGAGGCTACAGGGGTAGAGGTTAATGTTGTAACAGCAGCATCCGGTACCTATGAATCTACTTTGAAAGCAGAAATGGCAAAGGATGAGGTTCCGACCCTTTTCCATGTGAACGGACCTGTAGGACTCGCAACCTGGAAAGACTACTGCAGAGATTTATCTGACACAGATATTTACAAAGAACTGAAGAGTGAAGACTTCGCACTGAAAGAAGGAGAAGAAGTTCTCGGCGTTGCATTTGCAGTTGAGACCTATGGTATCATTTATAACAAAGCAATCCTTAATGAGTACATTGGAATGGACGGCGCAGTTATTTCCGATATTTCTGAAATTAACAGCTTCGAAAAACTGAAAGCAGTTGCAGATGACATTCAGGCCAAAAAAGATGATCTTGGTATTGAAGGTGCATTTACCTCTGCTGGTATGGACTCATCCTCTGACTGGAGATTCAAAACTCACCTTGCAAACCTTCCGATCTATTATGAATATCAGGCAGACGGAATTGGAACCACAGATGCGATCAAGGGAACCTATCTTGAAAATTATAAGAACATCTGGGATCTGTATCTGACAGACTCTACCTGTGATCCGGCACTCCTTTCCAGCAAGACAGGCGAGGATGCAGCATCTGAATTCGCACTTGGCGAAGCCGTATTCTATCAGAACGGAACATGGGCTTACAATGATATTAAAGAAAACGAAGTTGCAGACGAAGATCTTGGAATGCTTCCAATCTACATTGGTGTAGAAGGTGAAGAGAACCAGGGGCTTTGCACAGGTACAGAAAACTACTGGTGTATCAATAAAAATGCTCCGGAAGAAGACATCCAGGCAACACTGGATTTCCTGAAATGGGTAATCACTGACGAAGCAGGCAAAGAAGCCCTTACAAAAGAAATGGGCTTTGTAACAACCTTTAATACCATTGGTGACGAATACCTGCCGGAGAACCCGCTTGTAGATTGTGCAGAAGAAGACATTGCAGCAGGCCATACTTCAGTTGCATGGTGCTTCCCGACAATGCCGTCAGAAGAGTGGAAAAACGGCGTTGGTTCCGCACTTCTTGAGTATGCACAGGGCACAGGCGAATGGGACGCTGTACAGACCGCATTTGTTGACGGCTGGGCAGCAGAATACGCAGCAACCAAATAAGCAGATGAAAATTGAAAAGGATGAGCGAAGCTTCGCTCATCCTTTTTGAGAGAAGAGAGGGATAGTATGAATACGAAAACAATGAGAAAATATTCTCCATTTTTTCTGGCACCTATGCTGATTTCTTTTACGATTGGTTTTATCGTGCCGTTTATTCTTGGTATTTATCTGTCATTTTGTGAATTTACCACTGTGGTAGATGCAAAATGGGTTGGTCTGAAAAACTATATGAAAATCTGGGGCGATGCTTCTTTTGTGCATTCCCTGTGGTATACGGCTTTGTTTACTATCGTGACAGTTTTGCTGATCAATGTTCTGGGCTTTGCAACAGCACTGCTTCTTACAAAAAAGATCAGAGGAACTAATATCTTCCGTACGGTGTTCTTCATGCCAAACCTGATTGGCGGCATTATTCTTGGATATATCTGGAACCTGCTTTTGAATGGTATTCTGCTTTATGTAAATCGTACACTTACTTATTCCGGTACATATGGTTTTTGGGGCTTGGTGATCCTGATGTGCTGGCAGCAGATCGGATATATGATGATCATTTATATTTCCGGTATTAACAACATTCCGGGGGAACTGGTAGAGGCTGCTAAGATTGATGGCGCAACCTCGCCACAGATACTGAGATATGTGACCATTCCTATGGTAATGCCTTCCATTACTGTATGTACTTTCCTGACGCTGACTAACTCCTTTAAGCTGTTTGACCAGAACCTTGCCCTGACAGCAGGAGAACCGTCCAAAATGTCAGAAATGCTTGCCCTGAATATTTATAATACATTCTATACCAGAAACGGCTGGGAGGGTGTCGGACAGGCGAAGGCAGTTATTTTCTTTATATTGGTAGCATTGATTGCCATTGTTCAGACAAGGCTTACAAGATCTAAGGAGGTGCAGCAGTAATGGATGCAAAAAGAGCGAAACACAGCGGTTTGCTGAGCGTGATCTTTACGTTGGTTTCTTTACTGTGGGTATTCCCCATTGTCCTGGTTGTTATCAACTCATTTAAGAAAAAAGCGTATATTACCAGAAAGCCCTTTGAGATTCCAACAGACAAAATGTTTGTAGGGCTGGATAATTATTTCAAGGGAATTGAAAGAACCGGATTTTTTGATGCATTCTGGACCTCACTGTTTATCACGGTATTTTCCGTGGCAGCCATTATTTTATTCTGTTCCATGACTGCATGGTATATTATGCGTGTGAAAGATGCAGTGACTACTGCCATTTATTATCTGTGTCTGTTTGCCATGATCGTGCCTTTCCAAATGGTAATGTATACTCTTTCCAAAACCGCAAACATGCTGCATCTTGGAAACCCGGTAGGTATTATAGTAGTTTATGTGGGATTCGGTGCGGGACTTTCCGTATTTATGTTTACAGGATTCGTGAAGTCAATTCCTCTGGAAATTGAAGAGGCAGCTATGATTGATGGATGCAATCCTTTGCAGACCTATTTCCAGGTAGTATTCCCGATCATGAAGCCTACCTGCATTACGGTTATGATTCTGCAGGCCATGTGGGTATGGAACGACTATCTTCTTCCGTCCCTGGTTCTGGATCAGAAGAAATATAAGACCATTCCTATGGCTGTTCAGTATTTAAAGGGCGGCTACGGCTCCGTGGATATGGGAGCTATGATGGCAGTACTGGTGCTTTCCATCATTCCGATCATTATCTTTTACCTGGCATGCCAGAAGTACATTATCGAGGGTGTTGTTGCCGGAGCGGTAAAGGGCTGATGGCTGTGGCTGAACCTGGCTGTTGGATAATCGTTTTGCATAAAAAATCAGAAAGTCCCTTCACAAATATAGTGCATAATGTTAAAATAAAGCATATATTTATCAGATAGGAACAGGTGCAAAATGATTAAAGTATTAGTTGTTGATGACGAAAAAATTGAGCGGGAAGGCTTAAAGTATCTGCTTTCCCGCGAGGATGGAATAAGTGAGATCTGCGAGGCCTCCAATGGGAAACAGGCCTTGCAGATTTTGCGTACTCAGAAGATTGATCTGCTTCTGACAGATATTAAGATGCCCCATATGGACGGCCTGGAATTGGCCAAAAGGGCGAGGGAAAAAGAGGAACGCCTTCAGGTGGTGATTTTCAGCGGTTATAATGATTTTTCATTTGCGCAGGAGGCCATCCGGTATGGAGTGAAGGATTATGTGCTCAAGCCTGTAGACCCGGAAAATTTTCATAATGTAATAAAAAAGGTAAAAAGTGAGATTATAAAAATGAAGGAAAAAGAATCACAGGATCTTCAGGGACAGAATTTTCTTCAGCAGTATTTTCTTCAGAATTATCTGTATACAGGGCAGAAAGAAATTTTAGCAAGAGCGGAGAAAATGATCGACCTGGAGAAATGGAACGGGTGGCACTGCATTATCCTGATTGAATCAGGGGAGACATTCTTTGATTCTGCGGAGGAAACTCTTGCAGAGGAAATTCAGAAGGAACTGAGGAGAGTTTTTTTCTACCTGAACCTGAATGCACGGCAGTCATTGCTTTTGTTTCAGGATGTATACTGTGATTACCAGCTTGTGGCGAATCACCTGTACCAGTTTCTGAAGAGGAAGTACCAGGTAAGCTTTCATCTGGCTGTAAGCCGGAAGTTTGAAGGATGTGAGAGCCTGCCTGATATTATGAACCAACTGGAACGCCAGATGGAAGAAAAGTTTTATCATCCGGAGAAGCATGTTTTTTCCTGTGATGAAGAGGACTGGAAGCTGGCCGGCAAAGAGGTGCAGGACGCCCACCTGATGCAGATGATCTCTGAGGATATTACCCGCAAGGATACCGAAAGCCTGTGGAAGCATTTCCTCTGCCTGAAGGAAAAATATAAGGAAAACACACAATATTCTGCAATGTATATTCGATTTGTTTTTTCCAATCTGATTCAGGAGCTGTACCAGGAAAACCAGTATGCAGGAGAAAAACGCCTGGAAAAAGAGATTGACCGCTTATATGCCTGCCAGGACATTCTTCAGATCCTGGATGTAACGGAAGAGAACCTGCGGGAATATGAGGAATATGTAAAGAACTCCATGCGCGAGTCCAGAAATGAAGTGGCATCTGTTAAGAATTATATATATCAGCATTATGATGAGGATCTGAATCTGGAAATGCTGGCAGAAAAGGTATATCTTTCTTCAGGCTACTTAAGCTTTATTTTCAAGAAAGAGACAGGGATGAACCTGAATCGTTTTATCCGGGTATTCCGTATGGAAAAGGCTAAAGAGCTTTTGTGCGGAACGGATATGAAGGTGGCCTTGGTAAGTGAAAAGGTAGGATTTACCAATACATCCTATTTTTGCAGGAGTTTCCGGGAGTTCTACGGAAAAAGCCCGGAATCATACCGGAAAGGATCAGGTGATGATGAAGAACCTTCTTCTGAAGATTAAGAATATGAAGTACCGTTATAAGCTGACAATCATTTTGGTGGTTGCCAGCTTAGTTCCTATGCTGGTGCTTGCCATGTACAGCTATGTGAGGATGAGCCATCTGGTGAGAACTAATGAGGTGGAGGATATGGCATCTATTTTGAATCAAACCTGCAACAGCATTGACGGCGAGGTTCAGGTTTATACAAGCCTGATCAACTATTTGACCTATTCTCCGGATATTACGGATTTGATTAAAGATCGGGATATGGACGTATATGATTTTTACAGATTATACACCCAGGTGGCGGATCCTTTGCTGAGCGTGCCGAAATCCTACCACAATGCCATTTCCCAGGTTCAGCTTTATGCAGACAATATACAGGTGCAGCATGATTATGCCCTGATTCCTCTAAAGGATGCTTCCGGGGAATGGTGGTATGGCAGAATGGATGATTCTGTGACAGTGCAGTGGATCGTGGATGGAGAAAACAGGAAGCTTGCCGCAGTACGGAGGATACAGCAGGATGATTCAGCTGCAGCGCTTCTGTGCCTTGCCCTGGACTATAACAAGGTGTTCCAGCCTTTTCAGAACATTGCATCAAAGGGTGTGGGAGGCTTTGTGGCAGATTCCGGCGGACACATACTATTTCATAGCGATGCACTTGCCTCTGGGCTGGACTTTACCGGGAATGCAGAGAAACTCCTGAAGGAAATCGGGAAGAAATGTGTCTATGTCAGCAGTGAGAGCCAGGAAAATGGCTGGATTTATTATCTTTACAGACAAAAGACGGATATTACCACGTCTGTATCAGAGGTGCTGGTAAGTGAAATCCCATTGGTATTGCTGTGCTTACTCATTATTCTGCTTGTTGGACCTGCTTTGTCCAGAATGCTTACCAGGGGGATCGAGCAGCTCACGGAAAATATGAATCAGGTAAACCAGGGAAGCCGGGAAGTTACGGTAGACAGTGATTCCCAGGACGAAATCGGCATTTTGATCCGAAGCTTCCGCAGGATGATGAAGGAGATTGACAGGCTGATCAAAGAGGTTTATGAAAATAAGATTGCTTTAAAGGAATTCGAATTGAAAGCATTGCAGGCACAGATCAATCCTCACTTTTTATATAATTCTCTTTCTATTATTAACTGGATGGAAATCCGCAGTGATCAAAAAGAAATCAGCAAGGTTACTTTGTCTCTTTCTACTTTTTACAGAACTGCTCTCAGCAGAGGGGAGGATATGGTCACTGTAGAAAATTGTATCAGGAATATTGAAGCCTATCTGGAAATCCAGCTTGTGATGCATGACCATGATTTCCGGATTGAGTGGGATATGGATCCGGAAATTAAGAGCGAAAAGGTGCCCAAGCTGCTTCTCCAGCCTGTAGTGGAAAATGCCCTGGAGCATGGCCTTGATCTGAAGGAAGAAGGGGAGAAGGTGCTGAAGCTTTCTTTTGCAGGAGAGGGAGAAGATGTCTTGATCATTGTAGAGGATAACGGCCTTGGTATGGAGCAGGAAAAAGCAGAATCCCTTGTAACCTATCAGACAAAAGGCTATGGGCTGAAAAATGTGAATGACCGTATCTGCCTTCTTTATGGGGATGCGTATGCGATTCAGATATTCAGCAGCGTTGGAAAAGGTACCCGTGTAGAAATCAGAACGCCGAAAGAGGGAAGCGTAAATGGTAAAAAGGATCAGAGTTTATAGGAGAATAGTATTTTTTTGTTTCGCTGTGCTTGGGTCTGCCTTTTTGTGCGGATGCGGGGAGGGACATAGTGCAAAGAACGCCCAGCTGCCTATAGAAGCAGCGGAGCAGCACATGGACAAGGCATGGAAGGAAGCAGGAGAGACTCCTTACGGCAAGTATCCACAGCTTGTGACCTATACCCTTGGACAAATGAGCGGAGCCAATAATTCCAACCTTCCAGAGGGGGCCAGCTATGAGGATAATGCATATACCAGGTACTTGCGGGAAATGTTAAATATTCAGAACCAGAACATTTATATGGAATCAGAGGATCGGTATGATGAATTTATCAATATCCTCATAAAAGACAGGACACTTCCGGATGTGCTGGTGCTGTCTGATCTGGGGATGCTTAAGGAGCTGGTAGAAAACGATCTTGTAGAAGATTTGACAGAAGTTTTTGAGGACTGTACCACAGACCGCATTAAGGAAATGTATGACAGCTACGGCAGTCAGCTTCTGGAGTCTGTGACATTTGACGGAAAACTGATGGCTGTTCCGGAAACAGTGATAGATCATGGACCAAGACTGATGTGGCTTCGAAAAGACTGGATGGATAAGCTGGGACTTGAGGAACCGAAAACCCTTGAAGAAGCTTTTGGCATTGTAGAAGCTTTTGTGGATAACCGAATGGGTGCAGCAGATGGGGAAGAACCCATTGGCCTGGCGTGCTGTACTTCTTTGATCGGAACTACAAGCAGCAGTTATTCCATGGAGCCGGTTTTCCTGGAGTATGGTGCAGCTCCACAGAAATGGGTGGAAAAAGACGGTGAGATTTACTATGGTTCTATAACAAAAGAGACTCAAAGGGGGCTTTACCGGCTGCGTCAGCTTTATAATAAAGGCATATTGGATCGGAATTTTCCGCTCCGGACACAGAATAATATCCGGGATCTTGTGATAGAGGGAAAATGCGGAGCTTTTTTTGGCCTTTGGTGGACGCCAAATAATCCCCTGATGGATCAGCAGGAACAGGATCCTTTGGCAGAATGGGAGCCCTACTATTTTAAAAGTACAAAAGATCCTCATACATTTGCTTCCTTCCGGGATACAAAATATGTGGTGGTGCGAAAAGGCTATGAACATCCGGAAATTGTAATGAAGATTATCAGCGTGCTTTTTGATTATACACGGTATGAGGCTGAAAATGCAGAAGAAGTAAACGGATATTTTGCCCTGAATGTAGACCCTACGGCAAGGCCTCTTGTAATCAATGTGGACTATAATGAGGCCACATACCAGGTGACAAAAAATATACGGAAGGTTATTGCAGGTCAATTGCCTGAAGAGAAGCTTAGTGCAATTGAGAAATCCTACTATGATGCATGTGAGAATTACCTGGAAGGGAAAAATGTAAGCAGTGTAGACTGGGCAGCTTTAAAATCCAGAATATCTGCGGTCGGGCTTCTGGTGGACGGAGACTATCAGCCCTCTAAGAGAGAATATCTGGGGGAGACTGATGGTGAAATTCCCCAGAACCTGAAAACCCTGGAGGAGGATGCTTTTATCCAGATTATTGTTGGAAAACAGCCTATGGCGTTTTTTGATAGGTTTGTAGAAGAATGGTATAGCCAGGGGGGCGAAGAGCTTACGGCCCGTGTCAGGGAGTCCTATAGGAAATGAAGAACGCAGCCTTAAAACCAGTTAATGGTATAAGGCTGCTGCTTTATCTTATGTATTGAAATTCCCGTCCTATTCTGCTATGATTTATAAGAATTAAAATAATCCCGGGAACGAGGAAGTACGAATGAAAAAAGAAGAACTTGCTTTAGAGGTTATTAAGAGGCTGAAAGAAGAATACCCTGATGCAGGCTGCACATTGGATTATGACCAGGCCTGGAAGCTTCTGGTAAGTGTCCGGCTTGCCGCACAATGTACGGACGCCAGGGTAAATGTGGTGGTACAGGAGCTGTATGCCAAATATCCAAGCGTGGAAGCACTGGCTGCTGCCAGTGTGGAAGATATTGAAGAAATCGTAAGGCCCTGCGGACTTGGACGGAGCAAAGCCAGGGATATCAGCGGATGCATGAAGATCCTTGCTGAAGAATACGGCGGAAAAGTCCCCGGGGATTTCCAGGCTCTTTTGAAGCTGCCGGGAGTAGGGCGAAAAAGCGCCAATCTCATTATGGGAGATGTGTTCGGCGAACCGGCTATTGTGACGGATACTCATTGCATTCGCCTCACAAACCGCATTGGCCTGGTGGAAAATTTGAAGGAACCGAAAAAAGTAGAGATGGAGCTATGGAAAATCATTCCTCCCCAGGAAGGAAGCGACTTCTGCCACCGTCTTGTTTATCATGGAAGAGATGTGTGTACTGCACGGACAAAGCCTCATTGCAGCCGCTGTTGTCTTAAGGATATCTGTCAGAAGAACGGCGTAGAAGAGTAGAGGATCACCTATGAAAATACGAATGTATAATGTTGGGTTTGGAGACTGTTTCTGCATCAGGGACAGGAAAAATAATCTTCTTGTGGATTTTGGGACGAGCAATAACAGGATCGGCGGACGTCCCCGCAGCGATATTTTTGATGTGGTAATTTCCGATCTTACCACGATCTCACATAAAAATCTTTTGCTGACAAACTTTCATCCGGATCATTTATCCGGTTTGCTCTACATGATGAAAAAACGGCGGGATTCTTATGAATTCGGCACGATTTATCTTCCGGATGTGTTTTCGTCGCAGAAAATGAGCAGGACATTGGGGCTCTTTTTGCTGGCGGATCTTGTAAAAGATTGCTGTCTTCCAAGCCATCAGGTCAGTCTTTTTGCGCTGGTGGAAGCCCTTTCAAAAAGAAAGCAGAATGTTAAACTTTTATCCAGGGGAATGATTTTTGAGGATAGGTATCAGGTTCTCTGGCCCTCGCAGGAAGTGATCGCAGAGGAGACCTTAAAGGTTCTGGAGCGTCTTGGAAAAGAGGAAGAAGAATGCTGGAGTCAGGTGGTGGATTTTGCTGAGAAATTAAGAAAGATCATTTGGGATATGACAGAAGAAAACTGTGAAAAAAAGGTTTCTGTGGCAGAACTGGATAAGGAGTTCCGCACTATTTCCGGTACGCCGGAATTTGCCCGGCTGCTTGAAATCATGGGAACCAGGGAGCTGGAACTTCGCCAGTTTAAGAATAAGGTCAGCATTGTATTCCAGAATAAGGAGGATGGGGACTGGAACCTGCTTTTTACAGGGGATGTGCAGAAAAAGCATCTTGGCATGATCGCAGATAATTATGATGGACAGGCGCCCCTGTATGAGCATTACTGGTGCATAAAAGCGCCTCATCATGGCACGGAATCCCATTACTTTGATTTTCGGCCGTTTACGCCGGAAAATATACTGATTTCTAATGGGATTTACCATGCCAACAGTAAAAGAAGAGCAAGAATGTACCGCACTTCCACCCAGTATACAGGGCTGTTCCATATTGGCGACGGCGATACTTATATGTGCTGCTCCAACAGCGATTGCTGCGACGGATGCCGGGACGGATGCTCCTGCAGGGAGCAGCATATTATTGCTCCGAAGTATTATCTGGATATTTAGATGCTAGGGGCAATTAGTAATGATAAGGAACAGCGGATGCGCTTGCAGGAAGCAGCCGCTGTTTTTGTATTATACAGACAAGCGGAAAAGGAGAGAAAGAGGATGGATTTTGAACGTGCCAGACAGGCTTTTGAGGAATACCTGGATGGGTATGACAGGAAAGATGAAAAGATAAATCTGAAGATCGTACATACCTACTGTGTAGTGGATTGTGCAAAAGAAATTGCAGAAAGGATGGGCTTAAGTGAGGAAGATAGGGAACTTGCCGCTGTTATCGGACTTCTTCATGACATTGGCAGATTTGAACAATTAAAGCGTTTTGACAGTTTTATGCCCGATACAATGGATCACGCTGCATATGGTGCAGAAATCCTTTTTGGCGAGGAGAAAATGATACGGAGATTTCTGGAAGACGATGGTTTTGACCAGCTTATCCGGACTGCCATTGGGATGCACAGCAGTTTTGCCCTGGGCGATATTTCCGATGAAAGGACTCTTCTGCATGCAAGGCTGATCCGTGATGCGGATAAGCTGGATAACTGCAGGGTGAAGCTGGAGGAGTCCCTGGAAATTCTCCTTGGAGTATCCCGGCAGGAGGCGGAAAAACATAAAATTTCGCCGAAAGTATGGGAGTCCTGCATGAACAAAACTTCCGTTCTTTCCTCTGACAGAGTAACCCCTGTGGACTACTGGGTTTCCTATGTGGCGCAGTATTATGACGTTAATTTTCCGGAGACATTCTGCATTATGGAAGAAAAGAATTATATTGCAAAAATTGTGGGAAGACTCCATTATACAGACCCTGATACTGTTTCTAAAATGAAGATTCTTACAGAAGAAATGCATCAGTTTATGGATGGGAGAATAAAGGAGAAGCTGCATCGGGCACAGATTTGACAATGAACTTACATGGAGGAGATTATTATGAAATATATGAAACAGTTTTGTATTATTTTATTGATTTCTTTTATGGGCGAGGGGCTGTATGAGCTTCTTCCCCTTCCTGTCCCGGCAAGTGTGTATGGGCTGGTTTTAATGCTCCTGGCATTTGTAAGCGGTGTGCTGAAGGTGAGCCAGGTAAAAGAGACAGCCTTATTCCTGATTGAAATCATGCCTGTGATGTTTATTCCTGCCGGGGTTGGCCTCATGTCATCCTGGGGAGTATTAAAGCCGGTATTAGGGCCGGTCATGGTGATTACCCTATTGACAACCGTACTTGTTATGGCAGTGACAGGGAGCGTGACCCAGGGCGTGATCAAAGCACAGGAAAGAGGTGGGAAGAATGAATGAGTTCCTGGAAGTCTCTGTATTCTGGGGCGCATTGGTTAGTTTGGCTGCATATGAATTAGGGCTGATTTTGAAGAAGAAATTTAAGCTTGCAGTATTCAATCCTTTGCTGATCGCCATTATTTGTGTGGTGGGAGTTTTGATGGTTTTGGGGGCAGATTATGAAAGCTATTATGAGGGAGGAAAGTATATAAGCTACTTGCTGACGCCTGCAACCGTATGCCTAGCTGTGCCGCTGTATGAACAGCTCTCCCTTTTAAAGAAGCATATAAAAGCTGTGGCAGCCGGGATTCTTTCTGGTGTGCTGGCCAGCCTTGCAGGGGTATTGCTGCTGGCGAAATTATTTAGGCTGTCTCATGAAACCTATGTAACCCTCCTTCCAAAATCCATTACCACAGCTATTGGCATGGGCGTGTCAGAAGAGCTTGGAGGGATTGTAACTATCACGGTGGCGGTAATCATTATTACAGGTGTGCTGGGAAATATGATCGGTGAAACGGTCTTAAGGATTTTTAAGATTCATGAACCTGTTGCTAAGGGGTTGGCGTATGGAACTTCTGCGCATGCCATCGGGACTGCAAAAGCAATGGAGCTGGGTCAGATAGAAGGGGCTATGAGCAGCCTTGCCATTGCAGTTGCAGGTCTTCTTACAGTAGCTGCCGCATCCTTTTTTGCAGGATTGCTGTAAACAAAAAGCGTAGAAAATTTGAACAAGGGGTAGAGGATTATGACGGTAAAGTCGCATCTTTTGGAGCTTTTGGAACAGCATAAAGGAGAGATTTTGTCAGGAGAAGCACTGGCATCGGAGCTTCAGTGTACCAGGGCTGCAGTCTGGAAAGCAGTAAAGTCCCTTCGGGAGGAGGGTTATGCAATAGAAGCAGGACCTAATAAAGGATACATGCTTAGAAAAGACAGCAATCGTCTTTCACAGGAAGGCATACGCCTGTATTTAAGAAAACAGGAAGTTTATATGAAGCTTTATAAAGAGGCAGGATCTACTAACCAGCTTGCCAAGCAGGCGGCAGTCAGCGGGGAAGCGGGGCATGGAGCTTTTGTGATTGCACAGAAGCAGACGAAAGGGCGTGGAAGGCGGGGACGCAGCTTTTTTTCTCCGGAAGATGCAGGCCTTTATTTGAGTATTGTTTTAAAGCCAAAAGAGGAGACGGTACAGAAAAGCCTTCTGCTTACTACAGCGGCGGCAGCAGCCGTTTATAAGGCTGTAAAAAAGGTCTGTGGGATTTCTTTGGATATTAAATGGGTAAATGATCTTTACTATGAGGGGAAGAAAGTCTGTGGGATTTTGACAGAGGCGGTTACAGATTTTGAAGGGGGAAATATTGAATTTGCTGTTGTGGGAATCGGCCTGAATCTATACGAAGGGGAAGGGGGATACCCCAGGGAGCTTCAGGGAATCGCAGGCTCTCTTTATCCGGATGCAAAGAGTGCATCTGCTGCTGACAGGAATTACCTTGCAGCAGAAATTGTAAACACCTTAATAGAAGAGACAGAAGATCTGAAGCTGTCCCGGGAATATGTGGAGCATAATATCGTTTTGGGAAAACAGATTCGTATCATAGACGGAAAGAAATGCCGCGAAGCCAGGGCTCTTGATATTTGTGAAGACGGAAAACTAAAGGTTCTGGAAGAGGATGGAACTATACAGTATCTTTCTTTTGGGGAAGTTTCGGTTCAGTTTAAAGAAGAATGAAAACCCTGCCTTGCGGCAGGGCTTTTGTCCCTAACTATGATATCTGCGGATTACTCCGTGCTTTGCACTCCCGCCTTTAGACCCTGGTATCATCATATTATTTATAAAGATTCGTCCTGAGTATCCGGACGGACATTCGGAGGGACTTCCTGGATTTTTTGTGCTTCCTGGACTTCCTGGACTTCTTGGACTTCCTGTGCTTCTTGGACTTTCTGTGCTGTCTGTGACCCTGCAGGACGGTAAGGCGCCCAGTAATGTTCTTCAGAATCGGACTTTTTGTATTCCTCCTCCAGTTGAGACTTTTTGTTGGAGAGGATATAAATGCCTGTAATGATGATCACGATTGCAATGACGATTTGAGGCAGCTTATAGGTAACGTCTGATAGAAAGCTTGCAACAGACAGTGGCAGCAGCCAGTAAAGCAGCTCCGTAAAATTATTCCATAAGATGGATGCTCCGAAGAAGATCAAAAGGCCTGCTACGATGGTGCGGTGTTTTCTGATCAGTATATCTGCATCGCCGATAAACTGTTCCATGTGAAGCACATAATTGTCTTCCAGAGAATAAAACTCTTCTTCAGCCAGAGATTTCAGGTTATGCACATTAAAAAAGCTGTAGAACCAGATGATCGGAAGAAACATGAGAAACCAGCTGAAACCTGTGCCTGCGGACACTGCAATGGTACCCCAGAAAAGCAGCATAATGCTGATACCCTGTTTCCGAAAGCCCATATACATTTCTCCGGCTCCGGGAATAAGAGAAGAAAGAAAAAGCCAAAATCCTTTTTTTTGTTTTGTCATGTTATTTGCCTCCATTGATTATTTTATTGGAAAAATCATTGAAATAGTTTGTGAGTGCTTTGGAGCCTTTTGTCAGTCCCTGATTTACGTTATGTGAAAAATCATACAGATGATTGGAACGTCTTTCCGGCATGGAAGGTTCTTCCGGAAGCTCCATGCGTATGCTGCTTTGGGGTGTAAGGCTGGCAAAATCAACTTCTGAAATTCCGAATAGAAGCAATAAAGCCATTAATACTCCGGCGGCGGTTCTAATCCCGCAGCAGAAAAGCTGCATTCTGTATGAAGCAGCGGTAATTGCCCTGCCGGTTTGTACAGCGGGAGTGGCTGCTTTGGAAAGAATCTGTTCTTTCATATAGGCTGGAGACTGAATGGGCGATTTCCTTTCCAGATTTAAAATCTGTTCCAGACAGTAGTCACAATCATCTATATGTTTTAGGAAAGCAATCATTTCCTCGGCGTTCATAGAATTATCCTGGAATTTCTGAAATTCATCATGTGAGACGTGCATTTATCCACTCCTCCTTTCTGATTGACTGCCAGTAGTAAGCTTCGGCAGGTTCCGGACAGAGAATTGTTCACAAGGACGCTCTGTTACCAAAAGCTGTTTCAGCATAGCTTTGGCGCGGTATAGCTGGGTTTGGATTGTTTTTGTATTTTTTCCTTCTCTTCGTGCAATTTCTGTAACCGTAAGCTCATGGCAGAAATGGGAAATGGCTATTTCACGGTAGGGGCTGCGGAGCTGCCTGCAAAGTTCCAAAATATGGCGGTCCGAATCATTATTAAGATACGCATCCTCAGGAGAAGGATTTCGATCAGGTAATTTGGCAAAACAGGTTTCCTCTGCGGGAAGTGTTTTTCTGCCTGCTGCTTTTAGAAAATCCAGGCATTTGCGCACGGCAATTTTGCTTAGCCAGGCTTTTTCATATGTTCCGTCAAAATGGGAGAGATTCTTATAGGCTGATAAAAATACTTCCTGGGTTAGGTCTTCTGCATCAAAGGGGTTGCCTACGGATTTCAGGCATATGGAATAAACCAGATTTTGATATTGTACGATCAAATATTCTAAGTATTGTTCTGGTGTAATGCTATCAGCCCCCTTTCTCTACCCATTCACTTATTAATTATAACGCAGCTCTTTATGAAATTACTTCAGTTATTTTTTATTTTTGTAAATTTTTTTTGCGAAACCATTGAGAATAGTCTATACTGTTACCAGAAAATATAAAAGAAGTGCAGGAGAGGCATGGGAATGATAGAAACAGAGCGTCTTTATTACAATGATGTATATAAAAAGGAATTTACTGCAGTGGTTTTGGAATGCAGGGAGGAAAAAAAGGGATACCATATTCTTTTGGACAGAAGTGCATTTTATCCTGAAGGGGGAGGACAGCCAAGCGATATAGGATTTTTGGATGGTACAGAGGTTTTTGAAGTTCATGAAAAAAATGGTGAATTGCTTCACTATACAAGAGAATCCCTGGAAGCGGGAACAGAGGTTACCGGAAAGATTGACTGGGAACGGCGGTTTGACCTGATGCAGCAGCATTCCGGCGAACATATGGTCAGCGGATTGATTCATGAGGCATTTGGATATGACAATGTGGGATTCCACATGGGAAGCGATGTAATCACCATTGATTTTAACGGGATGCTGGATGATAGCCAGATTGGGGAAATTGAAAGAAAGGTGAATGCAAAGATCTGGCAGGATGCTCAGGTGGAAATTTCCTATCCAAGTCCGGAAAGATTAAAAGAGATTGGATATAGAAGTAAAAAAGAACTGACAGGTGCAGTGCGCATCGTAACCTTTCCGGGGACGGATATTTGTGCCTGCTGCGGCACTCATGTAACCCATACAGGAGAAATCGGCATGGTGAAGCTTTTGTCAGCAGTAAAATTCCATGATGGTGTAAGAATGGAGATGATTGCAGGCAGAAGAGTTTTGGAATATCTTAATAGGGTGAATGAACAGAACCGTCAGATATCGGTTCGCCTGTCAGCAAAGCCGACTCAGACGGCTGCTGCGGTCAGCCGCTTGTGGGAGGAGAATTTCAGGCTGAAAGGTTTGACCAGCCGGATGGAGGAAGAGATTTTTGCAAATGAAGCTTCCAGATGGAAGGGAAAAGGAGATGTACTTTTGTTCCGGGAAGGCCTTGAATCGGACAGCGTGCGAAGACTGACAGATGCAGTTACCCAAAGCTGCGGTGGTCTTTGTGCTGTTTTTTCAAAAAACCAGGATGGAAGCTATAAGTATGCAATGGGGCAGATAAATGGAAATCTTGTCAGCCTTACCAAGGAAATGAACCAGACCCTTCAAGGCCGGGGCGGGGGGAAGCCTTATTTTGTGCAGGGCTCTGTTTGGGCGGATGAGAATGCAATCAGAGCTTTTTTTAAGGAAATCATGGAGCAAAAGAGGTGAAAAGGAATGTTTGGTGAATGCCATGCCCATATGATAATGGATGGAGTAAATTATAGACAGGCTGTGGGGCTTCATGCAGAGCAGGTGCAGGAGGAAATGATCCACTGTCATCTACAAAAATATCAGGATATAGGGGTGGATTTTGTCAGGGATGGGGGAGATTCCTATGGTGTCTCCAAGCGGACAAAAGAGCTGGCGGCACAGTACGCAGTGGATTATAGAACCCCGGTTTTTGCTATACACAAAGAGGGTCATTATGGTTCCATTGTGGGAAAAAGCTTTAAAAATCTGAAGGAATTCCATGAAAGGGTGCTGGAGGCAAAAGAGGAAGGCGCTGATTTTATTAAGATTATGACTACCGGATTGATGGATTTTGCCAATCATGGAGAAGTGACAGGAATGCCTTTGGAAGAGCAGACTGTGAAAGAAATGGTACATATTGCCCATGAGGAAGGTTTTGCGGTGATGAGCCATACCAATGGCGTATATGGAGTTCAGGCAGCTTTGAAAGCAGGTGTGGACAGTGTGGAGCATGGCAATTTTATGGATCAGGAGACTGTGCAGATGCTTGCCGAAAGTGATGCGGTGTGGGTTCCAACACTGGTTACTGTGAGAAATCTTTTGGGCTGCGGAAGATTTGAGGATTCTGTGATCCAATCCATTATGATCCAGGGAGAGCGGAATTTAAGGCTTGCATACAAGCTGGGCGCAAAGGTAGCTCTTGGAAGCGATGCAGGAGCATATCAGGTTTACCACGGCAAAGGAATCCAGGATGAACTGGCAGCTTTTAGGCAGATTCTGGGAGATGGAGAGGATGTATATTCCTGGCTGAAGGCAGGAGAAGATTTTATTAAAAAGAGATTTCAGCGAGTTTAAAAAACAGCATCCGGGAACCAACATGGCGTTTCTTTGGATGCTGTTTTTCATATCGTATTCTTATGCGTCTTCGATTTTCAGAGAGGAATAAATGTTGGATTTCGGGGATGCAGCCGGATTGAAAGTGATCCGTATCCGGCATCCTTCTTCTAGGCTGCCTGTAGAGGCATCCCGGGCCTTAGCGGTATTGAAGGTAAGAACTGCCTCATCGTCCGTACGCAGGGTTACCGTATTTGCAGTCCTGCCCACGACAGTGCCTGTAACCTGGAAGGAGATATGGGAATCCCTTTGGGATTCAGGATTTTCCCCCGTTATTCCGTTGATCGTTATTTCCTCAAGCGTAGTTCCATTAAATTCACCAGTATACGAAACCGTGACATGAGAGCCTTCCGTAATTCCTCCTGGAAAGTAGCTTGGAACAGAGGAAAGATCCAGCTTTAGCGGATCACTGATGCCTTCCAAAGAAACCTGGAGAATGTTTCCGGATATATTGTTTATTACACAGAAAAGCTTATTTTCCGGGGATTGATTTTCTTCCGGAGGGGGTGTGGGGGTTGGCTTTGGAACTTTGAAAGGTTCTGCATCAGAAATACTAAGTACTTTCAGATGACCTGCAGGGATTTTATTGGAGGAATCCTCAGCTAGTTTGCCTTTATAGTGAAGATAAACCCCGGCGCCTGTTTTGATGCCGTTTTGATAATACTGTTTTGTACCGGTGCTAGGGAAGGTGACGGTGAGACCCTTTTTGGACTTGATGGTAATGGTGTTCAACGTTAAATCCAATACGGTTCCCTGGATGGTATGATCCTTTAATTTGGACTTTTTGTGATATTCATCTACCACTTTCAGGGCTTTGACAGCACTGGTATCTGCCTCACCAAGCTGACCTTCATAAATGACGCTGATCTCATCCCCTGTGATCATTCCCTGTGCACATTCCAGGGAGGCCTGTGAAACATCAAAAACATACTGCTGATCTTCTGACTGAATACTTACCTGGCTTCCGTTAAAGTCTATCAGGGTTCCCCGCAATTCATCTATATAAACCCGGGGCTTATCCGGTGCAGCTTCCTGTACCGTATCTCCGGCAGAAACAAAACGTTCCAGGACTTCACCAAAACTGCATCCAGCCATGGAAATGGTGAAGCATAAACAAATGCATAGGATAAACATTTTTTTCATTGATAACCTCCGGCAGCATATGAAAATCACCGGAAACCAATAAAAGGAAGCCTATTTCGTAAAGTCCTCATTAGTATCAGGAACAGGGATAAAATCAAAAATTTCCCTATAAGCATCCCATTCTCTCCGGCTGTCTGCCCCATTTGGCATCAGACCGGTGCATTCTGTACATGCGTTTGTATCCAGGTAATTTTCGTAAGAAATATTGTATGGGTTTTCTTTTTTTTCAGTGTCCTTTTCGCTCATAATACTCCTCCTTTAAACTTGAAAATAGTTTTCAGAGAATAGTATATGAAAAAGGAACGGCAGCTATACACAGCTGCTTTTAGTATTATATCAAAAGTATACCAAAAAGCTGTAATAATTTCTATTCATTTTCAGGCTCGAATTACCAAAAAAACTATTGAAATTTGTAGAATATATGCTATAATCTGCTTAAATAAATAATAGCGAAGTAGGAATTTATGCGTTAAGTGTTCACTGGCTGGGGAGTCGCCGTGAAACGAAAAGACCGCAGATTTAAGAAACGGCTTACGATATATTTTCCGCACCCGTTGCTACATATGAGGACATCTCATAATGTGGAGGGATTATTATTTATCAGTAACTACTCTATTATTAAAACATTATGGAGGTGTTTTTATTATGCAAAAAAATAATTACAAAACCTATTGGAATGTAAAAACCCTGGTATTTATGGGCCTTTTAGTTGCCATGCAGCTGGTACTGGGCAGAGTTTTAGTGCTTGACCTGGGACCGAACCGTGTTACCGTAAGCAGTGTCTGCACCATCCTTGCGGGCTTGTGGCTGGGGCCTGTGGCCGGCGGCGTATGCGGCCTGTGCGCTGATATTATAGGCTGCTTTATTAAGGGATATGCAGTAAATCCGCTGATTACAGTAGCAGCCATTCTTTGGGGCGTACTGCCTGGATTGATTAAGCCTATGTATATCCAAAAAGGTAAACTGGGAAAGACTGTGGGGATCTGTATTTCTGTGGTTCTGACCGGTGCAGCAAGCTCTCTTGTATTTACAACAGCAGGTCTAGTTCTGCTCCTGGGATATAATTTCTATGCCATTATGCCAGGCAGACTGCTGCAGTTTGTATTCATGGTGCCGGTTTACTGTATACTTACCTGCCTTTTGTATTTCAGCCCTGTGACCCGTCTGGTTGTAGGCTCTGTTGCATCGGAGGAGCTGGTTAAAAGGGCTGCTTGATTTATAACAAATTATGATAAAAATTGCATATTGAATGATTCCCCAATAAGTAAAAAAGCCCGAAGATATCTTCTTAAAGAAGGTCTTCCTGGGCTTTTTTATTATTCACATTAGACTTTTTGTTATCCTTTCACAAATGTATCATATCCTGATTCTCAGGCTGAACCCGGAACCAGTATGTATAAAATTGGGAAAACCCCAGGGATTCATAGAGCCGAAGGGCAGGAGTATTGCCTTCCACGACCTGCAGATAGGCATTCTGGGCGCCTCTTTTCATGCCTTCCTTCAAAAGGCCGGTACATATTTGTCGGGCAAAACCATATCCCCTGTAGTCTTCCCGTACATGGATGGCGTAGATACCAATGTAATCCCGGTCAAGAATACCAAGACCTGTGGCAATAATCTGTCCGTTTTTCTGGACAGAGGCGCAGATGGTTTCCTTTGGGATTGCATGGTACATGGATGGTACCACTGCTTTGTGAATGGGATTAGTGGTTCCTTTCAGGGAAAAAAGACTTTCAATCCATTGATCCGGAATGCTGTCTGTGAACACCACATCCCTATACCGGGAATCAAGACGGGCTGCCAGGAGACACATGGTCATAACGTTTGTGGTATGCTGGATTTCGTAGCCGCGGTTTTCCAGCGTATAGTCGAAGTCCTGGGATATCAGGGGGCTGATCTTAAAAATGGCAGGTGTTCCAAGGCGCTTGTAAACATGCTCACAATAGGCAACTTTTTCTCTCCAGGGCAGCGTAGAAGTACCGAACTGCTCTACGCTGTTGGTGCGGTGCGTATAAAAATACGAAAAGCGCAGAATCCATCCGTCATAAAGCTCCATCTTGTGGGAAGGCCAGGCATTAAGAGACATATCTTCGATTTTTTTGATATTTGTTTCCATGGTTTTCTCCTTTACATGCAAGAATTCAGGTGGTCAAAAAGCTTTTCTGCAAGAATTACATGTCCTGCGTCTGTAAGATGAATACCGTCTGTTGTGATGGTATGAATGCCCAAAAGCCGGCTGCAGTCTGTGATACTGTCGCCTAAACAAAGCAAATGAGTCATTGGAAACCTTCGAAAGACAGAGTACGATATACAAATCCTGCCATTATTTTTCTTAGAAGATACTTTATCACTGTAATGTGATTAGGTCAAGAAAAAGATTTGTCGACAACAGTCGAAAAGAATTTCCAAGAAAATTGGAAAAAGGGATGGACAAAAGGAACAATATGTCCTATAATGAGCTTCACCAGAAATCATCTGGTATCCCAGCCGTCTAGTTCAGACGGGAAATCCCATGATACATGAATGATAAAATAATCAATAGAATACAGAGGCTTTTGGAATACATAAGAGAAAGTCAGGAGATTTGTTTACTGTATGCGGTTTATTGCTGTGCAGTACGAAAAGAAGGGCGGTGAAGCGATGCTGCTGAATGTTGGTCTTCCGCTAACGATTGCGGGGACTGCCGTATTGATGGATCTTAGGATGGAGCGGGTAGAGAATGGATGGATTCTGCTTTCTATGGCAGCAGCGTTTTTCTGGCGTATGCTGCAGGAAGGTCTTGGTGGAATTCCGGGTTTTATTCTGGGAATGCTTTTGCCCCTGGCGGCACTGGGAGGATTATTTTATTTTCGGATGCTGGGTCCCGGAGATATTAAGCTGTTCTGTGCCTTGGGCTGTGCGATGGGGCCTTCGGCCATTTGGAAATGTATAATCTGTTCATTTATGCTGGGAGCCGCTATTTCTTTTGCAATTCTGATCTTTTACAGTAGTTTCTTAACCAGGATCCGATATCTGATCCGCTATTTCCACATTTTTTTCCGGACAGGAGAGGTCACGCCTTATTACATGAAAGGCATGACCCTGGAAAATTTTCACTTTACTGTACCTGTTTTTATGAGTGTCATGCTTTATGCGGGAGGTGTCTATTGAGAAAAAACATTTTTGCGGTCTGTGATCTGGAGGTGGATTATGCCTATAATTTCATGGATTATCTAAATCAGAAGAAGAACATTCCATTTGAAATCCAGGCATTTACAAATGTGCAGAACCTGATTGCCTACGGAAAGGAGAATTATATTGAACTGCTGTTGATTTCCGGTAAGGCAATGTGCCGGGAAGTAAGGGAAATGGACATAGGGAAGATCATTATTCTTTCGGAGGGAGTACACTCCCCCGGACTTGATCAATTTCCCAGTGTTTATAAGTACCAGTCTTCTTCGGATGTGATACGTGAGGTGATGGCATGTTATGGGGAAGAGAAGGCTGTTCTTCCGGTCCAGTTTCCGGTATTGAAGAAGACTACGGAAATACTGGGGGTGTATTCTCCATTGGGACGCTGCCTGAAGACCTCATTGGCCCTGACACTTGGGCAGGTGCTGGCGAAAGATCATGCGGTGCTTTATCTGAATCTGGAAGAATACGCCGGGTTTGAAGAATTAATGGGAAAAGGATTTGATCACAATTTAAGCGACCTTTTGTATTATGTACGTCAGGAGAGCCAGAATCTGACAGTCAGGATGAACAGTATGATACAGACCATTAATAACCTTGACTATATTCCTCCGGTACAGACTCCCTCAGACATTCTGGGGACACCATGGAAAGATTGGGAGAGACTTCTTGACGAGCTTGTGATGCACAGTTCCTATGAAGTGATCGTGCTGGATATTGGGAATGGGATTGAAGAGTTATTCCAGCTGCTGAATCGGTGCAGGAGAGTCTATATGCCGGTTCTGAATGATGCGGTATCTGTCTGCAAGATGGCACAGTTCGAGAATCTTCTTCGGATATGGGATTATCCGCAGGTGCTTTCAAAAACAGTAAAGGTTCGGCTTCCTTTCCATGTGGGACCAGCGTCTCCTGAAAAATATGCAGAACAGCTCCCCTGGAGTGAGCTTGGCGATTATGTAAGAGATTTACTGAGAAAGGATATAGAATGAGCAGAGAGAATTTTCGAAGGATGAGAGGTCTTTTAATGGAAAAATTGGATCTATCCAGAGAATTAAGTGACGGGGAAATCCTGGAGACCATTGATGAGCTGATTTTGAATCATATGCGGGAAGCATGCACCTCTCTAAAGGAAAAGGTGGAGCTTCGCCAGGAATTGTTTTATTCAGTCCGGAAGCTGGATGTGCTTCAGGAATTGATTGAAGACAATTCCGTAACGGAGATTATGGTAAACGGACCGGAGGCCATCTTTGTAGAACGGGGCGGCAAATTAGCACGATGGAACAAAAGCTTTACATCCAGAGAAAAGCTGGAAGATGTCATTCAGCAGATCGTGGGTAAATGCAACAGGGTGGTAAATGAATCAATGCCCATCGTAGACGCCAGACTGGAAGGGGGAGCCAGAGTAAATGCCGTGATTGCTCCAGTGGCCTTAAACGGCCCGATCCTGACCATCCGGAGATTTCCGGATGATCCCATTACCATGGAAAAGCTGATTTCTCTCGGCAGCCTGCCCGGAGAATGTGCGGAATTTCTGGCAGTGCTTGTGCGTGCCAGATACAGCATGGTGATCGGAGGCGGAACCGGCAGCGGCAAAACAACATTTCTGGGTGCATTGTCTAATTACATACCAAAAGATGAGCGGGTGATCACCATTGAGGATAATGCAGAACTGAAGATACAGGGGATTGATAATCTGGTGCGGCTGGAGGCTAAGATGGCCAACATGGAAGGGGCGGCATCGGTAAATATCAGGGATTTGATCAAGACGGCCCTTCGCATGAGACCGGACAGAATTATTGTGGGAGAGGTGAGAGGCGGGGAGGCAGTGGATATGCTGCAGGCGCTGAATACAGGCCATGACGGTTCCCTCTCAACCGCTCATGCCAATTCTGCAAGTGATATGCTAAGCAGATTGGAGACTATGACCCTGATGGGAATTGATCTTCCCCTGGAAGCGATCAGAAGACAGATTGCTTCCGGAGTGGACATTCTGATTCATCTGGGAAGAATGCGGGATAAGTCCAGAAAGGTGCTTGAGATTACGGAGGTCTGCGGAATGGAGAACATGGAAATTAAGATTCAGACGCTTTACCGGTGGCAGGAAGGAGGGGGACTTGTAAAGATGGCGTCCCTTGTCAACCGTGAGAAGCTGGAACGGGCAGGGGTTACCATATGAAACAGAATTACGGAGAATATCGTTTTACCTGGAAGGAAATAGGGAAATACTTGGTTCAAAGTACATTTTTATGCGGCGCTGCGGATTATCTTTTTTACAAAAGCTGGTGGGGAATGCTGGCATTGCCTCTGGCGGCAGTCCTGTTTTTCAGATGGAAGAAAAAGCAGCTGATTCGAGAACGAAGGAAGCGGCTGAATTATCATTTCAAAGATGCTCTGAATTCCCTAAGTGCTGCAGTACAGGCGGGATACTCTATAGAAAATGCGGTATCAGCCTGTGCAAGAGACCTGGAACGGCTGTATGGGAAAAATGAGGATATCCTTGAAGAGTTTCACTATATTGAAAGCCAGCAGAGAATCAGTGTGCCTGTAGAAGAACTGTTTTTGGATTTGGGAGAACGCTCCCAGGTGGAGGATATCGAAAGCTTTGCATCCGTACTTTATACGGCCAAGAGAACCGGTGGGGATATGGATAAAGTAATCCAGAAGGTTGCCAGAATGCTTGGAGATAAGATTGATGTTAAAAAAGAAATTGATACAACTTTGTCTGCTAAAAAGTCAGAACAGGCGATCATGAGCCTGATGCCTGCCGGAATCATTCTTTATATGCAGATTAGTTCTCCTGGGTTTTTAAGTGTATTGTATGGGAATCCTGTTGGAATTTGCGCTATGACAGTGTGTCTTGGAATTTATGCATCCGCATATTGGCTTGGCAGACGGATTGTGGATATTGAAGTGTAGGGAGTTGACGAAATGGAAGTACACATCATTCTTTTGGCAATGGTCACTGGAATTATGTTTGCCTGGAAGATTGGTCTGCTGCATCTGAATGTTCTGGAAGACTGTAAGGGGCGGAGGTTATTTCTGACCGTAGCGCTTGCCGGAAATCTGCTGGGATTTCTGGTGACTTTTACAAGTGAGGGAGGAACTGTTTACTCTAACGGGCACAGATTGGAAAGAACCCAGGATGGAGATTACCAGGAGAAGTTTCTGGTATCCGTGGATGGCGAACATACGGGAAGCATGTATGTGGAGGTCCCTGGAAAAGAGAATGGCGAAGAACAAGAGATAAATAATGGAAGGATTCTTTCAGAAGAAGAGGAAAGAGAGCGCACTTTAAGAGAAGCGATTGCTGCTTATAATGAAAAAAAGAACGATCCTGATTATTATTACCTGCCAAAAGAGTGGGAAGGAAAGCATCTGGAATGGGAGATCCCTAAGGATCGTTCCGGTACGATGCTTGCAGGCTTAAGCCTGTTTGCAGCACTGGCAATTTTAATGAGGCGTGTACAGGAGGAACAGGAAGCAAGAAGAAAACGCTCAGAGCAGCTTCTGATGGATTACCCTGGATTGGTAATGAAATTTACCTTATTGGTGCAGGCCGGGATGACGGTACGAAAGGCATTTCAGAAGATTGCAGCAGATTACCGCAGAAAGTCCAATGGCCAAAGACGGTATGCATATGAAGAGGTAGCGGCAGCCTGCCTGGAAATGGAAGGCGGTGTGTCTGAAGCGGAGGCATACAGGCGGTTTGGGGAAAGATGCGGTCAGATTAAATACAAAACCTTCTCTATTTTATTGATTCAGAATCTCCAGAAAGGCAGCAGGCGCATGGGGGAGTTGCTGGAAAAGGAGTCAATGGAAGCATGGGACGAGCGAAAACGTAAGGCACGGGTGCTGGGAGAATTGGCTGCTGCCAAGCTTCTGTTTCCCATGGTGATGATGCTGGCAGTGGTTATGGCGATTATTATGATACCGGCCTTTTTGACGTTTTATGGATAAGCAGGAGAAATGGGAGGAACAGATATGTGTAGATTTTGGAAGTTTGCGAAAAGCTTTATACGAGAAGAAGAGGCAGTGGGAGTAGTAGAGATTATTTTGATCCTTGTGGTTCTGATCGGCCTTGTGGTTATTTTCAGGGATCAGCTTACAAGCCTGATAAATAAACTGTTGTCTAAGATCGCAAAGCAGAGCAATGCAGTTTAAAGGCTAAAAAAGGGAGGTGTATGAAATGGAAAAAAGAGGAAGCATCACCATATTTTTAACCCTGATACTGGGGCTGATACTGTCACTTATATGTACAGGCATTGAATCCGTAAGAATGGCGGCGGCCAGGACGCAGATTCTTGGAAGCGTGGATGTGGGGCTTTATTCTTTATTCGGGCAGTATGATAAAGCACTTTTAAAGGAATACGATCTGTTTTTTCTGGATGGTTCCTGCGGCGGAGGCGCCCTGGATATGGCCGGGATATACGATAATATGGAATCCTACATAAAACCTGCATTAAAACAGAACAGCCAGAAGCTTTCCATTGTGCAGGGCGGTTTTTCGGGCTATGAACTGGCAACGGATGAATCAGGTGCTTCCTTTTACCATCAGGTTGTGCAGTATATGCGTGATACCCTTGGAAGCCAGGGGGTACAGCTCCTTCTGAATAAAATAAAGAACCGCGAAAAAAGAACAAAAGAGGCTGAGAGAAACGGAAGCCTAGCAGAAGAAGGAAATACTCTGGAGCATTACGAAGCAGAAATGAATTCTGCGGCAGAAAACAGCCAGGCAGCACTGGAAGAGGCGAATGGAAGCAATCAGGGAAATAATGGAGGTGAATTTAGCAGCGGTTTTGATAATGGCGGTGCAGCGCCGGAGTTTTCCAGCAGTTCTAACCAGAGCGTGACAAATCCTATCACGGTAATCAGGCGAATACGCAGGATGGGAATTTTGCAGTTGGTACTTCCCCCTGGAGCCAGTGTTTCTGAGAAGGAAATATCAAGAAGGACTCTTATTTCCGGAAGGACTTTACAAAGGGGGATGCCGGTTACTGGAAAGCATAAAAAAGATTCCGGGTATACGGCGCAGATATTATTTCAGCAATACCTCCTGGACAAGCTTGGGAACTTCCGAAGGCCGGGAGGGAAAGGGCACGGCCTGGATTACCAGGTGGAGTATATCCTGGAAGGAAAAGACAATGATCTTGACAATCTGAAAGGGGTGGCAGGGAAGCTCCTGCTTATCAGAGAAGGGGTGAACTTTGCCCATCTTCTTTCAGACCCGGAAAAGCGCAGCCAGGCGGCAGCGCTGGCTATGACCATAGCGTCTGCCTTTCTGGTACCGCCTGCTGCTGCAGTCATTGAAAAAGCGCTGCTGCTCTGCTGGGCTTTTGGAGAAAGTATTTTAGATGTCCGGGAGCTTTTAGACGGAGGCCGTATTGCGCTGGTGAAATCGCCAGCGCAATGGCAGCTTTCCCTTGGGAACCTGGCAAATCTGCTGGATAGCCTGGATACCAGAAGACACAGCACTTCGGATGGAATGTCTTATGAAGATTACCTTCAGACCCTTCTCGTTTCCAAGAGTAAAAACATTAAACTAGAAAGGGGAATGGATATGATAGAACTGAGAATACGCGCCATGCCTGAAAGGGAGAATTTTCAGCTGGACTCCTGCATAACGGCCATTGATGCTTCTATGGATATCCGGGCAAATAAGCGTAAGGTTTTTACAGTAACCAAACAGTATTGTTATGACTAAAAGAGCAGGAAAAGAGGTGTAGAAAGATGCTTTTTCGGAGAGATAAGATAAAATTCCATCAGAATAAAGAACATGAGATAGATGAAACTGGGAATAAAAAATGGGAATTAAGGGATTTTACTCATACAAAAAAATATAAAGAAAGGAATCGCTCTCATAAAAACAGCAGGCTTTTGCTTACCCCGATGGGCAGAAGCGTAAAAAATCTTTCTGGAAAAGTATCTTTTTGCACCTTTTTTCACACCGTCAGGAAGGCGAGCCTGGCAGTGGAGACTGCAATGGTGCTTCCCATGTTTTTTCTGGGTATTGTAACAATGATTTCTTTTATGGATATTTATAAGGTGCAGACAGAACATTTCATGAAGCTTTGTGATCGGACCAAGGAAGCAGGGATGTATGCCTATGCACTGGGCGGGAATGGCCCTGGGGAAGTGACTCTGTGGGATACTTATTCTTATAAACCTATTGGAGGACTTGTCCCCCTGCCAGAGCTTCGAATGTACAATAGGATAAAGGTACATGCATGGACTGGAATCGAATATGAAGCTTTTGAAGACAGCCAGGAGCCGAATGAGGAAATGGTGTATATGTCAGAGTCCGGGGAAGTATATCATCGGAATTTGGGATGCAGCTTTTTAAATCTGTCTGTAAGCCAGGTGGGAGGCGGCAGTATCGCATCTGCCAGAAATGCATATGGGGAGAAATATGCGCCCTGTGAAATATGCAGCCGGAATCAGAAGCCAGGCGGTACGGTTTATATTACGAAGAAAGGAAATCGGTACCATAATGCAGCCAACTGCAGGGGGCTTACCAGAACCATTCGCATGGTAAAAAAATCAGAAACTAAAGGAGTGCCGGCATGCAGCCGGTGCGGATCATAGGAGGTATGGAAGTGAAGGAGGTATGCATATTGACATTTCTTGGTATAAATGCCTGGCTGGATATAAAAAAACAGGAAATCTCTCTTATAACTGTGGGTTTATTTTCAGCGGTGGGATTTTTATGGCTGTTTTATAATGAGGGAAGTTTGTTGGAAATCGTAGTTCCCTTGGCAGTGGGAGCGCTTTTCCTGGCCCTTAGCATAGCAGCCAGGGGAGCAATAGGAATGGGAGATTCCTGGATGCTTATGTCCCTTGGGCCTTGGCTGGGAACAGAGGGATTTTTGTGGACACTTTGTATTGGAATGCTGCTGGCTGGAGGATGGTCATTAATTTTATTGGCAATCCTGAAGAAGAACAGACATACGGAAATCCCTTTTGTTCCTTTTTTGCTTACAGGATATGTGGGAGGTTTGATCTTATGGTGAAAAAAGGAAGTTTTACATTGGAGGCTGCCTGTGTTATGCCCATCATACTGCTTGCCCTAATGGGAAGTCTGTATCTGTGCTTTTTTGTACATAACAGAGCATGGCTTACTGCAGCCGCCTATGAAGCTGCGCTGGCAGGAAGTATGGAAGGGATCAAAAGGGACGGAGCGGTTTCAGAGACAGCTGGTATGAGGTGCAAAGAGTTGGGAAACATGGGATTTCTCGGTGTGGAGAATTTAAGTACCCATGTTAATGCAGGAAAAAAGGTCCAGGTATCCTATCAGTTTCAGACGATTAAAGGATACGGAGGTTTTCAATGGAAGACAAAAGCTGTAGGCCAGTCTGCAGTGATATATCCTGTAAAGTGGATCAGGACAATAAAGTCCGCATCGGAGATTGTTTGGGGAGATGAATAAAATGAGATCAGAATATAAAAGGGATATGAATCACAATTACCTGGTTCTTTACGGAGAGCAGGCAATTGATACCTCTTCATATCAGGTAAGGATGCTGGCCGGAAATGTGCTGCCATCTGTTTTGAAATGCAGGATTCAGAGTGTGGATGGAAGCATGATGTTTTATTATGATGTAACCTCCCGGCAGTCCATTTCTTCTCTTTATGACGAGAAGAAATTTAAGAAAGAGGATCTGCAGATTATATTTGGCGGATTTCTCAATGCTTTGGAAGAAATGGGAGAGTATCTGCTGAATCCGGGACAACTTATAATCAGTCCGGATTATGTATTTATGGATGTAGAGAAAAAGGGACTTTATTTTTGTTATCTTCCTGGTTATGAAAAAGAAGTACAGGAACAATTCCGTTCCTTTATGGAATATATTCTGCCTAAATTGGACCATACGGATGGAAAAGCCGTAATGCTGGGGTACGGGGTATACAGAAGCGCACTGGAAGAAAGTTTTCATTTGGAACATATAAAAAAAGAGCTTTATCAGACCAGGGAAGAAAAGGATGAAGAGGCTGCCGTTTCGGATATGCTTTTGCAAAAGGAAGAGAAAACTGATTCCGGGAAAGAGCTTGAAGCGGGAGATATCATATTGGACTGGGAACAGGAAACGTACCAGAGGAAAGAACAGAAGAAGGCAGGGCTTAAAGGGAAAATAGCAGCACTCCTTGCAGCAGGCCTGACAGCCATGGCTATGCTTGGAATTTTGGCTGCCAATTACCTGGGGTATCTTCCATGGCTGAATGTGGAAGCTGCCATAGGAGTTGGGATTGCAGTACTGGGCAGTATATTATTTATAAGCCTGCTTGCAGGACACAAGAAACTCCAGAACCAAAAAAACTGGAGAAGCGAAGCAGAAAAGAACCGGATGGTACGTGAAAGACAGGAAGCCATACCTGGAAATGGGAAGCAAGAGGATATAAAGGCTCCTTTAGAAGATACGGCCGCATCTCAGACACAGAATGTTGGGGAAACCATTGTTTTATCAGCTAATATCATGTCGGGTCCTGCGAGCCTTGTGAGTAAAGAACCAGGAGAATTGGCAACCATTTATCTGAAAGACGATCTGACAGTAATTGGCAAGCTTGAAACAGCCTGCGATGCAGTCATCCCCTATCCTACAGTCAGCAGAGTCCACGGAAAAATCCGTAAACGGGGAGAAGAATACTACCTTACAGATTTGAATTCCAGAAATGGAACCTCTGTAAACGGTAAAATGCTGAAGGGAGATGAAGAATATTTGCTTCAGGATGAAGACGAGGTGGATTTTGCCCAGGCACGGTATATTTTTTTAAAATGAATTTCATGCAGGATTCCCACCTTTATTACTAAAGTCTATGATACTATAAACAAATTCCATCTGGGAAATAGTGTCAATACAGTTTACATAATTTGTGGAATCTGCTAAAATGACTCTGAAAGATAGTAAGGTATAAAGGAGACATTTGTGGAGGAATTGCGGGAAGAATTAAAAAAAGAGCCGATGACGGCTGTAATGATTATTTTAAATGTACTGGTATTTCTTGCAGCAGAGATAACAGGCGGAAGCGAGAAGATCGACCATATGCTGGCATGGGGAGCAGGTTATACGCCATTGATACTGGAATACGGGGAATGGTACAGGATTATTACAAGCATGTTTCTGCACTTCGGAATCACCCACCTGGTAAATAATATGCTGTTATTATTTGTGCTTGGAGGACGATTGGAACGTACTGTAGGAAAATTAAGGTTTGCCTTAATATATCTTATTGGCGGAATTTCCGGGAATATATTATCCTTGGCGGCAGACATGAAAACCTTAGATTTTGCAGTATCGGCAGGCGCTTCCGGGGCAGTTTTTGCGGTGATGGGAGCCATGATATATGTAGTGCTTCGTAAAAAGGGGCGTGTAGAAGATGTTACGGCGCGTCAAATGCTTATCATGGCTGCCTTATCATTATACTTTGGCTTAACCAGCAGCGGAGTGGACAATGCTGCCCACATAGGAGGAATGATCAGCGGTTTTTTACTGGCTGTACTGCTGTATCATCCCAGAAAAATCCGAACCTCAGTGCCCTGATCGGGAACACTGTTGATTTCAAGAGATCCGCCATGTGCTTTAATGATCTGTTGTGTAATGGGAAGACCAAGTCCTGTACCGCCGGCTTTAAATGTTGTGAAGGGGGTAAAAATGTCCTGCATTTGAGAGACAGTGATTCCGCAGCCATTGTCTTGAATGGTTATGCAGATACCTTCTTCCAGGACTTGGGCCTGTACCCGGATTTCTCCCTGGGGATGGGAGATGGATTCCTGCGCATTCCGCAGGAGATTCAGCAGCGCCTGACGCATTTTGACCGGATCCAGCGGGATTGTGGGAAGCTGAGAGGGAATATCTGTTTTTAAGGCAATTCCCAGGTAATCCAGCGTGGATCTGACGGAAGCCAGGATCGTACGAAGAAACGGGTACAGGTCTGTTGGGCGCAGGGTTAGTTTTCCGGAATTATTGTAATCGGACAATTCATTAAGCAGTTCTTTAACATATTCCAGACTGTCCATGATATCATCCCAACCATCGTAAGCAGCAATTTCAGGGTGAGAGGAAGCCATTAATTGCAGCTCGCTGTTAATAAGAGTAAGAGGGTTTCGCAGCTCATGGGATAATTTTGAAAGGGTAAACTGGAAATTTTTTTCTTGTTGTTTTGCTGTGGTATCAGCCTGCATATCATCACCTCAGGATGAAGTTTAGCACTGCTGTTTTGCAGAATCAATAAATTTCGTATTGAAAAAAACGACAAAATACGAGAAAATAAAATAAGAATATCATAAATGGAAGGAGAAATAATTATGGAAAATTGTATTTTTTGTAAAATTGCAAATGGAGAAATTCCATCTGCCACATTGTATGAGGACGAGGATTTCCGCGTGATTTTGGATCTGGGACCTGCAAGTAAAGGACATGCATTGATCCTTCCTAAGACTCATGCTGCAAATCTGTATGAGCTTCCGGATGAACTGGCAGGAAGAGCTATGATTCTTGCAAAAAAGATGGCTGGAAAGATGACGGAAGCATTGAAATGCGATGGATTTAACATTGTACAGAATAATGGAGAAATAGCGGGACAGACCGTATTTCACTTCCATATGCATCTGATTCCAAGATATCAGGGAGATGGGGTAGGATTAACCTGGACTCCGGGAGAATTAAGCGAGGAAGTTCGAGATGAGATTCTTGCCAAAATAAACAACTAATGCGGTTTTTTGGAGTGGAAATATACAAATGATGAAGAGAAACGGGGATTTTGAGGATATTTATTTGAAATACCGGAATTTCTCAGTAAATGTTGCCCTGAAAATTGTGAAGAACAAAACTGAAGCAGAGGATATCAGCCAAGACGTATTTTATAAACTTTACAAGCTTGGTGAAAAGCTGGACTTGAAGAACGATGCTAAGGTTAGGTCGCTGATATTTATGACAACAATGAATAGTGCAAAAGACTATTACAAGAGGAGCTACGTGAGGCGGGAACAACTTATGGAGAATGAAGTCGGAGAAGAAACAGGAGACGACAGGTATAATCCGGAAGCAAGACTGCTGCGTATGGAAGAAAAAGAATACGAAAGGCTTGTCCTGCAGAAGCTGCATGATAAGAATCCGGTCAATTATGATATTCTGATAAAAACAAAATTCCTTGGCATGTCTCCAGACTCCGTCGCTGAAGAATACGGATTCACGAGGAATAATGTGAATAACAGAATTCTTAGGACGAAAGCCTGGATTAAAGAAGAACTAGCCAAAATGTATCATAAATCGGAATAAAGCTATCTGGCAGAGCATTCTTCGATTAAAGAAGTGATTTGCCGGATAGAGTCCATCTCGCTGCTGCCTGTCATGGTATTAATGAAGGTATGGCGGTTAGTATATAATTCTTTAATTGTTTTAAGCAGAATCTCTTCTGTAATTTCCTCTTCTTCCAGCACCATGCTGAAGCCCTGGCGTTCAAAAGAACGGGCATTGAGAATCTGATCACCGCGGCTTGCTTTGGCAGAAAGCGGGATCAGAAGATTGGGCTTATGAAGTGCATGAAGCTCACAAATTGCATTAGCACCGGCACGGGAGATTACGATATCAGCAAGTACGAATAAATCAGGCAGTTCCTGTTTGATATATTCGTATTGTACATATCCTGCAGTATTGGAAAGGCTTTGATCCATCTTGCCCTTTCCGCAGAGATGGATTACCTGGAAGTCTTTCAGAAGTTCTGGAAGTATCTTGCGGATGTTTTCATTAACAGACGCTGCACCCAGACTTCCTCCGATAACCATAAGAACAGGTTTTTGCTCATAAAAACCGCAGAACTTTCTGGCTGCTTCAGGATTTCCGTTCATTAATTCCTGACGAATGGGTGTACCGGTAAGGACTGCTTTGTTTTCAGGGAGATTCTTTACGGTTTCCGGAAAATTACAGCAGACCTTTGCTGCTGAAGGAATACACAATTTATTGGCAAGACCGGGGGTCATGTCGGACTCGTGAATAATTGCAGGAACCTTACAGCGTTTCGCTGCAACAACTACGGGTACGGTAACAAAGCCTCCTTTTGAGAATATAACATCTGGTTTCAATTGTTTTAAAAGTTTTTTGGCTTCACTGAAGCCTTTTAATACGCGGAAGGGATCTGAAAAGTTTTTCAGATCAAAATAACGTCTTAATTTACCGGAAGAAATTCCGTAATAGGGGATTCCCATTTCTTCAATAAGTTTCTTTTCAATACCATTGTAGGAGCCGATATAGGAAATTTGATAACCTTTTTCCTGAAGAGCTGGGATTAATGCGATATTGGGAGTTACATGACCGGCAGTACCGCCGCCGGTAAGAACGATATGTTTCATAGGATACCTCCTGAAAATCTTTTTACTATCAATAACTATGAACCCCTGCGGAACAATTGTCAAGGAAAGATCATTTTTTAGGAGAAAAACATGGAGAAAAAGTTTGAGGATGAAGATCTGGACAAACTAATAGATGAGGAATTCATTAGGGAAGCGCAGATGATGGAAAGGGCTCTTTTCTCTGACGGAGGCATGGAGGATTATGAAGCCACTGAAGACGAAGTAAAAGAGTCCTATAAAGAATTGGCAGATCAACTGAAAAAAGACGGTGTTTATCGGGAGGAAGAAACGCCGGATAAGGTGGTATCCATATCCGGAAAACAAACAACCAGACACAAACTTACAAAAGCAGCAGGATTTGTACTGGTTAGCGGAATGTGTGTCTTTGCAGCAAGCATGACAAGCGAAGCAAATAGGGAATACGTTGTAAAACATGTGGGTGTTTTGATAGGAAAAGATACACGAGTAATAACTGATAATGATGAGAAGAATGACCGCGTTAATACAGATGAATACACGGCAAGGGATGATATAGAGGAGAAACTGGGAATAGAGATGCCGGAATTTTTCTATCTTCCGGATACTTTTGAATTTCATAGTTATGAAGTGAATCCGTATGCCGAATTTGCAAGAATAGAGTATAAATATCGAGATAATATTATTGAATTTGGAGTTGGAAAAGTTAACGAAAGCTCGAAAAGTAAGTTTGACAGTATTCATGGGGAAGAACTGGGGACAGTAACTATTATACGTGAAGATATTGAGGTTCAAATTAAAAAGATACAGGATGATGTGGACGAATTACCAAATTATTTGGCTCAGTGGAAGAAGGACGAGAGCCTTTATTACATTGTCGGGAAGATAGAGATAGAAGAACTATCTGAAATGATAAAATTAATTTTCTATTAAGCGTGATTTTTTGTGTTCTTTTTCGTATTAATACTGTAAGGGTGAGTTTGCAACGGAAATGAGGTGAAAAATGATTCGCAAGAGCAAATGGTTAAAGACGGGGCTGCTTATTGGAGCATTGCTAGCATCTTCTGCACCGGTATCTACTGTGCAGGCGTCAAGCATAATGGAGAAAATAACTCCTGCAGAGACAACAGAAGATTCAGCAGAAGATACCAGTTATAGCCTGCTCAGGGGAAATAATCTTAATCATGGCAGTGCTATAATTACCAAGCTATCCAACTATGAAGTCAATATCTATGGCCTAACGCAGTGCCATCACGAATGCGATAAGGTATGGCTGGATATTTCTTTGGAACAGAAAAATAACGGCAGCTATAGTACTTATAAGTATTGGCAGTATGAAGCTAATAATGTAACCAGCTTAAGCAGAAGCCTAAACGTAATAGTGCCGAGCGGCCATTATTACAGGCTCCGTGGTTATCATGCTGCAAAGGATGGCACAAAAGAGTCTACGAGTACTTTAACAAGCGGTATCTGGGTAGGCAAATGACAGTGACTATGGGTTACTATCCAAACCAAAGGCAACACCCATTTTCACCCTGACTGATCACCAGGTGTGAAGCGGGACTAACAACTGAATAGCGGGACGTGGGTACAGTCGGAGAATGAAAAATACAAAAGAGAAGATTTACCAAAATACTTGTAAACTGCCGTTACCGTTCGATGCTGAGAAATGTCCGTTAGTAGAAGACAAATTCAGAGAGAAAAGAAGAATAATTAGTAAAATCAAATTTAATTGACGGGTCTATTTAGCACATACAAATTGATAAGATCCTTATAGTGACTTCTGGATTTTAATACACTGCCACGTATGAAAAATCCATACATTGAAATCAAAATGATAAGTAAGCAAGATAAAAGCCAGGCACGAAATATAATGTGAAGTTCTGTTTATTCTGAGAACAAGCGGGTTCGGCCGTAATTCTAACGTTCTCGGAATAAAATCAAATGTATTCCATTCAATAGAATGGAATCTCACCTAAAGGAAAGAAATAGAACCATAAAAGGGAGATCCTTGAGCAGAGGGATCTCCTTTTTTCTTTTTTAAAAAAGCTGTTAAAAGAGGGATATGTCGTGTATAATAAAACTATAGATCATGCTGAATATGAGAAGCATAGATAACCAGAAGAATCTGCAGCTGTAAAGACCCTTGGCAGCAGCAGAGTTGTTTATCATTAGGCGGTTTTGCAAAAAGGAGGGGCAATTATGAAAATAACTTTTATTGGAGCAACACATGAAGTAACGGGAAGCTGTTACTATCTGGAAGCAGCAGGAAAGAAGTTTTTGGTGGACTATGGAATGGAACAGGGGCCAAACTATTATGAAAATAAAGAGATTCCTGCAGCTCCCGGGGACTTGGATTTTGTGCTGTTGACCCATGCACATATGGATCACTCCGGCAATCTTCCAGCCCTTTATGCGAAAGGATTTCAGGGACCAATCTATGCCACAGATGCTACCTGCCACCTTTGTGATATTATGCTGCGAGACAGTGCACATATTCAGATGTTTGAGGCAGAATGGCGCAACCGAAAGGGACGGAGACAGGGAAAGCCGGAGTTTATCCCGGCGTATACCATGGAGGATGCGCTAGGAGTGCTTAAGAACTTTGTGAGATGTCCGTACCATAAGATAATAAAACCTGCCGAAGGAATTGAGGTACGTTTCGTAGATGCAGGTCATCTCCTGGGTTCTGCAAGCATTGAGGTACGGATTAAAGAAGCGGAAGAAGAAAAAGTAATTGTTTTTTCAGGAGACATCGGAAACATGGATCAGCCGCTGATCAAAGATCCGGAATACCTACAGGAAGCAGATTATGTAATCATGGAATCGACCTATGGTGACCGCAGCCACGGCGAAAGGCCGGATTATGCGACACTGTTGTCAGAAGTGATTCAGAGAACCTTTGACCGGGGAGGAAATGTAGTAATACCCTCATTTGCTGTGGGAAGAACACAGGAAATGTTGTACTTTATCAGGCAGATTAAAGAAGAAGGCCTTGTTCACGGGCATGATGGATTCAAGGTATATGTAGATAGTCCCCTTGCAAATGAAGCGACTACTATTTTCGGGGAGCATCGGTATGACTGCTTTGACGAGGAAGCGCTGGCGCTGATACACAGGGGAGTGAATCCCATCAGTTTTCCGGGATTAAAGACATCCGTCACAAGTGACGATTCCAAAGCCATAAATTTTGACGATGACTGTAAAGTAATCATTTCTGCCAGCGGAATGTGTGATGCAGGAAGAATCAAACATCATTTGAAACATAATTTGTGGGGCGAAAAGAATACGATTCTTTTTGTTGGATATCAGGCTCTTGGAACTCTTGGACGCGCTCTTTTGGAAGGCGCATCGGAAGTGAAGCTATTTGGAGAAACCGTACATGCAGCAGCAGAAATCTGCCAGATGCCGGGAATAAGCGGCCATGCCGATGTGAATGGTCTTCTGGAGTGGGCAAAGGCATTTCAGAAGAAGCCTGAAAAGGTGTTTGTTACCCACGGAGAGGATAGTGTTACGGAGATTTTTGCGAAGAGGCTTGAAGAGGAACTGGGGTATGATACAATGGCTCCCTTCAGTGGAACCATTTATGATCTGTCAGCAAATGAGTGTATCTATGAAGCCAAAGGCATTAAAATCGAGAAAGCATCTGCTTCCCCGAAGGCGACCAAAGCTGCCCGGGCATTTGAAAAACTGGTATCTCTTGGACACCGCCTGATGACTGTTATCCGCAAAAATGAGGGATGCCCAAACAAAGATTTGGAGCGTTTTTCCAGGGAAATCCAGTCCCTTTGTGATCGATGGGACCGAAATGATATTTAAAAAAGCAAAAAGGGCTGTGAAATAGCAGCTTAAGAAAAAAGAACCATCCGGGATAAGACGCGGATGGTTCTTTTGCCTCATTTTATAGTCTGCTGACTTTATGCAAGCGCTGACTTAATTGCCTTGGAAAGCTGGTCAGGGCAGGAAGTAGGACGAGGACCGCATTTGATTCCTTCCAGACGGCGAATTACTTCCTCTGCATCCATGCCTTCTACAAGCTTTGCTACACCCTGAGTGTTGCCGGAACAACCGCCGATGAATTTTACATTGCGGATCTTTTTATCGTCACTGATTTCAAATTCAATTGCCTGTGAACAGACACCTTTTGTTTTGTATACCATTATTTTTTCCTCCTTTGTCTGCTTTATTTTTGATATATTCTTTAATATAGTACATCCTTTCTCAAAACGCAAGGTGTTATTTATAATGGGCAGATGGCAGGCATAAAGGTCTGCGCCATATTGCAGGGTTAGAAGGAAAATTCAGGAGGAAAGGAACTGGCTGCAATGGCTGGATTTTAGCAAACAGCTGTCAGAAGGAAAGACAAGGATGAAGTGACGATTGCGAGGCTTTCGTAAGGAGGTTTGTGCTAATTTCCGCCACGGAGCGAACTGTTCTCGCCGAAGGCGAGTTTTCGCGAATGGCGGATAATAAATGCACGAACCGAGTAGAAAACGCAGCGTGTCACAAATCTTGTCCTTCCTGCTGACAGCGTAAAGATAATCTGTATGAAAAAAGCTGCCAACGATTACTTGACAGTAACTTAAAAACAAGTAATAAATTACAGTTGGATATGAATGTCAGATTTGCTATAATATTATCAGGCATGCTCAAAAGAAACATAATGATGCATAGAAATAAAAACAGCTAAGAAAAGCTAAGCTAAGAAAAGCTAAGAAAAGATAAGTGCAGAAATGTAGAAAAATGTAAAAAAACACATAAAGACACATAAAAACACATAAAAACACAGATAAGAAATGCAAAGACAAGAAAGTGAGGAAATCTAAGATGAGATGTATAGGAATTATCGGCGCCATGGATCAGGAAGTAGCAGGACTAAAGGAAATGATGGAGGAGGTAAAGATTGCAAGAATCGCTTCCATGGAATTTTATGAAGGACTCCTGGAAGGAAAAAGAGTAGTAGTAGTACAATCCGGAATCGGGAAAACCAATGCTGCAGTCTGCACCCAGATCCTTATTGACATATTCCACGCCGAGGTAGTGATCAACACCGGCGTAGCAGGAAGTCTAAACCCCGAAATTAATATCGGAGACATTGTAGTATCTACGGAAGTACTGCACCATGACATGGACGGAACAGAGTTCGGATACCCCAAGGGCCAGACACCGGGAATGAAAGACCTGTCTTTTCCGGCGGACGATGCGCTGCGCAGCCTGGCAGTGCGAATCTGCAGAGAAGTAAATCCGGAAATAGAAGTTTTTGAAGGAAGAATAGCCTCCGGAGACCAGTTCATTTCCAACCAGAAGATCAAGGACGAGATCGTAAAAAACTTCGGCGCCTATGCAACAGAGATGGAGGGGGCAGCGATAGGACAGGCAGCATATCTGAATAAGGTGCCATTCCTGGTAATCCGCGCCATCTCCGACAAAGCAGACGGCAGCGCGCACGTAGACTATAAAACCTTTGAAGCAGCAGCAATCAGACATAGCGTAAAACTAACCAGCAGCATGATACGGGAACTGCAGGGATGACGGAGCCAGCCGGATCGCCAGCAGGTAACCAGCCGGCTATTCGGCCAACCAGCCTGCTTTATCCGTGCGCAGCAAAAATAATGACAGAACAGAGCGCCTCTGCATATACTGAAATAGATGATTTGGGAAGGGATACAGGGGCATTTGTATGTATTATGATAAATTTTATCCATTTTATACTACCTATGCAGACCCCACGATTTTAGGCGGGGAAAAGCTTCAGGAAAAAGAATTTGAAATGATGAAAACATATTATCCGGAGACAGCCAGAAAGATTCAGGAAAAAGTGGAAGAGGAATGTCAGCTTCTTGACTACGAGGGCAGCAGGCTCTATGACGAATACCCGGATAAATTTATGCTTCATCATCTGTACCGCCGCATCCGGGACGAATTGGAACCGGAGATGGCCGCACAGGAAATGCCAGGCGGCTTTTTGGACGATCTGATCCAGGTGCTTTTGTATCAGGAGATATCCAGAAGAAGATGCCGCCGCCATAGATGCAGGAGATATTTTTGAGACGTAAGAAGGATGAATGTATAAAAGTATAATGAAAAATATAAATGAATTTCTTGATAAATTAATAAACGAACAATTGATCCAGGCTGTTTTAAGCGGACAGAAGGACAAAGAAAAACCGGAAAAAGTGAAAATCCGGCCTGTGGATTTAAAAGGTGAGATCTTTTTTCAGGCATCTGCCCTTACAGGGACGAAGGTTTTGCATTCCAACTATAACAGAGAGGATATCATAAGATATCTTAAGGAGGGACTGGAAGGAGGCTTTTCCCAGCTCCAGGTGCAGGGAATGAAAACAGACGGAACCATTCTGGTAAGCAAAAAGGGAAAGATGACCATAAAGACAAAAGAGCACAGCTCTTCCCCGGGACAGCCGGTGAGAATGCTGTCCCATAATCGGGTGAAGCACTATATTCTGGAAGAAGGAGTCCCGGTTCCGTTTCTTGTAGATCTGGGAGTAATGACGCCTGCCGGAAAAATAGTAAATTCCCGGTATGACAAATTCCGTCAGATCAACCGTTTCCTTGAGTATGTTGAGGATATTCTGCCTGAGCTTTCCAGGGATAAGGAAGTAACGATCCTGGATTTTGGCTGCGGCAAGTCCTATCTCACATTTGCCATGTATTATTATCTGCGGGAATTAAAAGACTACGATGTTAATATCATCGGCCTGGATCTGAAAAAAGATGTGATTGAGAAATGCAGCCGGCTGGCAAAAGACTATGGATATGAGAAGCTGCATTTTTATCAGGGAGATATTGCAAAGTATGAAGGCGTCAGCACGGTAGACATGGTGGTGACCCTTCATGCCTGCGACACTGCTACGGACTATGCACTTGCAAAAGCAGTGGACTGGGGAGCTAAGGTAATTCTTTCGGTTCCCTGCTGCCAGCATGAGCTGAACCGCCAGATAAAAAACGGGACTCTGGCGCCTATCCTTTCGTATGGAATTCTAAAAGAGCGGATGGCAGCACTGATTACAGACGGAATCAGGGCAGAGATTTTAAAAGAACAGGGATATGAAACTCAGATCCTGGAGTTTATTGATATGGAGCATACTCCCAAGAATCTTCTGATTCGAGGGGTAAAGAAGAGAAATCCCCAAAAGGAAGAGAAGAAAAACCAGGAGCGTGAGGACAAAGCCCTTTCCACACTTATGGAGGCTTTTCATGTATCCCCTGCACTGGACAGGCTTTTGAAGGCACAAAAGGGGGAGGATGAAATCTGATGAAAAGAATCCTGAAAAGATTTCTGCTGCTTTTTGCTGTTTTTTTGCTTGGTGTGACAGGAACCGCCTTTTTATTGAACAGTGAAACAACAGACGACCGTTCCGATATGAATGATCCCACATTGCCTGAGGTAATGGTGGAATATGGCGGAACCCTTTGCAATCGTATGTATGGTTATGTACAAAAAATGCAGGCGGATTTTACCAGGGACAGCATTACACCGCTGGATACAACCAGGCAGCTTACGTTTGCCGTAAACCCTTATGATACGAAGGTAAAAAGCCTTTCCTATGAAATCAGGTCCTCTGATGGAAGCAAGGTGCTGGAAAACAAAAAGATAAAAAATCTGAAGCAGTCGGAAGCAGACAAAATGCTGAGGGCAACGGTGGAGATTGTAAGCGACCTTCGGATGAACCAGGAGTATTCCATGCAGATTACTTTGGAAACCGAAAAAGGTGAAGCATACTATTACACCAGAGTTATTTCCAGATCAAGCCTGAATGTGGAAAGCTACATAAAATTTGTGAAAAGGTTTTATGAAAAATGTATGGACAAGAATACGGCAGATGATCTGGCAAGCTATCTTGAACCGGAGGATACGGCATCTTCTGTGAATTTTTCAAATATATCCATTAAATCCAGGCTTTCCGAGGTAAGCTGGGGCTCTTTAAGTCCCAAGATCTATAGAAGAGGGATTCCGGTTATTAAAGATATTAATGAAACAACAGCCAGTATCTCCATAGACTACCAGATTTCTGCAAAGGACGAGAATGGAAGCACTGAGATTTATAATGTAACGGAATTTTACAGGCTGCGTTACCATGAGTCCAGAATCCGCCTTTTGGATTTTGAACGTTCTGCACAGCAGGTATTTAATCCAAATCTTCCTGTAATCTCCAGCGAAGGGCTGCTTCTTGGCGTGAGGGACAAAAATATTTCCTATATGACTAATGAAGAAGGCAGTGTTATCGTTTTTTCACAGCAGGGAGATCTGTGGTCTTATTCTCCGAAAAGCAGTAAGATCGTAAAGATTTTTAGCTTCCGGAAAGAGGAAAACGGAGATTTTCGGGATTCCAGAGTGGAGCATGATATGAAGATCATCCGCGTAGCAGAAAATGGAGATGTGGATTTTGTGCTGTATGGCTACATGAACCGGGGAACGCGGGAAGGATACAGTGGAATCTGCGTATATCACTATAACAGCGACCAGAATGTGCTGGAAGAAAAGGTCTTTATTCCAAGTACGGAATCCTATGAATTCCTGAAATCTGATATGGGAACGCTGTCGTATGTGAATGAGCAGAATGATCTGTTTTTGCTCCTTGCGGAAAAACTGTACCTGATTGATATTGATGGCGGCACTTTTAAGATCCTTGAGGAAGGAATCAGCGGAGAACATTTTGTGGTTTCTGAAACTAATGCCCATGCTGCCTGGAAGATCCAGGGCGGCGATGACGCAGGGAAAATCAAAGAGATTGATTTTGATACGCTGAATACAAGGCTGCTGACGCCTGAGGCAGGAAAGATGCTTCGTGAACTTGGATTTATGAATGAAGATCTTGTGTATGGAATCATTGTGGATGGAGACGTTCTGACCAATGACCATAACCGTACGGCAGAAGGAATTACATCTTTAAAGATCGAGGATTTTGACGGAAATGTAAAAAAGGAATACCATGAAGATGGACTGTACATTACTAATGTTTCAGTAAAAAGCACCATTATGGAATTTCATCTGTCTGTAAAGAATGGAAATACCTATAAAACCCAGAAAAAAGATAACATTATGAATAATAAGAAGGCTTCTGCTAACCGCATTTCCATAGAGCTGGCTGTTTCCTCCAGGTGCGGAGTGAGAATGCGTCTGGCCGTTGGAGAAAGACCAAAATCGGACGAACCCCTGGTGGTATATGCCAAAATGCGAAGCGTTGAGGAGAGAGTAATCTCTCTTGACACCCAGATTCCTAAGGACGTGGTTTATTATGTGTATGCAAAGGGCGGCCTGGATGGGATTTACCTGGATCCTGCAGCTGCTGTGCAAAGAGCAGATAAGCGTACGGGAGTAGTCTTGAACCGCAGTCAGCAGTATGTCTGGGAGCGGGGCAATAAGAAGAACCAGACCCAGCTTAATGTAGAAGAATTCCCGGAAATCATACGCACTGGAACTATGAATTTGGAAAAGCTGCAGGAAGGCGTGGGAACAGAGTATACGGTTCTGGATCTTATAGGCTGCAGCCTGGACAGTGTTCTCTATGAAGTCAGCGCACAGCGTCCGGTGCTTGCAAAAATAGATAAGGGAAAAAGCGTGGTCATCGTTGGGTATGATGAGTACAATACCTATCTGTATTATCCGGAGACAGGAGAGACGAAGCCTTATGGAATGAATGACAGCACAGAATTATTTGAAAAGGCCGGAAATGTTTTTCTAAGCTTTATAGAAAAAGTTGAGTATTAAAAAAGAAATATTTGAAAATATTTTTACTTCCAGGCTTTACAATTGGGCGGCAGTCATTTAAAGTAAAAAAGGATGGAGGCGTCTGCCGCCAAAAGATACTGAAAAATAAAAAATAGAAAATCAGATAAGGGGGATACGGCTATGTTAAGCGAAAGTATCAGTAAACTGGTGCAATATGGAATTGAGTCAGGATTGACACCGTCCTGTGAAAGGAACTATACGATCAATCTTCTTCTGGATGTTTTCAAAGAGGACGAATATCAGGAGCCGGAAGAGACATTCACAGATATCCAACTGGAAGAAGTTCTTTCTGAGCTGCTGGATGAGGCAGTAAAGCGCGGGCTTATTACAGACAGCGTTGTTTACCGCGACTTGTTTGACACCAGGCTGATGAACTGCCTGATGCCCCGCCCTTCCCAGGTGCAGAAAGAATTCTGGGACAAATATGGGAAGAGCCCGGAAGAGGCAACTGATTATTTCTATAAATTAAGCCAGGACAGTGACTATATTCGCCGCTATCGTGTAAAAAAAGATCAGAAATGGACTGTGGAGAGCGAATATGGGGACATTGATATCACCATTAACCTTTCTAAACCGGAGAAAGATCCAAAGGCCATTGCAGCAGCGAAGAACGCCAAAGCAAGCAGCTATCCCAAGTGCCTGCTTTGTCCGGAAAATGAGGGATATGCAGGCCGCGTGAACCACCCGGCAAGGGAGAACCACAGGATCATTCCCATTACCGTGAATGACTCTCCATGGGGATTCCAGTATTCTCCTTATGTTTATTATAATGAGCATTGCATTGTATTTAACAGCAAACATACGCCAATGAAGATAGAGCGGAATACCTTTGTGAAGCTGTTTGATTTTGTAAAGCTGTTTCCGCATTATTTCCTGGGTTCCAATGCAGACCTTCCCATTGTAGGCGGTTCTATTTTAAGCCATGATCATTTCCAGGGCGGACATTATACCTTTGCTATGGCTAAGGCTCCTATTGAAAAGTATGTGACTATTCCAGGGTACGAAGATGTGGAAGCAGGAATTGTAAAATGGCCTTTGTCAGTTCTTAGAATCCGGCATAGAGATGAGAAGAAGCTGATCGACCTTGCAGCCCATGTGCTGGAAATCTGGAGAGGATATACGGATGAATCTGCCTTTGTTTTTGCACAGACAGAGGGAGAACTTCATAATACTATAACGCCCATTGCCCGTAAGGTGGGAGATATTTTTGAACTGGATCTTACACTGCGCAATAATATTGTTACAGAGGAGCATCCTCTTGGAGTATATCATCCCCATGCCCAGTATCATCATATTAAAAAAGAAAATATCGGTCTTATTGAGGTTATGGGACTTGCAGTGCTTCCGGCGCGTCTGAAAGAAGAGCTGGAGCTTCTGGAAGAATATATCCTGGAAGGAAAAGACATTTTATCTAATGAGAAGATTGAGAAACATGCACAGTGGGCAGCAGAGTTCCTTCCGAAATATGACTCTGTTACAAAAGAAAACATCCACCAAATCCTGCAGAAGGAGGTTGGAATTGTCTTTACCCATGTTCTGGAGGATGCAGGTGTTTATAAATGTACTCCGGAAGGCAGAGCAGCGTTTATGCGATTTATTGAAAAATTGTAAAGAGTAGAATATGAAAAATAAAGCCGCTTTTCCCTGTTTGTTATATTTTTGTAAATTTTCCTTCACATACTTGAAAGATTTCAGGTAATCCTTTATACTAAACATATAGTAGGGATATTTTGACATAAATGGAGAAGGAGACCGCCATGGATAATAGAGGAAAGAAAATGAAAGGGAGAAAAAGCTTCTTGTGCTGGCTGCTGGCAGCGGTGATGCTGCTAAGCGGGGTTCCTGTAAATGCAGCAGCGCCCCAGGCAGAGGATAACCTGGACTTGGAGCAAGACCTGCCGGAAGAAATAAAGCTTGTTTTTGCAGACCCGAAAGGAAGCCCCTATCAGGCACTTACAGCTACCGCACATATGGGAGATACGGTTACTCTTCCGGCTGTGCCAGGTTATGAAGACGTGAAGGGCAGCGGATGGAAATTCGACCTGACGGCTGAAGACTCCGAGGCATTGGTTCTGAATGCAGGAAGTACCTTCCGGCTGGATGACGAGGAAGGGCATGTAACGGAAAAGATTAAGGAGGGGGTCCTGACTCTTTATGCAGTGACCGGTATGCTGACTGTGAATTTTTACAGCAACAGCGGCGTGGGAAATCCATTAAAAAGCATGCAGGTAAAACCGGGAACGGTGATTCAGCTTCCGGATGTTCCGGACAGCAGGTTTGTGAATTTCGGCTGGACGGATACAAGATATAGCGCAGCTGTGAAATTCAAGCTGGGATCTGCCTATACAGTTGTGGCAAATACCAATTTTTATATTGTACGGTATGTGGCGGAAAAGGTGAAAACAATCACCTTTGCAGGTCCTACAGGCGCTTCCAATTCACAGTTTCGTGCTTTGACCCTTAAGGTGGTAAAGGACAGCATGGTGAAGCTTCCCGCTGTTCCTAAAACTTCGGGATACAGCAGTCTTGGATGGAGCCTTAAGAAAAATGCCCAATCTGCGTCCTACGCACCCGGAAAAACAATCAAGGTTACTAAGAACATGACCTTTTACGCTGTACAGAAGAAGCTGACATCTTATAGCGTTGCCTTTAATAACAATAGCGGTACCAGTAAGAGTAAGGCATATACCTCATTAAATAAAAAAATCTACAGCGGAGAATATATAACCCTTCCGGATGCTCCGAAAATGAAGGGCTATGTAAACCTAGGCTGGACAACGGTTAAGAAAGGAACAAAGGCCACCTACAAGGCAGGAAGCAGGATAAGGGTTACAAAGAATCTGAAATTCTATGCAGTCCGGAAAAAAGCAGTTTACTATACAACAGCTTTCTATACGGGTACAGGCTCTTCCAGCAGTACTTATATGAAGCTGAATAAGAGAGTGCTTTCCGGAACTACCATTACCCTTCCGGCAGTTCCTGCCAGAAGCGGTTATGTAAATCTTGGCTGGAGTACCTCAAAGAATGCTTCTTCAGCTAAATATAAGGCTGGTACAAAGGTGAGGGTTTCCAGGAACCAGAAGCTGTACGCAGTGCAGAAGAAGCAGGCTAAGGTGGTGCTTCGGCAGAATGGAGGAGCCGTGTGGAAAACCTATACCGTTACTCAGGGCTCTTCCTTAACCCTTCCGGGTGTTAAGAATAAGTCCGGCTACACGATGCTTGGGTGGTCAAAAACCGCAGGAAGGAATACTAATCCTGAGTATCAGGTAGGCACGGTTCTTAAAAATATAAAGGGAACCATAAACTTATATGCGGTTGTGTTTAATCGAAGCGCAGAGCCTAATTATTCCGCAGACGTTCTTCCGCGGGCGGATTTAAGAGCCTATAAGCAGGTGATCTTTGTGGGAGACTCCCGTACAAACCGCATGGCCAATACCCTGGAACGTCAGGGAGACACGTCCCTGACCAATGGGATTTCCTTTATTTATAAAGAAGGCCAGGGCTTACCATGGCTTAAGGAGGAAGGATATAAAGCCCTTTTACGCCAGGTGGGAAATGGAACGGACAGTATACTGGAAAAGAAAACCATGGTGATTTTCAATCTGGGCGTGAACGACCTTGGAAATGTAAACGACTATATTCTTTATATGCGAAGCATTGCTCCTGAGCTTCAGAAGAAGGGCTGCGTGCTTTATTATATGTCTGTGAATCCCGTTAATAATGAGATGATCAAGGCATGCGGCAAAAATAAACCCAGAAAAGAATCCAGCGTATGCCGCTTTAATTCAGCGATCAAATCCAGTCTCTGCAGCGGCTCTAAGAAATTATATAATTATATAGACTGCTATAGTTATCTGTTAAGAAATGGATACGGGACGGACAGGAACCGGAATGGAGCAGATGAAGGGGTTGATGACGGGCTTCACTACACGACGAAAACCTATAAGAGGATTTACCGCTACTGTATGAATTCTCTTCCATCCAGATAGCCGGAGGGGAATTTTCAGGGGAAATCCAGAATATGCCTTGCGCAGAGGGCGTGAATCGTCTATACTATAAGGCGAAACAGTTTGAGGGCTGTTTCGCCTTATGTGATTAATCATAGAAAGAGGAATATATTATGGAACTTACAACAGTAAAAGAAATTTACAGAGAACGGGAGAAATTCCTGAACAAAGAAGTGACAGTAGGGGGCTGGGTACGCAGTGTAAGAGATTCCAAGACCTTTGGATTTATTGTGCTTCATGACGGCTCCTTTTTTGAGACCCTGCAGATCGTTTATCATGATACAATGGGAAATTTTGCCGAGATCAGCAAGCTGAATGTAGGCTCCGCCATTATTGTAAAAGGAACCCTTGTGGCAACACCCCAGGCCAAGCAGCCATTTGAGATCCAGGCATCTGAGATTATGGTTGAGGGTAATTCCGCACCGGATTATCCGCTGCAGAAGAAACGCCACAGTATGGAATATTTAAGAACCATTACTCATCTCCGCCCAAGGACCAATACGTTCCAGGCCGTATTCCGTGTACGTTCTCTCTGTGCATATGCAATCCATCAGTTTTTCCAGGAGAGAGGCTTTGTATATGTTCATACACCGCTGATCACAGGCAGTGACTGTGAAGGGGCAGGAGAGATGTTCCAGGTAACGACCCTGGATATGAAGAACCCTCCGCTGGATGACCAGGGAAATGTGGATTACAGCCAGGACTTCTTCTGCAAAGAAACAAACCTTACCGTAAGCGGACAGCTTAATGGAGAAACCTTTGCCCAGGCATTCCGCAATATTTATACCTTTGGACCTACCTTCCGTGCAGAAAATTCCAATACCACACGTCATGCGGCTGAATTTTGGATGATTGAGCCGGAATGTGCCTTTGCAGATCTGAAAGACAATATGGATCTTGCAGAAGCTATGCTGAAATATGTGATTCGTTATGTGCTTGAGAATGCGCCGGAGGAAATGAACTTCTTTAATTCCTTTGTAGATAAGGGACTTCTTGAGAGACTGAACCATGTAATGAATTCAGAATTTGGACATGTGACTTATACGGAAGCCATTGAACTTCTGGAGAAGAACAATGAGAAATTTGATTATAAGGTTTTCTGGGGATGCGACCTGCAGACAGAGCATGAGCGTTATCTCACAGAGCAGATTTTTAAGAAACCTGTATTTGTAACGGATTATCCGAAGGAAATCAAGGCTTTCTATATGAAGATGAACGAGGACGATAAGACGGTTGCTGCTATGGACTGCCTTGTTCCGGGAATTGGAGAAATCATCGGCGGAAGCCAGAGAGAGGACGATTTCCAGAAGCTTGAGATGCGTATGGAAGAGCTGGGCTTAAAGACTGAAGATTATGCATTCTATACAGATCTTCGGAAATACGGTTCTACACGTCATTCCGGATTTGGTCTTGGATTTGAGCGCTGTGTGATGTATCTTACAGGCATGGGCAATATCCGCGATGTGATTCCTTTCCCAAGAACTGTGAAGAATTGTGATTTATAAGGAGTTATACTGAATGATTAGGTTTATTCATCTTGCAGATGTGCATTTGGGATTTGCACCGGATCGGGGCTTTCCATGGAGCAGTGAGCGGGAGGAAGAAATCTGGGAAACATTCCGCCGGGTAATTGCATCCATCAGCAAGAATCCGGTGGATTGTTTATTTATAGCCGGAGATCTGTTTCACCGCCAGCCCCTTTTGCGGGAACTAAAAGAGGTAAATTATCTGTTCTCCACCATACCGGATACCTGTGTTTTTTTGATGGCAGGAAATCATGACTATATAAAGCAGGGTTCCTTTTATAAGGGATTCCAATGGGAGCCCAATGTGGTATTTTATCAGGAGGAGAAGCCCTTAACTGTAAAGGCTGCAGGGCTTAATGTTTATGTTACAGGCTTAAGCTACCACCATCAGGAAATCTTGGAGCCTTTGTACGACTCCCTGAAGCCGGTAAAAGAGGATGGGTTCCATGTTCTCCTGGCCCATGGAGGGGATGAGAAGCATATTCCTATGAATATGAAGGCTTTGGCCGCGTCCGGGTTTGATTATATCGCCCTTGGACATATCCATAAGCCGGAAGCTGTGCTGCGGGACAAAATTATTTATCCTGGAGACCTGGAACCTTTGGAAAGAAATGACATGGGACAGCGGGGATATGTGGAAGGCCGTTTTGAGAATGGCAGGGTAAAGACCAGATTTGTTCCTTTTGCCTGCAGATCTTATCAGAAGCTGGTGCTTACCGTCCGGGAGGAATCAACACAGTTCTCACTGGAAGAAATGATGAAAATGGATTTAATGAAACGGGGCGGGAAGCATATTTATAAGGTCATCCTTCAGGGGACACGGGCACCGGAAACCCTGATCTTTCCGGAAAAGCTAAAGGCGCTTGGAAATGTGGTGGAGGTTTTGGATGAAACGCGCCCTGCCTATGATCTGGAGATGCTTCTCAAGCGCTACGGGGGCACTCTTGTAGGGGATTATATAGCACATTTTCTTGAAAAGGACCGCACCCTTGTGGAGGAAAAAGCACTTTATTACGGGATCCAGGCGCTTTTGGAAACAGGCTTTCCTACAGGAAGATAGGATATGATAACGAATGGCATAAATAGAGGGAAATACAGGAAAATATGATTATCAGACGACTGACCATAAAAAATTTTGGAAAGATCCATGACAAGACCATGAAGCTGTCTCCCGGGATCAATGTGCTTTACGGGGAAAATGAAAGCGGCAAAACAACAGTGCATATCTTCTTGAAAAGCATGCTTTATGGTATTTCCAGGCTTCGGGGAAGAGCTGCAAAAACCGATGCCTACAGCACCTATGAGCCATGGGAAAATCCGTCTGTTTACGGCGGTACGGTGTGGTTTGAAAATGGAGGCAAAAGCTTCCGCCTTACCAGAAATTTTCATAAGGCTCATCAGGTGAATGAGTTTCTCTGTGAAGATGACGGAGAGCTCCTGGATATAGAAAAGGGTGATCTGGAGGCCGTCCTTGAGGGAGTCAGTGAGATCGTATATGAGAATACGGTTTCCGTAGCCCAGCTAAAAAGCGTAACCGGGCAGGATCTGGTAAGGGAACTGCAGAATTATATGGCAAGCTATCAGGGGACGGGGGACAGCTCCGTAGACCTGGTGCGCGCCATGCAGATGCTGAAAATGACCAGAAAAGGTTTCCAGGTGCAGGCGCAGAAGCGTCAGAAAGAAACAGAAAAAGAAAAAGAGAAAATCGCAGTTAGTATGGAATATGTCCGAAAAGACATGGATAAGCTAATGGAACAGCAGGAAGAAGTTTTTTCCCAGGAAGAATCCCTGCAGATGACCAGAGAGGATGATGGCGAAGAATTTCTGAATGAACGTATTGAAAGGGCGGAGGGCAAGGTTCGTACATGGGGATGGATGATGGCTGTGACTTTTATTGCAGCTGTGCTTGGAACCACAGGGCTTTGGCTTCTGTTTCCGGGTGTGATGTATCCGGGAATCCTTTTGGGGGCTGCAGGGCTATTGCTTCTTGCCTGGGAGTTCCTTCGCTACAGAAGGCTGAATGATGAGCTTGAACGGCGCCAGCGTACCAAAAACCGCTGGATGCAGAAACAAGAAAGGCTTCGCTGGAACAGAGAAAGCATTCAGGAATCCTTTAAGGAAAAGGAGATGACCCTTGAGAACCTAGCGGCTGATTATCGGGAGGTAGAGGAACGGGCATATCTTCCTCTTTCCGAGGAACTGGAGGTAGAGGCTTTGAACCTGGCTATGGAGACCATCGAGGCGCTTTCCGGAAATATTCATAACCAGGTGGGAGAAAAGCTGAGACTGCGTACGTCAAGGATACTGAGCGAGATCACAGGCGGAAAATACAGGGAAGTGCTGATGGACGCCGGATTTCATATGATGGTAAATACGCAGGAGAGAACCATTCCTCTTGCCAGCTTAAGCAGAGGGACAATGGAGCAGATTTATTTTGCCCTGCGTATGGCCGCAGGAGAGCTTCTGTGCGGCAAAGTACGCTTCCCCGTGATATTGGACGATGTATTTGGCATGTATGATGAGGAGAGGCTTGCAGCGGTCCTGCGTTGGCTTAATAAAGAGCACCGTCAGGTGATCATCAGTACCTGCCATAAGAGGGAAATGGAAATCCTGGAAAAGGAAGGAATCCCTTATAAAAAGCTTCCCCTCTAATATATAATTAATCTGAATAAATGAAAGGATTGCTGCATGAAAGAAAAACTAAGAGTTGGATTGATGGTTCTTCTGGTACTTGCCCTTTTGGCTATTGCAGGAGGATTCTGGACTTTTGTCGGTGTGCAGGCAGAGAAGGAAAAGGCTGCGAAGCAGGATGAAAATGCAGAAGCGGAAGAAGGCGGGATCGAGGCTATGTTCATCCCTGTGGGAGCACAGGGGGATTCCTGGATGTTTGCTGATGAAAGCGGTCTGTTTGAAGCGCAAATACCAGAAGGAAGGCTTTATAATGAAGCAGGGACACCGATTACTGCAGAGGAGCTTTATACAGGAGATGTACTGATGCTTTATGGAAATATCATTTCCACCAGAAGCCTTCCTCCTCAGTATTCAGGCATCGAAAAGATGGTCCGCATCCGCAGAGGAACTGCTGAGGATGCCGCCGCCTATTCCTCAGAGATACAGAAATACACTGGCAAACCCATTTGCGCAAAGGAAAGAGAGGAAAGCACTCTTCTGGATGAAACGAAATAGGAAACAAGATATAAAAAGAGCAGACCATGACGGCCTGCTCTTTTTAATTAACAGAGTTTATTTTTCATATTGTGCCATATAGTTGTTTACGCAGCGCTTGATCCTGTCTACCGGGTTGAGGAGATGGCTTACAGACAGGTCGTGGTTCAAGGTATCAATGATCAGGGCAATATACTTGCTCATGTCACAGGTGATGTAGTAATCTCTCTTAAGAAGCTCCGGAGTCTGGTAAACCAGGTTGGTAGTAAGGAGCTTGTCAAAGACACCCTTCTCATATGCTTCATCAAACTTGTCCAATCCGTCTGTAAATATGCCAAAGGTAGAGCAGATATAAATTTTGCCTGCACCTCTTTCTTTCAGAAGAGCGGCAATCTGCAGGATGGTACCGCCGGAAGAGATCATATCATCCACCAGGATCATATCCTTACCCTGAAGTTTAGGTCCAAGGAACTCATAAGCTGCGATGGGATGACGGCCATTAACACGGCGGGAATAATCCAGACGCTTATAATACATACCCATATCAACGCCAAGGATGTTGGCAAGATAGATAGCGCGTCCCATACTTCCTTCGTCAGGGCTGATGATCATAAAATGCTCATTGTCAATGTGAAGTCCTTCCTCATGATTTAGAAGAGCCTTCATAAACTGGTAAGCAGGCTGTACAGTCTCAAATCCGTGGAGAGGAGTTGCATTCTGCACACGGGCATCATGTGCGTCAAAGGTAATGATGTTTTCAACGCCCATACTGGTCAGCTCCTGCAGGGCAGTTGCGCAGTCCAGGGATTCCCTTCCAATACGCTTGCTCTGGCGGCTCTCATAAAGATAGGGCATGATTACATTGATTCTGCGTGCCTTGCCGCTGATGGCGCCTATGACACGTTTTAAATCCTGAAAATGGTCATCCGGAGACATGAGATTGGTATAAGGTCCCATCCGGTAGGTGAGACTGTAATTGCATACGTCTACCATGACATAAACGTCATCGCCGCGGACTGACTCTGCAACAACGCATTTACCTTCCCCGGAACCAAAACGGGGAGTCTCTACATGAATCTTGTAATTATCACGCTGATACCCCTCAAAAGCAAAGGAATCAATGTGGCTGTAGGCTCTTTCCTTACGCCACTGAACCAGCCAGTCATTAACTTTCTGGCCAAGGTCACTGCAGCTGTCCAGTGGAATAAGTCCAAGCCTTCCTACAGGGAGTGTAGCCAAATCTTTGGTGTTTAACTGTGGCATTGTCTATTTTCCTCCTAAAAATATTTTCTCAATACGGATGTCCTTTCCGATCAGCTTAACCATATGGTAGTTGCTGGCAATACGGGAAAAGGTTCTTTCGGAATATGTATCAGAAAAATCCTCCAGCTTCATATTGGTTGAAATAATGGTGGATTTCTGACGCATGATCCGCTCATTGATGCATAAAAACAGCTGGGATGAGACAAAGCTGTTGGTAAGCTCTGTTCCCAGGTCATCAATGATCAAAAGGTCGCAGTCAAAAATAAAATTTTCTTCGCTGGCATTATCGGCCTTTTTGGAAAAGGCTGATTTGGCAAGCAGGTCAAACAGATCAAAAGCAGAAAAATACAGGACAAAATGAGCGCTCTTAAGAAGCTCCCCTGCAATACAGTGGGAAAGGAAGGTCTTTCCCACGCCCGTATTTCCATAAATAAACAGATTCTGGAAACGGTTATCAAATTCTTTCACAAAGCTTCTGGCTGACTGATAGGCGCGAAGCGCCGTTTCTCTGGCAGTAAGACCTGTAGCATCATTTTTTATTGTATCAGAATAACAGTCAAAAGAAAAGTGGTCAAAGTTTTCTTTTTCAAGAATTTCCCTAAGATTTGACTGTGCATAGAGAAGCTCGATCTCTGCCCTCTTAAAACAGGAGCATTTCCGGTTCTCTATGTAACCGGTATCCTGGCAATGGGGACACACGTACCGTGGCTCAAGGTAATCTGCCGGATAGCCGCGTTCATCAAGGAGTTGGATACGTTCCCGGGAAAGAACGGCAATGGCTGCTTTTAGATCTTCTACTCCCGGAGTACCGCCCCCAAGGAGAATACGGGCTTTAGCTGCGCTTAAGGATGCAACCTCCTCGTCAATTTCCGAAAGCCTTGGAATCTCACTGTAAACCGTCCTGCGCCGCTGTTCCAGGTCATAACGGCTCTGTGCCTGCCTGCGGCTGTATTCCCTCATAATGGTATCGTACTGATAATTTTGTAATGACACGGTTTTCTCCTTCTTTGGAGCAGAAAGCCTGCTCATAATGTTTTCAGGTTCCTTTTACTGGTTCAGCAAACGTTTCTCATATTCATCAAAATTATATTCCCTCTGCTGGAAATTGTTAAAGCGGTTGGGCGCACTGCTTGCTGCAGGCTTCGTCTGGGTCTGGGCAGATTTTAAAAGCTTGCGTTTTTTATGTTCTGCATCCAGTATACGGATGTCATCCAATGTCTGAACCTTCTTTTTCGTCCAGCCGCTTAAGATCTTATCAGCATACTGGAAGCTTGGCTGTCCTGTCTGGAGAATTGTTCTGCTGCAGGCTTCCTGAATCAATTCCATGGAAAAGCCGTAATCCTTAAGCCATTTGTCCATGAGGACGATTTCACTGTCAATGGGATTTCGGTTGGTTATGCCAAGAGCCTTAAGGATGGAAAAATATTCCTTACAGTAACGGGAATTGGCCTCTTTAGCCATCTGGACTGTGGTGATTCCGGCCTCTGCCCAGGCAAGGGCTACAGTTTCTATGTATCGGATGCTCTTATGATTCCGGCTGACACAGTATTCAATGAGATATTCGATCAGATCAGCCGAAAGACTGAGCCCGTCATAGAAGAAAAGGATCTTCTGCATTTCCGTGGATGTCAGGGTTTTTCCAAGGTATTGTTCTGCAATATAGAGAAGCTGGACAATGTCTTCGTTCTGCTTTAGTTCCTTGATACGGTCAGGAGTGAGGGCAGACGCCTCAGGACTGGGGCTTAAGGATTTGGATGTATCCTGCTGGTACTTGGGAGGCTCCTGGACAATCCCCTGAGAAAGCGCAGGATCAATTTCTTTCATATAAGAAAGGGAAGACTCAGGAGTGACGTTTATGGGCAGCACAGTAATGCCGCAGAGCGTTTTTGAAGAATCATAATCCAGGGCAATGAGCTCCTGCTTCACCCAGTATTTCAGCGCACGAATCACATCCCTCTCTGTACAGAGAAGGCTGTCGGCCAATTTTTCCAGGCTGAAGGAAAGGGGGGCATTGGCAAGCATTCTTACAAGGTAGATATAAACCTTCACAAACTCTCCGTTTGCCTCCGGCATAAAATGATCAATAAAGTAATTGGATAAAATAGTAACCTCTGCTTTGGAGGAATTATGTAATGTAATCATATTCATGAATATCACTCACTTTCAAATTCCTTTTGGTACTTTAGGATTATAGCACAACCCTTTTCAAAAGAGAACCACTTTTTTCCTGCACAATTCTTCCACATTCTGAGTGTGGATAATGTGGATAATGTGGAAAGGAAATCATGTTCAATAATTATTGCAAACCACCAGGAACCTACACAAAACGGGGATTTTGGAAGGAAACGGAGAATTTTGCCGAGATAAAATGGCGAATTATGTCAATCATATAATACACAAAAGAATCCACAGAGAATGGAAGGAGGAAATGTGTATAAACATGTGGATAATGTGGATAACTATGGTTAGACCGCATAAATACAGGCATTTCAGAATGTGGATAAAAAAAGCCGCTGCCTGTGTAAAAAAAACAGGCAATGGCTTAAAAACAGGCTGATTTACTGACCAAGAAGGTGTTCTCCGATCTTTACTACGTCTCCTGCGCCCATGGTAATGAGCAGATCACCCTTTGTGCAGTGCTCCAGGAGGTAGTTCTCAATCTCATCAAATGTGGAAAAGTATTCGCATGGAGTCCCCAGCTCCTGAATCAGCTTCTGCAGATCTTCGGATGAAATTCCCAGAGTATCTGTTTCCCGTGCTGCATAAATGTCCGCCAGAACTACATGATCCGCAAGGGTAAGAGCCTTTGCAAAGTCTTTAAGGAGTGCTTTTGTGCGGGAATATGTATGGGGCTGGAAAACGCACCAAGCAGTTTTGTGGGGATAATTTTTGACTGCATGGAGGGTTGCCTCAATTTCGGTAGGATGATGGGCATAGTCATCAATAATGGTGACCCCAGCTACCTGCCCCTTATGCTGGAAACGGCGGTCCGTACCGGTAAAGCCGTTAAGGCCTGCCATAATATCCTGCTGGCTGATATGAAGAAGCTGTGCAGCTGCAATAGAAGCAAGGGCATTGGAAACATTGTGGATTCCCGGAACCTTCAGACTGTAAGTTCCAAGAGGAACCCCGTTTCTAAGGGCAGTAAAGGATGCATGTCCCAATGCATCATAGGTAATGCCCTCAGGCGTGTAATCTGCATCTCCTTGGAGGCTGTACGTAATCACCTGGCAGGGAAGGTCCCGGATGATTTCTTCATAAGCAGGGATATCCCTGTTGATGATAAGAGTTCCGTCTTCAGGAAGAAGTTCTGCAAATTTCCGGAAGGAATGGCGGATATCGTCAATGTCTTTGAAGAAATCCAGATGATCCGCATCTATATTTAAGATTACACTGATTTTCGGGAAAAAGCTTAAAAAGCTGTTAGTATATTCGCACGCTTCTGTCAGGAAGGTTTCGGACTGCCCTACGCGGATATTGCCGCCGATGGCAGGCAGAATTCCGCCTACGCTGATGGTAGGGTCACAGTTTCCTGCCAGAAGGATATGGGAAATCATGGATGTTGTTGTGGTTTTTCCATGAGTACCGGAAACTGCAATGGGGGTATGGTAATTGCGCATGATCTGTCCCAGGAGCTGGGCGCGGGTAAGCATGGGGAGCCCTTTTGAAACTGCACATGCAAACTCAGGGTTATCGGGATGGATGGCTGCAGTATATACCACTACCTGAACAGAATCTTCTATATTAGATGCACGCTGGCCATAAAAAATCCTGGCGCCCCGTTGCGCAAGGGACTGGGTCAGGGGGCTTTCTTTGGCATCGGAGCCGGAAATGGTAAAATTCTCTTCCAGGAGGATTTCCGCAAGACCGCTCATGCTGATGCCGCCGATCCCAATAAAATGGATGTGCAGCGGTTTATGAAAGTCTATCTGATACATAATATTAATCTCCTTGATTTTTTGTCCTTTTTATTATACGCCCAATGGGATGAAATGAAAAGTCTTTCTTTCAGATGAAAAAAAGTCTAAAAAATGTTCCCGATATACACTGTACTTTTCCTTACATTCCCAGTATAATCTAGCTTAATGCGTACATTTGCAGGATGCTTTTTTATAGGAAATTTCAAAATACGAAAAAAGAGAAAGGACATTATCGTGAGAGTGAGTATTTTTTCCGACAAACGCTTTAACAGTCAGCTCTTTAAGCTGGCTATGCCCATTGTGATCCAGAGCCTGATGCTGGCATCCGTTGCGGCAGCCGATGCCTTTATGCTGGGAGGAGTAGATCAGAATTCCATGTCTGCTGTTTCACTGGCATCGCAGATACAGTTTATCCAGAATATGGCCATTTCATCTATTGTAGCTGCAGCTGCTATTTTAGGAGCGCAGTATTGGGGCAGGGGCGACCATAAGACCATTGGCAGGATCTTTTGCCTGTCAATCCGCACCTGCTTCCTGGTTTCCGTTGTTTTTTTTGTGGGATGCGTCTTCTTACCCCGCTATCTGATGATTCTGTTTACAAACGAAGAAGGACTGATCGCCATCGGCAGTCATTATCTTCAGATTGCAGGCTGGTCCTATCTGCTGACTGGTATTTCCCAGTGCTATCTTACGATTCTGAAAGTGACGGACCATACTGCTGATGCTGCAAAGGTCAGCACTGCGGCAGTTCTTTTAAATATTGCATTGAATGCAGTTTTGATCTTCGGGCTTTTTGGAGCACCGGCGATGGGAGTTCAGGGTGCAGCCATAGCCACATTGACAGCCCGTGTGATTGAGCTTTTGTGGTGTATTTTGCTCTCTTTAAAGCGGGGATATATCCGTCTGAAGATTGGTGGGCTTTTGAAACGCTATCCATTGCTTTCCAAAGATTTTACCAAGTGTTTCCTGCCGCTTTTCGGCGCATCTCTTTTGTGGGGTGTGGGATTTACTTCCTATACGGCATTTATGGGACACATGGGAACCGATGCTGCCGCAGCCAATTCAATCGCATCGGTTGTCCGTGACCTGGTATGCTGCATGTGCAACGGTATTTCCAGCGGAGGCGGCATTCTGGTCGGGAATGAGCTTGGGGCCGGTAAGCTTGAACGTGGAAAGCTGTACGGTGATCGGCTGATGAAGCTCAGTTTTATCCTGGGTCTTGCATCTACTGTGATCATGTTTGCAGTAACTCCGCTGCTTCTGGTCGTAGTTAAGCTGACAGATCAGGCGCAAAAGCACCTGCTTGCCATGATGTGCATTATGGCTGTTTATATGATCGGACGTACGGTTAATACCGTTATTATTAACGGCATTTTTGCTGCAGGGGGAGATACGATGTTTGATATGTACAGCCTTGTGGTTACCATGTGGATGCTGGCAGTCCCTTTGGCTGCTCTTGGCTGCTTCGTATTTCATTGGCCTGTAGCTGTGGTATATGCATGTACCTGTCTTGATGAAGTAGGCAAAATTCCGTGGGTAATGCATCACTACAAGAAATACAAATGGGTGAAAGACCTTACAAGAGAAATATAGTCAAATGTCGGAAAAAGTTGAAATATGTAAAATATGCACAAAAAAACGTCAAAAATGTTTTTCTTGACTAATTTTTAATATACAATAACTCTAAAAAAAGAAAAAAACAGGCAAAATAATTGTAAAAAATGTTCACTAATCTGGTAGAGTATGGTATAATATTATAATCATAACATACAAGAGGTGATTGCATGATCAAGAAAGAAATGATTGCCATGCTTTTAGCCGGTGGACAAGGAAGCCGGCTGGGAGTCCTGACAGAAAAAGTTGCAAAACCGGCAGTCGCTTTCGGTGGAAAATATCGTATTATAGACTTCCCCTTAAGTAATTGCATCAATTCAGGCATTGATACGGTAGGTGTTCTAACGCAGTATCAGCCGTTGCGCCTCAATACACACATAGGAATAGGCATTCCCTGGGACTTGGACAGAAATGAAGGAGGCGTCACAGTACTTCCGCCTTATGAGAAGAGTTCGAACAGCGAATGGTATACGGGAACTGCCAATGCAATCTACCAGAATTTAGATTATATGGAACAGTACAATCCGGATTATGTTTTGATACTTTCCGGAGATCATATTTATAAAATGGACTACGAAGTGATGCTTGATTTCCATAAGGCTAATAAGGCGGACATTACAATTGCTTGTATGCCTGTTCCTATAGAGGAAGCCAGCCGTTTCGGTATTATGGTAACAGACGAGACAAGCCGCATTGTGGAATTTGAAGAAAAGCCTGAGAAGCCAAGCAGTAATCTGGCTTCCATGGGTATTTACATTTTTAGCTGGCGAGCTCTGAAGGAAGCCCTGGTTGCTTTGAAGGATCAGAGCAATTGTGACTTTGGGAAACATATTCTTCCTTATTGCAAGGAACGGGGACGGCGGCTTTTTGCATATGAGTATAATGGCTACTGGAAGGACGTAGGAACCCTGGGATCCTACTGGGAAGCCAATATGGAACTGATTGATATTATACCTGAATTTAATTTATATGAAGAATTCTGGAGGATTTATACAAAAGGAGATATTATTCCCCCACAGTATATTTCCAGCGATGCTGTGATAGACAGATGTCTTATTGGAGAAGGCGCTGAGATCTACGGCGAGGTGCGCAATTCTGTGATCGGCCCCAATGTTGTCATTGGAAAGGGCAGCGTTGTGAGAGATTCCATCATTATGAGGAACTCTGAGGTGGGTGAGAACGTTGTAATGGACAAGGCCATTGTTGCAGAGGATGTGAAGATTGGCAATCAGGTTGTCTTAGGGGATGGCGAGGAAGCTCCTAATGTGCTTAAACCGTCTGTATATGCCTTCGGTATTGTCACGATCGGTGAGAAGAGCGTAATTCCGGACGATGTAAAAATCGGAAAGAATACCGCAATATCCGGAGTAACGACTCCGGCAGATTATCCGGATGGAGTGCTGCCGGGCGGACAAGTAATTGCGGCAAAGGATGGTGATGAGGCATGAGAGCAATCGGAATTATTTTAGCAGGCGGCAATAATAACCGTATGAGAGAGCTGTCCAACAAGAGGGCTATCGCAGCCATGCCCGTGGCGGGAAGCTACAGAAGCATTGATTTTGCCTTAAGCAATATGGCCAATTCCCATATCCAGAAGGTTGCCGTGCTGACACAGTATAATGCCCGCTCCCTGAATGAGCATTTAAGTTCTTCAAAATGGTGGGATTTTGGCAGGAAGCAGGGAGGACTCTTTGTATTTACCCCTACGATTACAAAAGAAAACAGCCTGTGGTATCAGGGAACTGCGGATGCTATATACCAGAACCTGAACTTTTTGAAAAACAGTCATGAACCGTATGCGGTGATTGCTTCCGGCGATTGTGTCTATAAGCTGGACTATAATAAAGTGCTTGAATATCATATTGCTAAACGGGCGGATATTACGGTGGTATGTACTACATGCAGGGATCAGAGCGAAGTAGAGCGTTTTGGCGTGCTTCGTATGAATGATGATAACAGAATAGAAGAATTTGAAGAGAAACCCATAGTTTCTGCTTATAATACCATTTCGGCAGGAATCTATGTTGTCCGCAGAAGGCAGCTCATTGAAATGATCGAGCGGGCGGCGATGGAAGGAAGAAACGATTTTGTAAGGGATATTCTGATCCGGTACAAAAATCTAAAAAGAATTTACGGCTATAAGATTGACAGCTATTGGAGCAATATCTCCACTGCAGAAGCCTATTTCAGAACGAATATGGCTTTCCTGGAACCGGAAATCCGTAACTACTTCTTCAAGCAGGAACCGTCAATTAAAACCAGGATTGATGACCTGCCGCCGGCAAAATATAATCCAGGTGCCGCAGTGAGAAACAGCCTGATTTCCAGCGGATGTATTATTAACGGCGTTGTGGAGAATTCCGTTCTGTTCAAAGACGTATTTGTAGGCAATAACTGTGTGATAAAGAATTCCGTGATTCTCAATAATGTTTATATTGGAGATAATACACATATTGAGAACTGCATTGTAGAAAGCCGTGATACGATCAAGGCTAATTCTTATTATTGCGGCGACGGCGAAGTGAAGATCGTTGTTGAAAAAAATCAGCGCTATGTGCTGTAATTCTGCTGGCGGGCAGCGTATAGCATTTGCAATATGTGCAAAATAGGAAAGGGGAAAGCAGAGATGAATATAACTGATGTACGCGTGAGAAAAGTAGCAAAAGAAGGAAAGATGAAGGCCGTAGTTTCAATTACCATTGATGAGGAGTTTGTAGTACATGACATTAAGGTGATTGAAGGAGAAAAAGGCCTCTTTATTGCGATGCCCAGCCGGAAGGCTACGGATGGAGAATATCGTGATATTGCGCATCCGATTAATTCTGCTACAAGAGACCGGATTCAGACGATCATTCTGGAGAAATTCCAGGAAGTTATGGCAGAGGAGCAACAAGAGGCTGCTGAATGATCAGTATTTTCCATCTGCAGAAAGAAGAATAGTGTTCCATTGCGGTGTCTCCCTTGGGGAGGCACCGTTTTTTCACTCATATAACGTCCTGCTTTTCTGGCGATTGTTACATATATATTACGAAATATAAATAAAATGTTGATTTTTTTATAAAATGTGTTATACTTAACCTCGAAACATCCCAAATTTCTGGAGGTTATTATGAAGAGAACAAGAATTTTTTCACTGCTGCTTGCCGGTGCTTTGATTGTTTCTACGGGAACTTCTGCATGGGCGTCTACAGAAGATGAAATTGCATATGCAAGGGAACAGAAACAACAGGCCGAAATTGGCCTTGCGGATACAGAGGCTGCCATCAGCAGCCTGGAAGGCAGGAAGCAGGAACTGGAAAGCTATCTGGCCAAACTGGATGCCCAATATCAGGAATTGACCGATAGTCTGGAAGAGCTTGACACAGAAGCCAAAGCAAAGGAGAAAGAACTCAAGCAGGTAAAAAAAGAACTGAAGAAGGCTCGCAAAACTGCACAGAGACAGTATGAAGCCATGAAGCTGCGGATCGTTTACATGTATGAAAACGGCGGAAGCACCATGCTGGAGAGGCTGCTATCTTCCAAGAGTATTGCAGATTTCCTGAACGAGGCGGAAAATGTATCTCAGCTTTCCCAATATGACAGAGATATGCTGAAAAAATACGAGGAAATCCGGAAGAATGTTAAACAACAGGAACTGCAGGTAACTGAGGAAGCCAATGCCATAAAAGCGCTTCAGGAGGAAAAAGCAGTTAAACAGCAGGAAGTTCGGGCAATGGCAGAGAGTACCAGCGCAGACATTACTACATATGTGAATGAGCTCAGCGCTACACGAGCAGAGGCTGGAGCCCTGATGGCGCAGATCAGTCAGGCGGACAGCAATATTTCTGCATTGCTGGCGCAGGCAGAGGCTGAAAAGGCGGCAGCAGCCGCTGCTGCAGAAGCAAAAGCCGCATCGGCAGAGATTGAGGCGGAAGCCACATCTGAAAATAGGGAGGAACCACAGGGAATGGCGGAATATGATCCTGAAACAGATACGGCGGAATCTTCCAGCAGTTCCACAAGCAGTGAGATTATTGTGGAAGAAGAGGATGAGGAAGAGTCTGAGGAGGAAAATATTTCCAGTTCCGGAGAGGGAACCTATCTTGGAAATTTCCGCCTTACAGGATACTGCAATTGTGCACAGTGCTGCGGAACAGCGGGAAATGCAACTGCCAGCGGTGCCATGCCCACATCCGGACATACCGTTGCCATGGCAGGAGTACCTTTTGGAACCCAGCTTTCCATCAATGGTACGATTTATACAGTAGAAGATCTGGGAACACCTTATGGCCATGTGGATATTTATTTTGACAGCCATGATGCTGCCCTGAACTTTGGCTCACAGTACGCAGATGTATATCAGGTAAATTAAAGAATACAAAAAAGATGGCTGATCCTGCGGCCATCTTTTTTGAAGTTCATATAATAGTCAATATAAATCAGCAGCTTACCAGGCGCTGAGGAAATTCTTTGCTGATGATCTCAGCTTCCATAGGACGTTCAAAGTAAAATCCCTGAATCATGGAAATCCCCATATGATTGAGGAAATCCAGTTCGTCCTGCATTTCCACCCCTTCTGCACACAGCTCCAGATCCATATTCTGGGAGAGCTCATGCAGGAATGAAACAATTACCTGGTTGTATTGGTTTACAGGCAGGCGGCTGGTATATTCCCGATCCACCTTGATCTGGCTGATGGGAAGTCCCCGCAAATAGCGGAAACCGGAATATCCTGTACCAAAGTCGTCCAGGGCAACGCCGATTCCCAAGCTTCGAAGCTCCTGGCAAAAACGGACAGCAGTTTCAAGATTGCTTAAAATAGAAGTTTCTGTAAGCTCAAGGGTAAGATTTGAAGGATCAAGACCGGAGCTTTCACACTGTTTTTTTACATATTGTACCAGGCTTACGTCAGAAACCTGCTGGGCAGCGATGTTTGCGTGGACAACAATGTGATTGCCGCCGTTATTCCATTTGGAACATTCCCGAATGGCTTTTTTCAGAACCCATCTTCCGATAGGAAGAATCAAACCGGAATATTCCAGCGTCTGGATCATTTCCATCTGTCCAAGGTCAGGAAAATCAGGGTTGTTGTACCGAAGCAGTGCTTCCGCCCCAATCCAGCGTGAACAGCCGTTTTCATGTTTTACAATAGGCTGGTATACAACGCGGAAATGCCGGAAATCATGTTCAATATCCTGACGCATCTCATTTTCAAGCTGATACTGCTTGGAAAAATCTATACTGTTCTGTTTGGCAAAAAAGCTGACATCACGTTTATCCTCTCTGGAAATACGGTACAGGCAGAGGTTGGCGTTGCTGAGCAGCTCTTCTGCCGTATGCCCGTGTTCCGGATATAAAAGGGCGGCGGTGAAGGTATCCAGGTAGATAATATGACCATCCAGTTCCCTGGGCTTGCTTACAATATGATGAAAGGGAGTAAGCCGTTCAAGTACCTTTTCTCTTTTATGTTCTTTCAGATGGATTAGAAATTCATCTCCTCCAAAACGATAGATACCAAGCGCCTGAGGAAAATAAAGTCTCAGCATGTTTGCAAATTCTTTTAATACATGGTCTCCGAATTTATGTCCGAACATTTCGTTATAGGATTTAAACTTACGGATATCCATATAAAGAATGCAGCCTTTTTCGTCCGGATCCTGAAGAACTGCATCCATTTCAATCAGGAAGGAACGCCGGTTTTTCAGACCAGTAAGGATGTCATAATAAAGCATCTGACGTATTCTTTGTTCTTTTTCTTTTTGCTCTGTAATATCCAGCAGGGAACCGGCAAGAAGGAGGGGTTTTCCCTGTGAATCATGAAGGCCTTTGCCTTGGCAGCGTACCCAGATCACATTTCCGTTTTTGGTCCGCAAACGAAATTCTGCATATTGTTCTGTGGAAGTGCCGGAAAGAAATGGCGTCATGGAATCCAGGAAAATCTGGCGATCTTCTGTTACCACGAAAAAAAGTATACGGTCCAAAGCATCTGAAAAAGTAGGGGAATCTAATGGGAGGATCTCTAATGCCTTTGGGGAAAGAGTACAGGTATTATCTGCAAAATTAAGCTGGAATATGTAATCTACGGAGCCCTCCAGAATAAGCTGATTTACGGACTGAGCGTGCTTAAGCTCACTGATGATCTGCTCAAGATGGCGTTCGTATTCCCTGGTAGGCTCATAATCAACAGAAAGGAACCCTAATAAATAATCAGAATCGCCGAAATAATACATATATGAAACCGCACTTAAACACCCCTGCGCTACATCAAGGGCTACGTGGCAATTCTCCCGGCTGGTGCCGTCTGCTTTCAGGCGTTGAATTTCCTGATGAAATACGATACGGCTTTTTTCCGGAAAAAAGGATTCAAATTCCCGGGTAGAAATCTGGGCAGGTTTTTCTTTTCGTTTGTAATACAAAAGATCTGCTAATTTTTTAGAAAGCCAGATTTTGTCTTCTTTTAGGTCTAGTAAATAGATTTCCCCAATGGCATCTACTGAAAAATGAAAATTTTCATGGTCATTTATAAAAGAACTCCATTGAAAGTATTGTTGTTTTTCCATAGGCGTCCGTCCTTTTTGTGCATAACTTCCCACTATTATAACTATTATAACTATACTGTATTCTTTTGGTAAATACAATACGGCAATATGGAAAAAAAAGACGAAGAATAACGAAAAAAGTTTCGTGAAAAGAATATATTCCGTTGGCTCTTCTGGAACAAAAGGTTAAAAATGGTTTTTAATTTGAAAGGAAATAAAAATTGTAATTTATAATGAAATCCATTATACTGATAGAAATGCAGGATTTTATTCGGGCGAATACAGGAGGCTTCCATGCGTACATTACGGGTAATAATCAGTAGATATATGTATCGGGTATCGGGCATTTTGGTGGTTTTGATATTGTGTCTTGTACTGTTAGCTGAGGTGATAAATGAACGTGAGCTGGCTTGCGAAAGTGCAATGGGAACTTTTGTGCAGATGGAACAGGTGTTAGATGAAAATCAGAAGGAGCTTGAAGCGATACAGGAAGCGTACATGCAGACGTGCCTGTATAATGCAGAGATAATTGCCCGCATTATCGAAGGCAGTCCCCAGGTATTGGAGGATGTGGAGGAACTAAAAAAAATTGCAAAATCCCTGGAGGTTGATGAGATACATATTTTTGATACCACAGGCCGTATTTTTGCAGGCACTCATCCCCAGTATTATGATTACACATTTGATTCCGGTGAACAGATGATGTTTTTTAAGCCTATGCTTGAAGATAAAACACTAAAGCTTGTTCAGGAGATTACGCCTAATACCGCAGAGGGAAAGCAGATGCAGTATTCGGCACTTTGGAATAAGGAGGGGGATCTTATTGTCCAGGTGGGAATGGAACCGGTGAATGTCATCAAGGTTACAAAAAAGAATGAGCTTTCTTATATTTTTTCTTTGTTTCGCGTGAATACGGAAATAAATTATTATGCCATTGACTGTGAAACAGGAGAAGTAGTTGGATGCGGAGCTCCGGAAATGATAGGGCGCAGCGCTTCGGAGATAGGGCTGGACCTTGAGGACATCAAGAATGGTGAAACAGGCTTTAATGCAAAGATCAACGGGCAGAGGTCTTTCTGCGTATTTAAGAAAATCGGGAATAACTATATTGGCCGTGTGATTCCGGGAAGCAATCTTTATCGCCGAATTCCCATGACTATGTTTCTTCTTTTTATTTGCCTGACAATGATCACGCTTTTTTTGGCAAATGCCGTAATACGTTACATGAATAAATACGTGGTGGATGAAATACATGATGTGAATAAAATGCTAAAGGCAATTGCTGGCGGAAATCTTGAGGAGACGGTGGACATCAGGGATAGTATTGAATTTTCGGAATTAAGCAAATACATCAATGGACTTGTGAAAAGTCTGGTGGGCAATAACAAAAAAATGTCCTATGTTTTGAGCAAAACAGATATGTATATTGGAGTTTACGAATATGATCTGCAGATGGGAAAACTTCATTTTACAGATTATATTTCCAAAGCGCTGCCTGTAGATGGGCATAAGTTGGAAGAGGTGTCCTCTGATGTGTGGAAATTCAGGGAATTTATTGATGAGATTCGTAAAAATCCCTTACCTGCTGAGAGGGGAGTATATGAGGTTGGAGATCGGTATATCAGGCTGGAGGAAATAGGAGAAAATAATACGGTCTTAGGCGTTCTGACGGACGTGACTTCTGAAATTGTAAGACGAAGGAAAATCGAAGCAGAAAGGGATATTGATCAGCTGACAGGGCTGTATAACAGGCGCGGACTGAATACACAGCTTGCAGCTTTGCTTAACCGCCCGGGGGATCTTGAATATAGCGCTATAATCCTGGCAGATGCAGATAGCCTGAAGGAGATTAATGATACATACGGGCATGAAACAGGAGATCTTTATCTGAAAGAAATAGCCAGGTTATTAAAGGGGGCTGGAACAAAAAATAGTATTGTATCCCGATTGGGAGGAGACGAGTTTGTTCTATTTTTATACCACTATGAAAGCGAGGAACTGCTGCGTGAAGCGATTGAAGATTTTTCGTATCTTCAGAACAATAGCTATGCACAGCTTGGGGAAAATGTATATGTCCCCATCAGGTTTTCCTTCGGCTGCTGTTTAACAGAGGGAAGTACTGATTACAAAAGACTATTAAAAGAGGCTGATAAAAAAATGTATCTGAATAAGCTGGAGAGGAGAGCGGGAAAGTAATATTTTGTAAAAGGGAGAGATTGGTTACAAAAAATGTTTGTAAAAATTGAAATGTACTCTTGGATGTTTGAAAGGGTTGTATTATAATAAATATATTCTGAAAGACTTTTTATCCGGCGGTGATATTTTGGATACAGATGGATAAAACGGCTGGTGTAAAATAGAGTCAGGTAATTGTTTTTTAGAAATAAGGGGATGAAAATTTAAGAGCTAAGAGAGGAGAATTTACAGATGAGAACAGACTTGGAAAAGCCGCGGGGAAACGGCTGGGAGCAGTCCAGCAATTTTGTGAGACAGCAGAGTGCCGAGGAGGTAATAAAGAGAAGAAGACCAAGTGATTCTTCCAGGAAGAGAACCGGCAGAGGTCCGGCTCCCAAGCCCGGCGGTGACAGGGATAAGATATTTTTAGCAGCAGGGCTTGTGGGGATCCTTCTTGTGATCATATTGATCTTTACTGCTGGCAAGAGCTGGCAGAGAAGAACAGATAAGGAGGAGATTGAGCTTTTAAGCCAGCAGAATCAGGAAATGCAGACCAGGATACAGGATCTGGAGAAGGCGAACACAGAACTGCAGAATACAGTAGCTTCCATTGATGAGAAAACGCCATCCTCCGGTAATAATGGAACATCTGCATCTGGCAGTACCCATGTTCTTCAGACTGCATACAACATGAGGGAAGAGCCAAATGTTGACTCAGACGTACTTGCAGAGGTGGATGAAGGCTCTTCGGTTAAAATCATTAAGATGCAGGATAAAGACTGGGCACAGGTTGAATATAATGGTGTTACAGGTTATATGAAGTGCGGAGACGAACTGACCACTACAGGTTCAGGCAGCAAAAACTCCGGAAATAATAAGGCTGGAGATAAAGGCTCTGAGCCATCTGAGGAATGATTAACAGAATATGATATTAGATTTAAAAAGCTTTCTGCCGGACATATCCCAAATAGATTGTCCGGCAGAAAGCTTTTTTGATCCTGCGCTTATTCTTTATCGTGAATTTCGCTGTGAAGCTGCTGAAGAGATTTGACTTCTCCGCTTCCGTGATTTTTTACATATTTAATTCCGCTGGCTGTTGCTTTTGCTGCAGCGATGGTGGTCATATAAGGAATTTTTGCCTTGATGGCTGCTTTACGAAGATAGCTGTCATCGTGTCGGCTGTCTTTTCCAACCGGGGAGTTTACGATCAGGTCGATCTTTCCGTTGGTGATCATATCCAGGATGTTTGGACGGCCTTCATAAAGCTTTTTAACCTTTTCTGCGGGTATGCCGGCTTCGCTGATAAGCTCATAGGTATTGCCTGTGGCAACAATGCGGAATCCGTCTTCATAAAAGCTTCTTGCCACTTCCACAACCTCAGACTTATCTTTGCGGTTTACGGAAATGAGGGCGGTACCTTCCAGAGGGAGTTTGGACTGGGTTGCTTCCTGGGCTTTATAGAAAGCTTCGCCGTAGGAATGGGACAAACCAAGTACTTCGCCTGTGGAGCGCATTTCCGGTCCGAGTATTGGGTCTACCTCCTGGAACATATTGAAGGGGAATACCGCTTCTTTTACGCCGTAGTTTGGAATCTCCTGTTCTTTTAAGCCAGGTACCGGAGATGGACGTCCAGTGAGTTCAGAGGTAATAATGTCAGTTGCCAAAGGCACCATGCGGATGTTACATACTTTGGAAACCAGGGGAACGGTACGGGATGCCCTTGGGTTGGCTTCCAATACATAAACCTTGCCGTTTTCGATGGCGTACTGCATATTCATAAGGCCTTTTACATGCATCTCCTCTGCGATCTTTCTGGTGTATTCCTTAATGGTTACCACATTTTCAGGAGAGATATGGACAGAAGGAATGATACATGCAGAGTCGCCGGAATGTACGCCTGCAAGTTCAATATGCTCCATAACAGCAGGTACAAAAGCATGTGTGCCATCGCTGATAGCGTCTGCCTCACATTCAGTTGCATGATTGAGGAAACGGTCAATAAGGATGGGGCGGTCAGGTGTTACGCCTACGGCAGCCTTCATATAACCGGTCATGCTTTCCTCATCGTATACTACTTCCATACCACGTCCGCCAAGCACATAGGAAGGACGAACCATAACGGGGTAGCCGATCTTTTCGGCAATGGAAATGGCTTCCTCTACTGTGGTAGCCATACCAGATTCGGGCATTGGGATTTCCAGTTTTTCCATCATAGCACGGAAGAGATCACGGTCTTCTGCCAGATCAATGACAGAAGGAGAGGTTCCAAGGATCTTTACCCCGTTTTTCTCAAGCTCGGATGCCAGATTCAGAGGAGTCTGTCCGCCGAACTGGGCAATTACCCCAAGTGGTTTTTCTTTTTTATAGATACTTAAAACATCTTCTAAGGTTAACGGCTCGAAATACAGCTTATCGGAAGTATCGTAATCAGTGGATACGGTTTCCGGATTGCAGTTTACAATAATGGTTTCAAATCCAAGCTTCCTTAATGCAAGAGAAGCGTGCACACAGCAGTAATCAAACTCAATACCCTGTCCAATACGGTTAGGGCCGCCGCCAAGGATCATGATCTTTGGCTTTTCTTCAGAAACAGGATTTTTATCCGGTGCATTGTAGGTGGAGTAATAGTAAGCGCTGTCCTTGGTTCCGCTTACATGAACGCCTTCCCATGCTTCTTCTACACCAAGGGAGATTCTGTGATTGCGGATTGTTTCCTCCGGAATTTCCAGGATCTGGCTTAAATACTTGTCAGAAAAACCATCTTTTTTAGCTGTGGTCAGAAGCTGGCCGGAAGGAAGGGAGCCTTTGCTCTTTAGGAGTTCTTCTTCTTCATCAACCAATTCTTTCATCTGTTCAATAAAATAAGATTTTACTTTTGTAAGTTCGAAAATCTCCGCTGTGGTTGCTCCCTTGCGAAGTGCTTCATACATGATGAAATGACGTTCACTGGATGGAGTGATGAGGAGCTTTAAGAGCTCATCTTTGGTCATGGAGTCAAACTTCTTGGCGTGGCCGAGACCGTAACGGCCGGTTTCAAGGCTTCGGATAGCTTTCTGGAATGCCTCCTTGTAGGTTTTTCCGATACTCATAACTTCGCCTACTGCACGCATCTGCGTACCAAGCTTGTCTTCAACGCCTTTGAACTTTTCAAAAGCCCAGCGCGCAAATTTAATTACAACGTAGTCTCCGTCAGGAACGTATTTGTCCAGAGTTCCGTACTTGCCGCAGGGGATATCCTTAAGGGTCAGGCCTGTAGCCAGCATCGCGGAAACCAGGGCGATGGGGAAGCCGGTTGCTTTGGATGCCAGGGCGGAAGAACGGGAGGTACGGGGATTGATTTCAATAACAATAATACGGTCGGAAACCGGGTCATGGGCAAACTGCACGTTTGTACCGCCAATAACCTGTACGGATTCTACGATCTTATAAGCCTGTTCCTGGAGACGATTCTGACATTCCTTAGAAATGGTCAGCATGGGTGCGGAGCAGAAGGAATCGCCTGTGTGTACGCCGAGAGGGTCAATATTTTCAATGAAGCATACAGTGATCATATTGTTGTCTGCATCCCGGACAACTTCCAATTCAAGCTCTTCCCAGCCAAGAATGGATTCTTCTACAAGAACCTGGCCGACCAGGCTGGCCTGCAGGCCGCGGGCACAAATGGTTTTCAGCTCTTCTTTGTTATAAACAAGACCGCCTCCTGCGCCGCCCATGGTATAAGCAGGACGGAGAACTACCGGATAGCCAAGCTGATCTGCAATGGAAAGGGCTTCTTCTACAGAGTAGGCAACTTCGCTTCGAGCCATTTCAATACCAAGCTTGTCCATGGCTTTTTTAAACTCAATGCGGTCTTCGCCTCGTTCAATGGCGTCTACCTGTACGCCGATGACTTTAACCTGATATTTGTCAAGAATTCCTGCTTTATTTAATTCTGCGCAAAGGTTCAGGCCGGACTGGCCTCCAAGGTTAGGCAGAAGCGCATCCGGACGTTCTTTTTTTATAATTTGTTCCAGACGTTCTACGTTCAGAGGCTCAATGTAGGTAACATCTGCTGTTTCCGGGTCGGTCATAATGGTTGCCGGGTTGGAATTGACCAGCACGATTTCATATCCAAGCTTTTTGAGCGCCTTGCAGGCCTGTGTCCCGGAATAGTCAAATTCGCAGGCCTGTCCAATGATGATAGGACCGGAGCCGATGATGAGTACTTTATGAATGTCTGTTCTTTGTGGCATATCGATTTCCTCCTTTTTACCCGTGGTAATGGGCATTTTGGTACACCTTTCTCTTTATTATATAGAAAATCAAAAAAACCTCAAGTATTTTGTTTGGTTAAATCGAGAATCCTTTTAAAGAAAGAAAAGAAGTCTGCTTACAGTTTTGGGGAAATAAAATAAATTATGACATAAAATAGAGCAATAATCGGAATAGATTGAAAATACATATGTTGTCTCGGGGATCTGGTATGTCCTTTTTGCATTTCCTTTTATAGAGAAAGTGATTTACGGGAACACCTGGAAACTGATAACTGATAGAGATATGTTTTATATTTATAGACAAAAAAACAAGGATTTTCAGAAAATAATTTCTGAAAACCCTTGATTCTAAAAGAATAGTCGAAGCGACAGGATTCGAACCTGCGGCCTCTGCGTCCCGAACGCAGCGCTCTACCAAACTGAGCCACGCTTCGCCAACTGCAAAAGCTATTATATTGATTTTTATCCTGTTTGTCAATATAAAAATGAAAAATTTTTCGATTTTTAATTTTTACTGAGTGATAACGGACAGCTTTTCGTCATGAAGCATAAATGTTATATCCTGGTATAGTCCAGGGGTTTCGCCATCTGTGTGCAAATGGATTTTTTCTTCTGTGCAGATCGATACTTTTTTGCAGCGGAGGATATGGATGCCTTTATATCCGACGTGATTGCCGGAAAATGCCCGCGGAAGGATGGTGAGTACTTTAAGACGAGGGATACCCCAGGCAATGATCAAATCCAGATAGTCATCGTTAGGCAGGGCACCGGGGCAGAACATAAAACCGCCTCCTTCATACCGCAGGTTCATAACAGCCGAAAAATATACATTTTTATAGATTACAGGTTTACCGCTGTCCGTGGCGATTTCTATGGTTTTGCGCCTCATGGTTAGAAGCAGCCACAGTGCTGTCAGCAAGTAAATAAGCTTGCCGGAGTGAAAAAAATTCAGCATTTTTTTGAGCTTCGATTTTTTCACGGAATAACAGACTGCGGCATCAAAACCGACTCCAGCGCTGACTACGAAGGAAAAGCGGCAGGCTTCTTTGGAGAAAGGACGCAGGCATGTGATGTCCCCGATGTTTAAGTTTTCTATTTGCTTAGGATTCAAAATCATATGTAATGCGGCAATAGGATTTCTGGGCAGGTTTAATCCGCGGACAAAATCATTTCCTGAACCAGTGGGGATACAGGCAAATGTAATATTCTGAAAAGAGGTAAAACCACTTATTACATTATTAATGGTACCATCACCCCCTACTGCAACGACTGTGACCGGATAACCGAGGTTAGAGAAGCTCTTGGCCAGTCTTTGGGCATCACCAGGACCGGTTAAAAGAAAAGCACGGTAATCTATCTGAAGACGGTCAAGCTCTGCTTTTACAGAAGACCATACTTTGGCTCCTTTTCCTGAGCCGGAAACGGGGTTGATAATGAAATAGTACATATGATTTTCCTCCGGAGTGTCTGCGGGAATGAAGAATCCCGCTTATATTGTTATTTTATCAGCTTTTGGGGTGAGGGGCAATCATATTTACGGGATGGGAGAGCAGAATATGAATGAAACCGATTTTTGGTCATATATATTAGGGAAACATATTTTTATGGAGGGAGCTGCTTGGCTGGATATCAGCGTTTTGTTGCATATGTATATGAGTATGTTAAAGGAAAAAAAGGAACAAACTGTGGCTTCATAAAGGTGGAAGTGAGAGAGCAGAGGTGCAGGCTGGAACTGCACCTGCAGTGTCCGGGAATACCGGAACAGGGAGAGTGTAAGATTTATGGATTTGTAAGGAACGCAGGCCTGATGGACGGATACCTTTTGGGAAGCTGCAAAACCGGAGAGGGATCCGTACAGTGCATGGTGGAGACGGATGCCCGGAGCATGGGGGATTCCGGAGTTGGTCTTGGGCGAATGGGGGGACTGATCCTGGAGACAGACGGAGGTGCTTTTTTTGGAACAGAATGGGATGACATGCCCATCCGGCCGGAAAACTTCCGTGAAGTAAAAGGAAACACGGAGCGGATTTCGAAAGAGAAGAAAGAACCGCATATGGCAGAGAAAAATAAAAGGGCAGAGGCACGGCAAGAACAGGAGGTACAAAAAGAACAGGAGGTACAAAAAGAACAGGAGGTACAAAAAGAACAGGAGGTACAAAAAGAACAGGAGGTACAGCAGGAGGCTGACGACATATTTGAGGAAGAAATTCCCATACAGGAAGGGAATGAAATAAAAGAAGAGAATGAAATAAAAGAAGAGAATCTGCAAGAGGAAGAAGCACCAGAGATAATGGAGGGTAGAGAGGATGCACAGAATCCGGAGGAGGAAAAGAATCCGCAACCAGAACTTGTTTCCCAGTCCGTTTCAGGGTCAGGGGATGCCGAAGATACAAGTATGATGCTTCCGAAGGGAGAAGAAGCAGAAAGCAATAAACTGCAGGAAGAAGAACCATCCGTACCGGAAACGGAAAGCAGCCAGAGTCCGGCAGTACCGGAAACGGAAAGCAGCCAGAGTCCGGCAGTACCGGAAACGGAAAGCAGCCAGAGTCCGGCAGTGCCGGAAATGGGGAATATACAGAACCCCAGGCCGCCTCAAAGGCCGCCCAAGAGACAGCCGGGGGAAATGTTTCAGCCCTTTGAGGATGGGGAAATCATAGATTGCCGAAAGGTTCATATCAAAGATTTGTCTCACCTTAACAGGAGGGATATTCCTTTGAGAAATAACAGATTTCTGCAGTATGGTTATTATAATTTCGGACATCTTTTAATCTGCCGCAGGGCAGACGGACGTTACATTTTGGGGGTTCCTGGCGGATATGATCAGCAGGAACGATTCATGGCAAATATGTTTGGCTTCCCTTATTTTAAAGAAAGCCGTTACATCCAGCTTCCCCAGGGAAGAGGCGGTTACTGGTACCGCCTAATCAATACCCCGGATTTCCACTAGAGGGATGGTTTGAAGGAGAATATTGCGGAAATGCTCCAGTTCTTCTAAGGAATAGCTGGAAAATCCAGGCTGCAGGACTTCCGGGGAGTCTTTGTAAGCCTGGAGATAATAGGCTTTTGCGCCAGCAATCCAGCGGCCGATTTCTATAAAATCATGCTCTGTGAGAAGCTCTTTCACAACAGTAGTGCGGAATTCGTAATCCACAGGCTCTTCCAACAGAAAATTCACACTTTCCCGTATAGGATCCAAATCCGGATACGGAAGTCCTGTGAGGATTCCGTAGTTTTCCGGACAGGCCTTAATATCCATGGCAATTTTGTCCACAAGCCCTTTGTGTACCAGTTCCTTGATCACATAAGGCCGGGAACCATTGGTGTCAAGCTTGACAGAATATCCTAACTTACGTATTTGGGTCAGGAATTGTTCCAGATCGGCACTTAAAGTAGGTTCGCCCCCGGTAATGCAGATTCCTTCCAGAATTTTGCTGCGCTTCTTCAAAAAGGACAAAACTTCCTCCTGAGAAATTTTATGTTCCGCTTCGGGATGAAGAACCAAGGAACTATTGTGACAGAAGGGACAGCGAAAATTGCAGCTTCCAAGAAATATAGTAGCGGCTACCTTCCCGGGATAATCCAGCAGAGTTGTTTTATTTAATCCACATATTTTCATGGCGATCACCTCTAAACATGTTATTTTTATTTCTATTCTTAGGCTTTCTGGTCTTTTTCTCATTTTAATTCCCATTCATTGATTTTACAACCCTAATTCTATATAATCCTGTTTTTGACAGTTGAGTAGAGCAAAACACCTCGCAACCCCAGTAC
>CAMNTH010000002.1 GCA_946557785.1 uncultured Blautia sp.
CAGGAGGGAAGACCTATTATTTCAGTGAGGGATATGGGATTGCCCAGACTGGATTTCGGACAATAGAGGGAAAGAAGTATTATTTTGATCCGGAGACAAAGGCGGCATTGACCGGAACGCAGATAATAAACGGGAAGCTGTATCACTTCGATGGAGAAGGCGTCCTCATTTCAGAAGGAAGCGGTTTTATAAGGAAAGGGGACAAACTCTACTATATACAGGAAGATGGAAGCTACGCGAAGGGCCTGAAGGAGATCGAAGGAAAGGAATATTATTTTGACACGGTGACAGCCGCAGTGCGCACGGGTTTTCTTAATGTAGGAGAAAAAAAATACAGCTTTGCCGGAGAGAACGGAAGTGCAGTATATGGAGTACAGGCGTGCAGCAACGGATACACCTACTATCTGGAAAAAGGAGGGAAATATAGGAAGGGCCTTCAGATATCAGGAGGGAAGACCTATTATTTCAGTGAGGGATATGGGATTGCCCAGACTGGATTCCAGACAATAGAGGGAAAGAAGTATTATTTTGATCCGCAGACGAAAGCCGCAGTTGTTGGTTTATATGAGATTAATGGGATAAAATACGGGTTTAAAGATGATGGATCACAATATATGGCTGAATTTGCGGTGCTTAATGACAAGGCCTATTATTTTGATGCATATGGAAGAGCAGTCAATGGGTTAAAGGTAATCGAAGGAAAATCTTATTATTTTGATCCTGTAACGTCTGCGGCGGTAACAGGTTTTCGAAGACTGGATAATGGTATTTATTATCTGTTTGATGGTATTCATGGAGCGAAAACAGGTTTTCATGTAGTTGACGGTAAAAAACGCTATTTTTACACTGATGGAGCAATGGCGCGTGGAATGGTCAGCATTAAAGGTAAGAAGTACTATTTTGACTGGAAAAATGGAGAACAAAAAACAGGACTTATTGAAATAGGAACGAATAATTATATATTTTTATATGAAAATGGCATATTTGCAACAGGCTTGTTTCATTATGCAGGAGGAGAAGTATATTATTTTGATGAAATATCCGGTGTTGCTAAGTCTGGATGGATTACTATAAATGGACAAAGCTACTACTTTAATCCTATGACTAAAGAAGCAGTGCATGGCTTTTGCGAAATAGAAAATGCGACATATTTTTTTGACGATGCCGGGATTATGCTTACCGGACTTCAGGAAATCGACGGAAAGCTTTATAGATTCTATACAAATGGAGTTATGCTTTATGGATATTACATTGAGAATGGAAATATATATTATTTTAATAACGAAACAGGAGAGGCAATTACCGGACTGTTTGAGTATGCCGGAAATACATATTTCTTTGATGGAATTAATGGTGCATTGAAAGGACTTCAGATAATATCTGGTAAGACATACTATTTTAGTAATAATGGTATTATGAAAAAAGGATTGGTAACTGTAGACGGAACAATATGCCATTTTGACCTAAACACAGGAGAATTGACTACCGGATTTGTTCAAAATGAATCCAATAGATATTACTTTGATGGATTAAATGGATTTGTGACTGGCTTGCGGAGAATTGACGGCTGCTATTATTATTTTAGAAACAGTGGAGTGATGTATACAGGCCTTATTACAATTAACAATAGGACATACTATTTTGATTTAGAAACAGGGAAATCAATATCGGGTTTGTTTACATCAGATAATGGATTCCGCTATTATGTTGACAAAGATGAGGGAGCACTTTCGGGTTTACAGACAATTCAGGGTAATCTGTATTATTTTGGCTCTGACGGTACAATGCGTTATGGAATCGTACGGTTGGGCGAAAATGCATATTATTTTGATCCAGCTACAGGTGCAGCAGCTGCTGGATTTGTAACAAATGGAGAATATACATATTATGCTGAAGGAAGTCAGGGGTTGGCTACCGGCCTTCGGAAAATTGATGGAAAAGTATACTATTTCAATCAACTTGGAATTATGCAGACAGGTCTTCGAAGAATAGAAAATGTATTATATTATTTTGATGAAATGACAGGGGCTAGTCAAATCGGTTTCTATAGATCGGATTCTGGTTATACTTATTATCTGGATGGCATAAATGGTGCATTGACTGGTCTGCAAAATATTGATGGAAAGATATATTATTTTGGCCCTTCAGGAAATATGAGAACAGGTCTTTTTGACGTGACAGTGAATGGCGAGATAAAGAGATATTTTTTTGATCCTCAGACTGGATATGCAACATTTGGATTACAGGATGGGGGAAATGGTTATACTTATTATTTCTATGAAGACGGCACTGTTCATAAGGGATTAAAAGAGATTGACGGAATAAAGTATTATTTCTCTACCACTTATGGAACGATGGGAACAGGGGCAAGGTATGTTGACAATACATACTATTACTTTGATACGGTGACGGGTGCCATGAAAACGGGAATTATCAATGTAAATGGAATAGACTATTTCTATCTTCCGGAGGGCGGAAGAACCTCAAATGTAGAAATTGCATCTGAAAATGGATTTGTGACCGTGAAGGGATGCGTTTATTATTTTCCAGAAAACAGCGATAAGTATTCTACAGGCTTAGTTAAAACTTCTGACGATGAGTTTCACTTTTTTGATGATAATGGTGTAATGCTTACCGGTTTTCGAATGGTTGACGGAAAAATGAAGTATTTTAACCCCGAGACAGGAATTATGCAGACAGATATTTTGGAATTAGACGGCCGGAGATATTTTTTCAGTGAGAATGGAGATTTAATAACAGGATGTGTGAAAAATGAGGGCATTTTATATTGGATCAATGTAGATGGAAAGAAGATAAACGGTTGGATAATAGATGAAAATAACCAAAAATATTATTGCAGTGACGGAAAGATTATAACCGGTTTTGCGAAGATTGCTATAAATGGAGGTTCTACAGAAACATATTATTTTAATCCGCAAACAGGTACGATGCAATCGGGCTTGGTTTCTATTGGGGGTGAAACATATTACTTTTCCGAAAACGGTTCTATGCAATATGGTTATTATAATTTGAGAGGTAAAAGATACTATTTTGACTTGGAGACAGGTGGGAAGAAAACAGGTATTATTCAAATAAGCGGAAAAAAATATTATCTATCTGAAGCAGGAAATTTTGCAGGTTTCGTAGAAATAAACGGAAAAAAATATTATTTTTCACCTATCAGCGGCGAAATGGCAACAGGTATTTGTAAAATAGACGGTATTCGTTATTATTTTGACCCTCAAACAGGAGAGATGATTACTGGTTTCTTAAAGCTAAAGGATCGAACTTTCTATTTATCAGAGAACGGGTATTTATATGGTCGTCAAATTATTGATGGGGATATTTATTTCTTTAATACTGATACCGGTGCTATGCAGTATGGAATTGTTAACGAAAGTCAGGAAAAGTATTTTTATAATTTCGAAGACGGAAAACAGAGTACTGGTTTAAAAGAAATAAACGATCATTTGTATTATTTTGATCCTGAATTGAAGTCTATGGTTACAGGTTGGCAGAAAATTGGGGGAAAGACATACTATTTTAATCCTCAATCAGGTGCGGCAACCTCTGGGTCTGTAATTATAAGCGGCTGCCATTATTATTTTGATCCGGAGACACATGAATTATTTACGGGCTTCAAACAGATTGGTGCCTTTACTTATTATTTCACTGATCATGGAGTATTAACTGGTTTGCAAAACATTGGAAATAATACATATTATTTTGATGAAAAATCAGGTTCTATGAAAGTTGGTTATTATAAAATTAATAATAAGAGGTACTATTTTGACCCTTCGTTAGGTGCGATGCAGTACGGAAGGATTACGGTTCCATCAGGAAGAACACTTTATTTTAAAGAGGGAGGAGGAAATGCAACTGGTTTTATAGAAGACAACGGAAGAATGTATTATTATGATGAAGTAGACGGATTTGAGGTGCATGGGTTTATGTCACTTGGAAATATCCTGTACTACTTTGATGAGGAAAAAGGTATGCTATCAAATACTTCAATTATAGTGGATGGAGTTCGCTATGAAATTGATGGGGATGGAAAAGCATCTGTTATTGTAGATGATAATAGTTCCGATGCAGAAAAAATGTTGGCAACAGGGTTAAAGTATATTGGATATCCATATTCCTATGATTTTACTCAAGGAATTGACTGTAGTGGATTAACGATGAAGGCTCTGGAGGCAATTGGAGTTTCGGCACGAAGATATGCGTATGAGCAGTGGTATGATTTCAAAAATAGTGATTATATTAAGATTACGAATATAAATGAATTATGCCCAGGTGATTTGATTTTCTTTTCCAATGGCAATTGTAAGAATGGAGAGGAATGTGAGTACTGGAATGAAGTACATCATGTTGGTATTTACTTTGGTGAAGGAAAAATACTGGAGGCAATTAGTGAAACAGATACCAATGCTGGTATTACCTTGGTAAGGAATTTAGAAGTACAGGATAATCCGTATATATGCCTAATGGTGCGGTGCATAAACAAGGCTATTTAGTAAAACTTAAGCGGTGCATGCATGGGATGCTGGATGTAGTATAGTGATTTGGATATGGAGAGTAGTAAATGAAAAATCTTGTTATTGTCGGAGGCAGCGGCTGTGGACGAGAAGTACTGCAGTGGGCGAAAAAAGTAAATAAAATCGAAAATCGTTGGAAAGTTAAAGGTTTTCTTGACGATGATTTGAATGTACTTGATGGTAAAAAATGTGGTATTACTGTTCTTTCCAAGGTTGATGATTATGTGATTGAACCGGGGGATGAATTTGTTTGTTGTATCGGACATAGCAATGATCGCAAAACTGTTATGGAGAAATTAAAAGCGAAAGGAGCTGTGTTTACTACGCTTATACATCCTAGTGCGGTAATTGCGGATTCATGCATACTTGGCGAAGGGGTAATTATATATCCTTATGCTCTTGTTTCTGATAATGTATTTATTGGTGATGGATGTATTATTAATATGTATTCATCCGTTGCACATGATTCAGTGCTGGGTGAATACTGTACCATCAGTGCGCATTGTGATATTACTGGAGGGTGCAAGCTTGGAAACAGAGTGTTTATGGGATCAACTTCTCAGGTGATTCCGGGGATGCATATTGGAGATGATGTGTATATCTGTGCCGGAAGTTCAGTCATGACAAATATCGGTAATGGTATGAAGGTATTTGGAAATCCTGCAAAAATCGTAAAGTTTTAAAGCTGTGATGTCCCGTTTTAAGTAAAATAGGAGATTGATTATGGAAAAATTTTTAGAGTTTGTGGCTGAAATCATGGAGGTTGATGTGAATGGAATCAGTATGGAGACGCTGTATAAAGAAGGAAAATGGGATTCACTGATGCTGTTCACACTTGTAATGGAGTTGGAGGCTGAATATGGCGTGTCTATTCCAATTGAAAAACTTGGTAATATAAAAACAATGAGGGATCTTTATGACCTTGTGGAATAAAACGTATCAAACATTGGAATTCCTCTTAACATTTGAAGGAGATTATTGCTTGCGATGGCTAAAACAAAGGAAAAGGTAGCAGTTTTGTCAAATATAATGGTGGATTTGATTGTGAGTAAGCTGCGCAGAAAATATGATTTTTACCTGCCGGAGGGGTTTGATACTTGGGTGCAGGAGGCTGTTGATCTCACTTCCGGTTTATACAATGAGAGAGTGGATGCGGTTATTGTTCTCTTAGATGGAACCGAAGCGCGTTCCTGGAAAAGTTCTTCCGAAGGAGTGAACCGACTCATTCTATGGAAGCAGGCATTGACGGCACTAACAAATCAAATCACTAATATACCAATATTTGTTTCTACAATAGATATCAGGGAAAACAGGATAAAGTCACTTTCAGAGAGAAAGCAGAAGTACGAACTGGAAAATGAATGGTATCAGCATGTTCAAATTTTGGCAGAGACTAAGATGAATGTATATTTATTTGACCTTGCGGATAGAATCGCTGAAATCGGACGAAAGCAATTTTATTCCAATAAAATGTGGTATATTAGCAGCATGCCGTATTCAAGACAAGGACTATTTGCTGTCTGCGCTGAGCTTGATAGGCTGCTTAATGCTGCATTTAGTGCAAGAAAGAAGATTATTGCCGTTGATCTTGACAATACACTTTGGGGTGGTTTTGCCGGTGAGGATGGCATAGATGGTATTGAGCTTTCTGCGCATAAAGAAGGACAGCGTTTTTATGATTTCCAACGTCAACTTTTGGAGATGAAAAACAGGGGCATTTTATTAGCTGTAAATAGTAAAAATAATCCTGAAGACGCAGAAACTGCAATTTCCAAACATCCGGCTATGCTTCTCAGAAATGAGGACTTTGTGATACGAAAAATCAACTGGGAGAGTAAAGCTGTAAATCTTAAGGCAATGGAGAGAGAGTTAAATCTGACGGAAGGAGGATTCATCTTCATTGATGATAATCCGGTAGAGCGTGAGACGGTAAAAAATTTATGTCCGGATGTTTTTGTTCCGGAATTTCCGATGGATTCTACAGAACTTATAACTTTGGCAGAAACAATATGGTTTGATTATTGTATGCCACTTCGCGTGATCGACGATGATATGAAAAAGACTTTAATGTACCGGGAGGAGGAAAAACGCAGGCATGACAAGTGTGGCAAGCTTAGCTTGGATGATTTTATTTCCGAATTGAAGATTACTGTTGATATTCATTCTATGCGGTTCGAAGAATTGGATCGCGTAACACAACTTTGTAGCAAAACAAACCAGTTTAATGTGACCAGTAAGCGGTATACACGGTCAGAGATTGAGGAGATGGCTGAAGATTCCAATAATGCGATTTATGTAGTTTATTGCTCAGATAAGTATGGAGACAGTGGGCTTGTCAGTGTAATTATCCTAATGGAAGGGGAACGAGATGTGCACATTGATACATTTTTAATGAGCTGCCGTGTAATGGGAAGAAAACTGGAATACGTGATACTGAATGAATTGGCGGCATGGTATGCAGGAAAACGAAGGATTATAGGTGAATTTGTCCCCACAGAAAAAAATGCTCCGGTAAAGGAACTTTATGATAGACTTGGATTTGAACTAGTTTCAGACGAGAGTGGACATAAGATATATGAGCTTGATGTGTCTGAATATAGAAAAAAATCTTTTGACAATTATGATAATATTCGATTTGAGAAATAAAAAGCGGGGGATAGTATGAAAATTGATCATATAGGATATGCAGTAAAGAACATCGGCCAAGCATTGGAGTCTTTTGAGAATCTGGGATTCACTTTTGAACCGATTGTCGATGATCCTGATCGGAATATAAGGATTGCTTTCGGCGAAAAGGATGGATATAGAATAGAACTTGTTTGTTCGTTAGATAAGTCGAAAAAATCACCCGTTCATACCTATCTTAGCAATGTGGGTCCCATACCGTATCATATATGTTATCGGTCGATGAACTTGGACGATGAGGTGGAAAAACTAAAGCGGCAAGGGTTTAAAGTGATTATTGAGGCAAGTCCTTCTATAGCGTTTTTGGGGAAAAGGGTTATATTTATGATGAACCTGGCTTTGGGGCTGTTTGAGATTGTTGAAGCATAATTGGAGGAAAATGTTTTGCTCACATTAAAGAAAAACTATGCGTCTTTGGAAAGCGGTTCAGGCAATCTTTATGAACTTTCTGATGAAGATATAAGGAAAGTACATGAAGTCCTTTTAGAGATTTATGATGATATATTTACATACTGTCAGAAGTATGGTCTTAAACTAATTGCAGGCGGAGGAACTGCTCTTGGTGCTGTCAGGCATAGTGGCTTTATTCCTTGGGACGATGATATGGACTTAAATCTCACAAGGGAAGATTATAAGAAATTCATAAGTTATTTTGAGGATGAATTAGGCCACAAGTATGACTTATTAGCTCCAGGATATAAAAGAGGTGCTTCGTGTTTTCTTATGCGAGTCCTTAAAAAAGACTCAACGTTTCTTAACATGATTGATGAATCATCCCCATATCCCACGGGAATATATATTGATATAACTCCTATAGATTACGCTCCGAATAGAAAAGAATTTCAGATAATCAAAGGGATAATAGCTGATGTACTTAGATTCGTTTCGTATAGTGTTTATTGGCATCAATATAAAAGCAAAAGTCTTAAAGAATTTATGACAAATTCTGAGGGGAAGATGTATTACAAGCTGAGAATGCTGACGGGTGCCATTTGTTCTTTTACATCCGCAGAAAAATGGTTTAAGTTTTTTGATAATTATATTCAAGGGAAAAAAAGTAACTATGTAACAGTAGCTGCAGGAAGAAATAGGTATTGTGGTGAGCTTTATTCAGTAAATACTTTTTTTCCGCTGAAAAAAGCTGTTTTTGATAATAGAACGGTTTATGTCTATAACGATATAGATGTCTATCTTAAAGGCCTTTACGGGGATTATATGAAAATACCGGATCCGAAAGACAGGGAAAAGCACTTGTGGCTGTGTCTGGATTTTTGCAAAAGCCGAGGCAAATTAATATGAATATAGCAGTTATTCTGGCTGGCGGTACAGGACAGCGAATAAATTTGGAGACAAAGCCAAAGCAATTTCTGGAATTGCAGGGGAAACCTATTCTAATTTATACAATGGAAGTGTTTCAGCAGGCACCTTCTATAGACGTAATTATTCTGGTAATGATTGAAGACTGGATATCATATAGTAATAAACTGATTAACCAGTATGAAATATCAAAAGTGAAAGAAGTTATACCGGGAGGAAGCACAGGGCAAAAATCAATATTCAATGGTGTTTCGAAAGCATATGAATTATATCCGGATGATAGCATTATATTAATACATGATGGTGTACGGCCGCTTATTGATGTGGAAACAATTGAAAAATGCATAGAATGTGTTAAAGAAAAGGGTAATGCTATTACCGTATCACCTGCGCTGGAAACGGTTACTTTGATTGCAGAAGAAGGAGAAGTTGGTAAAATCCTGCCACGGCACAATTGTCAGATAGCGAAGGCTCCTCAGTGTTTTATTCTAGGTGATATCTATAAAACCCATCTTAGAGCGCAGGCAGAAAGAAGGCTGGATTTCGTTGATTCGGCATCACTAATGCAATTTTACGGAAAAAAGCTGTACACAGTAATGGGGACACCGGAAAATATAAAGATTACTACGCCAGGAGATTTTTATATTTTCAAGGCAATAGTAGATGGGAGGGAGTTTTCAGATATTTAGGATATAGGCTACGATTGGAGTAAAATAATGATAGAAGTAGGTCGTATTTTAAAAGAGGATATTGAATCTGTTGTGGAGACAGGATTTTTTTCATGGAATAAGCTAAAAGGCGCAACTATTTTGGTAACGGGTGCGACTGGCCTTATTGGAACGTTTTTTATAAAATCATTGGACTATGCAAATACAGTAAAAAAGCTGAATTTAAAAGTAATTGCATTGGTTAGAGATGAATTGAAAGCTGTTGGCAGGTTTAGTGATATTATGCCGAATGGTATGGTTACATTTCTTATCGGTAATGTGGAAAATCCTCCAGTAGTGGACGGAAAGGTTGACTATATATTGCATGCGGCTAGCCAAACAGCTAGCAGGGAATTTATTGAACATGCGGTAGAAACCATTCAAACATCTGTTCTCGGGACGTTTAATCTGCTTAGGTTGGCGAAGGAAAAGAATGTTAAGGGGTTTGTCTATTTGTCTAGTATGGAGGTTTATGGATATCCACAAAGAGGACACAAGGTTGCAGAGAATGAAATTGGTTTAATGTCTCCATTGATTCTCCGCAATAGTTATCCCATTAGTAAAGTCATGGCAGAGTCGATGTGCTGTGCATATGCAAAGGAATATGGTGTGCCTGTAATGATCTGCAGGCTAACACAAACCCTTGGACCAGGGGTTGATTATAATGATAACAGAATTTTTGCATATGTTAGACGCTGTGTGAAAGAGAAAAAGAATATTGTTCTTAAAACCAAGGGAGAGACAGAACGCTGTTATCTTTATATCACTGATGCTATAACCGCTATTTTGACTGTCATGCTGAATGGTGAACCATGTAAGGCATATAATGCTGCTGATGAAAGCACTTATTGTTCAATTGCAGAGCTGGCGGAAACAATTGCAGCAGATGGAGACATTGAAGTTGAATATGATGTCAAAAGTGGGGAGGATAATGGTTTTCTTCATACGCTTTATATGAATCTGGATACTACCGCATTAAAAAATCTTGGATGGCTGCCTCAAGGGGGATATTCAATAAGAAAAATGTTCAGAAGAATGTTGGATTTATGACTATTATTTTGGAAGATTGTTTAGATGAAAAGTATTGATGATATAAATGAGGGAGAAAATGCAATGAGGATTTTGCTTGTTTGCGATGCAATTGCTCCTCAGCAGAGTATTGCGTCAATAAGGTGGACGAAATTGCAAAGTATTTGAAAAAATCTTATGGTGAGAAAATAAACATTATTTTGAGGTAAATGTTGCGAAAGGCCTTAGGTTTATTAAATGGTATAAAAAAATGTAATAGGAAGAGACAAGCATTTTATCAATGCGCAAGATAAAGCAAATCATACTTTTAAAACTTATATAAAAGCAAAAATTTATAATGCTTATGGAACATATTATAGCTATGTTGTTTGCAGAACATTAATGAAACTTATAAAAAGCAGGGTGAAGGAATACGATGTAATTATTTCATCATATTAGAAGGAGATAATTGTGCCTGGAGCAGTATTCGTATGAAGTGATTGCACAGCAGGTATGGGGGGATATTGAATAGCCTTTGAGCCGTAAGAAAATCAGATGAAAAATATAGTGCTTATCCCACATGGAAAATTATGGAGAGTTCTAGAAGGGATATAGATTTAAGCAAGCATCAAAACAATGGTGCAGGCATTACAGCAAAGAAACTGCTGTGCTGCTGCGCACCATGTTTTGGGTCATTTTTGACCTTTAGGCTTTCAGGATAATTTGAATAATTATTTGCCGTGATAATATTGGAACCCTTCAAAGAACTCATCCAGGGTAGCGCGGTAGATTTCAGTCAGTGCCAGTAGGATACTGATTTTGATGCTGTATTTCCCCAGTTCCATCTGGGAGATGACTTCACGGCTGATGGAAATGCCTCGAAGCTGCAGCTTGGCTGCTACCTGCTCCTGGGACATGCCGGATCTTTTTCTTAGATTTTGAAGATTTTTTCCTATGGAAATATCCTGCTTAATTTGTGTAGACATGGTTTTCCTCACTTTTTTGGAATGTATAGATTACATGTTGATTGTATTGAAAATAGAAGAGGTATGTTGGAATGTATACATTCCAGTTTGGGTTCCAGAAGGAATGGGTTTGTTTTTTTAATAAACAGCTTGCTTTTCTTCGGCAGACAGTTTAAAATAGAAGCGACGTCTTTGCTATAACTTATGAGAATTTACAACACAATAGGAGGATGATTTTTATAATGAGTAGAAAAAAAGACCGGCTTCCTGGTAAGATAATTTCTGCTGTCTTTGCTGTATTAGTATTTGCTTTTATTACGCTGCTGATCTATACGGAGCTGCTGCCTGTGAAGTATTTGGCAGTCGTCTGCGGGACACTGATACTTCTCATTTTAATTGTGTATCTGCTGGTTCGCAAAATCAGGCATAAGGTGCCTTTTGTGATTGGGACGGTGCTGATGGTTCTGGCGGCTGCAGTTATGGGAATGGGAAGTCTTTATATTTATAAAACAATAAACACCATTGATAACATAACCGGTGTTAATACGGAAGTGGCGAAGATTGGTGTTTATGTTATGAATGACGATACTGCAGAGTCCATTAATGAGGCTGCAGGATACACCTTTGGTATTCTTACGGCCCTTGACAGGGGGAGTACGGATGAAACTGTGAAGCAGCTGAACGCAGAGCTTCCATCGCCTATTCAGACACAGGAATTTACCACCTTAACAGAGCTTGCAGATGCTGTTTTAAGAGGACAGGCAGATGCGATTATTTTAAACCAGGCTTATCTGGATGTACTGGATGAAATGGACGGTTATACTAACTTTTCAGGACTGGTGCGCGAGATTACAACCAGGCATGTAGAAACCGTGATTGAGCGTACAGAACCTCAGCGCGTTGTGGATAACAGTGGGAATACGAATCCAAGCGATATGGTATTTACTGTGTTTATCAGCGGTATTGATACAAGAGGGGTTATGACGGCCAAGAGCAGAAGCGATGTAAATATTATTGCGACAATCAATACTAAGACAAAACAGGTGCTTCTGGTCTCTACTCCCCGTGATTATTTTGTTCCTCTTTCTATTTCCGGCGGAACACCGGATAAGCTGACTCATGCGGGAATTTATGGAATCAATGTTTGTATGGATACTCTGGGAATGCTTTATGACCAGGATATCAATTATTATTTCCGGCTTAACTTCGGCGGATTCGTAAATATCATCGATGCCCTTGGCGGAATTACCATCAATTCCGATTATGACTTTAATTCAGGAAATATCACTGGTTATCATTTTAATCAGGGAGAAAATTTTGTAAATGGGGAGCAGGCGCTTGTATTTGCCAGAGAGAGATATGCTTTCCAGGAGGGAGACCGTCAGCGTGGACGGAATCAAATGGCTGTAATCGAGGGCGTGATCAATAAGGCGCTTTCACCGGAGCTTCTGAAAAATTATACTTCCGTACTCAGCGGTATGGAGGGAAGCTTTGAAACAAATGTTCCTTATGATGTGATTGCAACACTGGTGCGTGATCAGTTAAATGAGGGCGGAAGCTGGAATATAGTAAGCTTCAGTGTGGATGGTACAGGCGATACACAAAAACCATATTCCATGAGCCAGGCGGCATATGTTATGGTTCCTGATTATTCTACAGTAGATAAGGCTAAAGGGTTAATGGCACAGGTGAGGAACGGAGAAGTGATTACTCAGCAGTAATGCACATATTTCTTACATAAATAACATAAATATTCAGCTTGTCTATCGTGAGAGAATAGGATATAATAATTATGTTTGCAGAAAAGTATGTGTGGATTTACCAAAAGGAAGAGATGAAATAGATTGATGAGAGGATTATATGATATGCATTGCCATATTGTACCCCATGTAGATGATGGGGCGGACAATATGGAAGAAGCAATTAAAATGCTTAAATTGGAATATGCGGAAGGCGTGCGCCACATTATTGCTACTCCGCATTTTCGGTTTAATATGTTTGAAACGCCCCTTGAGAAGGTACGGGAGCAGTATGAAGCATTGAGAAGAGAGGCATTGAATATTGGTGAAGAGGGTATTGACCTGTACCTTGGGTGCGAGTTTCATGTGAACATGAACATGGCAGAGATGCTTCGTGATAAGAAGGTTCTTACTATGGCAGGCTCTAAGTATGTGCTTACGGAGTTCTCCGGACCTGCCCCTCACAGCCAGATCAGGGAACGCCTGTACTCTTTAATTTCCAGAGGGTATAAGCCAATCATCGCACATGTTGAACGATGTGCGAAGCTTCGCAGCGATATTAATTTTGTAGAAGAGATGGTGGAAATGGGAGCCAGGATCCAGGTAAATGCAGAGAGCATTATGGGGAAAGAGGGCTTTGGAACCAAGCGTTTCTGCAATAAGCTGATGAAGGCAGATTTACTTCACTTCGTAGGAACGGATAGTCATGGAAGTTCCTACCGGGTGCCGAAGATGAAGGATGCATATCTCTATGTTGCTAAGAAAATGGGCGAGGAGTATGCAGAGCAGATTTTTATCGATAACCCGGCAAGAATGATTAAAAAATAGGGGATGGAAGGACGAAGATGGAAAATCAGTACACCACGAACAATGATGAAATTGAAATTGACTTAAAAGAAATATTCGGTTTGATCCTCAGCAAGATTTGGATTATTATTTTGGCCGGAATTACCGCCGGATTGGTATTCATAGTTGTGACTATGCTGTTTATTACTCCGAAATATGAATCTACCACTAAGATGTATGTGCTGAGCAAGCAGGACAACAGTACGCTGACCAATGCGGATATGCAGACCAGTTTATCTCTTACCAAGGACTATGCGGATATGATTACCAGCCGAACGGTTATTGAAGGCGTTATAGCACAGCTTGGGTTAGATACCACTTATAAGGAGCTTCTGGGTAAGATTTCTGTAGGAACCAGTACGGATACCCGTATTCTTGTGATCAAAGTTACGGATGAGGATCCTTACCAGGCTTGTCAGATAGCCAATGCAGTCAGGGATATTTCTGCCAACCATATTCAGAATGTTATGAATATTGAGGCTGTAAACGTTGTGGATAAGGCTAATATTCCGGATGAAAAAGCAAGCCCCAGCCTTTCTAAGAATGGTGTGATCGGCGGTTTGCTTGGTGTAATTATTGCTACAGCGATTATTTTGATCGTGTATCTTACAAATGATACTATTAAGACACAGGAAGATGTTGAGAAATATTTGCACTTGAGCGTTCTTGGAACCATTCCGTTAATGGAAACTGAGAAGAAATCCAGAAAACAGAAGAAGGGTAAGGGGAGAAAGAAATAATGAAACAGATTACAGTTGCTCGTCCGAAATTGAATTATAGTGTAGATGAATCTTACAAATCACTGCGTACCAACCTTCTTTTCTGCGGTGATGATAAGAAAATTATTGCGATTACAAGCTGTACCCCTAATGAAGGAAAGAGTAATGTTTCCTTCAATCTTTCCGTTTCGCTTGCAGAGTCCGGAAAGAGAGTTCTTCTTGTGGATGCGGATCTTCGTAAATCTGTACTTGTGGGAAGAACAGAGGTAGATGGAGAGATTAAAGGGTTATCACACTATCTTTCACAGCAGGTTTCTCTGGAAAATGTGATTTATGCTACAAATATTCCTAGATTCCATATTATTTATGCAGGAATTGTACCTCCCAATCCTGCGGAGCTTCTTGGGAGCAAGCATTTTAGGAATCTTTTGAAGGTAGTAGGTGATGTGTATGATTATATTATTATTGATACACCGCCTCTTGGAAGTGTAATTGACAGTGCGGTTATTGCAGATCAGTGTGATGGCTCTATTATGGTAATGGAGTCAGGCGTGATCAGCTACCGTTTTGCGCAGGAAGTAAAGGAACAGTTGTCCAGATGTGCATGTCCGATACTTGGCGTTATCCTTAATAAGATGGATATGAGCAAGCAGGGATATTATGGTAAATATTACGGCAAGTATTATGGAAAATACGGCAAATACGGTAATTATGGTAATTATGGTAAGGAGTAAAAAAACGTATGTCTAAGAAATTAGCTGTTTTTATGGCAATCATCTGTGCGGGCTTAGTTGTATTTGTGGTATGGTTCAGGTATGGTTCTGACAAGAAAGGCCCTGAAATTAAGTGTGATAATGAAAGTATGGTTTATCATGACGGCATGAGTAACGCCGAGCTGCTGGCGGGCGTTACTGCATATGACGAAAAGGACGGAGATGTAACCGCTTCGCTTGCTGTAGAGTCAGCCTATCCTGTGGAAAATGGCAAGGTAGTGGTAGTTTATGTCGCAAAGGATAGCTCCAATAATATTGCTAAAGCCAAGATGTTTTATTCTTATGACCAGGAAGCTTCCGCGGAGGACTCCGGAGGCGAAGGAAATCCAGCGCAGGAAGCTAATGGGGACATGCCGGCTTCCGGAACGGATGTGCTTGATGAGGCAGGTGATTCTGCGGCTGGCGGGGAAGATATAGGAAGCTCATCTGAGCTGCCTGCACCCTCTGAACAAGGGGATGCAGCTTCGGCGGAGGGTGAGCAGCGCCGTCAGGAGCAGGAAGAAATCGCAGCTAAAATGCCTGCAGGGGCTCCGAGAATTTATCTGACGGATTATCTTGTAAAGATTCCGGTAGGAACAACGGTTGACCGCCTTTCCTATGTGAAGGAGATTACGGATGATTCGGATAATGTGTATGACCTTTGGACAAAGATCCAGATTATGGGTACATTGGATACTTTGACCGCAGGTACTTATGAATGTACATACTATGTAGTAGATTCTCAGGGAAATACTTCCAACCAGGCTGTACTTCAGTTTGTTGTAGAATAATAGGCTGGATAATCTGACAAGAATAAGAACAGGACTGAATTCTTAGGAATCCGGTCCTGCTTTTTTTATTTGAATTTGACATTGTGGCATTCCCTCCAGTTTCGAAGAAATTCCATCTGTTCCTGGTCAGAAATTGCCTGTGAGGCTGGATCGTTTCCGGCTGCTGCGCAGCAGAACAAAACAAGCGTCTGCATGGCAAAAAACAGTATGAAACACAAAATCAGCATAATAGTCCTCCTTTTTCCTTGATATGTACCAGTATTTGCATCCGGATGGAATTTTATACATGGGTATAACAGCAGAAATGCCTTTTATGATAGCTTATGCAAAAAGCCTGTCAATGATGACAGACTGCAGTTGTGGCAGGTAATCCTGGGTTTGAATAGTCTAAAGTAAAACAATCCTGTATTTGGAGATTTCAATGGAACAGAGTCATTATACAGGCAGGGGAATTACAGCGGCTATTCTGGATACGGGAATTTACCCTCACCGGGATTTTGGAAATCGAATCAGGATTTTTCAGGATTTTATTTCTTTTCGGAAACAGCCCTATGACGATAATGGACATGGGACTCATGTCTGCGGAATTATGTGCGGAAGCGGAAACAGTTCATCGGGAAAATACAAAGGGATCGCACCGGAATGCAGTGTGGCAGCCTTAAAGGTTCTGGATCGTTTTGGTAATGGAAATAAAGAGAATGTGCTGAAAGCCTTTGGATGGCTTTTAAAATATGGAAAGCAGCAGGGGATTCGTATTGTAAACATTTCCGTAGGAACTACCTATAAAACAAGAAATGACCATGACGCCCTGATACAGGGAGTGGAGGAACTTTGGGACTATGGGTTTGTTGTGGTGACAGCGGCTGGTAATCAGGGTCCAAAGCCTTCCAGTATTACGGCACCCGGATGCAGCAGAAAGGTAATTACCGTTGGCTCCAGTGATCTTTTGGAAGGAAAGTCTGCAGTTTCCGGAAGGGGACCTACATGGGAATGTGTCTGTAAGCCGGATATTGTGGCTCCGGGAAACCGGATTGTTTCCTGTGCAGCAGGCAGTTCTTCCTATACAGTGAAAAGCGGCACATCCATGTCCACCCCTGTGATTTCCGGCGCCATTGCCTTGATGCTGGAAAAGAATCCGGAATTGACGAATTTGGAAATTAAAATGATGCTCCGGGAAAGTGCGGATGACTTAGGCTTGCCAAGAAACCAGCAGGGATGGGGTAAATTTAACTGTAAAAGGTTCCTGTCTTTGTAATTTTTTGGCGAATTGGATGAAACTTACAGCAGTGCACAAAAATAGTTGACGTAAAAGAGAATTTTGGATAAAATATGTATTATATTAAGGAGGAAATTATGGAAAAAATTAAGATGCAGACTCCTCTTGTAGAGATGGACGGAGATGAAATGACCAGAATCCTCTGGCAGATGATTAAAGAAGAATTATTGTTTCCCTATATTGATTTGAATACAGAATATTATGATCTTGGTCTGAAGCACCGTGATGATACGGATGATCAGGTAACGATTGATGCAGCTGAGGCTACGAAAAAGTACGGCGTGGCGGTAAAATGTGCAACGATTACGCCTAATAAAGCCAGAATGGAAGAGTATAGCCTGAAGAAAATGTATAAGAGTCCTAACGGGACCATTCGTGCCCTGCTGGACGGGACTGTATTTCGTGCCCCGATCATTGTAAAGGGGATCGAACCTTGTGTACGCAGCTGGAAGAAGCCCATTACCTTGGCTCGCCATGCATATGGGGATATTTATAAGAATACAGAGTTTTATATTGATAAACCAGGTAAGGTGGAGCTGGTTTATACTTCCAGTGACGGAGAAGAGAAACGTGCTCTTGTCCAGGAATTCAAAGCACCCGGTGTTGCCATGGGAATGCATAACATGGAAGCTTCTATTGAGAGCTTTGCAAGAAGCTGTTTTAATTATGCATTGGATACCAAGCAGGACGTCTGGTTCGGAGCCAAGGATACTATTTCCAAAACCTATGACAGCAGGTTTAAAGAGGTATTTTCTCATATTTATGAAGCAGAATTTAAAGGGAAATTCAAGGATGCGGGCCTGACTTATTTCTACAGCCTGATTGATGATGTTGTAGCCCGTGTGATGAAGGCAGAGGGCGGATTTATCTGGGCATGTAAGAACTATGACGGCGATGTTATGAGTGACATGGTTTCTTCTGCTTTTGGTTCACTTGCCATGATGACCTCTGTTCTTGTATCTCCTCACGGATATTATGAATATGAGGCTGCTCACGGAACTGTTCAGAGACATTACTACCGTCATTTGGAAGGAAAAGAAACTTCTACGAATTCTGTTGCAACGATTTTTGCGTGGACAGGAGCCCTTCGTAAGCGAGGGGAGCTGGATGGAAACAGAGAATTGGTCTCTTTTGCAGATACGCTTGAGGAAGCAACCCTTACCACTATTGAGTCCGGCAAGATGACCAAGGATCTGGCTCTTATTACAAGCCTTCAGGAGGCTGTTGTACTGAACAGCAGAGAATTTATCCTTGCTGTGAAGGTTTCCTTAGACGGTTTATTGAATTAATTTGCTGAAGTGATTTTCGCCCGCTTCGCAAGGGCATCTATAACGTTGTGTGTATTCTAATTTATTGATACACTCCATAAAGAAAACCGCAGGCATTTTCTTAATGTCCTGCGGTTTTCAATAGCTTAAGCCAGCTCTTCCCATTTTTCATAAAGCGTTTCCAGTTCTTTTTGGATGGCATCTTTTTCCCGGCTAAGCTGTGTGCATTTTGCAACATTGGTACAGACATCCGGGAGGACTAATGTGTCATCAATTTCTTTGTCCCTGGTTTCAAGTTCTTCAATTCTGGCTTCTGTTTTCTTCAGCTCGTTTTCCCGTTTTCGTTTTCGTGCCTGCTCTTCTTTTTGCTGCTGCCAGGAGACTTTGCTTTCGGAAGTCTGGGCCTGGGGCGTTAGGATATCTTCCTTTACAGGTGCATATTTTTCGGTCAGTTCGTCCTTTTTCTCCAGGTAATAATCGTAATCTCCAATGTAATTTACAACGTTCTGGTTAGTAAGATCCAGGATCCTGGTAGCTGTTTGGTTGATGAAATAGCGGTCATGGGAAACGTAGAATACAGTTCCTGTATAACTATTAAGCGCTTCCTCCAGGATTTCCTTGGAAGCAATATCCAGATGGTTTGTAGGCTCATCCAGGATTAGAAAGTTTGCTTCGGAAAGCATGAGCTTTGCAAGGGAAACACGTCCCCGCTCCCCTCCGGAAAGGGCAGAAATTTCTTTGAATACATCATCTCCTGTAAAAAGGAAGGCAGCCAGCATATTGCGGATTTCTGTTTCCGTAAGGGTGGGATATGTATCGGAAATTTCCTGGAAAATCGTCTTTTCCATATGAAGGACATGGTGCTCCTGGTCATAATAGCCAATGAGAACCTTGGAACCAAGCGTGACCTTGCCGCTGTCGGGGGGAAGAAGACTGTTGATGATCTTCAGCATAGTGGTCTTTCCGGTACCGTTGCTGCCAATGAGGGCAACCCGTTCTCCCCTTTTGATTTCAAAAGAAATATTGGTAAACAATGTCTGTCCGGGGAAGCTTTTTGAAAGGTCATCCACCATCAATACGTCATTTCCGCTGATAAAACGGGGCTCCAGAGAAAGACGCATCTGATCCTGTATTACCACAGGCTTATCCAGACGATGGATTTTATCCAGCATTTTTTCGCGGCTCTCTGCACGCTTGATGGATTTTTCCCGGTTAAAGGATTTCAGTTTGGCAATAACAGCCTCCTGGTGCTTGATCTTACGCTGCTGGTTTAAGTAGGCTTTGTACTGAGCGTCCCTTAGCTGGGCTTTTTTCAGCGCAAAAGCAGAGTAGTTGCCGCTGTAGCTCATCACTTCTCCTGCTTCGATCTCCACGATCTTGGTCACCACTTTATCCAGGAAATAACGGTCATGGGAGACTATGAAAACGGCTCCGGGATAATTCATAAGGTATGTCTCCAGCCAGGAAATGCTTTCCATATCCAGATGGTTTGTAGGCTCATCCAAAAGAAGTATGTCTGGTTTGGAGATTAAGAGCTTGCCAAGAGCAACACGTGTTTTTTGGCCACCGGAAAGGGTTTCAATTTGTTTGTCAAAATCTTCCTCTAAGAAGCCAAGACCCTTTAAAACACCTGTTAGTTCACTTTTGTATGCATATCCGTTTTCAAGTTCAAATTCGTGTGTCAGGCGCGTATATGTGTTCATTAGTGCATCAAGCGCAGAACCATTGGTATGCTGCATTTCCAGTTCAATAGAACGCATGCGTGACTCCATATCCAGGATGTGCTGTTTGGTGGTAAGCAGCTCCTCATAAATGGTATGGTGTCCGTGGATATCCTGGTACTGTGCCAGATAACCGATATGTTTATCCTTGGAGATTACAACTGTTCCGGAATCGGAAGGCATTTCCTGCATGATGATGCGCAGGAGAGTAGTCTTGCCAGCTCCGTTGCTGCCGATGAGGGCGGCTTTTTCACGTTCTTCTATATGAAAAGATGCATCATGGAGAATAACCTTTTCGCCAAAGGATTTGCATATGTTCTGACATGATAAAATCATAGAAATTCCTCCATATTTTCTCAATTAATTGATACCGGGGGCAAAAGGTACAAACCCACATGAGCTTGCTCATAGGTGGGGGCTTTTGACCCCAACGTGATTAATTACATGATTCAAAGTTCATTATATCGAAATCAGAGATTTTGTAAAGCAGATTTTGGGGATTTTGTCAAGATACGTGCAGAAAATTTGTGAATATGCTACAACTTTAATTGACAATAAAATGACTAGTCGTTATAATTGACGTAGTATAGTAAGGAGGGAATGTAAGTGGAGGCAAAAGAGATTTCAAGGGCTGTGATAAAACGTCTTCCACGTTATTACCGGTACTTGGGGGAGCTGCTGGAAGAGAATGTGGAGAGAATCTCATCAAATGATTTAAGTAAAAAAATGAAAGTCACTGCATCCCAGATTCGCCAGGATCTGAATAACTTCGGCGGTTTCGGGCAGCAGGGATATGGATATAATGTTAAGTATCTTTATACCGAAATAGGAAAGATTCTTGGTCTTGATACCAAGCATCCGATGATTATTTTAGGTGCAGGTAATCTGGGACAGGCTCTTGCCAATTATGTGGATTTTGAGAAAAGGGGATTTAAGTTGGTGGGCATTTTTGACATAAATCCTGTGCTGGAGGGAATTGCTGTCAGAGGGATCGAGATTCAGATGCTTAGCGAACTGCCTCTTTTTATGAAAGAAAATCTGGTGGAAATTGCAGTACTTACCCTGCCAAAGAATAAGGCAAGGGAGATGGCGGATATCCTGATTGAAAACGGAGTAAAGGCAATTTGGAATTTTGCCCATGTAGATCTTGATACGCCGGATGATGTGATCGTAGAGAATGTTCATTTGTCAGAGAGCCTTATGACACTTTCCTATAATCTCAGCAAATACCGTCAGGAACATATTATTGAAGAATAGTAACTATTCAGTAGGCAGTATCCCGCAAGGTGTTTTCATGCATGAGAATTCCGAGACATACAGGCCAAAACTCTTTCACCGAAGGTGGTTTTTAATGAATTTTGGCTCGTAACTGTGAAGGTACTGAACAGTTACGAAGAATAAAGGAAGCAGGATGAGCTGTTACCGGCCAGGAGAAGTTAAAATGGCATGGTGGCGGCTTTTTCTTAGAATAAATATAGGATCGTGTCAGATTGGAAGTGAGGCAGCAGATGAAAGATATTATAACCGCCAGCCGTATGAAGGAATTGGACGCAGCGGCCATAAAGGAGATGGGAATGCCTTCCCTGGTGCTTATGGAGCGTGCAGCACTGAAGACATCAGAGGAAATCATAAACGGATTTCCGCTTAATAAAGAGAAGGAACATGTTCTGGTGGTCTGCGGAAGGGGAAATAACGGGGGAGATGGAATTGCCATTGCAAGGCTTCTTCATCTTCAGGGAATCCGCACGGATTGTTATCTGGCCATGGGTGCAGAAGCCATGACCAAGGAGACGAGACAGCAGTATGAGACTGCGGTAAATTATCAGGTGCCTATGGTGCATAACCCGGAATGGGATGAATATACTACTATAGTAGATGCCATATTCGGCGTTGGCCTTTCCCGTACAGTAGAAGGACGGTGCGGGGAGATTATCCGCTGTATGAACCAGGCGGATGCATGGAAAGTGGCTGTAGATATTCCCTCAGGAGTGGATAGTGACACAGGAAGGGAATTGGGGATTGCTTTTCGGGCAGATCTGACAGTAACCTTTGCATACCGCAAACAGGGGCTTTGCTTTTATCCTGGAAGGATGTTTGCAGGGCGGGTCGTTATTGGGGATATTGGCATTTACGGGGCAGAACAGGCAGATGACCGTACCTGTTATCTGGAATGGGGGGATCTGAGACTGCTGCCGGAACGGGTTCCATTTGGAAATAAAGGAACCTTCGGGAAGGTTCTTGTGGTGGCCGGAACGGAAGGCATGTGCGGAGCAGCATTTTTTAGCGCAGCGGCAGCACTGGCGTGCGGAGCCGGAATGGTCAAGATCCAGACAGTGGAGGAAAATAGAATTCCTCTTTTGACTTTGCTGCCGGAGACCATGGTCACCTGTGAATTTACGGAAGAGTCTAACCGGAAATGCCTGGACTGGTGTGATGTTCTTATCATTGGACCTGGACTTGGACTCTCCGGAAAAAGCCGTGCCAGAGCGGAATGGTTTTTACACAATGCCGCAAAGACCCAAAAGCCGGTGATTTTGGATGCAGATGGGCTGAACCTTCTGGCAATGTACCCTGAATGGAAATCATATCTGTCGGAGCGTGTAACGATTACCCCGCATCTGGGGGAAATGGGCAGACTTTTGAGGGAGGACATTAGCCGGATTCAGCCCCGCATGATAGAAAAATCCCGGGAATTTGCCCGGGAAACAGATGCCGTATGCGTCCTAAAGGATGCCTGTACGGTAATTGCGGATAAAAATGGAAGGACCTATCTGAATCTAACCGGAAATCCTGGGATGGCAACAGCGGGAAGCGGCGACGTTCTCTGCGGTGTGCTTGCGGCCATACACTGCATGTATCTGAAGGAAGAAAAGCCGGATTATGGATTGAGGGCGGCGCTTGGCGTTTATCTTCATGGAAAAAGCGGTGATTTGGCCGCAAAGGAGATCGGGCAAAGGGGAATGACCGCAAGAGATATCATCCGTATGATGCCAGGCATGCTTCAAAGAATAGAGAAATAGAGAATCAAAAAGAAACAAAAGATATGAATGACATAGGAAGGGGAAAAGAGTAATGGAAGAGTACAGCAGAGCCAAAGCCGTGATATCTCTGGATGCGATTGCCCATAATTTCATGGAAATGAAAAAGAATCTAAAACAAGGAACCAAGATGATCGCAGTGATTAAGGCGGACGGCTACGGGCATGGGGCTTTGGCTATTGCACGTCTGGTTGAAGAATATGATTATATCTGGGGATTTGCCGTTGCTGCGGCACAGGAGGCTATGGAGCTTAAGGCTGCGGGAATGAAAAAGCCCATCCTGATTTTGGGAATTGTATTTGAGGAGTCGTTTGAAGAACTGATCCGGGAAGATATCCGTATTACCGTATGTAGCTTGGAGATGGCTGCGGGCTTATCAGGAGAGGCCCTCCGCCAGGGGAAAACCGTACATATTCATCTTGCTTTGGATACCGGGATGTCCAGGATCGGCTTTGCGGATACGAAGAAGAGTGCAGAGGAAATCCAAAAAATCGCAATGCTTCCTAATCTGGAAATAGAAGGTATGTTTACTCATTTCGCCAGGGCGGATGAGTATGACCGGACCCCGGCCCTGGTACAGCTTGAGCGTTATCTGGCATTTGCGGATATGCTAAAAGAAACGGGAGTGAAGATCCCCATCCTGCATTGCTCCAACAGTGCGGGAATTATCCGGGTTCCTGAAGCAAATCTGAATCTTGTTCGGGCAGGAATTACGATTTACGGGATCTATCCATCCAATGAAGTGGAACGGGATATCATACAGCTTGAGCCTGCTATGGAGCTTATCAGCCACATTACCTATGTAAAGGAGGTTGGACCCGGAGCGGCGGTTAGCTACGGAGGAACCTATGTAACGGACCGGATAACCAGAATTGCCACCATACCTGTGGGATATGCAGATGGCTATCCTAGAGCATTGTCTAATAAGGGCAGGGTTTTGATCCATGGAAAAACAGCCAGGATCCTGGGCAGGATCTGTATGGATCAGTTCATGGCGGATGTTACGCATATTCCGGAAGCATCTGCCGGAGATCAGGTAACGCTGATAGGCAAAGATGGGGATGAAATGATCAGTATTGAAGAATTAGGGGATCTTTCCGGCCGTTTTTCCTATGAATTTGCCTGCGGAATCAGTAAGCGTGTTCCCAGGGTTTATATAAAGATGGAAGAGGATTGATCAGCCTTTCCTGAAGCACTACACACAATGCATGTATACTCAAGAAAAATCTGGAAATACTAATTCTAGAACACGGCAAAAGCCGGAAACAGAATCGGAGTGTGAATTGTGTGGTAATTAAAAGAGGGGATATATTTTATGCAGATTTAAGACCTGTGGTGGGAAGCGAGCAGGGCGGGATCCGTCCGGTTCTGATCATTCAGAATGATGTTGGGAATAAGCACAGTCCTACAGTGATCTGTGCAGCCATTACATCCAAAATGAATAAGGCGAAGCTTCCGACCCATATTGAAATCGATGCCCAGGCCTACGGAATAGAGAAGGATTCCGTTATTTTGCTGGAGCAGCTTCGAACAATTGATAAAAGGCGTCTGAAGGATAAAGTGTGTCATCTGGATCAGACCATGCTGGATAGGGTAAACCATGCGTTGGAGATCAGCCTGGAATTAACTTTCTGAGAAGCGGTAAAGGGATATAGCACGACTTTTTTCCTGCGGTTCTTGACGAACGTCCGTGAAAGTGCTATATTTTAGCAGTAATTAACAATGAGACTTGTACTGGAGGATGAATTAAAGAGCATATGGAAGATGGCAGTAGTTTGCCCTTATGGGGCTGTCTGGTACTGTTCCTGCTGCTGATGCTGAATGGGGTTTTTTATGGATTTTCAGCGGCAGTAAGGAACCTTAGTGAAAATGAGATACTTAAGCAGGCAATGGACGGGAATAAGAAGGCAGTTATGCTGAAAAAGATGATGGACCGTCCTGTACAGTATGTAAATGCAATTCCGCTGATCGTGACTGCATCAGGAATTTCCATCGGAGCATTTCTGGTTCCGTGGGTGATTCGGTTATCCCGTCACTACATAGATCATTTGCCGGCAATTGTTCTGGTGCTGTTTTTTTGTATATTGCTGCTGGCTGCTTTTGGGATCCTTACATTTCGAAGAGTTGGAACGTATTGCCCTGAGAAGTTTGCATTTCGCTATGTAGGGCTGATTTATTCCATCGTATCGCTTTTATATCCTCTGACCATGTTTATCACCTGGATTGCCAAGCTGGCGGCGGTTCCTTTTGGGGTAGAGATGAATCAAACGGGTGATGCCGTGACAGAGGAAGAGATTATCTCCATTGTGGATGAGGCTCATGAGCAGGGCGTTATTGAGGAGAATGAAGCGGAAATGATCCAGAATATTATTTCCTTTAATGAGACGGCAGCAAGGGACATTATGACCCACCGCAAGAATGTTGTCGCTTTCTGTGAAGAAGCCCTCCTGAAGGAAGTGGTGGAGCAGATGATGGAAGAGGGGATTTCCAGATATCCTGTCTATGGGGAGGATATGAATGATATTAAGGGAATCGTCCACTATAAAGACGCCATGAAATTTATGACGAAAAATTCCTGGGCCAGGTTCAAGCCTTTAAAGGAGCTTCCGGGACTGATTCGTACATCTGCTTTTATTCCGGAAACAAGAGGGATTGGAGACCTTCTGAAATCTATGCAGAGCAAAAAGCTTCATATGGCGATCGTGGTGGATGAATACGGTCAGACAGAAGGGATCGTTTCCATGGAAGATATTGTGGAGGAGATTGTAGGCGAGATCATGGACGAATATGACGACGATGAAGAGATTTCCATTCGTACTCAGAAAGACAATAGTGTGCTTATTGACGGTCTCACCTATCTGGAGGATGTGGAGGAAGAACTTGGGATTGACTTCGGTGATCTTGACTTTGAGACGCTGAACGGATATCTGACTTATATTCTTGGGCATATTCCTGTGGAAAAGGATCTGGATAGAGAAATAGTTGCAAACGGTTACCGTTTTAAAATTTTGTCACTGGGAAATAAGACCATTGATAAAGTGCGGGCCGAAAAAATAAATGATAAAGAACCAAAAGGAGAAAGAGAAGTATGTCAGGACATTCAAAATTCGCAAACATAAAGCATAAGAAAGAGAAAAATGATGCAAAAAAAGGTAAAATTTTTACGGTTATCGGCCGTGAAATCGTGATGGCTGTAAAAGCCGGAGGACCGGACCCAAATAATAACAGCAAGCTTCGAGACGTAATCGCAAAAGCAAAAGCAAACAACATGCCCAACGATACCATTGAACGCGGAATTAAGAAGGCGGCAGGCGCTGATTCTGCAGATGCATATGAAAGAGCTACTTATGAAGGCTATGGGCCAAACGGTGTTGCGATCATAGTGGAAACGCTGACAGATAATAAAAATCGTACAGCAAGCAACGTGAGAAATGCTTTTACCAAAGGGTATGGAAACATTGGGACTCAGGGCTGCGTATCCTTTATGTTTGACCAAAAAGGCCAGATTATCATTGACAAGGAAGAATGTGAGATGGATGCAGACGAGCTGATGATGATCGCATTGGATGCAGGCGCAGAGGATTTTTCCGAAGAAGAAGACTCCTATGAGGTGATCACTGCTCCTGATGATTTCAGCGCTGTCAGGGAAGCTTTGGAAACTGCAGGTGTACCTATGCTGGAAGCACAGGTTGCCATGGTTCCTCAGACCTATGTGGAGCTGACGGACGAAAAGGATATTAAAAATATTCAGAAGACACTTGACCTTTTGGATGAAGATGATGATGTGACAGATGTATGGCATAACTGGGATGAGTAAGAATTGAGGGGGAGCATTTCGGAGCTGCAAAGCCCGAAGCTCCCCCTGTCTCCCGCACACTTTCTTGTACGCCGGTATGTTACTGGTTTTGGATAAAAAATGGATTGCTGCATATAATACCTCCAGGACTATATTCTTGGAGGTGTTTTTTTATGGTTGAAGATAAGAAAAAAGAAGAAATGGAAAAAGAGAGCCAGCAGAATGAGCAGATTAAAGAGATGGGTCAGGTGATGCTGGAGGGGAACCCCAAAAAGCATAGGGTGGAATTGCTGACGATTATCGGGGAGGTGGAGGGCCATGAGTCTGCGCCTTCTCAGAGTAAGACTACAAAGTATGAGCATGTGCTTCCTAAGCTTGCCCTTATTGAGGATGATGAGGATGTGGACGGTCTTTTGATCCTTCTGAATACGGTAGGAGGTGATGTGGAGGCTGGGCTTGCCATTGCTGAAATGATCGCTTCCTTAAGCGTACCGACAGTGTCCTTGGTGCTTGGCGGCGGGCATTCCATCGGGGTTCCCATGGCGGTTTCAGCGGATTATTCCTTTGTGGTTCCAAGCGCTACCATGGTGATTCATCCGGTTCGATCAAGCGGTATGTTTATCGGTGTGGCTCAGACCTACCGGAACATGGAGAAGATACAGGACCGTATTACGACTTTTATTTCCAATCATTCCAGGATCAGCCAGAGGCGTCTTGAAGAGCTGATGCTGGATACCACCCAGCTTGTAAAGGATGTGGGGACTATGCTGGAGGGAAAAGAAGCCGTGGAAGAGGGTCTGATTGATGCGGTAGGCGGTATGAAGGAAGCCCTGTCAAAACTCTACGAACTGGTGGAGGATCAGAAACGTCAGAAGGAATTGAAGAAGTCTTTGGATTTATAATAAAAATATAAGAAAAAAACACTTTTTTATTTGATTGTCTGCTTTTTTGTGCTATAATGCTAAAGAATGAATATTTATGTTTAAAAATATCTACACAGGAGGGACAATCATATGGGAAATATGTGTGAATGCCAGAACGGCGGAAATGCTGATTTTGCTGAATTGGCTCCGGTACTGGAAAAATATGCAAAGGTACCAGGCAGCCTGATCACAATTCTTCAGCAGACACAGGATATTTACGGTTATCTCTCTCTGGATGCGATTAACTACATTGCAGAGAGAACCGGAATTATGCCTGCGAAAATTTACGGTGTAGCTACATTCTATGCACAGTTCCGTTTACAGCCCATCGGCAAATACCTCATCATGCTTTGCAAAGGTACTGCCTGCCATGTAAATGGCTCTGACATGATTGAAGAAGCAGTTTGTGAACATCTGGGAATTAAAGATGGAGAGACTACAGAGGACGGTTTATTTACACTGAACAATGTAGCTTGTCTTGGATGCTGTTCCCTGGCGCCGGTCATGATGGTAAAAACCGCAGACGGCGAGGAAACATTCGGTAACCTGACCAAGTCTTCTGTTAAGAAGATTTTGGATGATTACAAAGCGCAGAATGCATAGGAGGTAGAAATATGAAAGTTGTAGTAGGACAGGGAAGCTGTGGTATTGCTACCGGTGCGAAGAAAACCTCTAATGAATTCGAAAGAATCGTTGCAGAAAAGAATCTTACAAACGTTGTGGTTGATAAGACCGGCTGTATCGGTACCTGTTATCTGGAGCCGATCGTAGACGTTTATAATGACGAAGGGGCACTGGAAGCCAGATATGTAAAATGTACAACAGATAAAGTTGCAAGAGTCGTTGAGGAGCATCTGATCGGCGGAACCCCGGTTGAAGAATATGTGATTCCAAAAGAGGATGAGGCATTCTTATCCCAGCAGCAGAGAATCGTTCTTCGCAACTGCGGTCAGATCAATCCGGAGAAGATTGAAGAATATATTGCAGTAGGCGGATATGAGGCTGCAAGAAAAGTAATCACCTCCATGACTCCAGATGAAGTTATTGAGGAAATTAAGGTATCCGGCCTTCGCGGACGAGGCGGCGCAGGATTCCCTACTTGGTTTAAGTGGAATGCCATTAAGTCTAACAAAGGCGCACAGAAATACATGGTATGTAATGCTGACGAGGGTGACCCGGGTGCATTTATGGATCGATCCGTTTTGGAAGGTGACCCCCATTCTCTTTTGGAAGGTATGATCATCGGCGGTTTCGCAGCGGGCGCTACCGAAGGTATCATTTACTGCCGTGCTGAGTATCCTCTTGCTATCGCACGTCTGGAGATCGCCATGGCACAGGCAAGAGAAAGAGGGTATCTGGGTCAGAATCTGTTTGGAACAGGCTTTAACTTTGATATTCGTATCAAAGCAGGTGCAGGTGCATTTGTATGCGGTGAGGAAACGGCTCTGATCGCATCTCTGGAAGGCGAACGAGGAATGCCTCGTCTGAAACCTCCGTTCCCGGCTGCCAAGGGCTACTGGAAGCTTCCTACCAATATCAATAACGTAGAAACCTACGCTAATGTTGCATGGATCATTGCTAACGGCGGACAGGCCTTTGCAGACAGGGGCGCTGAGAAGTCCAAGGGATCCAAGGTATTTGCTCTTGCCGGTAAGATCAAGAAGGGCGGCCTTGTAGAGGTACCGATGGGAATGACTCTCCGTGAGGTTATTTACAATATCGGAGGCGGAATTAAAAACGACAAGGAATTCAAGGCTGTTCAGATGGGCGGTCCGTCCGGCGGATGTATTCCGGCACAGCTGATCGATACTCCTGTTACATATGAAGACATTAACAAAACAGGTGCGATCGTTGGTTCCGGTGGTATGATCGTTATGGACGAGGATACCTGTATGGTAGATATGGCTCGCTTCTTCCTGGATTTCACCAAGAAGGAATCCTGCGGTAAATGTAACTACTGCCGTATCGGTACCAAGAGAATGCTTGAGATTCTTGAAAGAATCACAAAAGGTGAAGGAAAAGACGGAGATATTGAGCTTCTGGAAGAGCTTGCAGGCAAAATTAAAGACGGTGCTATGTGCGGCCTTGGACAGACGGCTCCGAACCCGGTACTTACCACGATCCGTTATTTCCGCAATGAATATGAAGATCACATTTATAATCACAAGTGTACGGCAAAATCCTGTAAAGCTCTGATTCATTATGAGATCACAGATGATTGTAAAGGCTGCGGCAAGTGTAAGAGAAATTGTCCGGTTGATGCCATCAGCGGTGATAAGAAACAGGTTCATACCATTGATCCGAATGTATGTATCAAGTGCGGCAAGTGTGAAGAAAACTGTGCATTTGGTGCAGTGAAGAGAGTTTAATAGGAGGTGTAGACTGTGAATAAATTCAGATTAAATATCGACGGCAAAGAAGTCTACGGACTTCCGGGACAGACAATTCTTGAAGTTTGCAGAGAGAATGATATTTTCATTCCCACTCTTTGCTATGATGAAAGAACCGAAATTTACGGCGCATGCGGTTTGTGTATGGTTGAGTGGGAAGGAAGCCCCAAGCTTTGGAAAGCCTGCGCAACAGAGATCGCTCCCAACATGGTGATTCGTACTAATACCCCGCGTGTTATTGAGTCCAGAAAAACAAACCTGGAGCTTCTTCTTTCCAACCACAAGGGCGACTGCCGCCCTCCGTGTATGCTGGCATGTCCTGCAGGCACAGACTGCCAGGGCTATGTAGGCCTGATTGCCAATGGTCAGTATGAAGAGGCAATTAAACTGATCAGAGAGAATATCCCGATTCCGGGTGCAATCGGACGGGTATGCCCTCATCCTTGTGAAACAGCATGCCGCCGCGGCCTTGTGGATGAGCCGGTTGCCATTGCAAACCTTAAGAGATTTGCAGCGGACACCGATGAATTTGGAGAAGATCCTTTTGTACCGGAGTGTGAGCCGGATACAGGAAAGAACGTTGCCATTATCGGCGGCGGACCTTACGGAATCTCCATGGCATATTTCCTTCGCCAGTTAGGACATGACGTTACCATTTACGAGGCAATGCCGAAGCTTGGCGGTATGCTCCGCTACGGTATTCCAGAATATCGTCTTCCAAAAGAAGTTCTGGATGAAGAGATTGCTGTTTTGGAAAAAATGGGCGTTACCATGGTAACAAACACCAAGATCGGCGAGGATATTTCCTTTGAAGCTATTAAGAGAGATTTTGATGCAGTATGTATCGGTATTGGCGCATGGGTATCCACAGGCGTTCGCTGCAAGGGCGAGGACGCACAGGGCGTGATCGGCGGTATTGATTTCCTTCGCAAGGTTGTACGCAATGAGAAGATCGACCTTGGGGAAAACGTAGCCATCGTAGGCGGCGGAAATACGGCAATGGATGCATGCCGTACAGCCGTACGTCTGGGAGCTAAGAAGGTTTACAACATCTACAGAAGAACCAAGGATGAAATGCCTGCAGATATGATCGAGATTGAAGAGGCAGAGGAGGAAGGCGTAATCTTCCTGAACCTGACCAATCCTCTGGAAATTATTTCTGATGAGAGCGGCCACTGCCGCCAGATGGTGCTTCAGGTTATGAAGCTGGGTGAGCCGGATGCATCCGGACGCCGTGCTCCGGTTCCTGTAGAAGGCGAGACTAAGACCATTGACGTAGATACTGTCATCCTGGCAATCGGCCAGAAAGTAAATGCAGCCGGAATCGAAGGCGTAGAGCTTACCAGAAAAGGCGGCATTGTTTACGATAAAGATACTTATATGACTGCAATTCCAGGCGTATTTGCCGGAGGAGACTGCGGTAATGATAAGATTTCCATTGCTGTTGAGTCTATCGGAGATGCAAAGAAGAGCTGCGATATTGTAGACGCTTACCTTCGCGGTGAGGAGATCAAATATGAGCCCAGCTATTATGTAACAAAGAAGGACGTAACTCCGGCTACTTTTGAAGACCGTGAGAGAATGTGCCGTCCTGCAATGGAACAGCTTAATGCAGAAGAAAGAAAAGATAACTTTACAGAAGTAGTATTCGGATATGACGAAGAGCAGGCTCTTGAGGAAGCTCATCGCTGTCTGGAGTGCGGATGTAAGGATTACTTCGAATGTAAGCTGATTTCCTATGCAAATATGTATGGCGTTGAGCCGGATCGTTTTGCAGGTGATATCAATGAAGTGGATTATAAGGATGAGCATCCGTTTATTCTGAGAGATCCCAATAAGTGTATCCTCTGCGGACTTTGTGTCCGTGCCTGTGACGAGGTTATGGGTGTAGGTGCACTGGGACTTGTGAACCGCGGATTTGATACTGTTGTTAAACCGGCTCTGGAGCAGCCGCTGTCTGAAACAGGATGTATTTCCTGCGGTCAGTGTGTAAGCGTTTGCCCGACAGGCGCTCTTCAGGAAAGGCTGTCTCTTGAAAAATCCGTACCGCTTGCAACAGAAGCAACAGATACTACCTGTGCACATTGTTCCGTCGGCTGTTCCGTTCATCTGGAAACCTATGGCGATATGCTGGTGAAATCTGTTCCGGATAAAGAAGGTGCTGTTAACAAAGGCCTGCTTTGCGGCCGCGGCAAATTCGGTTTTGACTGTGCGGTACTGGAAGATAAGATCCTTGACCCAATGGCAAGAAAGAACGGCGAATTGACAGAAGTTGATTATCATGAGGCATTTGTCCTGGTTGCGAAAAAAGCGGAAGCCCTTGCAGCAAAATACGGCAAGGATGCAGTTGCCGTAGCGATCTCTGACAGATACACTAATGAGGAAGCTTATGTGATCAAGAAATTTGCTGATGAGATCGGCGCTAAGACACTTTGCTTCAATAACAGAGAAAGCGGACTTGAAAAAGTTCTGGGCGTAAACGCCTCTCCCAATACAATTGATGAGCTGCTTTCTGCAGAAGTGATCCTTTGTGCAGGCTTTATTGCAAAAGAAAACCAGGTAATCCGTCTGAAACTGAAACAGGCTGCTAAGAACGGTGCAAAAGTCATTCTGGTTAATCCGGAAGGATATGAGCAGGATCATATGAGCTTTGCATATAAGACCATCACCACAAGCAACAGCCTTGCATTTTTCAAGGGCGTTGCAAAGGCTCTGACAGATATGGGCAAAGGCTGCGGCATGGAAGGCTACGATGCATTCAAGGCTTCCGTGGAAGGCGCTGAGGTTTGCGCTGAAGTGAAGGCAGTTGCTGAAGCTTATGCAAATGCAAAGAAAGCAATGATCGTATTCCAGCAGAATGTGATCACTACAGAGGCTGCAGTGCTTCTTTCCGATATCGCATTGGTATCCGGACACATCGGCAAAGCCCGTGACGGTATCCTGATGCTGAAGGCTAAGAATAATAGCCAGGGTCTGATCGACCTGGGTGTAACAGCAGGCGCCGAGGCTATGGAAGGCGTAAAAGCACTTCTGGTATTCGGTGAGGACGTTCCTGGGGATGCACTGAAAGAGCTTGTATTCCTTATGGTTTGCGATACCCATATGACAGAAACAGCTAAGATGGCAGACGTTGTAATTCCTGGAACAGGATTTGCATCTACATACGGTACCTTTACCAATACTGAGCGCAGACTTCAGCCGGTAGAGCAGGCCATTGAAGAAGATGTGGTGTTTAACAACTGGGAAGTTGCGGCAGAGCTGGCTCATGTATATGAAATCGAAATGCCATTCGATGACGTAGAAGACATTTCTGATGAAATGAATGAAGTTCTTCCTGTTTACCGCTATGCGGAAATGGGTGAGATTTACGGCGGTGTTCTGGAGTGCAAAGATGCAAAACTTGTGGCTGTAGAAGATGCAGCACTGGTAGCACCTCTCAAATGCACAGATCATCTTATGAATATGATTGATGAGAGACTGCCGAAAGTTTCCAAATAATCGGACTGCTTTTACCATATAAGAAAAAGAAAAATCCCTGCGCAGTTTTAAACTGTGCAGGGATTTTATTGTATCTTTTTTCAATCTGTGTTATAATGTTTGCGATAATGGGTCAGTTTCCATTAAAATCCATCGAAAAATCCGCATAGGATTTTTCGGGAACTTAGGAAAAGGAAAAGATTATGTCAGCTTTTTTTGCAATTATTTTGGGAATTGTTCAGGGAATTACGGAATTTCTTCCTGTCAGCAGTTTTGGGCATGGAGCTGCTTTAGAAAAATTATGGGGGATTTCCAGAAGCTCAGGAGTTCTTTTTGAGGCAATGCTTCATCTCGGCACCCTTCTTGCTGTTTATATGGCATTCCGTAAGGATATTCGGAGGCTCTGTCTTGAATTTCTGGGAATTATGGCAGATCTCATAGGGAATCTGAATTTATATATTCATAACAGAAAGACAGGGGAACAGCTTCATTATACCAGGATCATCACCAGCAGTTACCGCAAATTTGCAGTGCTGATCATGATTTCTTTGATTCCGACGGCTGCCATAGGATATACCTGCAGGCGTTTGGTTGTAAGAAGTGCACTTACACCTTTGATACCGGGAATCGGAATGCTGATCACAGGGATTATTCTTCTGGTAACAGATATGGGAAAAGCAGGTGGGACAAAATCCGCAAGGGAAGTTTCCTTTGATCACGCAATGTGGCTTGGAATCTGCCAGGGGATTTCTGTTTTTCCGGGATTTTCCAGAAGCGGTCTGACTATTTCCATGGCGCTGCTCCTTGGATTCAGCCGGACTTATGCAGTAAAGTTTTCTTATATAATGTCGATCCCGGCAGTGGCTGGTGCTTTTTTTATGGAATTGGGGGAGTTTACTTCTCCATCCATGAGTCCGGAGCTTGGCTTTGACTTTGTGCTTGGTATGCTTGCAGCTGCTGTGACGGGCTATTTTTGCGCACGTTTTTTGCTGCGCCTGGTACATAAAATGAAATTTCGCTATTTTGCATATTATTGCTTTCTGGCAGGAATAATCGTACTGGCAGGAGACTATGTGTTATAAAATGAGGAGGGAGCCAATAAAATGGCAGTTTCAAAAAATCAGAAAGGTAAACGTAAAACAACATCAAAGCGTACAGCAAAGAAGCAGTCTGTATCCAGCGGCTTTCAGACAGAAATAATCCTGCTGATCATATTGGCTGCAGCCATAATCCTGCTGATTAGCAATTTTGGGCTTGGGGGGCTTGTGGGAGATGCCATCAGCGCCTTTTCTTTTGGTACGCTAGGACTTTTGGCATATGTATTTCCTGTTTTTCTTTTTGTGAGCTGTGCATTTCTGATTTCCAACAAAAACAATCCCCTTGCTTACAAAAAGATTTTAGCATCTGTTGTTTTTTTTATCTTTTTGTGCGGGTTTGTACAGCTTATTACAGAAGGCTATATGAAGAGTACTACATTAATGGATTATTATGCCATCAGCTCAGATTACAGAACAGGGGGCGGGCTTGTTGGAGGTGCGATCTGTATTTCCACAACCTCTGCTTTTGGCGTCTGGGGCGGATATGTGATCGTGATCCTGGTATTGCTGGTCTGTCTGATATTGATTACCCAGCGTTCCTTCTTTGAATTTTTGGAAGGGGTTGGAGTGTTTTTTGTTAATATGATAAAAGGCGGACAAAACCGGATCGCAGAAGGCAGGCCGGAAAGAGAACGAAAGAAAGAGCTTCGGGCTTTGGAGCGCCGCAGGCTGAAAGAGGAACGCCAGGCAGAGCGCCTGCGGGAATTGGAGGAAGCCCTGGCGCAGGAAGATGAAGATGAGGAGAACTCCCATGGATTTCTGGAAGGGACTGATCTGACCCATTCCGCAAAAAAGAAAGGGAAAGCAGCCAGAAATACAAGGGAGAAAAAGGATATTGTGAAACCCAGACAGGAGCAAGTGGATTTTGAGATTCATCGTTCTCAGCCGGCAGAACAGGAAGAGGAGCTTTTGGACGAGAAAGAGCCTGCTGCTAAGGTGCCTATCCAGGAGGATGCCGTGCCCCCTTTTCAGGAGGAGAAGGTGAACAAGCCTTCCAGAAACCCAAAATCCTCCCAAAGTGAGATTGAGGATGGGATCAGGAATATTGACCATGAAATCAACAGCCAGCAGCCTGCTGTACCGAAGGTTTACCATTTTCCCCCTCTGAAGCTTTTGAAACGGGGAGACGGCAGATCTCAGGGGGATTCGGATGAATATCTGCGTAAAACAGCCCAGAAGCTTCAGGATACCCTTCACAATTTCGGCGTAAATGTTACGGTAACCAATGTAAGCTGCGGTCCTACGGTTACAAGATATGAGCTTCAGCCTGAGATGGGGGTAAAGGTCAGCAAAATTGTAGGTCTTGCGGATGACATTAAATTGAACCTTGCTACTCCGGATATTCGTATTGAGGCTCCTATTCCGGGGAAAGCTGCCGTTGGAATTGAGGTTCCTAATAAAGAAAATACTGCGGTTATGCTTCGTGACCTTTTGCAGTCCAGGGAGTTCCAGGAGGCGAAATCCAAATTGGCTTTTGCTGCGGGAAAGGATATTGCAGGCAAACCGGTAGTAACGGATATTGCCAAAATGCCCCACCTTCTGATCGCGGGTGCAACCGGTTCCGGTAAATCCGTCTGCATTAACACGCTGATCATCAGCATCCTCTATAAAGCCAAGCCAGAGGAGGTTAAGATGATCATGATCGACCCCAAGGTGGTGGAATTAAGCGTTTATAATGGAATTCCCCATTTGTTCATTCCTGTGGTTACAGACCCTAAGAAGGCGGCAGGGGCATTGAACTGGGCAGTTTCTGAAATGACTTCACGTTACAATACCTTTGCGGAATACAGTGTCCGCAATCTGGAGGAATATAATAAAAAAGTTGAAAATATGCGGATTCCGGAAGGAGAGGTGCGCCCGGCAAAGATGCCCCAGATCGTAATCATCGTAGACGAGCTTGCAGATCTTATGATGGTTGCCCCGGGGGAAGTGGAAGATGCCATTTGCCGTCTGGCACAGCTTGCCCGTGCTGCTGGCATCCATTTGATTATTGCTACCCAGCGTCCTTCCGTAAATGTCATTACTGGACTGATCAAGGCTAATATGCCCTCCCGTATTGCATTTTCCGTATCTTCCGGCGTGGATTCCAGAACCATACTGGATATGAATGGAGCTGAGAAGCTGCTTGGAAAAGGGGACATGCTCTTTTATCCTCAGGGATATCAGAAGCCGGCCCGTCTCCAGGGTGCTTTTGTTTCTGATGAAGAAGTAAGCAGTGTTGTGGAATTTTTATCTGATAAGAATCCGGGAGTGGAGTATGATACAAAAATAGAGCAGCAGATGAATACCGTCAGCTTGCCCGGGGCAGGGGGCGGCAGTGATGACCGTGATATTCACTTTGAAGAAGCAGGAAAATTCATCATTGAAAAGGAAAAGGCATCCATCGGAATGCTTCAGAGGATGTTTAAGATAGGATTTAACAGAGCTGCCCGTATTATGGACCAGCTTTGCGATGCCGGGGTTGTCGGACCGGAAGAGGGGACGAAGCCAAGGAAGGTATTAATGACAATGGAAGAATTCCAGAATTATATGGAAGAGCATTTGTAGGTTTGGAGCTTTATATTTAGATGGAAGGAAGTGCTTCCTGTGAAATGTCCCAAGTGCCATTCAGAAGTGAAGGAGGGGTCACTGTATTGTGATCAGTGTCTCACGGAGATTCCCTGGGTAAAGGAATTTAATTCTGTTGAAACACTTATGGAAAAAAAGAAATTGGAAGATCCTAAAAAGAATCTTTCTGACATGCATAAAGAACCGCTGGCTTTGGGAGCGTCTGTAAAAAAAAGGCATCTTTCTAAGCTTTTGGGCCGCAGAAGGAAAGGTCTGATTTTTTGTGTTTTTATATTGGTGCTGGGAATGTTTGCATTCAGGCAGCTCCATACTTTTTCTGCGCTTTATCAGCGTGCAGATCAGGCCTACAGGAATGGTGAATATGGAAAAGCTCTTTCTCTGGCGGAAGAGGCACTGGATAAAAAGCCCAGCCACCTGCGAGCCAACCTTCTCCGTGCTAAGATCCTGGAAGCGGAGGGAGACTTTTCTTCTGCTATTTTGGTGCTTCAGCCTGTGGTTAAGCAGTTTCCGGACAGTATTCCTGCTTATCGGATGATTCTGCGTCTGTTAAGTAATGAGAATCGTACCAGGGAAATTAAAGAGCTGTTAAGAGCGTGTTCAAGTCCGGAAGTTCTTGAAGCCTGCAGCAAATATATAGCTGATGCGCCGAAAGCCAGCCTGTTATCCGGAACCTATACTACAAAGCAGACTGTGGATCTGACTGCGGAAGGGAAAACTATCTATTATACTATGGATGGAAAAAATCCTACAGAAAAAAGCCTTGTCTATTCCGGAACTATTTCTCTTCCGGAGGGAAGCACTACCTTAAAGGCAATGGCCGTAAATGAGCTTGGAATATCCAGTGATGTGGAAGAATGGGAATACATCCTGTTTCATGGAGTACCGGATCCGCCAAAAATCTATCCAGAGGACGGCAATTATGATAAGAGAACCAAGATAGAGCTGACGGTTCCGGACGGGTGTGTTGCGTATTACGCATTTGATGAAATGTCGACAGTAGACAGTACAGAGTACCAGAGTCCGATTTCCATGCCGGAGGGGTATCATGAGTTTTATGCCATTTTGAAGGCTGCAAATGGAGAAGTCAGCGAAGCTGCACGCCGGGAATATTATCTGGAATATTAAAAATATAAGGAAATGATCGCTTTTATGGAAATCCGTATTTTATCAGTAGGGAAAATTAAGGAAAAATATCTGAATGATGGAATCAGCGAGTATGCCAAGCGACTTGGCCGATACTGCAGACTGACCTTTTGCCAGGTTGCTGATGAAAAGACACCGGATGGGGCGTCAGAAGCTTATAATCGCCAGATCAGGGAAATGGAAGGAGAGCGGCTTATGAAGCATATCCGTGAACAGGACTATGTGATCGCCCTTGCCATTGATGGAAAAATGCTGGATTCTTTGGAGCTTTCTGAAATGCTGGGAAGGCTTGGGCTTACAGGAAGAAGCTCCGTGGCTTTTGTCATTGGGGGATCTTTAGGACTTAGCGACCGGATTCTTGCAAGGGCTGACTATAAATTGAGCTTTTCCAAAATGACATTTCCTCATCAGCTGATGCAGATGATTCTTTTGGAACAGATTTACAGAGGTTACCGGATACTGCATCATGAGCCTTATCATAAATAAGTTCAGTGATCTTGATAGAAAGGATTGGTAAGTTGTATGCTGTCAGAAATAAGAGATAAATTGTTTGGCGGTATGTCGGATGAGCAGGAGAGCAAATACATCCTGACGGTTGCAAAACGTATACTCCGATATTACGGTTATTTGCTTTGGGCTATTATTGGCATACAAATTTATAATTTGTTGTATGCGCTTATTTATACGAAAGGAAAGCTGCATACGATTCCAAGCAGAGTCTATTCGGCATTTTATCTGTTTTTGATACTGGTATCTGCCATTGGGCTGCTTATGCGCAGATATCTGAAGAAGCGTCTGCCTGCGTCTGCAAAATTTACAGTCAGGCTGCAGGCTTTTTATGGGTTTCTTCTGATATGGTGGGGAGCCTGCATTACTGCTTATGACCAGAGGGTATCGGATAATGTAGCGGTTTACCTTATCATGGTTTTTACCATTTCGGTATTGGTGCATATGACGCCATGGCAGGCTGCTGCGTCTTTTCTGTTTGTGCAGCTGTTTCTGTTGCTGGCCGTTCCGGTATTCCAAAGTGACGCAACCAGGCTGCATGGTGTAAAAGTTAACACAGTTATCATGACCCTTATGTCTCTTTTTATTGCGGTATATCATTACGCAATTGATCGGAAACGATATTTGATCGAACAGGAAATGATGGAAAAGAACAGGATCCTTAACGAGGTAGCAATGCGTGATTCCCTTACAGGGCTTTATAACAGAAGGTTTCTTAATGAGAAAATGGATCAGATATATCAGGAATGCAGCGAGAATCAGAAAGTCCTGACTGTCATGATGATTGATATTGATTTTTTTAAACGGTATAATGATACATATGGCCATCAGCAGGGAGATGAATGTCTGCGCAGAATGACATGGCGTCTTTTGCAGGAACTGGATCAGGAACAGGAATATCTCATCCGCTATGGCGGAGAGGAATTTCTTTATGTAGGGACGAATCTTGACCATGAAACGGCCAGGGAAAAAGCGGAGAAGTTTAATAAGATCATAAGGGCTTTGATCATTGGGCCATCGGAACGAGAGCCGCGAAGCATTACTATCAGTATCGGTCTGTTTACAGAAATCCCTTCTATGGAAAAAGGGGATGAGAAAGACTGGATCAGCTGCATTGCCAGGGCAGACAGCGCTTTGTATGCAGCAAAGAGTTCCGGGAAAGACAAATGGATTGATTTTTCTGTACAGTAAAAAATTTTTAAGATATAATGATCTTGAAAATGAAAAATAGGGCAATCTGTCATGAAGGAGGCAAATATGAAAACAGAACGAATTGAGAATATGTGCGGAGGAAATGGCCATGTGATCATCAAGCATATCCTGGAAGAGCCGGAGATGAAAGGCAAATGCAGGCTTTATGCCCAGGTAACCATAGAACCGGGGTGTTCCCTTGGCTACCATGAGCACCATGGAGAAAGTGAAATCTATTATATCCTTTCCGGCTCAGGAATCTACAGTGATAACGGAGAACTGCGCATGGTAAAGGCAGGAGAAAAAACAGTAACTCCTGATGGGAAAGGTCATGCTCTTTCCAACTCCGGAGACGAAGATCTGGTATTTATGGCTTTGATCATTAAAGATTGATGAAGCCAGCGCATATGATGAAAGACTACATGGCTCCCATGGAGGGGATTACGAACTATATTTTTCGAAATGCCTATCATCAGTTTTTCCATCCGATGGACAAGTATTTTACGCCCTTTATTTCTGCAAAATCGGATAAGCGCTTAAGCGCCAAGGAAATACGGGAGGTTTCTCCTGATACTAATCAGGGGCTGCCGGTTGTCCCGCAGATTCTTACAAACAATGCTGCAGATTTTATGCAGACAGCCAGACTTTTAAAGGAATATGGACACAAGGAGCTGAACCTGAACCTTGGCTGCCCTTCTGGTACTGTAACAGCCAAAGGAAAGGGCTCCGGATTTTTAAACGAACCCTATCTTTTGGAAAAGTTTCTGGACAGGATTACGGAAGAGCTGGAAAAAGAGAAAATGCAGCTTTCTGTCAAAACCCGTATCGGGACCATTGATGAGGAAGACTGGGGGCTTTTGCTTGAGATTTTTGGCCGATACCCTTTGGTGGAATTGATCATCCATCCAAGGATCCAAAAGGATTATTATAAGGGGCCTTTACGCCTGGATTCCTTTTTGACGGCATTGGATATTATGAAAGTTCCTCTTTGCTATAATGGTGATCTGTTCAGCAAACAGAGCTATGATGGGATTGCGGAGCGTTTTCCTGAGACGGAGATCTTTATGTATGGCAGAGGGCTGGTCGGGAACCCAGGATTGGTTGGAGAAATCCGTGACGGAAAGAAAATGCAGAAAGAAGATTTCCGCAAATTCCACGATAAAATTTATGAAGATTATAAGGAACTCCTTAAGGATGAGCGGAATGTGCTGTTCCGCATGAAGGAACTGTGGAGTTATTTTCTTGGGAGCTTTTCCAATGCAGGGAAATATGGAAAAAAGATAAAAAAAGCCCAGAATTTCACCAGCTATGAGGCTTGCGTATCGGCTCTTTTTCTGGAGCAGGGGCTGATCGTATAAAGTATTGAGATAAAGAACATGAAGTGTGTTTCGTTTATGGGACATACATAAGAGAGATTCCTGCGGCATAGATTAGGAATAAAAGCCGCGGGGATTTTTTTATGAAAAAAAACGGTCAATATAGGGATATGCTGGTTAATGCGCTGGAAGTGCCGGGAGATTTGGCATATCGTGATGCCATTCTCACTGTCACAGGGAAAAATCTGGCAGTAATCGAAAACTACCGCGGTATTCTACGCTATACCAGGGAAGAAATTATTGTCCTGACATATAGGGGAAAACTGACGATTTGCGGAAAGCGTTTGGAAATCCCCTGTTTTACCAGAGAAGAAATGCAGGTAAGGGGCTGTATTTCCAGAATTTCCCTGGAACAGTAGGAGGGAGGGCCTATGGAGAGATTCTTGAAATTTCTTTCCGGATATGTACAGCTTTTTATATGCGGAGATCAGTGTGAGCGTTTCTTAAATCTTTGCCGTACCAGGGGAATTTCCATCAGAAAAATATGCCGGCGGGGAGAAGAGGAAATGGTATGTGTAATGTCTGTACGGGATTTTTTTCGTCTTCGTCCCATTCGAAGTAAGACCGGGGTACATATTCACGTGTTGGAAAAACGAGGGATGCCCTTCTTTTTTTTACGCAGTAAAAAAAGAAAGGCTTTTTTTGCAGGAATCGTGCTTTGTTTTTGCCTTATGGTAATACTATCCGGAAGAATATGGAATATCCATATAGAAGGAAATCTAAAAAATACCACACCGGAAATCCTGGGATTTCTTGAGGAGCAGGGGATCGTTCATGGGATTGCAAGAGGAAAGATTAACTGCAGCAATCTGGCGGCTGCCATTCGGCGTCAGTATCCGGAAATTACCTGGGTATCTGCGCGGATCGAGGGGACGCGCCTGATTCTGACGATACAGGAAGAGGAAATCCAAAAGGAATCAGAAAAGGAAGAAGAAGCACCCTGCAGTCTCAGCGCAGATGTGGATGGAATTATCGTAAAAATTGTTACCCGCAGAGGTATTCCCCTTGTAAAGCAGGGAGATACATGCAAAAAAGGGGATGTTCTGGTATTGGGCCGTCTGGAGATTCTAAATGACAGCCAGGAAGTGGTACGTTATGAATATGTTCATGGAGATGCAGATATTTATGTAGAGCATCAGCTGGCATATTATAAGGAGTTTCCCCTGAATTACAGCAAGGAGATCCCCACAGGGGATATTAGGGCAGATTATCAGCTTCGTATTGGCAATTGGATTTTTTCCACAGGAAAGAAGAAAAAAGACGGATGGAACAGAAGCCTTAAGGAAACCCCCCTGCGGATTACGGAAAATTTCACTCTGCCTGTTTTCTGGGGGAAAATGGTTTCTGAGGAAATGCAGAAGGTAGAGGCAGTTTATTCCAGAGAAGAGGCAAAAGCCATTGCTGCAGAGGAGCTTCAGGAATATGAAAAAAATTTAATAGAAAAGGGGCTTCAAATCTCTGCAAATAATGTTAAAATAGAAACAGATTATAAATCCTGCGTTGCCAGGGGACGCCTGACTGTAATAGAAAAAACGGGAAAAGAAACCCCTGTGGAGATGGGGGAGGATCTCCAATGATGCTGGGGGCAAAAGCACCCGCCTATAAGCAGGCTCATGTGGTTTTAGACCTTTAGATCCTGGTATCGTACAATATAGAGTACAAAAGAGTTGAGGTAGCATAGGCATGAATATAGAAAGATTTGAGGAATTTATTTCAAAGTATCCTATTTTTGAATATCGGCTTCTGGATACCCGGGATATATTTGCCAGGGAGCGTGTACGCATCATTTGCCAGACAGAGTGCAAGCGCTATGGTTCTACCTGGGCGTGCCCCCCAGCAGTGGGAACGCTGGAAGAATGTGAGGGGAAGATCAAAAGCTACACAAATGCTGTTTTTTTCTCCAGTGTAGCTGAGGTTTCGGACGTTCTGAATATGAATGAACTGCTTTCCACAAGGCAGGCGCATGAGGATCTGACTACAGAAGTAGGAAATTATCTGAAGGAGGAAGGATATGAAATCTACATTCTTTCTGCAGAATCCTGCGATATCTGTGAGCATTGCACTTATGAGGAAGGGAAGCCGTGCCGGCATCCGGACCGCATGCATCCCTGTCTGGAAAGCCATGGCGTTGTGGCAAATGAGATTGTGGAACATGAATCCATGGAATATAACCTGGGTGGGAATACCATCCTGTGGTTTTCCATGATACTTTTTCGGGAGCCGGAGATACCTGCATAGAAAAACAAGAAAAACAAGAAAGGACATCAGAGAATGGCTAACATTATGGAACTGCACGCCGATGTGCCTGCCAGCCTGGAAGGAAATGTTTTTGGTCAGTTTGATGAGCATTTGAAACTGATTGAGCGGACATTAAATGTTACCCTTATTTCCAGGGACGGAGCTTTAAAGATTCTTGGAGCTGAGCAGAGCGCATCTCAGGCGAAGAAACTGATAGAAGAATTGATCACCCTTGCAAAAAGGGGCAACACCATTACAAAGCAAAATGTGAATTACGCCCTTTCCCTGGCGCTTGAGCAGCAGAGCCAGGTGCTCACGGAGATTGATAAAGATTTTATCTGCAATACGATCCAGGGCAGGCCAATTAAGCCCAAGACCCTTGGACAGAAAGCGTATGTGGAAGAAATCCGCAAGAAGATGATCGTATTCGGCGTAGGACCCGCCGGAACCGGAAAAACCTATCTTGCCATGGCTATGGCAGTTACGGCTTTTCGAAATGAGGAAGTGAGCAGGATCATTCTTACAAGACCGGCTATTGAGGCCGGAGAGAAGCTGGGATTTTTGCCCGGGGATCTGCAGAGCAAGGTAGACCCCTATCTGCGGCCTCTTTATGATGCTCTTTATCAGATCATGGGGGCAGACAGCTTTGCAAAGAATATGGAGAGAGGGTTGATTGAGGTTGCGCCTCTTGCCTATATGCGCGGACGTACCCTGGATAATGCCTTTATCATTCTGGATGAGGCGCAGAATACCACCCCTGCCCAGATGAAAATGTTCCTGACCCGTATTGGCTTTGGTTCAAAGGTGATCATTACGGGAGATGCTTCTCAGAAGGATCTTCCAAGAGACGCTGTGTCTGGTCTGGACGTAGCCCTGAAAGTTCTTAAAAAGATTGATGATATTGGATTCTGCCAGCTTACCAGCAAAGATGTTGTGCGTCATCCCCTGGTTCAGCAGATCGTGCAGGCATATGAAACCTATGAGAAAAAGCCAAAGTCGGCAGCTGCCCCAAGACGTAATAGCCGCCGCAGTAAGGAGAACCCATGACATTACAGTTTGAATGTGAAACAGACCTGGACCTTGGAATTGACTGTGCAAGCCTTGCAAGAGCGGTGGCAGAAAAGGTGCTAAGCATGGAGCAGTGCCCTTATGAAGCATCGGTAAATCTGGTATTGACAGATAATGAGGAGATTAAGCGGGTAAATACGGAGTTTCGCAACATCCTGGCTCCTACGGATGTACTGTCCTTTCCCATGATCCCCTTTGAGTCGCCTGGGGATTACAGTGTGGTGGAGGGCGAGGATTCCTATTTTGACCTGGATACAGACGAGCTCCTTTTGGGAGACATTATGATTTCTGCAGAAAAGGCAGCAGCACAGGCAAAGGAATACGGGCACAGCGTAAAACGGGAATTCTGCTTTCTTGTGGCTCACAGTATGCTCCACCTTTTAGGATATGACCATATGACAAGGGATGAGGCTGCCGTTATGGAAAAGAAGCAGTCTGATGCATTGGAGGAACTGGGGATTACACGATAAGGACAACTATGGTTTACACTGGAGCAGAACAACAATCACATAGGAGGTACTTATGAGAAAAAGACATTTTGGAATTATATTGGCAGCAGCATTGATAGGAAGCAGTATATCCGGTTCTTTTGCTGTTTTTGCACAGGAGCAGTCTCTGGTACAGATGGAGCCTGCGGATCAAGGGGAAGGGACCCAGGAGACAGTACAAAGCTATCTTACAGGAGAACAGGTTTTGGCTTCCTTTGGAAGAAGAAGGCCAGTGGCAGTGATGCTTGGAAACAGCCAGACAGCCTGCCCCCAAAGCGGAATCGGCAATGCAGGCGTTGTCTACGAGGCTCCTGTGGAGGGAAATATGACAAGGCTTATGGGAATTTTTGAGAATTATGACTCCCTGGAGAAGATTGGGTCTGTTCGGAGCTGCCGTGATTATTATCTGTTTTATGCAAATGAATTTGATGCGGTTTACTCCCATTTCGGACAGGCTGCTTATGCACTGCCTTATCTGGATCAGCACCTGGTGGATAACCTTAACGGCCTGAATCTGGATGGAAGCGTGTATTTCCGTACAACGGACAGGCAGGCGCCCCACAATGCTTATGCAAGCGGTGCCACCCTTGCACAGGGAATCCAGTCCTTTGAATACCGTAAGGAATATAAGGACGGGTATACAGGACATTATCAGTTTGTGCAGGAGGGACAGGAGAACCTCTTAGAAGGAGGAAGCGCTGCGAATATTGTGCATCTGGACTGCTATGGGGATAACCGCCCGTGGTTTGAATATGATGGAAATACAAAGAAATACAATCGTTTTCAGTTTGGCGGCCCTCAGGTGGATGAATTAACAAAGGAGCAGCTTTCCGTTGATAATATTATTTTACAGTATTCCGATTACCGTGCATACGATGAGAACGGATACTTAAATATCAATGTGACATCCGGCGGAGCCGGGAAATATATTACCAGGGGAAAAGCCATAGACATTCGCTGGGAAAAGGATTCTGAGTGGGGAATCACCCGTTATTATGATTCCAATGGTCAGGAAATCCAGTTAAATAAAGGAAAGACATGGGTAGGGATCGTTTTAAATGATAAAGCTGCTTCCGTAACTTACCAGTAGGATTTCCGTATAAAGTAATGATGAACGCTGATACTATAGAAAAGAACCGCAGCTTTTAGCTGCAAAGGAGCGTGTACCAATGCGAAAATTTTTCTATAGTATCAGTGTTATTTTATTTCTGGGACTTTTGACTTTCGGATATTATGAAACCTATCGTCTGGCAGATATGCGAGACCGTATCTGGCTGATGGAGAATGCGAAAACAAAACAGGGCGCCCGGGCAGAGGAGGGAGATTCTTCCAAATTGGTATTTGGGGAGACAGAGCTTCCAGGAGCTGCTGTTATGGCGAACGGAAGCAGGGAAGAAAAAGGTTATGGAATTTATTATCTTACAGAACAGGAGGGCTATGTGCAGGTGTGCCTTTCTGATAAAAAGACAATTTTTGAAAATACCTGTATTCGTATAGAAACTCTTCCGAAAGGGCTTCAGGAGGAAATACGGAGCGGAAAATATTTAAAGGATCAGCAGGAGCTTTACAGCTTTCTGGAAAATTATTCCAGCTAGGTATGAGACGTACTGAGAAAATTTCGGAAAAGAATAGACGAACGAAAAAAAATGTTGTAAGATAGTTCGAGTGAAGAAAATAATGGAGTGGCAAAAAATCATGGACTATCGTGAACGACTAAAAGATAAAAAGAGAATTGTAATTAAAATAGGTACTTCCTCATTGACCCATGCGGAAACAGGAAGGCTGAACCTTCGGAAACTGGAGGTTCTGGTAAGGGAGATCAGTGACCTGCATAACCAGGGGAAGGACATTGTACTGGTATCCTCAGGAGCCATCGGCGTGGGTGCGGCAGCCCTTGGACTGGAAGGCAAGCCTGCAGAGCTGGAAAAAAAGCAGGCATGTGCCGCTGTGGGGCAGGCAAGGCTGATGATGATCTATCAGAAGCTTTTTGCAGAATATAATCAGACGGCAGCACAGATTCTTATGACGAAAAATACAATGGTAAATAACCTGAACAGAAAAAATGCAAAGAATACCTTTGAGGAGCTTTTGAAGGTCGGAGCCATTCCCATTGTAAATGAGAATGACTCTGTATCTACATACGAGATTCAGTTTGGCGATAATGATACGCTCTCTGCTGTGGTAGCTGCACTTATCGGGGCGGATCTTTTGATCCTTCTTTCTGATATAGACGGATTATTTACGGATGACCCTAATCAACATCCGGACGCCAGGTTTATTGATGTGGTGGAAGCTTTGGATGAACACCTTCTCCATATGGGAAAGGCGTCAACAGGAAGCAAGGTTGGCACAGGGGGCATGGCTACGAAGCTGACGGCTGCAGAGATTGCAACGGCAGCAGGGACTGATATGGTGATCGCCAATGGGGAAGACTTCCATGTGATTCATAAAATTGCCGAGGGCCGCAGGTATGGTACGCTTTTTGTTGCCCAGGCAAAAGAGGAATTTTATCTTATTGACTATATAGAGAAGCTATTATAAGGAGCAGGAAGAAAAAATGGAGAATGGGAAGATTGAAAGGATTAATGCTCTTGCCCGTAAATCCAAGAGCGCAGGACTGACAGAAGAAGAAAAGAAAGAACAGGCTGCCCTTCGCAGGGAATTTATTGCCGATATCCGGAAGAACGTCCGGGCACAGCTTGATAACGTCAGTATTCAGGAAGAGGATGGAAGCATAACGAATCTGGGAGAAAAATATGGAAACAAAGAAAGACATTAGGAAAAAAATTTTTGCTGCAAGAAAAGAGTGTACAGATAGGGAGATCCAGGCGTGGAGCAAGGATATCACCAAACGAGTGATTTCCCTTCCTGCATTTAAGAAAGCACAGCGGATCCTGGCATATGCAGATTACAACCATGAGGTGATCACGAGGTATCTTATAGAAGAAGCGTGGAACGCCGGGAAGGAAGTGGCAGTCCCGAAGGTGGCCGGTCAGGATATGGTGTTTTACCGCCTGAAAGATTTCGGACAGTTAAAGCCCGGATATTATGGCATTCCCGAACCGGAAGAAGGAGAAAGGGTGGAATGGAATGAGGCCCTTATGATTATGCCGGGGGTTGCATTTGACAGGGATAATCACAGGGTTGGGTACGGAGGCGGTTTTTATGACCGTTTTCTGGAAAAATATCCTTTTTTGGAGCGTGTGGCAGTGGCATTTGATTTCCAGATTCTGCCTGAAGTGCCCACAGAACCTACCGATATATTTCCGCAGATCATTGTTACGGAAAAGGAAACATTTTATCTGAATATGAATGAGCTGTAAGAAGAATCCAGGAAGGTTTGACTTTTTTGCAGGATTTGTGCTATACTGATTCTATATTTCGAAAAACTTTTTAATGCTCGTTTTACGGGGAGGATTTAAAATGAGAAAAAAACAAGTACTTGCATTGCTTTTATCAGGAGCTTTGACAGTGAGTCTGGCACCGGCTGCTGCTTATGCTGCAGAAGATGTCAGCACATTATCTATAGATGCAGAACAGGCTGCGGTTTTTGACGGAGGAGAAGGAGCTTTGGAGGAATCCATACCTGAGGCTTCGGAATCTGAGCCGTCGTCAGATCCTACAGATACGCCGTCAGAGCCTGCGGAGACACCGGAAGCGGATCCCACAGATACACCACCTGCTGTGCCTCCTACGGAGACACCGGAAGCGGAACCTACGGACACACCTGCTGCAGAGCCTACAGACACACCTGCTGTGTCTCCTACGGAGACACCGATAGAGACACCTTCTGTAACTCCGGAAATAAGCCTTCCGGCAGAGCCGACACAGACGCCCGTACCGTCACCTACAGAAGTGCCCACAGGTGCCTTTGTTATGGGAAATAAGTCCTATGCTACCTTAACGGAAGCAATTATCGCTTCCCAGGCTGTGCCTGGCCCTGGCGAAAAGGCAGACATTATTTACATAAATGAGGACATGGAGATCGACGGCAATTCCGTGATTTCTGTCCCTGCAGGCAAGAATATTGTGATCGCTGCCCCTGTAGGCAAGACGATCAATATTACCAGAAAAGCCGGATATACAGGCAATATGATCGAGGTGAAGGGCGGTAACCTTCAGCTTGGATACAGTGACGTTAGTAACGATGGCAATGACGTTTTTGGTACCCTTGCTATTAACGGAAAGGGAGACGGAAGCACTTCTTCCGGTTCCATTGTCTCTGTAACAGAAGAAGGATGGCTTGGTCTTGTGAATGTTGTATTGACAGGAAATACAACAAGCGGAAACGGCGGTGCAGTAAATTGTACCTCTGGTACGGTGAGCATTTCCGGCGGCAGCATTACAGGAAATGCAGCTTTGGGACAGGGCGGAGCAATTTACAGCGAGTCTACCATATATGTTGGAGGAAACGTGAACATCAGCCAAAATACAGGTGCTGCAGGTTTGGATAACATTACCCTGAATAACACAGCTGATGAAACCAATCCGGATTTAACGGCAGTGGTAAATGTTTTTGCACCTTTATCCGGTTCTTCCATCGGCTTAAAACTGGTTAATCCTGCAGCTGGAATCCCGGCAGTTGTAATTTCCTATGAAGAAGAAGGAAAGAAACCGGAGGAAATCCTGGCAGGGGCTTTAGGGCAGTTTACGTATGAAGACAGCAAATTTGCTTTTGATGAAACAGGTGCTTTGAAGTCTACAGAGGTGCCGCCTGTGGAAAAATTGGAATTAACATTGAAAAATGACCCGAAGTGGCTGAGCACGAATCGTGTGGAAGTTTGTGGGATTTCTACGAAGGCTGGAGAAGCCTATATTAAAATTGTAAAGAAAGGATCAAAAGCCCCAACAGCAAAGGAGATTATTGCTGCTAATCAGACACTGAAAGGCGGAGTAAAAGCAAATACGGAATTTAAATTTGACCATACATTTTCAAGAACAGAAAAAGAAGAAGTGGGTTCCGATGCAGTGAGCGTATATATCTGCGTTAAGGATGCAGAAGGAAATACTGCAGTATCCTCCGTTGATATGAATGTAACGGCACGACCTCCGAAAGTAACAGGGGTATCCGCCGGTACAGGCTGGACAGGCCATAACTCTGCAAATGTTGTTTGTGTATCTGATAAGGCAGGAAGCTATTATTGGGGATGGTCCGTACGTTCTGGTGAGTCTACATCTGCTTCCAGCAAGGTACCGGAGATTGATTTCTCAGCGACTGGCATTCCGGTAGCTGCAAATAAAAATTTTACCGTATTTGCCAATGATCTGGATCCGGATCATCCCATTGATATTTATGTTTATGTAAAGGGAGAAGACGGAAGTATTTCCACTCCTGTTGTTGCAAAAATGAATGAAGCCAATCGTCCTCCTGCGATTTCGCCTACAGCAACACCTCCGCGTCAGCCGGTGAATCCCTCAGTGAGCGAGAGCAAGGTTACTGGTTTGGAAAATCCGCTGGAGTTTTATCCAAACACCTTCTATGAGTTCACAGTAATTGGTGCAGGAACACAGAACAGTAATCCGGTTGAGGGCGATACCAGATGGGTGCCGTTATACTGGAGCATGTCATCTAATCCTTCTGACAAAGATAAACATAGTTCCTGGAAGATCGGAGCAGCAGGCGGCATTAAAAATGCAGGTACCTATAACATGTATATCTTCTTCCGTCAGGATCGTTACAACGGAAGAGAGTGGCAGCCTACAGACAGTATCGTATCCCAGGTTTACCAGTTTATGTCAGCTGCAATTGACTATTCCCTGTCTCCGACGCCAACCGTTATTCCGGGAACTTACGGGTATGATGAGAATGGTAATCCGGTTGATGAATACGGTAATCCTATCATTAGAGATGGTGATGACGAGGAAGATACCGGTTCTACGACTGCAGGCGGAGCTGATACGTCAGATGAATCTCCTATTGGAACCATGAGTATGCTTGCGGTATTATCCCTTCTTGCAGGAGGCTATGTCATTACCAGAAAACGTAAAAAAGTAACAGAATAAAGAAATCCCAAGAGACAGGTCTGATAGCCTGTCTCTTTTCATATACTAGTCCTGTAGTGATAGAAAATAAGGGGGAGGCGTTCCTGGATGGTGATGACAGAACCGCTTACCTATGAGAAGATTTATTATACACTTTGGGAAATAGGGCAGCGTTACAGCGGATTTACTCAGTTTCGGGTAATCGGCAAAAGCCATGATGACCGTATGATTCCCATGCTGGAGATGGGAAAAGGAAGCGATGCCGTATTTTGTATTGCCGGGCTGGATGGCTGTGACAGATGGATGCCTGCCTGTTTTGTGCAGATGATCCAGGAGTACTGCAGGGCTTATGAGTGTGGCTGGGAATTGGACGAGGAATACCATGTGCAAAAGCTTCTGGATGAAGTGAGGATCTGCTTTATTCCGGTGGTGAATCCGGATGGATATGAAATTTGTGAAAAGGGTTTTGGAACTGTCCGGAATCCTATCTACAGGCAGATGCTGCGCATGATGGAATGGGACTCCGCGGATTTTGTTTATAATGCAAGGGGAATGGATATCCGCCGGAATTTTCCAACAAGCTACTGTGCAAGGGAGAAGATCCATCAGGAGCCTGCCAGCGAAAATGAGACAAAGGCGCTGATCCGGATATTCCAAGAATATAAAAGTGCAGGATTATTGTCTTTCTGTCATCTTGGGAAACGGATCGTTTATTTTAGGCAGCCCCAGGCTTTTTCCTATAACCAGCGCAGCTACCGTCTGGCGCGCCATCTGCAGAAGAGAACCTGTTACCGCCTGGAGCGGTTTGCCTATGAAGCCGGGGAGAAAGGGAAGGAAATACGAAGCCGGGAGAGCGGGACGCCTGAACAGTTTTATGCGGAAATTACAAAGCAGCCGGCATTGATGATCGAAACGCCGGATTTTGGAAGAGACATTGAAAAGGAGAATGCCTTAAAGCAGGATTATGAGGAAATTCATACACTTCCTCTGGAATATGTTTTTTCTTTATATCATTAAAAGTTCTTCTTGACATTTGTTCTGTACAGTGATAAAGTACAAAACGAGTAAAGGGACACAGCATTGATGAGAAAAGTGACGGGGATATGGAGTTTCAAAGAGTTGCTTTCTGCTCATCTGCTGTGTCTGGTTTTATTATTAAGGAGGAAATTGAGATGAAAGTTTTAGAAAAAATCAGTGACTTTTTTGGGAAGTACATGGCGTTTATTGTCCTGGTGGTTGCAGCCCTGGCATTATTTGTACCGGGTTCCTGCCTTTGGATCCAGACGTCCTGGGTAAATTATCTGCTGATGATCGTAATGTTTGGCATGGGTCTGACCTTAAGACTGGAAGACTTTAAGCTTGTGTTTACCCGCCCGAAGGATATTGCTATAGGCTGTATTGCTCAGTTTACGGTTATGCCGCTGCTGGCATGGATCCTGGGCACTGTATTCCAGTTGGATCCTGCGCTTTTGGCTGGCGTAGTTCTGGTAGGTACCTGTCCCGGCGGTACGTCAAGCAATGTAATTACTTATCTGTCCAAAGGTGATGTTGCCCTTTCAGTTGGTATGACAAGCGTAAATACCCTCCTGGCTCCGTTTTTAACACCGGCTATTACATTTCTTTTACTGAGAACTACTGTTACCGTGGATCTGATGAGTATGTTTTTATCCATTATCAAAGTGGTGATCGTTCCTATTGCACTGGGCTTTATTATAAACAAGCTGTTTGGCAGATTCACACAAAAGCTGGTAACGGTTCTTCCTTCCGTTTCGGTTGTTGCCATTTGTTTGATCGTTGCAGCTGTTGTTTCCCATAATGCAGAAAAAATTATGGGCACAGGAGCCATCGTATTTGTTGTGGTTATCTTACATAATCTTCTTGGCTATGGCTGTGGATTCGGCATTGGAAAGCTGCTGCATATGAGTACGGCAAAGACAAAAGCGGTATCCGTGGAAATCGGAATGCAGAATTCCGGACTAGCTACTTCCCTTGCTGGCACTGCATTTCCGGATCTGGCGATGGCCACTGTTCCGGGTGCTATTTTCTCTGTATGGCACAATATTTCCGGTGCAATTCTGGCAAATATTTACAGCAGATGGACGGAAAAAGAAAAATAAAGTCTTTGACAGTTCAGGTGAAATCCGATATGATGAATATGTTTCTTAATAATGCATGGGGAACATATTCATCATTTATGATAACGGAAAGGAATGATATTTTTGAATAAGACAAGCGTATCCAGATTTCAGGAGGAATACGTGGAAAAATGCAGGGGTCTGCTTCCGGAGATTTATCCGGATCATCGGCCTACCTACCGGATCCAGAATGAAGGCTGCCAGATGAATTCTCTTCAGACAGAATCTATTGCGGCGATCATGGATGAGATGGGCTATGACAAGATCGAAAGTGAAGAAGCGGATGCTGTAATATATAACACCTGTACTGTAAGAGAGAATGCAAATCAGAAGATTTTTGGCCACCTGGGCCATTTAAAGAGTATTAAACGCAGACGTCCGGGAATGAAGATTATCCTTTTCGGATGTATGATGCAGGAACAGCATGTTGTAGAGAAAATCAGGAAGGATTATCCGTTTGTGGACCTGGTGTTTGGCACTCATAATCTCCATAAATTCCCGGAACTGTTCTATACAGTCTTAACCGCCAATGACCAGATCATTGATATCTGGCAGGAAAGCAATGAGATTGTGGAAGGAATGCCTGCTTCCAGGAAGTATCCCTTTAAGACGGGGGTCAATGTAATGTTTGGCTGTAATAATTTCTGCAGCTACTGCATTGTACCTTATGTGCGGGGGAGGGAAAAGAGCCGTGAACCGCAGGCAATCATTGACGAGATCAAAAGTCTGGTGGAAGATGGGGTCAGGGAGGTCATGCTTCTTGGTCAAAATGTCAATTCTTATGGAAAGACTTTGGAAAATCCCGTATCCTTTGCCCAGCTTCTCCGGCGGATTGAAGAGATTGAAGGGCTTCGCCGTATTCGCTTTATGACGTCACATCCCAAGGATCTTTCCGATGAGCTTATTGAAGTTATGGCAAAAAGCAAAAAGATCTGCCATCATCTTCATCTGCCGCTCCAGTCCGGCAGCAGCCGAGTGCTGAAGGAAATGAACCGCCGCTATGATAAAGAGAAATATCTAGGCCTGGTAGAAAAGATACGTACCGCTATTCCGGATATCTCTTTGACAACAGACATTATTGTGGGATTTCCGGGAGAGACGGAAGAGGATTTTCTGGAAACTCTGGAGGTTGTGGAGAAATCCCATTACGATACTGCGTTTACCTTTATTTATTCCAAGAGAACAGGGACTCCGGCCGCAAGTATGCCGGAGCAGATTCCGGAGGACGTAGTGAAGGAGCGCTTTAACCGTCTTCTGACTTTGGTTCAGGAAAACGGAAGAAAGGTTTCTTCTCGCTTTACGGGAACTGTAAAAGAAATCCTGGTAGAGGAAGAGAGTAAGGAGAAAGGAATGCTTACAGGAAGAACAGAACATAATCTGCTTGTTCATTTTCCGGGAGACGTAAGCCTTATGGGACAGTTTGTGAATGTAAGCCTGGATACCTGCAAAGGGTTCTATTATTTCGGACATATTGTTTAAATAGAAAAAGCTGCTGATTCTATAGATGAAAACATCGGGTTTTCTTCTAAGATCAGCAGCTTTTTATTTTCGGTATTATGTAGGAACGATGTATTATTCCTCTTCAGCTTCCTGTGTTTCGCTGACTGTTTCCGTGTCAGACAGGGAAGCCGGCATCATGGCACGTTCATGCAGGCTTTTTTTTGGAGCCTGGCTTGCGGGGGCAGCGGATCGTTTCTGCTTATTAACTACATAGGTACGATCAGGATACTCTTTGGCAATTTTACAAAGTCTGGTAACGCTCCATAGCATATAAAGAGGAACCAGGATGGAAGTGATCAGCATACTGAAATTAAATAGTCCTGTAAAAAAGAGGAAAATCTGAACAAGGATTTCCACGACCATCAGTCCGATGACGATCTTTTTCATAAAAAAGCACTTGTCCAGGCGGTTGCTAAGACGGATGCTGAATACGCCTGCGAAAATTTCCAGGATGCCAAGCACTATAAAACAGATACCTGCAGCAAGAATCAGGCTGGTGGATAGCTTGGTCTGTTCCAGAAGTTCTACATATTCTTTGGTTCCCTTGGAAAACTCACGCATAATGAGGAACATGTTCATCCCATACATTAACGTGGAGGTAACAGCGCTTAGAAGCAGGATGATACCGCCTCCCATTAAACCAATTTTTCCGTTCATAGCCATTCGCATTTCTTTTTGGTCTTTAAATTCATTCATAGTAATTGGAATACCTGCCTTTCTGATAATAAACCATTATACTGCCTAAGGTGGAGAGTTTCAACAGGTATTTTGGATTAGTTTGCGCTGTCAGAAAAATGCCCGCTTCAAAAAATGCCTTAATTGGCAGACTTGAAAATTTCATTTCCACATGATAATATAAGCAGTGTTGCGCATTATCCTTACAAACACGAAAGCAATCGTGTCCAAAACGTGGTTAAATCCTCTTTTGGAAAGTTGGAGGCCCGCATAAACACTGGAGTTGGAGGACATATTATGGCATTATCACCAATGATGAAGGAATATATGAGGACGAAAGAAGAATATAAGGATTGTATTCTTTTTTATCGTTTAGGCGATTTTTACGAAATGTTTTTTGAGGACGCCCTGACAGTAACGAAAGAACTGGAAATCACACTGACAGGGAAGGACTGCGGACTTGCTGAGCGGGCGCCCATGTGCGGAGTGCCTTATCATGCTGCAGAAAACTACATTAAACGTCTGATTGAAAAGGGGTATAAAGTAGCAATCTGTGAGCAGGTGGAAGATCCCAAGCATGCCAAGGGACTTGTGAAGCGGGAGGTGATCCGCGTAGTAACGCCGGGAACCACGCTGGATGCGGCCGCATTGGATGAGTCAAAAAATAATTACCTGATGTCCATTGTTTCTATGGAGGATCATTTCGGATGCGCCATTGCAGACATTACCACAGGAGATTGTTTCCTTACGGAAGTAGATAAGCCTTCGAAGCTTCTGGATGAAATCAACAAATTTGTTCCTGCGGAGATTATCTGCAATGATGCTTTTTTTGTAAGCGGGATTGATACGGAGGATTTGAAAAGCCGCTTGGGAATCTGCATTTATTCCCTGGATTCCTGGTATTTTGACGATGAACTGTGCCGCAGGACCTTGAAGGAGCACTTTCATGTAAGCGCAATTGAGGGACTTGGAATCAAGGATTATGACAGCGGGATTATAGCTTCAGGCGCTCTTTTTATGTATTTGACACAGACGCAGAAGACGGCTCTTTCACATATGACTGCTATTCGCCCATATTCAGCAGATACCTTTATGCTCATCGACAGCTCCAGCAGGAGAAATCTGGAATTGGTAGAGACTCTTCGGGAAAAACAAAAGAGAGGATCCCTTTTGTGGGTGCTGGATAAAACAAAAACAGCCATGGGTGCAAGAACTCTTCGTTCTTATGTAGAGCAGCCCCTGATTGACTTTGAGGAAATCAAAAGCCGTCTGGATGCAGTGGAAGAGCTGACTAATAAACCAATGCTCAGGGACGAACTGAGGGAATATTTAAATCCGGTTTATGACCTGGAGCGTTTGGTCAGCCGAATAAGCTATCAGTCAGCAAACCCAAGGGATATGGTGGCCTTTGCTGCTTCTTTGGAGATGATTCCTTATATGAAGCAGATTTTGAACGATTTCCAGTCGCCACTTTTGAAAAAAATAAATGAGGATATGGATGAGCTTTCGGATGTGACGGATCTGGTAAAGCGTGCCATCTGTGAGGAACCGCCCATTGCGCAGAAGGACGGAGGCATTATTCGGGAAGGCTTTAACCAGGACGTGGATAAATTCCGCCGTTCCCGTACAGACGGAAAGAAATGGCTTTCAGAACTGGAAGCAAGGGAGCGGGACCGTACAGGGATTAAAAGCCTGAAAATCAAATTTAACCGCGTATTCGGATACTCTCTGGAGGTTACCAATACTTTTAAGGATCAGGTGCCGGATAATTATATCCGCAAGCAGACTCTTTCCAATGCAGAACGTTATATTACCCAGGAATTAAAGGAATTGGAGGATTTGATCCTGGGTGCAGAGGATAAGCTTTATGCCCTGGAGTATGAGCTTTTCTGCGATGTGCGGGATGCTGTTGGAAATGAGGTGCTTCGCATACAGAAAACCGCTAAGGCAGTAGCCGCCCTGGATGTTTTTGCATCCCTTGCGCTGGTAGCGGAGCGGAACCACTACGTGAAACCAAAGATGAATCAGAATGGAATCCTTGATATTAAAAACGGACGTCATCCGGTTGTGGAGCAGATGATCGAGCATGATATGTTTATTGCCAATGATACCTATCTGGACAATCAGAAAAAAAGGGTTTCCATTATTACCGGCCCTAATATGGCAGGAAAATCCACCTACATGCGGCAAAGCGCCCTGATCGTTCTTATGGCTCAGATCGGAAGCTTCGTTCCTGCAGAAAAGGCCAATATCGGAATTGTGGATCGTATTTTTACAAGAGTGGGAGCATCTGACGATCTGGCAAGCGGGCAAAGTACCTTTATGGTAGAGATGACGGAGGTTGCCAATATTCTTCGAAATGCCACTTCCAGAAGCCTTTTAATCTTGGATGAGATAGGAAGAGGCACCAGTACCTTTGACGGGCTTTCCATTGCCTGGGCCGTGGTAGAGCATATCAGCAATACGAAGCTGTGCGGTGCAAAGACGCTTTTTGCCACACACTACCATGAACTGACGGAATTGGAGGGAAAGCTTCCGGGAGTACATAATTACTGTATTGCAGTAAAAGAAAAGGGCGATGATATTGTATTTCTCCGCAAAATTGTTAAAGGCGGCGCAGATAAAAGCTACGGAATCCAGGTAGCCAAGCTTGCCGGTGTTCCGGAGTCGGTAATAAGCCGTGCCAAGGAATTGGTGGAAGAATTAAGCAATGCGGATATTACGGCAGCAGTAAAGGATCTTACTGCACCCAAAAAGAAGCAGAAAATTGTTTATGATCAACTGGATATGGCGCAGATGTCCTTATTTGATACAGTACAGGATAATGATATTGTGGAAGAAATTAAGGGGCTGGATCTTAGTAATCTGACGCCCATGGAGGCTATAAACATTTTGTACAGCCTGCAGAATAAGATTAAGAACCGTTGGTGATGGGGAAGCTTATAAAGAATTGGAGGAAGAATTGAGAAAGATTGCAGTTTTAGATCAGCATACCATTGACAAGATCGCAGCAGGCGAGGTAGTGGAACGCCCATCGTCCGTGGTGAAGGAACTGGTAGAGAATGCCATTGACGCAGGGGCTACGGCCGTGACTGTGGAGATCACGGACGGAGGAAAAAAACTGATCCGCATTACAGATAACGGCAGGGGAATGGAAGCCGCTCAGGTTCCACTGGCTTTTTTGCGCCATGCCACAAGTAAGATTGAAAAGATTGAAGATCTGGAGCATATTGCCTCCCTTGGTTTTCGGGGTGAAGCCCTTTCCAGCATTGCGGCCGTTTCCCAAGTGGAACTGATTACAAAGACGCCTTCAGCCATAAGCGGAATCAGATATTTGATCCAAGGGGGGATTGAACATTCCCTTGAGGAACTGGGGGCGCCGGAGGGAACCACTTTTCTGGTACGGAACCTCTTTTACAATACGCCGGCCAGGAGCAAATTCCTGAAATCAGATACAACGGAAGGGAATTATATTAGCATTATGATGGAACAGCTTGCACTTTCTCATCCGGAGATTTCTTTTAAATATATCCAGAATAAGCAGGTGAAGCTCCATACTTCCGGAAATTACAGTGTGAAGGATGTTATTTATAATATTTATGGGAGGGATATTACCAAAGCGCTAATCCCGGTTTCTTACGAAAATGATTTTATGAAAATTACGGGCTTTGCGGGGAAACCGGAAATATCCCGGGGAAACCGGACTTTTGAGAATTATTATATTAATGGAAGATATGTAAAAAATAATATTATAACGAAAGCCATTGAGGATGCATATAAAGGATTTCTTATGCAGCATAAATTCCCCTTTGTTTCCCTTCATATGGAGATGGATGGAAATGATTTGGATGTGAATGTACATCCTGCAAAAAGGGAAGTGCGTTTTGCACGGGGGCCGGAGGTTTATGACGGCGTTTATGAAATGATTCGAAAGGCAATTACACAAAGGGAGATGATTCCTAAGGTGTCCTTTGGCAAAGAGGAAAAAACGGCATGTGTAAAGGAAACAGTGAGACGGGGAGACGTGCCGGAACCTTTTGAAGTAAAACGCCGGGAACAAGACCATTCCATTCCCTCTTTTGCTGGTGAAAAGGGACGAATGGAGGAGCTTTCACTTCCAAAGGGACCGGTTCTGTCCAGCGAGGAAGAGACTTTATTTACTGGAACGCTTAAAGCCGCTGTAAAGGAAACGATACAGGAGCCTCCTAAAAGGGAGGAAGACCCGAAAGAAACAGAGCGGCAGCTGGAATTATTCGAGGAAAAGCTCCTTTCACCGGAGTCCAGGATCAGGCATCAGCTGATCGGGCAAATTTTTGATACTTACTGGCTGGTACAGTTCGGGGATGATTTCTATATTATCGACCAGCATGCTGCTCATGAAAAGGTTTTTTATGAACATCTGGTGCGGCAGTTTCAGGAACAGACCATAGAATCCCAGTATGTGAGTCCGCCTATGATCGTTACCCTGAATCTCCAGGAGGAAGCTTTATTAAAAGCCAATGCAGAATATTTCCGGGATTTTGGCTTTGAGATCGAGCCTTTTGGGGGAAAGGAATACTGCATCAGCGCTGTTCCTTCGAATCTTTATGGGTTTGAGGAGGAAGGGCTGTTTTTGGAGATGCTGGATCACCTGGGCGCCGGCGGAGAGAAAAATGCACGGCAGCTTTTTACTTCACGCCTTGCCACTATGGCCTGCAAGGCAGCAGTGAAAGGGAATCATAAAATGTCATCCCAGGAAGCGGACAAGCTGATAGATGAGCTTCTTACCCTGGAAAATCCATATCACTGCCCTCATGGAAGGCCGACGATCATTTCCATGTCAAAGGCTGAGCTGGAGAAGAAATTCAAGAGAATCGTATAGGACGGAGGAATCAGGAATGTGTGAACAAGAAAAAAAACCTCTGATTGTTCTTACCGGCCCTACGGCTGTGGGAAAAACCAAACTGTCTATTTCCCTTGCAAAAGCAGCAGGGGGGGAGATAATTTCGGCAGATTCCATGCAGGTATACCAGTATATGGATATCGGTTCTGCAAAGGTCCGCCAGGAGGAGATGCAGGGCGTCCCCCACCATCTGGTAGATGTGCTGAAGCCGGAAGAGGAATTCCATATTGTTCGGTTTCAGAAAATGGCAAAAACGGCTATGGAGGAAATCTATGGAAAAGGCAGAATTCCTATTTTAGTAGGAGGTACAGGCTTTTATATTCAGGCCATTACCAGAGATATTGATTTTACGGAGGCAGAAAAAGAGGACGGCTATCGCAAAGAGCTGGAGGAAATTGCCAGGAAACAGGGGGCAGAGGTTCTTTATGGAATGCTTGAGAAGGCAGATCCGGTAAGTGCAAAGGAGATTCATGCTAATAACGTAAAACGGGTGATTCGTGCCCTGGAATTTTATCACCAGAACGGCATTCCCATTTCTGCCCATAATCAGGAGCAGAAGGAGCATAGATGCCCCTATAATCTGGCATATTTTGTGCTCAATGCCCCCAGGGAGCTTCTATATGAGCGGATTGACAAACGAGTGGACGAAATGATGGAGGCAGGCCTTTTAAAGGAAGTAGAAAACTTAAAGGCTATGGGCTGTAAAAAAGGCATGGTTTCCATGCAGGGGCTAGGATATAAGGAAATGCTTTCTTATTTAGAAGGGGAATATTCCCTGGAGGAAGCTGTGCGTATTTTAAAACGGGATACCAGGCATTTTGCAAAACGGCAGCTTACCTGGTTCCGCAGAGAGCAGGAAGTAACCTGGGTTAATAAAGATGAGTTCGGCTACGAAGACAGCCGCATCCTGGAATATATGCTTTCTGTTTTAAAGGAACTGGGAATGGTGAAACAGCAATTACAAATACAGGAAGGAACAAGTTAAAATATCATGATTAAAGAAATGTATGAGCAGCTGGGGATTTCTTCCCAGGTTTATGATTTTGGACATAAAATAGAACGATCCTTAAAGGAACGCTTTGAGGGATTTGACCGTATTGCGGAATATAACCAGATGAAGGTGCTTCATGCCATGCAGAAGAATCATGTAAGTGCGGAGTGCTTCCAGTCTTCTTCAGGCTATGGATATGATGATTTCGGCAGAGATACGCTGGAAAAGGTTTACGCAGATACCTTCCATACAGAGGCGTGTTTGGTACGTCCTCAGATTGCCTGTGGTACCCATGCGCTGGCTATCGCACTTTTTGGAAATCTTCGCCCAGGGGATGAGCTTCTGGCTCCTGCCGGGAAACCGTACGATACCCTGGAAGAGGTGATCGGCATCCGTCCGTCTAAAGGATCTCTTGGGGAATATGGTGTAACATACCGCCAGGTAGATCTTCTTGAGGATGGTACTTTTGATTATGAAAGGATCCGCAGCGTCATCCATGAAAATACAAGACTTGTGGAAATCCAGAGATCCAAGGGATATATGACCCGTCCTTCTTTTTCTGTAAAGGAAATCGGTGAGCTGATCTCCTTTGTAAAAAGCATTAAGCCGGATGTGATCTGTATGGTAGATAACTGTTACGGGGAATTTGTAGATATTATAGAACCAAGCGACGTAGGAGCAGATATGGTAGTGGGTTCTCTGATTAAAAACCCGGGAGGCGGACTTGCGCCTATTGGAGGATACATTGCAGGAACGAAGGAATGTGTGGAAAATGCGTCTTACCGTATGACCTGCCCAGGTCTTGGCATGGAGGTGGGCGCCTCTCTTGGGGTAAACCGTTCTTTTTATCAGGGATTTTTCCTGGCGCCCATGATTACAAAGGGTGCGTTAAAGGGCGCTGTTTTTGCAGCGAATGTTTATGAAAAACTTGGATTCCCAGTAGTTCCCAATTCCACGGAAGCCCGCCAGGATATTATCCAGGCCGTGACCCTTGGAACGCCGGAGGGCGTAGTGGCATTTTGTCAGGGAATCCAGGCGGCAGCTCCTGTAGACAGCTATGTGGCGCCGGAGCCATGGGATATGCCGGGTTATGACAGTAAAGTTATTATGGCAGCAGGCGCTTTTGTACAGGGATCTTCCATTGAGCTTTCTGCAGACGGTCCTATGAAGCCCCCTTATGCAGTATATTTCCAGGGAGGACTGACCTTCGAGCATGCAAAGCTTGGGGTGCTTATGTCTTTGCAGAAGATGATAGATCAGGGTCTTGTGAAACTGCCCTGAGCCGGATGAGAAACAAAAAGGCAATAACCAGAAAGCAGGTTAAATTATGGAAAAGAAGCGCGTTTTTATTGTAGGAGGCGGTGCAGCCGGTTTGATGGCTGCGATTATGGCTTCAAGAGCAGGGGCGGCGGTAACGGTGCTGGAGCATAATGACCGTCCTGGCAGAAAAATCTGTGCTACAGGCAATGGCAAATGCAATCTTACAAATCTGGAGAGACCTTCCGATGCTTACAGGGGAACAAATCCAGGATTTGCAGAGAAAGCTCTGGAACAATTTCCAGTAGAAAAAACCATTGAGTTTTTTAGTGAACTTGGCATTTATACAGTGAATAAAAACGGCTACCTTTATCCAAGAAGCGGACAGGCAGCAAGTGTAACAGAAGTTCTTTGCATGGAGGCCGCAAGCTTAAAGGTGAAGCAAAAAACAAACGTCCATGTAACACAGGTGTTTTGGGAACAGGGGATTTGGAAGCTCCGGATTGATGGCTGGATCTATGAAGCAGATGCGGTAATCCTGGCTAATGGCTCCTGCGCATCCAATATTCCAGGCTCAGACGGCAGCGGCTATGAAATTGCGAAGGCCTTGGGCCATAGGGTCATCCCTCCTCTTCCTGTATTGACGGGGCTAAAATGCCAGGCTTTAAATGACTTCCAGGGACAGAAGAAAAAAGGAAATCCATTCCAGCTTTGGGCGGGCGTTCGGACAGAAGGAGAATTGACTCTTTTAATAGAAGGAAAACCGATGAGGAAGCAAAGAGGCGAGCTGCAGCTTACAGAGTACGGAATATCCGGAATACCGGTATTTCAGCTGAGCAGCTATGCTGTCAGGGCCGTTTCCATAGGAAAGGATGTACAGATACGCATTGACTTTTTGCCAGGCTTTTCTAAGGAAGAACTTCACGGATGCCTGGAAGACAGAAAAAAAGCTTGTCCTTACAAAAACACAAGACAGATGCTGACAGGCCTGTTTCCGGATAAGCTGATAAATGTGCTTTGCCAGGCCGCTGATTTGGAGAATGCCATCCGGGAATTTCCTTTAAAGGTGATAAGCGGATTGGATTTTAAACAGGCACAGGTATGCTCCGGCGGTGTGGATACGGATGAGATTTATCCGGACACTATGGAATCCAGGCTTCACCCAGGCCTTTATTTTGCGGGAGAGCTGGTGGATATTGACGGGGCATGCGGCGGCTATAATCTGCAATGGGCGTGGTCCAGCGGTGCGGCTGCAGGTTTTCATGCAGCAAAGGAGAAGAAATGATTCAAATAACGCAAATGAAGCTTCCTATTACGCATACAAAGGAAGATATGAAAGAAAAGATTAGAAAGACCCTTCGGTGCGGGAAACTGCCTTTTACCTATGAAATCCGGAGACAGTCATTGGATGCACGGTACAAAAACGAGAAAAAATTTGTTTATACTGTGGATGTGTTTTTAGAGGATGAAAAACGGATTCCCAAGAAAGTTTACAATAATAATGTTATGTCAATAAAAAGAAAACCTTACCGTTTTCCAAAGCCTGGAGAGGCACACCTTGACTTTCCTCCTGTGATCGTAGGAAGCGGGCCGGCAGGGATTTTTTGTGCATGGTATCTTGCAAGGGCTGGTTACCGTCCTATTATTCTGGAGCGGGGTGAGGAGGCAAAAAAGCGTCAGGAACGGGTAAATGCCTTTTGGAAAAACGGCGTTCTGGATCCGGATTCCAATGTGCAGTTCGGAGAAGGAGGGGCAGGGACCTTTTCGGATGGTAAGCTGAATACATTGGTAAAAGATTCCTTTGGGAGAAACCAGGAGGTTCTGAAGCGTTTTGTGGAGGCAGGAGCCAATGAGGAAATCCTTTACCAGCAAAAGCCCCATCTTGGTACAGATGTGCTGATTGGAATTGTAGAAACCATGCGCCGTCAAATTGAAGGTATGGGCGGTTCCTTTCGCTTCCGAAGCAAGGTTACGGATGTGCAGATGGAAGAGGGCGCATTAAAGGCTGTGGTGGTCAATGAGACAGAAGTGCTTCCTGCGTCCGTATGTGTTCTGGCTATTGGGCACAGTGCCAGAGATACCTTTGAAATGCTTTATGACAAGGGGATTTTTATGGAACCAAAGTCCTTTGCAGTGGGACTACGCATAGAGCATCCGCAGAGAATGATCAATGAAGCTCTTTACGGTGAGCCGGAAAATGAGATTCTTGGGGCAGCCAGCTATAAAGTAACTCATACCTGTGCAAATGGGAGAGGGGTATATTCTTTTTGTATGTGTCCCGGAGGCTTTGTGGTAAATGCCTCCTCTGAAGAGGGGATGCTTGCAGTCAATGGAATGAGCTATCAGGCACGGGATGGAGAAAATGCCAACAGCGCTCTTATCGTTACAGTGACGCCGGAGGATTTTCAAGAGAAAGGGCCTTTGGGCGGGGTGGAATTTCAGCGAATGCTGGAAAAGAAAGCCTGGAAAGCCGGAAACGGCAAGGTGCCTGTGCAGACTTTCGGGGATTATAGGATGCATAGGCCAACGGTTTCCTTTGGTGCAGTACGTCCAAACATTGGAGGCGCGTACGTTCCGTCAGATGTGCGCTCTATTTTGCCAAAAGAACTGGGGGATTCCATTGAAGAGGGAATTCTTTCTTTTGGAGAGAAGCTGAAAGGCTTTGACAGGGAGGATGCCCTTTTAAGCGGTGTGGAAAGCAGAACCTCATCCCCTGTTCGTATGGTCCGTAATAAGGAACTGATGGCTAACATAAGAGGAATCTATCCCTGCGGCGAAGGAGCAGGCTATGCAGGGGGAATTACAAGCGCTGCGATGGACGGCATAAAAATTGCAGAAAGTATTTCTAAAAAATATAGAAATTTTTAGGAGAGAGTGTACATCCAATTTAATTTATGCTAAAATATTTTTGTTATTCTTACCCGTTTATGAGAGCGGCAGGTAACAGATTATGCAGAAAACAATACGGGAACTGCCTGTTTCGGAAAGACCATATGAAAAGTGTCTGAAAAATGGCCCTGCATCCTTAAACGACAGCGAACTTCTTGCCGTTATCCTGAAGAATGGAGTTCGGGGCAGCAGTTCCATAGATCTTGCAGCAGAGATATTAAGTGCTGCAGAACATACTCCATATACCGGACTTCTGGCACTTATGCATCTTTCGTTGGAGGAACTGATGAAAATTAAAGGCGTGGGTCACGTGAAGGCGATCCAATTGAAATGTATCGGGGAGCTGTCTAAGCGGATTGCAGCCACGAGCGCCAGCTTTTGTCTTTCCATGAGCCATCCTAAGACCATTGCGCAGTACTATATGGAGCAGCTTCGTCATGAAGAAAAGGAGATACTGATTTGTATGATGCTGGACAGCGGTATGCACCTTCTGGGAGAACAGGTTCTTTCTACAGGTACGGTGAATGCATCGCTGATTACGCCAAGGGAAGTTTATCTGGAGGCGCTTCGGTACCATGCGGTCAGCGTGGTATTGATCCATAACCATCCAAGCGGCATTCCCACGCCCAGCAACGCAGATCTTCAGATTACGGAGCGAATCTATCATACAGGGGAAATGCTAGGGATTTATTTGGTGGATCACGTTATTATCGGGGATCATTGTTATTTTAGTTTTATGGAACAGGGGATATTAAAAGAATATGCTGTTTAGGAATACATATGGGATAGACCTTGGCAACAGTACCATGAAAGTCTATTCCGCTCTGCGAAACAAAACTTTTTTAGAGAAGAATATGATTGCGTCCAGGGGGCGCACCATTATCGCCGTGGGCAATGAGGCTTATGAAATGTATGAGAAGGCACCTTCCAACATTTCGGTTAGTTCGCCGATGGCTTTTGGTATGATAGCCAGCCTGGAGCTTCAGGAGATTGCACTTTACAGCATGCTGAAAAGAATTGACAAAATGATCGGCTTCGGTTCGGATATTTATTTTTCTGTTCCTCTTGATATGACGGCAGTGGAGAGGCGGGCTTATTTTCATGTGGCAAATGGGCACTGGCTTCGCAAGAACCGGGTATTCATGGTGGAGGCGCCCATTGCAGACGCCATTGCCATGGGCGTGAATCCGGATAAGAAAGAAGGAAGCATGCTTGTTAATATCGGGGCGCAGAGCACCCAGTTTTCTATTATTACGGACGGAAAGATTATTATCAGCAAAAAAATTGCCATTGGCGGGCGGCAGATGAATGAGGCGATATGCAGCGAGATCCGCAAGCGCTACAGCCTGCAGCTTGGAACCAGAACAGGCAAGCGATTAAAGCTTGTTATGGGAAGACTGAATGACCAGCGAAAGGATGCCAGGAAGGTTGTGGGAATCGACAGCATTTCCGGTCTTCCAAGGGAGGAGGTTATTTCCTCTTATGTGGTAAATGCAGGCATTATGAACTGCGTCAATGAAATCGCCGGAGAAATGAAAACATTTCTGGAAAGAATCCCTCCCCAGATCTCTTATCAGATCGCAAAAGAGGGAATTTATCTTACAGGGGGAAGCACCCGGCTTCCCTACATAGACAATTATCTGGCAAGCTATACGGGATATGCCTTTAACTTGTCGGAGCTTTACGAAACTTCCGCTGTCTGCGGACTGGAAAAAATTATCCGCGACAGGGAGCTGAGAAAATGGGCACAGTCCATTAAACAACGAAAATTATAACCTTTCTTATAGATAGAATCTTTTAGGGGAATGATATTAAATGAAAAACCTGAAAAAGAAATCACATTTTCGAATTAATTTAAAAAGCAAACACCTGCTTGGCATTATGACCATGTTTTGTGTCAGCACCATTGCAGCAACCTTTGCTTCCGGAGTCACTACAGAGCCATTAAAGGACGCTGCAGGGATGATCATCGTTCCTTTTGAGAACAGCATCAGCAGGATCGGTTCCTGGCTTACAGATATAAGGGACAGTTTCCAGGAAAAACAGGTTCTGATTTTAGAAAACCAGAGCCTCAAGGAAGAAATTGACAGCCTGACGACTCAGAATAATAAGCTTCTCCAGGATCAGACTGAACTGGAGCGGCTCAAGCAGCTATATAAGCTGGATGAAGAATATTCGGAGTATCCCAAAGTGGCTGCCAGGATCATCTCCAAGGATCCGGGGAACTGGTATGATACCTTTACCATAAACCGCGGCTCAGAAGATGGAATCCGGGTGGACAACAATGTGATCGCAGGCAAAGGCCTTGTTGGGATCGTCACATCAGTAGGCCCTCACTGGGCAACGGTTCGTTCGATAATTGATGACAGCAGTAATGTGGTTGCCATGACTGTTTCAACTTCAGATAACTGTATAGTAACAGGAAATCTGGAGCTGATTGACGAGGGAAAAATAAGTTTCGGGCAGCTTTATGACCAGGAAGACCGAGTTACCATAGGGGAACGTCTGGTGACTTCCAATATCAGTGAAAAATATCTGGAAGGATTATTTATCGGCTATGTAAGCGAAGTGGAGCTGGAAAGCAATAATCTGACAAAGCAGGGTACTCTGGTAACGCCTGTGGATTTCCAGCACCTGAAGGATGTTTTTGTTATTACAGTGAATAAACAGGATGTCAGAAGCGTGGAAACGGAGGGAAGCCCGGATGAAGAGTAAGCTTGTCCTCTTTGGAACTATTTTAGTCTGCTTTTTGCTTCAGTGCACCTTGCTTCATATGATTTCCATTGGATCCATTACGCCCAATCTCATGCTGATCCTGTGTGTATCCATGGGGCTTATGCGGGGAAGGAAATGCGGGATGTGGGCTGGTTTTTTTTCAGGGCTTCTCATTGATCTGTTTTATGGAACACTGTTTGGATTTTATGCCCTGATCTATATGTACTGCGGATTTTTCAGCGGCTACGCCTGCAGAAATTACTATGATAATGATATCAAGGTACCTTTGGCGTTGACGGCCATTGCGGATGTGCTGTATAATCTGGCCGTTTATGCGCTGCAGTTTTTGCTCCGGGGGCGTCTGGGGCTTTCTACATACCTTATGCGGATTATTTTGCCTGAGGTTTTTTATACCGTATTTATAGCATTGTTTGTTTATCGCGTATTCTACTATGTAAACTACCATTTTATGAGTACAACCAGGAAAGAAAGTGAGTCAATTTGGGTTCTAAAATAAAAAAATACTTAAAAAAAATCCGGCTGAAAAGAACAACTGTCCTGGCGCTGGTTTTTGTTTTTTTATCTTCTATCCTGATCCGGCAGATATTTGAGCTGCAGATTATTCAGGGAGAAGATTATATCAGTAAATTCCGGACACGAACAACAAAACATCGTGTGATCAAAAGCACCAGGGGAAATATTTTTGACAGGAACGGCGATTTGATTGCCTCAAATGTTTTGTCTTATACAGTGACGCTGGAGGATAATGGAAGCTACGAGACGAACAGGGAGAAAAACCTGACACTGAACGGAGTTGCTTACCAGGTTCTGAAGACTTTGGAGAAGAATGGGGACAGACCGTCCAATAATTTCCATATTTATATTGATGATCAGGGGGAGTATGCTTTTGATGTGGAGGAAGGTTTTACCCTGAGCCGATTCCGCGCAGATGTTTATGGACATCCCTTAATTGATGATCTGACAGAAGATGAAAAGAATGCCACTGCAGTGGAGATGGTGGAGCACTTAAGCGGCAGCAAAGGTTTCTCCATTGTATTGTATGGGGATAATGCTTATACAACGGAAGAACTGGAAACACACCATCTGCCTGGTGAATTGTCAAAACAGGAAATCCTGGATATTGCCATTATCCGCTATGAACTGAATAATAACAGCTTTATGAAATATGTGCCTGTGACCATTGCGACCAATATAAGCGAAGAGTCTGTAGCCTCCCTTATGGAAAATCAGAGCAGTCTTCAGGGAATTGAGGTAGTGGAGGATTCTATACGCAAATATGTGGATGAGGAAAGTATGGGTCCTATCCTTGGCTATATCGGCAAGGCTTCTGCAGAAGAACTGGAAGAGCTTCGGACGCAGGATTCCAGCTATTCCAATGATGCCGTGATCGGTAAGGCCGGAATTGAACAGTACATGGAGCTGACCTTACAGGGAACGGACGGGGAAGAGACAGTATCGGTTGATAATATGGGAAAGGTTCTAAAAATTGATAAAAGTACCAAGGTAGAACCTATTGCTGGAAATGATGTTTATCTTACCATTGATACGGAATGGCAAAGTGCGATCTATCAGATCCTTAAGCAGCGTGTAGCCGGTATCCTTTTGTCAAATATTACAACTGCCAAGGAATTTGACTATGAGAGTATTAATGACGCAAGCCAGATCCAGATTCCCATTTATGATGTGTACAATGCATTGGTGGAAAACAGTGTGATCGATATCACGAAATTCGAATCCGAGGATGCTTCAAAAATAGAAAAAAATTTGCATGCCAAATTTCAACAAAAGCAGCAGGAAGTTTTTGATACAATAACAAAGAGGCTGACAGGAGATCATTCCCCTGCCCAGAAAGAAGAAAGCGAGGAGATGCAGAAGTATTTCCTCTATATCTGCAATACACTTCTTCGGGATACGCTGGGAGTTATTTCCAAGAATGCCATTGACACCTCTGATGAGACTTACAAGGCTTGGACCATTGAGGAGAGCATCAGCCTGAAAGACTATTTAACCTATGCAGCCGGACAGAACTGGATTGATATTTCCAAGATCGCTCCCGAGGGAGAATATCTGGATTCCGGAGAGGTTTACAGTTCCCTTACGGCATATATTACGGACTATCTGCGCACAGATCTTGGATTTTCCAAGCTCCTGTATAAATATATGCTTCATGAGGACCGGATTTCCGGTCAGGAATTGTGTCTTGTCCTGTACGAGCAGGGGGTCCTTTCTAAGGAGGACGGGGTGTATGAGTCCTTATCTTCCGGCGCTACCACTGCATACAATTTTATGATCAATAAAATTGCGAACCTGGAGATTGAGCCTGCACAGCTTGCCCTGATGCCTTTTTCTGCCTCTGCAGTCATTACAGATGCAAACACTGGTCAGACCCTTGCCTGTGTATCTTATCCCGGGTATGATAATAACCGTTTGACTAATAATATGGATACGGCGTATTATGCGAAGCTGGCGACTGATTTGTCCAGCCCGTTTTTTAACAAAGCTACCCAGCAGACCACGGCTCCGGGCTCAACCATGAAGCCTTTGTCTACTATTGCAGGTATGCTGGAGGGCGTGGTAGATGATAATACCTATATTGACTGTACGGGAGCCTTTGATTATGTGGAACCTCCCATTCACTGCTGGAACTGGTCAGGACATGGCCCTTTGGAAATTCGTACAGCTATTCAGGAGTCCTGTAACTACTATTTTAATATGATCGGTTTCCAGCTTGGAAAAACAGGTGAGGATAAGTTTTCGGAGTCATTAAGCCTTTCTAAGCTTTCTCAGTATGTGTCTCTTGTGGGGCTTGACAAAAAGACCGGAATCGAGCTTACGGAGGCATCTCCCCATGTATCGGATTCCGCAGCAGTGCGCTCCTATATGGGACAGGGTACGCATTTGTATACAACAAGCCAGCTTGCCCGGTATGCGTCCGTTCTTGCCAATTCCGGCAAGGTTTATAACCTAACCCTTTTGGATAAGGTGACGGACTCCAAGGGTACTGTTCTGGAGGAGCATGAGCCTGAAATGATAAATACGATGAATGTACCTGATAATGTGTGGGATGATATTCACGATGGTATGCTTCGTGTAATTCAGACTCATGATCAGTTTAATGGCCTTGGGATTGATGTTGCCGGAAAAACGGGTACTGCCGAAATCGACAAATATCATCCAAACCATGGTTTGTTTATCGGCTATGCACCGGCCTCTGAGCCGAAGTATTCCATAGCAGTGCGTATTGCCAACGGATATTCCTCTGGTAATGCGTGTCTTGCAGCGAATGATATTTTGAAATACATTTTTGAATTGGCAGATGAAGAGTCTATTTTAACAGGCTATGCTTCAACGGAAGTTAGTACGACCTCCAATGACTAAAACACCTTAGAGAACACCAGAAGTATGGAACATTTTTTTAGGAGGAATAGGAAACATGAGTGAAGTCATTGTCATAACATCCGGCAAGGGCGGCGTAGGAAAAACGACGACTGTAGCCAACATTGGCACCGGACTGGCTATGATGGGGAAAAAAGTAGTAGTTGTGGATACAGATATCGGTCTGCGTAATCTGGATGTGGTACTGGGACTGGAAAACAGAATCGTTTATAATCTGGTAGATGTGGTAAGTGGAAGCTGCCGTCTTCGGCAGGCACTGATCAAGGACAAGCGACATCCGGAGCTCTATCTTCTTCCGTCTGCACAGACGAAGGATAAATCTGCAGTTTCTCCTGAGCAGATGATCAAGCTTACGGATGAGCTTAGGGAAGAATTTGACTTTATCCTTTTAGACTGCCCAGCAGGGATTGAGCAGGGCTTCCGCAATGCCATTGCAGGAGCGGATAAGGCTCTTGTAGTAACCACGCCTGAGGTGTCTGCAATCAGGGATGCAGATAGGATTATCGGCCTTTTGGAAGCAAATGATCTGAGGGATATTCATCTGATCATTAACAGGCTCAGGCCTGATATGATCTTAAGGGGAGATATGATGTCTGTAGATGACGTCATTGAGATTCTGGCAGTGAACCTGATCGGAACCCTTCCGGATGACGAACAGATCGTAATAGCAACGAACCAGGGAGAACCCTTTTCTTCCAAAAACTCAAGGGCAGAGGAAGAATACCGTAATATCTGCAAACGCCTTTTGGGAGAGGATGTTCCTTTTATGGACATCCGGCAGAAGAAGGGCGTATTTGGCAGATTAGGCGGGCTTTTCCGGAAATAATGTGCCTTAAGAAACATAAAGGAGGGGAATGCATGAAAGCCTTTCAGATTGTCAAAAAACGTTCCGCAGGCTATGCAAGGGAGCGCATGAAGCTGCTTCTAGTTTCGGAACGAATTGACTGCTCCCCGCAAATGATGAAAATGCTTCGCAATGACCTGATACATACCGTGAAAAAGTATGTTTTGATAGACGAGGAACAGGTACACATAAAGATTACCCAGGAACCGTCTGTGATCTATGTGAAAATACCTGTACAGAAGAAGAGGAAACAATTGGATCATGATTAAACAGTATAAGCTTCGTTTTTACAACTTCAGACTGGTATTTTTCCTGCTGGCACTTAGTATATTCGGCGTTCAGCTTGTAGGAACTGCTGCGGCAGATCTGCGCAATAAGCAGCTTTTTGGGGTTATTATGGGGGTAATGATCATGGTGATCCTTTCCCTGATGGACTATTCCTGGATCATGAATTTTCAGTGGATCATGTATTTCGGGAATATTATAATGCTGCTGGGTGTGCGTCTCTTTGGAGATTCTGCAAACGGTGCTGCACGGTGGATCGACCTTGGATTTATCCGTTTCCAGCCAACGGAGCTGTCTAAAATTATTATTATTGTGTTTTTTGCAAAATTCTTTATGGACCATGAGGATAAGCTGAATTCTCTTAGGGTGATCGCTGAGTCAGCCCTGCTGCTTTTCGTCCCCTTGATATTGATTTATAACCAGCCTGACATGAAAAATACCATTACCGTTGCCATCCTGTTCTGTGTGCTGATATATGTTGCAGGACTGAGCTATAAGATCATAGGAGGCTCAATACTGATCGCAATACCTTTGACCATTGTATTTTTGAGTATTGTTATACAGCCTGATCAGAAGCTTATTAAGGATTACCAGCGGAATCGTATCATGTCTTTTCTCTATCCGGAAAATGAAGAGTATTCGGATGATATTGAACAGCAGAATAATTCCATAACAGCCATTGCATCCGGAGAACTGATTGGGAAGAAATATTCCGGAAAGGAAACAGGCACTTCGGTAAATGAAGGAAATTTTGTGGCAGAGAATCAGACAGACTTCATTTTTGCAGTAGCAGGAGAAGAGTATGGCTTTATTGGATGTACGGCGATCATCGTGTTTTTGCTTTTTATCTCCCTGGAATGTATCCGAATGAGCCTGCGGGCAAAGGATATGGCCGGAAAGATCATCTGCTGCGGTGTTGGAACCCTTGTTGCAATACAGGGAACCATCAATATTATGGTTGCAACCGGAATGGGACCCAATACCGGTACGCCCCTTCCTTTTGTCAGCTATGGACTTACCTCCATTGTCAGTATGTATATCGGCATGGGATTTGTTCTGAACGTAGGTCTGCAGAGCAGTGCCTATAATAAAGAGCTTCTGAAAAAGAACACATATACGAGAGAGGAATATTTATGACATCTACATCAGAACCACAAAAGAGAAGGCCTGCAGGAAGCAGTGCCAGGGCTGTACGCCAAAGAAGACGGCGCAGGAAGCGAATTCTCCATACAGTTCTCCTTCTGTTTCTTATGGCGGTACTGGCAGCAGGAGGGATTTATGCGGTATATCTGCTGAAGGGCGGTACCTTTAGCATGCCGGCGGAGTCTTACAGTGCATCAAAGGAATTTTTTAAATCCGGTGCTCCGGGGAACGACAAAAGAGCTAAAGCGTTTGCTGCGGATCTGTGTATCGTAGAAAATGATGTGCCTTTGGAATCAGCTGCTTTAGAAAATGACCAGACAGGTCTTCTGTTTGATCTGAACAGCAAGAAGGTGCTGTTTTCAAAGGGTGCCTATACCAGGGTTTATCCTGCCAGTATTACCAAGATTATGACCGGTATGCTGGCCCTGAAATATGGAAATATGGATGAAACTGTTACCATCACCCAGGAAAATGTAACACTGGAAGAGGGATCCCAGGTATGCGGGTTCCAGGCAGGGGACAAGGTTACCATGAATCAGCTTGTGAACTGTCTTCTTGTATATTCGGGAAATGATGCAGCTTCTGCCATTGCAGAGCACGTAGGAGGGTCGACATCAGCATTTGTGGATATGATGAATCAATATGCAGCAAAGCTTGGCTGTACGGGAACTCATTTTACCAATCCCCATGGCCTGCAGGATGAAAACCATTACACAACGCCTTTTGATATCTATCTGATGCTGAAGGAAGCACTGAAATATCCGGAATTTACGGAAATCACCCAAATGTCTTCCTATACAGTAGAATATACCAGGGCAGACGGCAGCTATATGGTTACCAGCCTTCCTGCCACAGATCATTACCTTACAGGGGAGGCTATCCCGCCTAAGGACGTTACGGTTTTGGGCGGAAAGACCGGTACTACGGATAACGCAGGAAACTGCCTGGCCCTCCTTTCACAGAATGCTTACGGAAAGCCCTTCGTCTCCATCGTAATGGGGGCTTCCAGCAAGGAACTTTTATATCAGCAGATGAATTCACTTCTGGAAAGTATCAACAGCGCTTCATAGAAAGCCTGCATATTCTGTAAAAATCAGCTAGCCTTTGGAGAAATTCAAATGGTTAGCTGTTTTCCATTTTTTACTAGGAAAATGTTTGGTAAGATGATAAAATACTGTTATCGGGATGAATTTATGGAAAGGTAGAAAAGAAAACAGGATGAAGGAAAAAATGACATTTCGCCCCATCCCGGGACTTAAAAGAGAAGATGAGGAGCAGATGCTCTTAGAGATTATCCGGGTGGCGCAAAGTAACCTTGACAAAACCGAAGGATACATCCAGAGTTTATCAGAAGAGCTGCATGATCTGATGGAAACCTATGGACCAAAGGACAAGGAGGCTCTGTCCCTCCTGCACAATACGCAGTCGCAGCTTCTGGAAAATAAGCGTGATTTGCTGCGGTGCCAAAATGCAAGAAAAAAACCGTATTTTGGCAGGATTGATTTTAGGGATTCCAGGCTTCTCAAGGATGAGTCGTATTATGTGGGTCGAGTGGGAATTTCCAGAAGCGGATCGGAACCTGTTGTAATTGACTGGAGAGCGCCTGTGGCGTCAGTTTATTACGAAAATACCGTAGGACTTTGCAGCTATACGGTGAAAAACGAGGGGAGCTTTGATATTGAATTAAAGCGTAAGCGGACTTACGAGATTGCAGATGACAAGTTAAAGGATTTTTTTGATTCGGATGTGGTTGCAAATGACGAGCTTCTGACCAAATATCTGGCGAAGAGCAAGAAAGCGGTTTTAGGAGAGATCATTGCAACCATCCAGAAGGAACAAAATGCCATAATCCGTAAGTCACCTAAAACAAACATCATCGTGCAGGGTGTGGCAGGCTCAGGAAAGACAACGGTTGCAATGCATCGAATCTCCTATATTCTGTATAATTATGGGGATGAATTTCGTCCGGAGGATTTTTATATTATTGGAAGCAACCGGATCTTATTGAATTATATTACGGGAGTTCTGCCGGAACTGGATGTATACGGCGTATCCCAGATGACCATGGAGCAGTTGTTTGTCAGGCTTCTTTATGAAGATTGGAGCCCAAAGATACACAAGGTCTGTTCTATTGAAAAACAAAGCTATGAATCCTGCATGAAAGGCAGTTATGAATGGTTTCATGATCTGGAAGCATACTGCCGGGAATACGAATATGAGCATATTCCCAGAGAAGAAATTCGCCTGGAGAAGAACGGAGTTCTTCTTATGGATGAAAAAACGATTACGGATTATCTGAATGAATATCCGGGAATGTCTATGCAGAGCAAGGCACTTATGCTGAATGAGATGCTCCTTTCCAGACTGGAAAATGAAATGACAGGAAAATATGTTTCCTATACAAAGACTGAAAAAAAAGAGCTGAATCGGATGTACCGCTGGCACTTTGGAAAGGATCAGTGGAAGGGAGACATTTTTGAGATTTATGACGATTTTTTGGCATCCCAGTGCAGGAAAGGTAAAAGCATATCTGTTCAGGAAAATACCTATGATGTTTACGATCTGGCAGCCCTTTCATATCTTTATAAGCGGATCAAGGAAACAGACGGAATCCGGGAAGCAAGCCATGTGATTATTGACGAGGCACAGGATTTTGGTATGATGGCATACGCAGCTCTTTCTTATTGTCTGCGTGGCTGTACTTATACAATTATGGGAGATGTGTCCCAGAATATTCATTATAGCTACGGATTGAATGACTGGAAGGAGCTTAAGGAACTGATCTTAACCGGAACCTATGATGGGTTTGGAATCCTAAAGAAGAGTTACCGGAATACAGTAGAGATTTCGGATTTTGCCACAGAAATCCTGCGTCATGGAGATTTTCCGGTTTATCCTGTGGAGCCTATCATCCGCCATGGCAATGAGGTGTGTGTGACGGAATGCATAGACGGAGACGATATGCTGCTTCAATCCGTAAAAATTATCAAAAACTGGCAGCAGGAAGGGCATGAGACCATTGCGGTAATTTGCCGAGATGCTCAGGAAGCATCCATGGTGAGCGGCCTTCTTGGACAAGTGATCCGGATTGAGGACAGCAGCCTGGAAACAGCAGAATTTGGAAGCGGTGTCATGGTTCTTCCTGTGGAATATACAAAAGGACTGGAATTTGATGCAGTACTTATATATCATCCCTCTTCCAAAAGCTACCCGGCAAAGGATAGGTATGTAAAGCTTCTCTATGTAGCTGCTACCCGTGCGCTGCATGAACTCTCCATTGTTCATACAGGGGATCTGACAGATTTGATCGGGAAGCCGGTGTCAGAGGAAAAGCGAATGCAGTCCCTGGAGGGACGGGGGGAGATGGGGCTTTTCAAATATATAAAGCCGGAAAAAGGCGGAAAGGAACAGCATCTTCTGGACGTGGAGACGGGGGATCTTGAACGGGAGCTTCGTAATCGCTTTGGTCCGAAACCCATTGTGGTACAGCAAAAGAAAAATAGTGTCCGTGAAATTGTTTCCCGAAAAGATCCGGAGGAAAACAAGGTACTGCATCCTGCAGGTGCACAAAATCTGCTGAAAAGGAAGAAGCAGGTAAGGGAAGCCCTTCGGAAACCATTAAATACAAGTCCTTTAAATCCGTCCCCATATCCGTTTTGGGCATGTCCTGACGCAGCTATGCTGCGTCCAAAGGGGCTGATACATATGGATCATTCTATTCGCATTGTACGGAAGATGAAACGATATATTGACCTTACAAGCAGATATGGAACTTTGCGGCTGACCCCTCTTGAAGATGGCATGATCCGTGTGCAGTTCCAAAAGGGAGGCTTTGCATCGTTTTCGCCAGGGCATTGGAATTATATTCCGGAACATCCTGTTTCATGGACTGCAAAAGAGGGAAAAAAACTGGTGGAGGTTACCGCGGGAAAGCTTATCGTACGGGCAGATAAAAAGACAGGTGCCCTCAGCTTCTGGAATCTGGAAGGAAAGATGCTGCTTACAGAGAAGGAATCTGGCCCCAGACAGATTGAAGGCAGTGCCGTTCAAAAATCCTGGGTTTACTTTGACTGGGAAAGAAAAGAAAGGCTATATGCAAAAGGCATCCTGGCAGAGGATCTGGAACAGATGAACCAGAAGGCCAGATATATAAGCTTTGGAGCGTCACAGCTTCGTATGCCGCTTCTGTATTCTGAATATGGATACGGTATCGGCGTAGCAGCGCAGCAGACTGTGATGTGCTGCACAATTCCTATGTACGGCACTTATCTATATGCAGACGGAATGAATCAAATAGATTATTATTTTCTTTATGGGGGAGATTATAAAACAACCCTTGAATTATATAAAAGGCTTTAACGGTATTGAAAGTAAAGGGAACCTGATACGGTTCCAAAGAGACTTTGTCATCAGAAGCACATTGATGTTAAGGAGATTTTTTCATGAATAGATTACTGGAATTTTTTGACAATATGAATGAGCTTGTATATGTTTTGGACATTGAGGACCATAGTCTGGTCTACGTGAATAAAAAGGGACTGGCGATTCTTGGACTTTCTTCCATGGAAGAGGCTTCAGGGAAAATGTGCTATGAGCTTTTGCAGAATTCTTCACTGCCCTGTACTACCTGTAATCCGGAGGAACTAAAGACAGGATATTTTAAGGAATACCGGTATTATAATCCCGTCCTTGACAGATACCTGATGATGAAGGAAACAGTTTTGGAGGAAGACGGAAGGAAGTACAGGCTGGAAATAGCGATTGATATAGGTGTACAGGTGCAGAGAGGGAATATGGCAGGAAGGTATCAGAACCTGGAGGCGATCATTAATGAAGGGCTTCGGGTAGCACTTCAGGAAAAAAAGCCTTCCGGCACACTGGCCGTCCTTCTGGAATATCTGGGCAAGGCTCTTAATGGTGAGCGTACCTATATTTTTGAGAAAAATGAAAAAGGCGGAGATGATAATACTTATGAATGGACTGCAAAGGGAGTGATGCCGGAGAAAGAGAATCTCCAGGATCTTCCTCCTTCGGTATGCGAAAGCTGGTATAAAAGCTTCAGCGCAGGAAGGCATATTATGATAGAGGATCTGGAAGATATCCGTTTCACCAATCCTGTACAGTATGAGGTGCTTAAGAATCAGAAGATACATTCCCTTGTGGTAGTGCCTCTTTATGATAATGAAAAGACCATCGGCTTTTTTGGCGTTGATAATCCTCCGGGGAAGTCTATGGAGTATGCATCCAATATGCTGCAGATTACTGCGCATTTTATTGTTTCCTGTTTAAAACAGCGCAATCTTGTGAAGCGGCTGGAGGAGAGAAGCTACGATATTTTTAAATCCCTGAATGTGGATTATGCAGGTATTTTTGAAATCAATTTTGATACGGATAAATGTGAAGTATATAAAAAGATAGAGCAGCCATGGGGATCCATGGATCTGAACCTTGAATTTTGTAAAAGCTATGAGAAAGCAATGGAAAATTATATTTCCCTGTATGTATCCGAGTGGGATCAGGAAAACCTGCGGACTGTAACGGAAAAAAGCTATGTCATTGAACAGCTTAAAACAAAAAAGAAATATTATATGAGATACCAGGTAAAAGAAAATGCACAGAATGCAGAGAATTTTGAAGTACACTTTGCAAGTATGGGAAATGACAGCCATAAGGTGATTCTGGCATTTCGAAACGTGGATTCCGTCGTAAAGGAAGAAGAGCAGTATAAGCTGGAAACAAGACAAAATGTGGAGGACATTTTGGCTGGCTCAAGAACCGGCATGTGGAGCTTGGAGCTTGAGGAGGGCTGCAGCCCCCGGATGTATGCAGACCGGACAATGCGGATGCTTCTGGGCGTGGAGGAGAATATCGGACCGGAGGAATGCTATCAAAGCTGGTTTTCCAACATTGATCCGGAGTATACAGACCTTGTGCAGGAATCTGTGAAAGAGATTTTGGAAAGCGGACGTTCTGAGACCGTTTATCCTTGGAACCATCCAAAGCTTGGGAAGATTTATATACGCTGCGGCGGCGTGCCGGATTCCAGCTTCTCTAAAAAAGGCGTTTGTTTAAAAGGCTATCATCAGGATATTACAGAGACGATGGTTACGCGGCAAAAGCAGGAGAAAGCTATACTTGAGGCACTTGATAAGGCTCAGAGGGCAAATTCGGCAAAAAGCGAGTTTCTTTCCCACATGTCCCACGATATCCGTACACCTATTAACGGAATTCTGGGTATGCTTACGATCAGCGAAAAAAATCCCTGCGATATGGAACGGCAGAGGGAATGCAGAGCTAAGATCAAGATATCTGCAGAGCATCTTTTGTCTCTTATTAACGATGTTCTTGAAATCAGCAAGCTGGAAAGAGGGGAGATTTCTTTGCAGGAAGAGTCCTTTGACCTTTGTGATCTCCTGGAAAGCTGTATGACCATTACAAGCCCAAGGGCTTCAGAAATGGGAATTAACCTGGAGATAAAGCCTTTGCACATACAGCATAGAAAGCTGTTGGGAAGCCCTCTTCATATACGGCAGATCCTGATTAACATTATGGGAAATGCCATTAAATATAATAGGGAAAAAGGCAGTGTCTGGATTCTGGCAGAGGAAATATCTTCAGAAAAGGACATGGCACAATACAGATTTGTAGTGCAGGATACAGGAATCGGAATAGGGGAAGAGTTCCAGAAAAATATTTTTGAACCCTTTACCCAGGAAAATCATGATGCAAGAACAGAATACAGAGGAACAGGGCTTGGAATGTCCATTACCAAAAAGCTTGTGGATCAGATGGGGGGAACCATCCAATTGGAGAGCCAGATTGGCATAGGAAGTACTTTTACCGTATGCCTGCCCATCCGAATAGATACGGAGATAGAGCTTAAAGAGGAGCCTGCGGTTATGGAGGTGGCCGGTGATATTTCCGGAATGAACATTCTTCTGGTAGATGATAATGAGATCAATTGTGAAATCGTGCAGTACATCCTGGAGGATGCAGGTGCATCTGTGGCAATTGCAGGAGATGGCCTGGAAGCTGTGGAAACCTTTGAGAAATCCCCATGCGGATCATTTGACTGCATTTTAATGGATCTGATGATGCCTGTGATGGACGGAATGGAAGCCTCTAAAACGATCCGCAGCCTGGAGAGAAGTGACGCTAAGCGGATTCCTATTATTGCCCTTTCCGCCAATGCTTTTGAAGAAGACGCTAAAGCAGCAAAAGCGGCAGGGATGAATGAACACCTGGCAAAGCCGGTGGATATTGAGAAAATGCTGAAAACAATTTCTTATTTGGTAAAGGCAGCAGAAGAGAAAGTGCCTGGAGGAAGGTGTTGACCATATTTTGAAATATGGGAATAGTAGCCACCAAAAAACTTTCTTGTAGTTTTTATGAATTTAGGATTGAAATTTCTGATAAAATGCACTATAATTGAAACATATTAATTATAGAATTTGTTCAAAATTAATATTATAGTGTCTAAGGAGGAAAAACAGGATGGTTGAACTGATTGTAGGAAAGAAAGGCAAGGGCAAAACAAAAGTACTGTTAGACAGAGTGAACGGCGCGATTAAAGACGCAAATGGCAGCATTGTTTACTTAGACAAGAGCACGAAGCATATGTATGAGCTAAACAATAAGGTTCGTCTGATTGATGTTTCCGGTTATCCTATTAAGAACTGTGATGAGTTTGTTGGGTTTATCTGTGGTATCATTTCTCAGGATCATGACCTTGAGCAGATATATCTTGACAGCTTCCTGAAGATTGCGAAGCTGGAAGAAGCTGATGTTACAGGCACATTAGAGCAGCTTGATGCAATTGGAACTAAGTTCGGAGTATCTTTCATGATCAGCATTTCTCTTGATAAAGAAGAACTTCCGGCAGCATTCCAGGATAAAGTTGCCGTTGCATTATAAGTAAGTGCAGAGGCTGTACATACAAGAGAATAAAAAAAACAAAGGGACCATGCGGATTCATAACCGCATAGTCCCTTTTTTCGCAGATGATTTTATGCTCAATCTTCCCGCAGCCTGACTGCAGTGGCAGCCTGACGCCGTCTGGCGTCATCCAGGGCTGCGTAATGCTTCTTGGTAGTATTTACATCCCTGTGGCCTAAAACATCCGCTACAAGGTAAATATCACCTGTTTCCTGGTAAAGGGCAGTGCCGTAGGTGCTGCGGAGCTTATGGGGGGTGATCTTCTTGGTAGTGGTTACCTCCCTGGCATATTTTTTTACCAGGTTTTCTACTGACTGAACGCCGATACGGCGGCGCTGGGAAGAGTAGAAGAGAGCGTGCTCATGGCCGGAAAGCGGGGTGATCCCTTCCCGCACTGCCAGGTATTTTTTCAATGCTTTTTCTACCTCAGGGCCAAAATAGACGATCATTTCATTGCCCCCTTTTCTGGTAACTTTAATTCCGTTATTTTTGAAATCCACGTCCTCCACATCCAGACCTACACATTCGGAAACACGGATCCCGGTTCCAAGAAGCAATGTGACAAGAGCCAGATCACGTTCCTTTGTTTTTTCATAGAACACACGTTTCTGACCTGTGAGATGATCGCCGCAGTGTTCAATATGATCCAAAAGAATTGCAACCTCGTCTGCATCAAGACGGACAATACTTTTTTGATGGATTTTTGGAACATCAACTAAAACTGTGGGATTGGTATGGATCATTTCACGCTTGAAATAATAAGCATAAAAACTGCGAAGGGCAGAGATTTTTCGTTTCAGCCCGCGTTCGCCGTTTGTTTCGGTTTTGTCACCGCTTTGGTATACTTTAAGATATTCCAGGTATTCCTCAATGTCCAGAGCCTGAACCTGATCCAGGACATCAACAGAAAAATCATTCATGGAATAGTCCTTAAATGCCGGGTTTTCATCCAAAAGAAATTGAAAGAATATACGGATATCATATGCATAGGAAATTCTTGTTTTTGTTGTTGTAGTTGGTTCCACAGCACGAAAATAATCCCTGCAGAAAGGCGGCAGTGTTTTTAGAACTTCCCGAAGCTTTAAAGTGTTTTCAATGTCTGTTTGTTCATGATAAGTAAGTCTGTCCATGGTTTGACCTCAATTTTAAGTTTCAATAATGAAAATGTTGGATAGGTGTTTATTCTACACAGATCTATTTGAAAAACTCGGGTTTGTCGTATAGATCTACATCTACCCTAATTAAAGGATAGATTCATCAAGTACAATGGTGAACGGTCCGTCATTTTCCAGAGATATTTTCATATCAGCACCGAAAACGCCATGCTGTACTACCGGGATGGATTTGGCCGCTTCTGCGATCATATATTCATAAAGCTGTTCTGCCAGTATGGGTGCGCCTGCTTCAATAAAGCTTGGGCGATTGCCTTTTTTGCAGTTGGCATAGAGGGTAAACTGCGACACAAAAAGCAGCTGTCCCTGTACATCATTTAAGGATAGATTGGTTTTTCCTGCATCGTCTTCAAAAATGCGAAGCCCAAGCAGTTTTTTTAGATATTTATCTGCAATTTCCCTGGTATTGTTCTGCCCAACGCCAATAAAGACAAGAAAACCTTTGCCGATTTTTCCTACAGATTCTCCATCAACCTTTACTTCTGCATAATTTACACGCTGTATTACTAATTTCATTGAACAAAGTCCCCTTTACGATTTTTTACTTCTCTTGTCCAGTTCCAGCCTGCATTTTTGATAAAATGCTTTTGCTTTGTCTGACAGAATCCTTGAAAGCTCTTTTATTTTTTTCCAGGCAATGATACTGTATTTCTTAAGGAACTCCCATGCCTTTTTCAAAAATTTAAAAACAAAATTCCAGATCTTCATGAACATGCCATCCGGATTTTTCATTTTTGATAATTCGTCTGCGCTGCGCTGTGGCTGCTCTTTCGGCATCTGAAGGATTTTCTTTGTGGCAGGATCCAGGCAGTCTATATTGCAGTAATCATTTACCGCATAAGGCATTTCCTTATCATGAAGAGATTTCCCAAGAAGCTTCCAGGCTGCAGCATAAATAACGGCGCATACCGGTACCCCGATGATCATTCCCAGGATCCCGAACAGGCCGCCTCCGATCATAATGGATACAATAACCATAAAGCTGGATAAACCTGTGGAATCTCCAAGGATCTTCGGCCCAAGGATATTTCCGTCAAATTGCTGAAGAACCAGGATAAAGAGTGCAAAATAAAGACTTTTGAGAGGATCAACCAATAATATCAGCAAGAAACATGGAACCGCTCCCAAATAAGGACCAAAAAATGGAATGACATTGGTTACGCCTACCACAACGCTTACCAGTACGGCGTATGGCATATTCAGAATGGTTGTTCCAATATAACAAAGCACGCCGATAATGGCAGAATCCAGAAGCTTTCCGTTAATAAATCCTCCGAAGGTCTGATGGGTAAAACGCATTGCATGGATGATGGTGTTGGAGATCTTTGCCGGAAAAAGGGCATATACTACCATTTTGCTTCTTGCAACAAAGACTTCTTTATCTGCCAGAACGTAAATTGACACAATGGCGCCAATCAGAAAATTCTTCAGGAAAATCAGAATATCAAAAACCCCTGCTGAAATATTCTTCAGCATTTGCTGCATCTGGGGCAAAATGTTAGTGGATAGGTAATCCTGTGCCTGCTGAGAATACTGCGTCAGCATATCGATCATTTCAGGATCCAGCTTCCATCCTTTTTCTACGAAGGTATTAAGCCAGCTTTCAATGCTTCTTACATAATAGGGAAAGCTGTAAATAATGTTCATAACGCTTCGAATGAGCTGAGGCAGGATCATCATGATCAGCGTATAGATGATGATCAGCAAAAGGAACAGGGAAAGAAGGACACAAATCCAGCGTACCACTCTTCTGCCCCGTTTTTCCAGTATCTTATTCCTCTTCTCCAAAAAGGGAAAAATCAGTTTCTTTTCAAAAAAATTGACTACAGGGCTTAAAATATAAGCAATGGCAAATCCGTAAATAATAGGCGCCATAATATTGAGGAATGTTTTGATTCCTGTGATCAGCGTCCGCATATGAAAGATTCCATAATAAAACAGCATACTTGCCGCAATGACCAGAAATGCAGTTACACCCCAATGCAGATACTTATTTTCCCAACGATATTTCATGAATTCTATTCCTCCATACAACTTTTGCTGATCTCATGATGCGATTTATTAAGCCTTACGGTGCTCTTGTTCTTCAGCAACTCTAAAGCCTGTAATATTTAAATTATACCACGTTTTCTGTTGTCCTGACAACCAAAAAGAGATATAATAATTGCAGTTTAAAATGCGGTTGGGTGTAAAAGCCCCAACTATGAAACAGAAAGGGATATTTATGAAATTACAGCAGGTATTAAGTGTCACACGCAAAGCTGTGGATGATTTTCACATGATTGAAAGCGGGGACAAAATTGCCGTGGGTATTTCCGGGGGAAAAGACAGCCTGACGCTGCTTTATGCGCTCCACGGTCTTGCCAGATTTTATCCAAAGCCGTTTACACTGGAAGCAGTTACCGTTGATCTGGGATTACAGGGAGTATCTATGGATCCTATCCGCAGGCTTTGCGATGAGCTTGGTGTTCACTACACTTCCATTCCCACAGAAATATATAAGATTATTTTTGAAGACAGAAAAGAGAGCAATCCCTGTTCGCTCTGTGCCAAAATGCGTAAAGGTGCATTGAATGAAACAGCGAAAAAGCTTGGCTGTAATAAGGTAGCTTATGCGCATCATAAGGATGATGCTGTGGAGACAATGCTCATGTCACTGATCTTTGAGGGGCGGTTTCATACGTTTTCTCCTGTGACTTACTGGGACCGTATGGGTCTTACCCTTATCCGCCCCATGATTTATATGGAGGAAATGGATGTGATTGGTTTCCAACATAAATACGATCTTCCTGTGGTCAAAAACCGCTGTCCTGCAGACGGCAATACGAAGCGGGAATATGTGAAGAAGCTTTTGCGTGAGCTTGGATGCCAGCATCCGGGGGTAAAGGAGCGTATGTTTACTGCGATCACAAATGGAAATCTAAAAGGCTGGAATAAAAACGGGGCCTCCTAAAAAGGAGAAGCCCCATTCTTTTGCACAGATTTATTTTTTACATTGATCGAAAATCTCAATCGCTTCGATAATGGTTCTGATCGCTCCGTCAATCCCCAATTTACTGCTTTCTACGCAGAGACTATAGCTGGTTGCGGAACCCCATTTTTTATTTGTATAATAATTATAATAGCTTGCACGGCTCTTATCTGCCTTAACGATCATATCCTTTGCTTCCTTGGCCGAATTATGATGCTTTCCGGAAATACGGCTGATCCTCCAATCAAGATTAGCATGAACGAAAATGCTGAAGCAATCCTTATTGTCGGCAAGGGCATAGTCAGCGCATCTGCCAACCATTACACAGGGTCCTTCGGATGCCAGTTTTTTAATTGCATCAAACTGCGCCAGAAATACTTTATGGTTCATGGGCATATCTGAAAATCCAGCAGAAGAATATCCAAAAGAGTAAGTATCCATTACCAGTGAATATAAGAAGCTGTTGGTGGGTTTTTCATCGTGGTTTTCAAACAGTTCCTTGCAGATACCGCTGTCATTCGCGGCATGCTCCAGAAGCTCCTTGTCATAACACTTGATCCCGAAATATTGAGCAATCGCCTGTCCGATCTGTCTCCCGCCGCTGCCATACTGGCGGCCAATTGTAATAATAGAACTTGTGCTGTTGTTCATAAGCTACACTCCCTTCTGCGAAAAAACTCACAAAAATGCCTTTTAAAATATAGAACTATCTGATAAATGGTTTAAATGTATTATACTATTTTTGGTGATAAGTGACAACTACTTTCTTAATTTATTTAGCAGATTTACAAAATAATCCGGTAAAGGCGCCTCAAGCTCCAGATATTTTCCTGTCCGAGGATGGATAAATCCAAGCACCATGGCATGAAGAGCCTGACCCTGAAGATGATATGGATTTTTTCCGGAGCCGTATACCTCATCTCCAAGAAGAGGGTGTCCAATGCTGGAAAGATGAACGCGTATCTGATGCGTGCGTCCTGTTTCCAGACGGCATTCCAGATAAGCTGCATTTCCAAAACGCTCCAAAACACGGTAGTGCGTGACTGCATCTTTTCCGTTTTTGTAGTTGATGGCCATTTTTTTCCGGTCAACAGGATGACGGCCAATAGGACCTTCCACCACTCCTTCATCTTCTTTAAAGCTGCCGTATACAATGGCTCTGTAACGGCGCTTGATACTGTGTTCTTTTAGCTGTTCTGCAAGTGCGCGGTGAGTAACGTCATCCTTGCAGATAAGTAGCGCACCTGTGGTATCCTTATCAATCCTGTGAACGATCCCGGGTCGGAGCACGCCGTTTATGCCGGAGAGCTTTCCATGACAGTGTGCAAGCACTGCATTGACCAGGGTTCCCTCCATATGGCCTGCGCTTGGATGAACCACCATGTTTTTGGGCTTGTTAACCACCAAAAGATATTCATCCTCATAGAGCACATCCAGAGGAATTTCTTCCGGAAGGATGCTGAGTTCTTTTGGATCCGGAAGCGTTAAAAGGACATGCTCTTCTTCTTGTACCTTATAATTGGCCTTGACGGCCGTTCCATTGACAGAAACCATCCCGTCCTTTAAAAGTTTCTGGAGATATGAGCGGGAATAATCCTCACATTTTTCTGCCAGAAACCGATCGATCCGTATTCCGTTTTCCTGTGAATCTATAACAAATTCAAGCTGTTCCATAATCCTATCCTTTATATTTGGGACTTAAAAATGCAAAATCATCTTCCCTGTATTTCAGGCAGACGAACAGAACCAGAAGGATGCTGCTGCATACCACATAAATATCTGCCAGGTTAAATATAGGAAAATCAATGAGGGAAAAATAAATAAAATCAACCACATATCCTCTGAAAACGCGGTCAATAAAGTTTCCTGCAGCACCGCTTAGCATTACAAAAAGAATTACCAGAAGAGGCAGATAATACTGCTTCTTCGGGATACGGATAAAGAGATAGATGCCAAGGAGGAAAAAAAGCAGGCAGATCAGGATAAAAAATAGTTTTTGGCCTTCTAAGAGGCCGAAAGCCATTCCGGTATTTTCCAAATATTTCAATTCCAGAACCCCTGGGATTAATATGACGGACGGATGACCGGCAAGAAAGGCCGCTGCCAGATGCTTTGCAAATTGATCCAGGGATGTAAGAATAACTACAGCGAAAAGTCCAACCAGGGAACTTATGCCTAAAGATTTCTCTCTTTTCATGATACGATTCTCCTGATGGCGTCCTTCAGCTCGGAATCCGTTACGGTTTTGTCAATAAAGCTTTTTCCGATTCCATCCATAAGAATAAATTTAATCTGTCCCTGCTCCATTTTTTTATCTTTTCTGGTTGCTTCCAGTATGGCGTCAACCTCCAGCCCGTCTACAGATTCAGGAAGATCGAATAAACGGCAGCCTTTACAGATTTCTTCATATTCATTGGCATTCAGATGCCCCCTTTTCAGCGAAAGGTATGCAGCAGCCTTAAGGCCAAGGCCTACGCACTGGCCGTGAAGAAGCTGAAAATCCTTCAGCTTTTCTACCGCATGTCCTACCGTATGTCCAAGATTTAAAAGGGCGCGCTCCCCATGTTCCTTCGGATCTCTTTCCACAACCCCTGCTTTGATCTCACAGCACCTGCGGATAACGGAAGAAAGGAGGGAAAGGTCGCTTAGCTCTTTTAAAGCCCCAAAATGGGCGCATATGCCCCTGAAAAGCTCCTGGTCACAGATTAACCCGGTCTTTATTATTTCACCCATTCCGCAGGCAAATTCGGCGGCTGGAAGGGTCTTTAAGGTATTCATATTCATATAAACAAGACGGGGCTGATGAAAAGCTCCTACCATATTTTTATATTGCTGGAAATCTACGCCGGTCTTTCCCCCCACGCTGCTGTCTACCTGAGCCAGAAGCGTTGTGGGAACTTGAATAAAATCAATTCCCCGCAGATACGTGGCAGCACAAAAGCCAGTAAGGTCACCCACAACACCGCCGCCTAAAGCTACAAGAATTCCTTTTCTGTCCATCCCATGCCCGATCAGAGAAGCATATAATTCCTGAACAGTATCAAGATGCTTGCTCTTCTCTCCTGCTTCAAAGACAAAAGAAAAAATTTCTTCAGATACTTCCTTTAAAATACTTTCCAAAGCCTTAAGATAAAGCGGTGCAACGTGGGTATCAGATACGATACAAAGCCTTCTGCCTAAAAGCCCCTCTGCCAAAAGGGCTTCTGCAAGTTTTTGAAAATTTTCTTCGAAATATATGGGATAGGAGAACTCTCCTTCTCTTTTTACAAGTAATCTTTCTTCTGCCATAAAACGCCTCCAAATATTCCAGTCATTATGCGTAACGCAAAAGCCTTACAGCACACCTGCCTTTTTTTGTCCGTCCGGTAATGCCGTCAAAACGGAACCGGCCTTTTCCGCGAACAGAAATAACATCGCCCTCGTTCGGTTCATATCCATTGGATGTGACCAGCCTGCCATTTACAAATACCAGTCCGCTTTCAATAAAGGATACCATGCTGCTTCTGGAACCGCCGAAGGCCAGGGAAATAAGGGCGTCCAGACGTACGGAAGCACATGTACCGGTTACAGGCTCCAAAAGGGGGCTGGGCAGATCCACGGGATTTTCTACTTTACTGACTGTGACCGTGGTATGCTTTACCCTGCAAAGGTTTTTCAGAAAAAATCCGGTCATTCTCCTAAGACAGAAAAAACATGCTGTGTTTTCCTGTACCAGAATATCTCCGATCACACTGCGGTCTACGCCAAGATTTAATAAAGCTCCCAGATAATCCCGATGGGACAGCTTCTCCGAAAATTTCAGTGCTTTTGGCTCCAGCTTCAGACAGTCAATGGGGTATTCCCAGGGAAAGACAAGAGCATCAGGATGAAAGGCCACCATCTGACGCTCTGCATGCTCATAACCGCCGAACCATTCCAGGGTGACTCCCGGAACATGAAAACGACAGCTATTAATTATATTTTGTTCATTAAGATTAAGAAAATCAGAAAAGGTCACAATATCCCTATGGTAAGCCAAATCGGCAAGCTCTTCAATTCTTTTCTTAAAAAATTCTTCCTGTTTCATTGGTCTAATAACCTGCTCTGACGGAAGGTGCGGATCCGCCTAAAATGTTCTGCAGATCTCCGGTAATATCTACATTATAGGGACCAAGTACGAAAATGTAGCTGGAAACCTTCTGAAGGGTTCCGCCCAGTGAGTAGCATGCACCGGAAGTAAAGTCGATGATGCGCTGAGCAAGTTCTACATCAATGCCTTCCAGATTCAGGATTACGGTAGAATTTTCTACCAGCGTATCGGCAATCTCTCTGGAATCCTCCATGGAAGTAGGCTTGATCACACAAACCTCCATATTGGCAGACTGCCCCTGTCTTCTGCTGCTTCTCATAGGGGTGATCTTATTGGAAGGCAAAGGACGAACCGGCTTTTCTGCCTTGGCTGCAGCAGTCTTGGTGCTTGCCTTGGAAACTGATTTTACAGGAGCTTCTTCTTCCTCCAGGTCAAATTCATCATAATCATCCAGATCGTCTTTCTTACGGCTGAACTTCTGGAAGAAATTCTTTTTCGGCTTGTCCTCTCCGTCATCGTCAAGGAAATCGTCCTCTTCTCCATCATCCAGTAAACTATCGTCCAGAAATTCATCTTCCTCATCGTAATCGTCATTTAATTTTATGGCATCTAAAAACTTGTCCAAAACGCCCATTCTAAATCTCCAATCTTATATTCTATCTTAAATATGATCTTTCACCGAAGATACCTGTACCTACACGTACCATCGTAGCGCCCTCCTGCACGGCAACCTCATAATCTCCGGTCATCCCCATACTGAGAACACTCATAGTAACATTATTAATGTTTTTAGCTGCAATGTCAACACTTAATTTTTTTAGTTGACGAAATATTCTTCGATTACTTTCGGGATTTTCTACAAAAGGAGCAATTGTCATAAGCCCTTTTACTTCCAAATGAGGGAAATCACAAATCTGCAAAAGAAGGGGGAACACCTCTTCTGCTTTGACTCCAAACTTGCTTTCCTCTTCCGCAACATTTACTTCGATCAGAACAGGGACACGGATCTGATGCTTTGCAGCTTCCTGCTCAATTGTCTCCGCCAGGCGCAGGGAATCCACGGAATGGATCATAGAAACTTTATCTACAATATATTTTACTTTATTCCTTTGGAGATGGCCGATCATATGCCATTCAATATCCTCAGGCAGTTTATCATATTTATCCATGATCTCCTGAACCTTATTTTCACCGAAAACCCGGGCATCTGCGTCATACGCTTCCTGTAAAAGGGCTGCCGGCTTGGTTTTGCTTACCGCAACCAGAGTTACTTCCCCGGGATCTCTGCCAACGGATTCACAGGCCCTGACAATATTACTTCGAACCTGTTTCAAATTTTCTGCTATCATTCTGAAGCCTCCCTGCTTAATACAAAATATCTTCTTCCTTTACTGCATCTGCATTTCTTACAATATGATCATAACGTGCCAGTCCGTAAGAGGTGGATTTGGACACGATGGCATATTCTTCATTCTGGTCGAGAATTTGGATCCTGCGGAAAACCGCATAGCCTTTGTTGATGCAGTAGACGCCTTCCAGAACTCCAACATCACCAATGATATATTTGCCCTGATTTTCCTGGTTAATGATCGCATCTCCTTCTTTAAACTCGCTTTTGTCAACATAGTAAAGATAGGATGGCTCTTCGGCGGAATCCTCCGTTTTTCCCTTTCCGGGCTGTTCTCCTTTTGCATAAATGGAAACATTTTTAAAAATGGTAGTTCTTTCTCCGTTTTTATCCCTTGCTTCCATCATGAAGCCTAATTCCTGGCTTTCCTCATTCAGGGCAGAAAACTCAGAAGGAATGGTATAGAATTCTTTTGTGACAATGGAGCTTAACGGAATCTTTAGTCCGTTCACGGTATTTGTAACAAGCTCTATTTCCAGGAAACGATCTGTAGCATAGCGGATCAGTCCTTTGTTAAAATCTATCTGCCCATATTTGCTGCCGCCGATTTCAATTATGGAAAAATCACCGCTCTGGGTCATTCCGTCTTTTAAAAACTTTACGCGGATAGAGGTTCTGTCCGCAAGCTTTGCCGCCTGTTTTCCGCTTAGTGGAATGAGCAGGCTCCAGCGCTCGTCTGTAATAAGGGTATAAATATCCTCTCCTGCCTTTACCGGCTTTTCTGTTTTTAAGTCTGTTTCATGGTATGAATTCTGATCAAAATCATCCTCTGTAATGGATGAGATGGATTTTCCTTCATAGCCATCTTTGCAATAGAGAACAATTCCGTCAGCAGGCGCTTTGCAGATCGTCTGGTTTCCTAATGTTGAAACAGGCTGAAGTGAGGACAACGGGTCTGAGATAGCTCCTGCATACTGAAGAATGCTTCCTTCCAGCTGGTATTTGAAGCTGTAGGTATTGTTAAATTTGCTGGGGTTAAAGCCTTTGGAGAAGCTTAACATATCGCTGCGGATCCGGGATAGATCCTCCTGACTTAATTCTGTTTTTGATTCCGGGATTTTAGTACTGCTGATACCGTAAACAGCACCGTTGGCATTGATCTTATTGCCTTCCCGGGCATAGTAGGTAACGTATCCGTTGGAATCCGCCTGGTATGCTTTCTCCTCCCGTATTGCAAGCCCCGTATATGTTTCATTCCTGGAAAGAGGTCCTGTGATAACCTGGTAAGATTCGATATTCTGGGAGGTGAGATATAAAGCCGCACTGAAAAGCATATAGATAAGCAAAACTCCAAACAGTACGGTTCCGATGTTCAACCCAAAAATATTTCGGATTCCTGACAGAATTCCGGCAACCTTTCCTTGCTTTTGTTTATTATGATCAGGCAATGAGCTTGCCTCCTTTACCATATTTTATAACAAATATTTATATATTATATCATTTTTTGCCTATAAAAACAAGTCGCTTAAGAAATCCTCACTTTTTTCACAGCCCATTTTCCATAGACTTTTGTTTTGCCTTTCATGGTATAGGCGCGCACCCCAAGATAATAAGTACCTTTTTCTAGGTTTTTAAGGCTGATGGTTCCGTATTTCCTGCCGTTATAAAGCTTATACCTGGAAGCCGGGCTTACGGTTGTGCTTTTAAAAGTTTTCTTAGTCAGCACATACTGATAACGGTAAGCATTGGATGCCTTGGTATAAGAGGCTTTTAGGGTACCTTTTCCTGATTTTACACTTTTGAGCTTAGGCGTTTGGGGAGTCACTGCTGAAACGGAGATTTTTATTGACTTGGACCAATTGCCTAAAATCTTCTTTTTAGCGGGAGTAAGATTATACGGCCGGACTGCAGCATAATAAGTCCCCCGGGGAAGGTAGGTAAATGTAACGCTGGTCTTTGTGATGTTTGAGGCGGTTTTATAATAGGAGCCGGATTTGGTAAAGTCTGAGGATTTTCCCAGTGCAAAGTCATAGCCGCTTACCTTTCCCTGGGAAGAGGCCACTTTGGCAGTAATGCGGTTGCCGCCGGTCACTTTTGCATAAGAAAGGTTTTTGCTTCCTGGCAGTCCTACAGTAACCTGGATTTTTACAACATTGGACCAGGGACTAAAAACCTTCTTTCCGGAAGCATCCAGCCGGTAAGTATGTGCGGCTGCATAGTAAGTGCCTCTTGCCAGAGAGGAAAAAACCGCAGTTCCGTTGGTTTTATTCTTTACAACCTGCTTATATTTCTTTGTTTTTAAAAAGCTGGAGGAAGTTCCAAGCACAAAATCACAACCGTCTGTATTGCTGGTGTCCGGAGAAAGTATGGCAGTAATTTTTGTGTAATTGGTGACTTTTACAGACTTAAAAGCAGGTTTTTCCGGCGCAATGGTAATCTTATCGCCAGTTTTCTCTCCCATGGCTTTGATGCAGATATTGCAGTTGTAGTTAAGATCTGTCATATCTACCCAGGTGCTTCCATTGTAAAGATAACTCTGCCCGGGAAGTGCGCTGAAAGCCCTGTAGCTGGTTTTTTCATGGGGAACAAAACCGCCGCTATGGTCAAACTGAAGCTGTACCGCAAATTTTTCTCCGGAAGCGATGGGGATTTTCCTGGTAAGGTCTATGGTGTAATATCCCGCATATGTGGTACTTCCATTCTGTTTATGTACCAGAACTCCTGTATCAGGTGAAGATTTTACATGGCGGTATACGGAAACAGTGTAGGAAATAGGGGCTGCACAAGCGTAAAAGCTGACTTTTTTCAGGTACTGAGACTCTGCTGCGGTAAACACGTTTGCGCCGGAAATACGCAATGTGCTGCTGGGTTCTTTGGGCTTGATGACTGATCCATAGCCTGTTCCGTCATACTGGTGGAGGATATCATCTGATGCCAAGCCAAGTGGTACGGATTCCATTTCATAAAATGAAGGAGATTTTATGGAACGGTCTTCATAGGAAATCCAAAAAAGGCCGTTTTCTCCCTGATCATTTCCCCAGCTGTTCTGCATAAGGAAAGCACCGGGATTGGGTGCTTCTGTGATTTTTTCATCGTCCCAGCCGATCAGGGTAACGGAGTGGTTGGGCGATGCTGCATTGGGCGAATAAAAGCTGTTAGTCTTGGAATCATAGGGCCATCGAAAGCCATTGGTGTATATGCCGATTTCTACAGCACCATAATTTAGAATGAACTTTTTAATATCGTTTATTCTGGATGCTCTTGTAGAACCGGATGCTGCATTTACTTCAAAAAGCCAGTAACAGTTTTTCAGCCTGGAAACCGAAGTCTTTTTTTTCTGGTCTGTAATAACGGAATCCAGGATGCTTTTTTCAGCTCCAGGGGCATCTGATGCATCAGCCTGAAAGGAAAGGGATAACGGATAGTCCCTGTCATAGGATGGACCGTATCCCCGCGAAAGGGTGGCAATGCTGTAGTAGCGGTTTCCGCCTATCCTAGTCCATTTGCCATTGCTGATAGGAAGAAAAGTTTCATTTGCTGTAGGATCCAAGGAATCTGCACTTTTGCCGTGAAAGGCGCAATAGGCCAGGTGGGTTTCGGAAAGGCTAAGGGAAGAATCTGCCAGTCCTTTTTTTATGAGCCCGGTCTCAATGGATTCCAGGGAACTAAAGGCCCAGCAGGTACCCAGGTACATCTGGTCTTTTACCGAGGTGCAGCCATTTACATCCATAAGGCTGTACCGTACAGGGAGTGCGGATTCCCTCAAAGAAGGGTCAGAGGAAGGGGATTCTTCTGAAAAAAAGGAAACAGTATCCTCCTCTTCTTCTATGTCCTGAAATTCTATATTATCCGGAATATCTGCCGAAAAAGCCGTTCCATCAGAAAATCCGCCGTCTTCTGCTTCATCTCCATCGCCGAAAACGCTTACGGACGATTCCTCAGATGCAGATTCTGAAGAGGCATGATCGTCAGAAAATGCGGCAGGGACATTGGTATCAGCATCTTCTTCCGGCACAAGGATGTTTTCACCTGTAATTTCCCAAGCAGGATCATATACGGGAATATATCCGCTTTCAGAAGGCATTCCCTCTACCAGTTCATATAATTCATAGACAGTGCCGGCCTGGGCTGTACAGCAGGTTCCAAGGCTGACCGTCAGCAATGCGGTCAAAATGATATTTGATTTTCTCTTAAAAACAGAATGAGCCATGTATTTCCTCCACACCAGATATATCAGTAATCGTGAACAAGTGTATCTTTCTCCAAAGCAAGAAAGCTATGTAAATTATAAAGGCATTTTCCAGGTTTTGCAACTGTCAAGTTCCATCACATTTGAATGCGAACATATTTTCTCGAATATTTGTTTGCATTCTAAAAAGTTTTGTGTTATACTATAAAAAAAAAAAGGAAACAAACGATGGAGGTATCGTATTATGGCATATGGAAAAATCAGCAAGAAACAACAGGAGATTCTTGATTACATTAAGAACGAAATATTGAATCGCGGTTTTCCGCCGGCTGTCCGTGAGATCTGTGAGGCAGTGAATTTAAAATCTACCTCTTCCGTGCATTCTCATCTGGAAGCCCTGGAGAAGAACGGTTATATCCGCAGAGATGCTACGAAGCCCCGTGCAATTGAGATTATTGATGATAACTTTAATCTGGTTCGCCGTGAAGTGGTAAATGTTCCTTTGATAGGTACCGTGGCGGCGGGACAGCCTATTTTGGCGGTAGAGAATATTGAGAATTATTTTCCGGTTCCGGCAGAATTTATGCCTAATGAACAGAGCTTTATGCTTCGCGTAAAAGGCGACAGCATGGTAAATGCAGGGATTTTCGATGGTGACCAGGTTTTGGTGAAGCAGCAGGCAGATGCTGTTAACGGTGATATCGTAGTGGCATTGGTGGATGACTCTGCCACGGTAAAAACCTTCTATAAAGAAGATGGATATTATCGTCTTCAGCCGGAGAATGACACCATGGATCCTATCATCGTTCATGGAGAGGTTCAGATTCTTGGAAAGGTTTTTGGCGTATTTCGTTTTTACTCCTGATCTTTTAGAATATTATGAAGAAACTGCCGCAGATCCTGCGGCAGTCCCATCTTCTATTCCAGATTTTTTATTCCAGAAATTCTTTTGCATCCAGAACCTTACCGTCTCTCCAGATTCTTTCCAGATCATAGAAAAGGCGGTTTTCTTCATCAAAAACATGGACGATCAGATCGCCGTAATCCATTAAGACCCAACTGGAATTTTTGGATCCTTCAATCTGTTTGGCCTCAAAGCCTGCTCTTCCAAGGGTCTCTTCTACATTGTCAACCATGGCCTGTACCTGGTTCTGATTGCTTCCGCTGGCAATTACAAAATAGTCTGCAATGACGGATACTTCATGGATATCAATGATTTTAATATCCTGCCCTTTTTTTTCGTCCAAAGCCTTGCAGGCCAGACGTGTCATTTCCTGTTCTCTGCTCATTCGTATCACTTCCTTTCCATATGTAAATCTTTATAAAATAAAAATGCATCTTTGGTGGTACTGTCAATGTCCTTGGGATTTTCGTCCAAATAGACCAGAGTATCTTTTAAAATCTCATATACACATTCATCCAGATCTTCAAATGCAAGCTTTCTTATTTGGGGAAGATTGGGAGCCTTGTCCCGCATAGGTTCAATGTAATCTGCAATATAGACGATTTTTTCCAGAATGCTCATTCCAGGACGTCCGGTAGTGTGATAAGTGATAGATGTGAGGATTTCCTCATCCTTGATGTCATATTTCTCTTTAGCAATATAAGCCCCCAACTTGGCATGAAGCAAAAAGGGGTGCGCTTTTTCAAATTCCGTAACAGGTATTTTATGCTCCTCACACATTTTTAATTTCTTTTTATTTGGAATGCACTTTGCGCTGTCATGTAAGAGTCCGGCAGCCTGTGCATCTTTAAGATCGTATCCGTGAGCCATGGCAAGTGCTGCACAGGTGTACATCACTCCAATGGTGTGAGCCATACGGTCATCATCCAGATATTTTGAAAGTTTTTTCTGCATTTTAGGAAAATCATACTGTGCCATCTGTTCTGAATTCCTCTCTTACTGAATGATAAATATTATTCTCATAAATATAATGAATAACATCATCGGGTACGTAGTAACGAAGGCTTTTGCGCTCCTTCAGCCACTGCCGGATCAGATTACTGGAAATATCAATATTCATGGTGTCCAGGCGCAGAAACTGCCCGCCGAACTGACTGGAAAGATAGGTCATTTCCTGATTCAGCTCTTTTACAGGCGTGTGATTCCTTGTGGCAACCACCAGGGTACAAGCCCGGCAGATTCTGGCAGGCTCCATCCAGGTTGCAAAGGAATAAAGAGAGTCTGCACCAATAATAAAGTAGTAATCTGTATCTGGATTTTGTTCCTTCAAAGCTTCCAGCGTACGGTAGGTATAAGAATAACCTTCCTCATGCATTTCAATTAGGGACAGCTCAAAATGAGGATTTCCTGCTATGGCCTTTTTTACCATAACGGTTCTCTGTTCATCATTGGCTCTTCCCCCTCGATTTCTTTTGTGGGGAGGATTGCCAGAAGGCATAAACAAAACCTTATCAAGATCAAGCTGTTCATATGCCTTCTCTCCCAGAATTAAATGTCCTACATGAATGGGGTCAAAAGTTCCGCCCATAATGCCGATTCTTTTTCTGACGATGTTTTCCATGTATCTGCCTCCATGGTGTTATGGAAGAATGATTTTTTTCTTTTCGTTTTTGCCTTCTCTGTATAAAACGATTTTCTTGCCGATCACCTGAACGACCTGGGAATGGGTTCTTTCTGCAAGAACTTCTGCCATTTCCCTTGGATCATAAAGGCAGTTTTGCAGAACGCTGATCTTGATCAATTCCCTTGCGGCAAGGGCTTCCTCAACGGAAGCTGTATTTTCCGGCGTAACCCCGCCTTTTCCAAGCTGCAGGATCGGTTCGGTTTTCATTGCAAGCCCTTTTAAATAGGCTCTCTGCTTACTTGTCATATTTGTTTATCCTCTTATTTATAATAGTCAAAATCAAAGCCATACATACGCACAGTATCTCCTTCTTCAATGCCGGCTTTTTCCAGGTCATTTAGAATACCGCCCTCTTTGAGGAAGCGCTGGAAGAAAGCAAAGCCTTTTTCAGAGTCCAGATTGGTATAGCCAAGCATTTTTTCGATTTTGGGTCCTTCTACAACAAATATAGTAGGATCGTTTGCATCCCTTTCTACTGTATAAGGCAGGTTTTCTCTCAAAAGCATATCTTCCGGGAAGAATTCCTGTTCAAAAACGATTTTCTCCTGCCTGGTATTGGCAAGCATTTCTTTTACGTAGTATAGAAGCTCCTTTATCCCTTCTCCGGAAACTGCAGAAATAGGGAATACACGGATGCCCTGTGGCTCAAATTCATCCTTCAGAAGGGTGACAGCGCTGCGGTCTCCGTCATATATACAGTCGATTTTATTTGCCGCAATGACCTGAGGGCGGGCGGCGATTTCCGGGTTGTAAGCTTCCAGCTCCTTGTTGATCTTATAAATGTCGTCAATAGGATCCCTTCCCTCTGTAGAGGCTGCATCTACAATATGGATCATTACTCTGGTCCGTTCAATATGGCGCAGGAACTCATGGCCCAGTCCAACTCCCTGGGAAGCGCCTTCAATGAGCCCCGGAATATCTGCGATGACAAATCCGCCGTTTTCCGTATCTACAACGCCAAGATTCGGGCTTAAGGTGGTGAAATGATAATTGGCGATCTTTGGCTGGGCATTGGTCACTCTGGAAAGGAAGGTGGATTTTCCCACATTTGGAAAGCCAACAAGACCTACATCGGCAATCACTTTTAATTCCAGAAGGACTTCCAGCTCCTGGGCAGGCTGCCCGGGCTGTGCGTATTTCGGTACCTGCATGGTTGCTGTGGCATAGTGTTGGTTACCCTTGCCCCCATGGCCTCCCCGTAAAATAACCTGCCTTCGGTTTTCGCCGGACATATCTGCAATGACCTTTTTGGACTCTGCATCCATGACAACGGTGCCTTCCGGAACCTTCAGCACAATGCTTTCTCCGTCTGCACCGTGGCATCTTCGCTTGCCGCCCTCCTGGCCGTCCTGTGCTTTATATTTTCTTCTGTGTCTGTATTCTCCAAGGGTATTTTGACCTTCATCTACTTCAAAGATCACATCACCGCCCTTGCCGCCGTCGCCGCCGTCCGGTCCGCCGTTGGGAACATATAACTCCCTGCGGAAGCTTACATGGCCGTCACCGCCTTTACCTGAACGGATGATGATTTTTGCTCTGTCTGCGAACATATGACACCTCTCTTCAATCCAATAAATCTAAAGAAAGGCTCCAAACCTGTTCGATTTGAAGCCTTCTGCCAAACGAATTATTCTGCCTCTACCGGAACGATAGAAACCTGTTTCTTATCGCGTCCTTTTCTGGTGAATCTTACAACACCATCTGTCAGTGCAAATAAAGTATAGTCTCTGCCGCAGCCTACGTTTACACCAGGATGGATCTTAGTTCCACGCTGTCTGTAAAGGATGTTGCCGGCTTTTACAAACTGTCCGTCTGCTCTCTTCGCACCCAATCTTTTAGATTCGGAATCACGGCCGTTCTTTGTAGAACCAACACCTTTTTTGTGTGCGAATAACTGAAGGTTCATTTTCATCATGTGGTTACACCTCCTTGACTTTTACTGTCAAATATTGATTCTCGTAGCTATGTGCGATATCCGTTAAGCCGAGAATAAGAGAATCCATAAGTAGGATTCCTTTCTCCGTAACAGGCTTTGTAAAGCGGAAAGATACATAGCCGTCCTGTTCCTGCACTTCTATGGAATCATCAGTAAAAGCCTCTATGGAATTTACCGTATTGATAACCAGTGCGGAAACAGCGGCACAGATTATGTCCTGCCCTTCCTCTGCATATCCTGCATGTCCGCTGGACTTAAAGCTGATATACGAATCTTCTCTCTTCTTAACTGTAATTTTAATCATAATGACACCAGATTAGCCATTGATCTTTTCGATTTTCACTTTAGTGAACTGCTGTCTATGACCGTTTTTCTTGTGATATCCAGTCTTTCTTTTGTATTTGTAAACGATCACTTTTTTTGCTTTGCCGTTTTCAATTACAGAAGCGGTAACACTGGCATTTGCTACATCAGCACCAACTTTTAATCCGTTATCGCTTACAGCGATTACATTATCAAAAGTAACGGTTTCACCAGCTTCAACCCCGAGTTTTTCAACCCTGATCACGTCGCCCTCGGCAACTTTGTACTGTTTACCACCTGTTGCAATAATTGCGTACATAATGGCACCTCCTATGAACTTTACTCGCCAAATATGGTGGTCACTTGGACTCTTAAACCTCTTTGTGCGGCATACTCATATATAATAGCATGGTGATTTGGGTTCGTCAAGATGTTTCTTGGAAATTTCCTGGATATCTTCCAAAACCGGCCGTCTGACCTTTTTTCTGGTCATTTCCAGAATATTTAAAGGCGTTATGTCAATAGCCATACTTTTTACAGAGTCCTTCCGAAGATGTTTCTGCAGTACATGGAAGAGTTCATCCTGGTGATCAGGATTTTCCATATTGATAAAGTCAATTAAGATAATTCCGGATAAGTTCCGAAGACGGAGCTGACGGGCGATCTCCCCGGCAGCTTCCAGGTTGATCTTCCGGTAAGTTTCTTCTGCCTTTTTCTTCCCTGCAAATTTTCCGCTGTTTACATCAATGGAAACGAAAGCCTCTGTCTGCTGGATCACAAGAAATCCCCCGCTGTTTAGCCATACCTTTTCTCTCTGGATTTCTTCTAAGGCCGTTTCCAGGCTGTGAAGCTTATAAAGGGGAAGTAATGCATCCTGATAAAATGTAAGCTGCTCTGTTTGAGCCGGGCTTAAATCCTGAAGATAAGCGGTAAGCTTATCATAAACCTCAGGAAGGTCGGTTATGATCTCTTCCAGGTTACGGCTGCATGCATCACGGATGGCATTGAGATAAAAGGGCTCTGCTTCATATAAAAGACTGAAACAGGTACGGTTTCTGCCGTCTGAGGCAGCTTTTTTGTATAATTTCCGAAGATAATCCAGTTCCCGGAAAATTTCTTCTTTCGATGCATCTGCGGCATTAGTACGAACCACAATGCCATATTCTTTTTGGAGGGCAGAAACCTCTGCTTCCAGCCATTTGCTGAGGCGGCTTTTTTCTTCTCCCTTAAGCTTGGAGGAAAGCCCGAATTTTTTATTGCCTGTTGTAAGTACCAGATATTTTCCTGTAAAATTCAGATTGGCAGTTAAGGCAGGCAGCTTTCCCTTCATGGCTTCTCTGCTTACCTGAACCAGGATTTCATCTCCGGAACGCAAAGGTGCATTTCCTTTTCTGCCGGAAGTATAAATAACCTTCGCTGCTTCCTCCAAAGGGAAATAACCCATTTTACCGTTGCCGAAACGCACAAAGGCAGCATTGATATTTTCTGCGGTTTTATCCACCTGTCCTACATAAATATTTCCCAGAATAGATTGCGTCCCAAGGGGAGCCAGGCGAAGCTCCATGATTTTGTGCTCTTCTTTTAGTGCGCAGAGGAGGCAGGGACGGTTATGGATATCCATGCAGGTAATGATAAGCTTACTCAATTTTTTCACCCAGGGCTTCCAGAGAAAGAAAACTATGCTGAGTTTCACTGCCTGTATCTGCATAGACTTCCAGGCGCTGTATCTGGTAACAGAAATCTTTAGGTTCACATCCCAGCCATTTCTGGAAGGCATCTATAACAAGCTCCGGTTTCGTATAATTAGCGCTTGCAGATGCCAGCTTCAAAAATACCTGACTGCCTTTTGGCTTCATTTCATAAATATAGGGACGAATATCAACTTCTTTTTCGCTGCGCTTGGTTTTTTTCAGAACTGTTATGGAAGACAGAGCAAAAAATTCTTCGATTTTTTCCAACCATGGCACTTCCGGTTCTTTTCCCTCACGGAATTCCACAAGGTAGTCTGCTGCTGCAACCAATGACATAGCCTTGCTTGCTTTGGCATCCTCTACAGCCCTGGCGCTAAGCACACGAATGCCTTCTGCCATGGTACTGTTTAATTTTCCTTCAATTACAGATGTGGGAACGGTCTGTGTCAGTTCCAAGTCAAAATATTCTCCAAGACTGGTAGTTCCTACCCCAAGGGGAGCTGCGAAGGACATAATCATATGGGGGCTGTATCCTCCGGAAAAAGCTACGGGAAGACCTGCCCTTCTGAGAGCCTTCTGGAAATAGCGCATGGTATCCAGGTGACCGATAAATTTTGCAGATCCTTCTTTTGTAAATTTAATTCTTACTTTCAAAGCACACACCTCCTCCATACTGTTTTGCACCGCAGCCGGAACACCTCTGACGGCAGTTGGGAGTAACTGTTTCTTCGTGAGCCTGTTTCCACTCACGGATCAGGAACTCTTTTGTAACGCCGGCATCAATGAAATCCCAGGGAAGGATTTCGTCTGTACTGCGCTCACGCAAGGTATAGAAATCAAGATCAATACCTGTTTCCTCAAAAGCTTCCTTCCAGATATCGTATCGGAAGCTTTCGGACCATGCGTCATAAAGTGCGCCTTTTTGATAAGCCTTTAGAATTACCTCTGCACAGCGGCGGTCGCCTCTTGCAAGGAAACCTTCCAGGATCGTTACATCCGGCTCATGCCAGTTGTATCTGATGCTTCTTTGGTTCAGCTGCTCCCGGATTTCGCTTTTTACAACCTTAGCTTTTTCTATAAAATCATTCTCTGAATACATCCCTGCCCATTGGAAGGGAGTAAAGGGCTTGGGTACAAAAAATGATGTACTGACATTAATCTGTACTTTACCGTTACGCTGATCCTTGGGAATTTCGTAGTACTCTTCTGCAATCCGTTCAGCAAGGTGGGCAATACCCTTCATATCATCTTCAGTTTCTGTTGGAAGCCCCAGCATAAAATATAGTTTCACATGGTTCCACCCTCCCCGGAAGGCTTCCCCGGCACCTTTTAAGATATCCTCTTCTGTGAGGCCTTTATTGATCACGTCACGAAGTCTTTGAGAGCCTGCTTCCGGTGCAAATGTCAGGCTGCTCTTCTTCACATCCTGAATCTTGCTCATGACATCCAAGGCAAAAGCATCTATACGAAGGGAGGGCAGGGAAATGTTTACTGCCTGATCCTGAAATTCATCAATCAAGAAGGTGACCAGATCATTAAGCTGGGTATGATCACTGGAGCTTAAGGAACTTAAAGAAATCTCTTCGTGCCCTGTGTTTTCCAGCATACGTTTGGCGGAGAGCTTCAGTGTTTCCACATCACGCTCCCTGGTAGGACGATAGATCATTCCTGCCTGGCAGAAACGGCATCCCCGGATGCATCCCCGCTGGATTTCCAGGGTAATACGATCCTGGGTTGCTTTGATAAAGGGAACGACAGGACTTTCAATGGCCCGGTATTCTTTTTCCATATCTACAATAAGCTGCTTGCAGACTTTTTCTGGTACTGCCTCTCTGTTGGGGGCGAAGGATGCAATGGTTCCATCTTCTTTATAAGTTACATCGTAAAATGCAGGAACATAGATTCCAGGAATCCGGCAGGCCATTAAAAGAAAGTCCTCTCTCGTTCCTCCTGCTGCCTTATTGGCCTTATAGGCATCAAAGAGGGCATCATAGGAAGTTTCTCCCTCTCCTATATAGAACATGTCAAAAAACGGCGCCAGAGGCTCAGGATTATAGGCGCAGGCGCCGCCTCCGATAACAAGAGGATCCGTCTCTGTACGGTCTTTAGCCAAAAGAGGGATGCCGCCTAAGTCAAGAAGCTGAAGTACATTCGTGTAGCACATTTCATATCCCAGGGTAATGCCAAGAAAATCAAATATATTCACAGGATCCTGGGATTCCAGTGTAAATAAAGATATTTTTTTCTCCCTCATAACCTTGTCCAAATCGGTCCATGGAGAAAACAGCCGTTCACACCATACATCCTGGCGCTCATTAAACATGTTGTATAAGATCATCATGCCAAGATTTGACATGCCGATTTCATAGACATCCGGAAAGGCCATTGCAAACCGAATGTCAACCTTTTCCTTATTCTTCATAACAGAATTGACCTCGCCGCCGATGTAACGGGCAGCCTTGTCAACTTTTAGTAATATTTCATCATTTAAAGCAAGTTTTCTCATATATCTCCTCTCAATTTTGGTGTAATATATATAAAATCTGCTGCTCTTTTAGAAGAACATATTCTGCTATGGTATATAAACCCAATATATTATATCCTTATTACGGAAAGAGTTCAAGCAAATTTGAGTCTTATTTTTTAACTCATTTTTTCATAGATCATTTGACCCATCTGCAAAAGATGTGAAAAATTACAGCAAAAAGAGGCATGACATGAAATTGGAAAAAATGCAGACTTTCCTTTTTGTAAAATCTTACTTTTGTTATTATAACATAGATGTCTGCTTTTAAAGCTACAATTAAACATTACAAACCCATCAAAGTCTACACCTTGGAAGTGTGGGCAAGCCAAAAAGACTTGCCCATAATATTGTTTGATACTACTCATCAAATTCCAAAACTGCGATCTTGGAACGGGGTGTATTCTTTTTTTCAACTATTTTTCCTTTTCTGCTTAATAAACGCTCACTTATGGGATAAGGCCTGCTCATTCCAAGGGAATTTTCAAGCATATAGGTATAAAAAGTAGTTTCATACTCCTTTATTTCTACGATCTGCCCGATTTCCAGCATAGGACCATTGTCTTCTATGGAAAATTCCATTAATCTCATAGCATCCTCCTTATGGTGCAGGTTAGATACAGGGAAACTCCTGCCTGATGGTGTCCATCAAAGGTTTTTCAAGGTTTTTCGTAGTGGCGGCAATGTCTGCATTTACAAGATAAGGCAGTTTGCTTGCGTCCCATCTCTGGATCACACCGCCTGCTTCTGTAAGAATCAGGCTGCCTGCCGCATAATCCCAGGGTTTTAAATCCTGTTCTAGAAATGCATGCTGACGGCCGCAGGCCACATAACAAAGATCCAGCTCAGCAGAGCCTGTCCTGCGGAAATCTGCAGCTTCCATAAAAATCCGGTAAAACAGAGGAAACAGTTTTTTTGCCCTGCTCTTCTCATAAGGAGAAGAGCCAAAGGAGATAACGGCATCCTTTAATTCCACATGTTCTTCTGTAAAAATACGCTGTCCATTGAGATACGCCCCTTCTGCTTTTTCGGCATGGAACAGTTCCTCGTAAAATGGATTATATACTGCCCCGAAGGTGATTTCCCCTTGTTCATATAAGGCTAAGGATACGGCGCTTAATCCGTAGTGATGGATGAGATTGGTTGTACCGTCAATGGGATCCAGGATCCAGTATCTGCCGTCAGGGGATAAATCTTTATTTTCTTTTTCCTCTGCGATCATGGGAATATCCGGAAAGCGGATTTCCAGCTCCCGCTTCAAAAAATCCTGTACGGCAAAATCCACATTTGTTACATAATCTGCAGCGCCTTTCACCGTAACCCTGGCTGACTCCAGCTCCTTGTAAATCAATTCCCTTGTTTTTTTCACAAGAGAAAGTATTTCATTTTGTTCTTTCTGTTCAAGCATTTTGATTCTCCTTACAAAACAGATAAGGTTACCCTTTCTTCTTTATGGAATCCTATCTCCAGAATATCGCCGGGAAGGATTTCCGTGCGTCCGTCCTCCCGTACTGCTATTACGCTTCTTAAAGGCCATGGATTTTCTAGTTTTGCGGAATGCCCTTTATGGCTTATGATGGTAACTTTATGTATTTCTCCGTCTTTTAATAGTGCACCTACCTCAAAGGCGCCGCAGGCCCGAAAGCCCTGGAAACTTGCATTTGGATGACTTTTTCTTGGCCATACGGGGAAAATGCGCAGGATTCCTTCATGGCTTTGAAGCATCATCTCCTGCACTGCATCAGGAATGGTATTTAGCTCTTCAATTCCATGAGGATTTTCTTTAAGGAATCCGTTTGGAATTCCGCGGTGCAGAATCATCTGACGCATTTCCTCCCAAATGATTTCCGGATCATATCCCACCCGGGCAGCAGCGGTGAAAAAGAGACAGCTGAGATTTGCCGCATTAAAAGCGCCAGCTTTGTAAAAATGAGGGTCTTTTATATCCTCTCCTGCTGCTTTTGTTTTTTCTAATGTATGAGCTGCCAGGGCATTTTCTGCCAGGGCATGGATGTGGACTGTATTTTTGGCAATGGTAAGTTCTCTCTGGCTGCTGCCAAGTCCCATGGCGCTTCCTGGATAAATATGCATTACGTTTCCAGGGAAATGAAAGGACCATTTGCCCCCAACGCCTTCATCGTAATAAATTTCAGTATCCATCAGTTCCTCCGGAAGCAACTCATTAAGACTAACATCAGCCTCTGTCCAAAGTGTGGGATTGTCCTGGATCTCACGGATTGTTCCGCTTGGATAGTCGGCAAGATGAGCTGCAATATTCCTCCATATTTCCTTTTTGTCCTCATCAAGCCCCAGTGCACTGCCAATCACCGGCATCCAGGTAAAAAAGGTTTTAAGATAACCTAAGGTATTCACCGGATCCTGGGGAACGCCATTTTCACGGATATTTCTGTCTGTGCGCTCGTGCATGCCGTCTTCTACTACATGGTAAATGCCGTCCCTGCATACCAGATCTTTTTCCCAGAAATCTGCAACACCCCTTAAAAAAGGATAGACCTTTCTTGCATAGTGCTCATCTTCTGTCAGCCTGTAACGGAAGATCATGTTCAATGCACCATGGAGTGCAGGTGATTTCATGTGGAGCAGAAGCCCCTCGCTGACAACTCCATGGGGTCCAAGGCCAAGAGGATAATAAAGCCCTTCATGCTCAAGAAGGCGCTCTGACATTTCAGAAGAGATATCCATAAGCTTCAGATATGGGCTGTCATGGGGGTCGGACTGCTCAAAATGGCCGGATACCATTAAATTCAGATAAGGAGACTGATGGTTATAATTAATCTTATAGTTGCCATTCCATGCGGGACGGTCAAAGGTGCTGATGCCAAGGATGTTGGGAGGATATTCCGGATCCCTTGATACGCTGGCAAGCATATATTTGGAAAGGTAATACCGCTGTTCGATGATCTGATCGTCCAGGGAAACTTCCGACACGGACCAGAATTTCTTCCACCAGGAAAGGTGCTGTCTCCACAGCTTTTCTACTTCTGCATCTGTCATCCACCTAGCCCTGGAAAGAGCGTATTCATAAGGTCTGGAATATTTCGCCCAGGAACGTACAGGCAACACAAAAACAGCCTTTTCTCCGGCAGATAATTTTCGGAAGGCATGCCTTGAAGCCATATCCCGCACTTTTGGATCTTCAATAAAGCAGCCCGCAAAGCCTACCTTTGAAGGAATATCCACATGGTCGCTGAACTGCCGGTATCCGCTGACAATATTTCCTCGTACCTGTTTTACCTGGAGAGGACGTCCGCTGACCATGCTTACAAACATTTCATTTTGGATCTCATGGGATTCCCCAGCGCCCCAGATATCTGCCCCACGGTTACAGCCTTTGCCGGTTTCATCCGGAAAATAAAAGTCATATTCCAGTTCCAGGTTAAGCTCCGTATGAAATTCAATCACCAGAACATTTTCTGTTGCGGAAACCCAGGATTTTAAGGTGCATTTTTTGCCGTTTTTTGCCGTGAGAAACGTGGTTGTAACTGCAGTGGCGAAATCCTGCTCCGTATACCAGGCTGCATCCTCCATTGCCGGAATGTCAAAAACCATTCTTCCTGCAGGCCTTGGGCTTCCGGCTCCGTTGGCAGGTCCGCATTTGGCAGATGCATTGTCATGAAAGAATTCCCAGTTTGCCACGCTTTCCATCTGCCAGAAGTCATTTGTAGTGATCCAGAATTGAGGATAACGGGCGCTTCCTGCCAGGGCAGCCAGAAGATCTCCGTTTCCAAGGATCGGGGCATCGATTTTGGTTCCTGCATTCTGCCAGACTTTCCAGATACCGCCTCCGGATACGTCCACATTACCGTCTGGTACGGCAGCAGGGGGCTGGTAAAATATGGTCTTATTTCTTTGTACTGTCATGTCATTCTCTCTTTCTGTGTATAATAAGTTTTATTTTACCAAGGATCAGTTCCTGATATCTATCCCTTTTTTAATGAAAATCTTATATTATTTTCACAGATTTTTGCTTTAAGAAAAGCTTAGATTCCCAGTGCGACTTCCATCATCTGGTTAAAGGTGGTTTGGCGTTCCTGGGCAGTCATGGCTTCTTCCCTGTAAATGTGGTCAGAAATCGTCAGGATGCCGAGAGCTTGTTTTCCTGCCCGGGCTGCATTCATGTATAAGCCAGCACATTCCATCTCAGCACAAAGAACCCCCATTTTTTTCCACTGGTCAGATGCAGCGGCATCATCGCTGTAGAATACGTCAGAGGATACCACATTTCCTACATGAACCGGAACGTTCAGTTCTTTGGCAACTTCTGCTGCCCGTGTTACCAGATGATAGTCTGCAATGGGAGCGAAAACGCCGGGAAGATGGAATTGGCTTCCGTAATTGGAATCTGTACAAGCTCCCAGTGCAATGACAATATCCTTTACATTCAGATCATCCTGCAGAGCGCCTGCAGAGCCAATGCGGATAATCTGGTCTACATCATAAAAATGGAAAAGTTCATAGCTGTAGATCCCGATGGATGGCATTCCCATACCGCTTGCCATTACGGAAACTTCTTTTCCTTTATAAAGTCCTGTATAGCCAAGGATATTGCGGACGGTATTAAAGCATACCGGATTTTCCAGATAAGTCTCTGCAATATATTTTGCGCGGAGTGGATCTCCAGGCATTAAAACTTTTTTTGCAATATCTCCTTTTTTGGCTGCGTTGTGTGGTGTTGGAATAGACATAGTAATTACCTCCGTCATTTATAATGTTTATAATATTTAAAAATAAATTTCAGCCTTTCCTTTTCCTCTTTTAAGAAGCTGCGACTGGAGCCGTGCACCCTCTTTCATAAGATTTTGGATATCCATTTTTAAGACACCGTTATATTTCAGGAATTCCCCGCCTACCATGGTGTACTTTACGTTGGTACTGTTGCTGCTGTATAAAATACTGGAAATGGGATGATAAAAGGGGAAGGTATCCGGTTCAAACAGATCCCAGATGACTAGATCTGCAGGAGCTCCCTCCCTGATAAGGCCGCTTCCGAAAGAAAAGGCCTTATGTCCTGCCATGAGATGCCTCCAAAGAGATTCCCCTGAAAAAGAGGCAGCATCGCTTCCAAGGAATTTGCCCAAAAGCCCCAGAAGCCTTGCCTGCTCCATGGGATTTAAGGTATTGGAGCTTGCGGCGCCGTCTGTGCCGAAGCCATAATTCAGGTATCCATGAAGGTCAAAAAAGCCTCCTTCGCCGGAAGCCAGTTTCATATAGGTTTTGGGGCAAAAGGCGAACCAGGTATCTTCTTTGAGATACCTAAGATCCTCTTCTTCTACCCATAAACCATGGGCAATCAAAACCTTCAGATCAAATGCGCCTGCACGGTCAAGAACCCCAAAGGGAGTAAGTCCTGTCTGGGCTTTGGATCGGCTGATCTGGCCGCTTTCCTCAGCCATATGGATATGAATGGGAAGCTGAAGCTTCCCGGCCTCTTCCACCATCTGAAAAAGGGTGGGCTCCGGACAGGTGTAATCTGCATGTGGTCCCATATGAAAAGCAATCCGATCAGAATCATACTGATGGTTTTTGATAAACTCCGATACCTTTGCAAGGCGGTCCACAAATTCTTCAGATGCGCCGAAAAGCGTAGGGGCAAGATCAGCACGGACGCCCGTTTCCTTTACTGCTTTTAGTACCTGTTCTTCCCCGAAATAATGATCGGCAAAAACAGTCACGCCGTTGTTGACCATTTCTGCGATTCCCAGGAGCGTTCCGATATAGATATCTTCATTTGTCATTTTGCTTTCATAGGGCCAGATCATTTCATTAAACCAGGTATCTGAGGTAACATCCTCCGCAATTCCTTTAAAAATGTTCATTGCCGCATGTACATGAAGATTGGGAAGCCCGGGGCTTACATAGTATCCGGAGCAGTTTATGATTTCTTCTGCTTCGATTTTTAAGGCTCCATGGTCTATAATCCGTTTGATTTTTCCATCGGATATGAGAACGTCCTGGTGTCGGATACATTGTGCTTCCTCATTTAGAAGGGAAGCGTCCTTCAGCAATATTCTTTTTGCCATCTCATTCCCCTTTCTTACTTTGTGATTGCATGTAAATACAAACTGTGATAGCATAATTACGGTTTCGCAAATAAACAATGTATTTACAAGGAGTAGCCCTATGAAAAAAGTACTTGTTATCGGCTCTGCCGTAGTTGACGTAATTGTAAATCTGGCGGATCATCTTCCAAAAACAGGGGAGGATGTCCATGTAAAAAGCCAGAGCCTTTCCCTGGGAGGCTGTGCTTATAATGTTTCTGATTCCATCCGGCATTTTCAGGTTCCCTACATTCTTTTTTGCCCCATTGGAACAGGGGTATACGGAAACTTTGTCAGGGAAGAATTAAAAAGACGGGGGATTTTTTCACCTATTCCTACTCCGGATGAAGAAAACGGCTGCTGCTATTGCTTTGTGGAGATCACAGGAGAACGATCCTTTGTATGCTATCACGGTGCTGAGTACCGCTTCAAAAAGGAATGGTTTTCCATCCTTTCCCTTCAGGAAATAGATTCTGTATATATTTGCGGCCTGGAGATCGAGGAAAGCACAGGGTTAAACATTGTAGAGTTCCTGGAGGAACACAAGGAGCTTTTAATTTATTTTGCTCCAGGTCCAAGGCTGACGGTTATTGACCCCTCTCTTGCGGATCGGATTTATAAACTGTCACCTGTTCTTCACCTGAATGAAACAGAGGCTTTGGCTGTAAGCAAACAGGCATCTGTTTCTGAAGCAGCCCGTTTTCTCTACGGAAAAACAGGGAATACGGTCATCGTTACCCTTGGGGAAAAAGGCTGTTATTATTTCGATGGAACCAGGGAAGAAATCATTCCGCCAAATCCTGCCTGTCAGGCAGACACCATAGGCGCCGGAGACTCCCATATAGGGTCTGTCATTGCCTGCCGAAAAAGAGGCGATACTCTCCCGGAGGCCATCCGAAAGGCAAATCTTGTTTCTTCAAAAGTGGTAGGAACCGTAGGGGCGCTTCTGGATGACCATGAATTTGAAAAGCTGGGGCTTCTGTAAAAGAAGCCCCTTTTATATATAGGATTACTCCTATTTTCCGCTTAACCGTTCTTTTTTCTTTTTCTGCGAATAATAGTAAACTCCAAGCCCGATCAGGGTGGTGAGATAAGGCACCATAAGAATGATTTCGTATGGCATGACCGCTGTGAGCTGCATGACGTTTGCAAGGGCCTGGGCAAGACCGAACAGAAGGGAAACAAAAAAGCCGCCTACCGGGGTATTGCCGCCCATGCTGGAAGCCGCAAGAGCAATAAAGCCGCGGCCGCCGGACATATCTTTTGTAAACATGTTCATATAACCGCCGGAGAGATAAAATCCGCCCATAGCAGCAAGTGCGCCGCTGATGATCAGGGCAATATACTGAACCTTGCGGGAATTGATTCCCACAGATTCGGCTGCATCCTTATTCTCTCCTACTGAACGGATGGAAAGTCCGAGGGGCGTTTTGTACAGGAACAGATGCATGACCAGCACAGCCAACAAAGACAGCCAGGTGAGCACATTTTGTCCGGAAAGAATCTGTCCGATAAAGGGAATTTTCTCAATCAGGGGAATTGTAATGTTGGGTGCGGAAACGCTTCTTACAGAAGAAGAAACGCCGCGGTCGCCGGAATATGCCAGAAGCAATAATACCGTACCCCCTGTGGCAGTAAGGTTAATGGCAATGGCTGCCAGGATTTCGTCTGTCTTCAGATTCAGGACGAAAAATGCAAGTATCGCTCCGATCAGCCCGCCTACGATCACCGTCAGCAAAAGCCCAAGCCCTGCGCTATGGGTAAAGGAGGAAAAGATAACTCCGAAAAGGGCGGAAAAAAGCATAATGCCTTCCAGCGCCATATTGGTGATTCCTGATTTTGCAGCAATGGAAGCTGCCAGTGTTGCAAATAAAATGGGAGTGGCAGATCTTAAAATGGTGCCAAAAAAATCCGGGGATAAAATCGCTTTCCACATATTAAGCCGCCTCCTCTTCTTTTAGTGCTGCCTTTGCTTCTTTGGCAATCAGCTTGTGCTTATATCTGCTTAAGAACTGCTCTGCGACTACCAGAAGGATAATGATACCCTGGGTAATCTGAACGATTTCCAGTGTAACGTCCGTTCGTCTTGCCATAATGGAAGCGCCGGTTCTTAAGTAAGCCAGGAATAAAGCTGCAAATGGCGTATATAAAGGGTTCTTTTTGGAAAGAGTACAAATGATAATGGCATCCCAGCCGTATCCCAGAAGGGAGGTCCAGGTAAATCTTGCATAAATGGGGCTCAGCATTTCTACGCCGCCGCCAAGGCCTGCTACAAAACCGCCAAGAAGCTGGGAAATTAAAATAACCTTAACAATGCTGATACCGGAATATTTGGCAAACTCTTCATTTTCGCCGGTGAGGCGAAGCTCATAGCCGATTTTGGTTCTGTAAAGGAAAATATAGCCAAGAATTGCAACTGCAATGGCAATGATGATTCCAAAATGCACGCGTGTGCCGTCAAAAAGCACAGGAAGCTTGGAAGCTTCTGTAAGCTTATAGGATGCAGCACTTGCCTTGGGGTCACCGATTACATTGTTCAGCATGTAGTTTCCAAAATACAGAGCCAGATAGTTGATCATCAGTGAGGAAACCATTTCGTCAGCTGTGGTGGTGATCTTCATAACTGCAGGGATAGCGGTAAAAACGGCGCCTACAATACCTGCGCAGAAAAGCGCTGCAATGGGAGAAACCACTCTTGCGGACATATTAATGGCAACACAGGATGCAATAAGGCCTCCTACATGAAAAGCACCCTCGCCTGAGAGGTTAATCTGGTTTGCGGAAAACATAATGCAGACACCTGTTCCCGTAAAGATAAGCGGGATCATGGACTCTATTACATTTCCCATATTCCGCTTACTGGTCAGCGGTCCTACAAGTAAATATTTAATGGCTTCTACGGGCTGTTCACTTACCATAAAAATAATGACAAAAGAAATGGCAAGGGCGATCAGGACGGAAAGAACTGTCCGCAAAGCATTGAATCTTTTTGCATTATTCATACAGAACCCCCTCCAATACTTCATCTCTCTTGATACCAAGCATATGCTGGCCAAGCTCATCTTCTGTTACATGTGCTGCATCATTAAAGAAACCTGCAAATTTTCCTTTGTACATAACTGCCAGGCGGTCGCTTAAAGAGAAAATCTCTGTCAGATCGGCAGAAACCAGAATGACTGCGCAGCCTGCATCCCGGAATTCCAAAAGCCGCTGGCGGATAAATGCGGCGGCGCCTACGTCAATGCCCCGGGTTGGCTGGTTTGCAATAATGATGTCAGGACAGGTAGAAAACTCTCTGGCAACGATCACCTTCTGAATATTGCCGCCGGAAAGCATTCCTACGTTCTGCTTCCTGGATCTGCATTTGATCAGAAATTCCTGAATCAGTTCGTCACTGCGTTTTTCAATGGCTTTTCGCTTCAGCATCAGCTTACCGGAATAACGGTGTTTTTTGTACTGGTTGGAAAAAAGGTTTTCCTGGATACTTAAGTTTTTGGCACAACCGGATGTCATACGGTCTTCCGGAATATGGGAAAGATTCATGGAGCGGATATCACTAATGGAAGAATGGGCAATATCCTTTCCTTTAATTTCAATAATTCCTTTATACTTCTTATTTAAGCCTGTCAATGCATCAATAAGCTCTGTCTGTCCGTTTCCCTCTACGCCGGCAATTCCAAGGATCTCTCCTCCTTTTATATCAAAAGAAAGATCATCTACCTTTAAAACACCCTGGGAATTGTTTACGGTAAGATTACGCACCTTGAGAAGAACCTGTTCCGTGAGCTGCTGGTCATTTTTCTCAAATGTCAGAGAAACCTCCCGGCCTACCATCAGCTTGGACATTTCCTGGGTAGTAATGTCCGCTACTTCATAGGTACCCATGCTCCTGCCGCTTCTCATAATGGTGGCGCGGTCACAGATTTTTTTGATCTCATCCAGCTTATGGGAAATAAAGATAATGGTATGTCCTTTTTCCCGAAGTTTCATAAGCTGGATAAATAATTCATCTGTTTCCTGAGGAGTCAGGACTGCGGTTGGCTCGTCCAGGATTAAAATTTCTGCTCCGCGGTACAGCGCTTTAAGAATTTCCACCTTTTGTTTGATGCCCACCGGAATCTCTTCTACTTTGTCTTTTACATTAATATCAAAATTATATTCCTTTGCGATATTTTGGGCAGATTCCACTGCCTTGTCCATGTCAATAAAGATTCCCCTCCTGGGTGCTACGCCGAGAATGATATTTTCAGCCACAGAAAGGGAAGGAACAAGCATAAAATGCTGATGCACCATACCGATGCCTTTGCTGATGGCATCCTGCGGAGACTTTATCGTAACAGGCGCTCCGTTTAAGATGAGTTCACCTTGGTCGGGAGACTCAATGCCGAACAGTACTTTCATCAGGGTACTTTTCCCTGCTCCGTTTTCGCCAAGCAAAGCATGGATCTCTCCTTTGCGAAGCTCCAGGGATACATCTTCATTTGCAACCACGCCATTGCCGTAGATTTTCATGATGTGGTTCATCTGTAATACGGCTTGATTTTCCAAATCTATTCACCCCGTCTCTCTTCTTATTTTGAACTTCATAGCCTGCCTTTGGCAGTTCCTATATAGTTCCGTAAACGGGAAAATCCAGTCCCGGGCCATTTACCCGGAACTGGATTTTCCAAGCCCTTAGCTGTTATGCATTTTTAATTTCTCATTTCACTTTTACGGAATCAATGAGGGCCTGAATATCGTCTTCGCTCATAGCATTGTCGCCAAGAGCTGTAGGAACAACGATTTCACCTGATGTAATCTTTTCCTGAAGTTCAGAAACCTTTGTACGGATTGCTTCCGGAACTATTTCTTCATAATGAGCATCCTGAAGAAGTTCAACACCGCCCTCTGCAAATCCCAGGTATTCAAGCTGGCCATATGCAAGCTCGCCTTCCATGTCAAGCTTGATGGCACGGATCAGGGAGTTTCCAACATTTTTAAGAGCGGAGGTAGGAATGTTTGCTGCATAGTCAGGAAGCAGGGTGGCCTGGTCGGAGTCAACGCCGAATGCGTATTTTCCTGCATCTACAGCTGCCTCAATCTGTCCGAGACCTGCACTTCCGGCTACGTTAAATCCAACGTCAGCCCCGTTCTGGTACTGGGTCAGAGCCATATCCTTTCCTGCAGCGGAATCATAAAAGTTTCCAACATATGCGAGGGCAACCTGGATCTCTTCGTCAGTATCTTTTGCACCCTGGATATATCCTACCAGGAAGTCGTTGATAACGGAGTTTTCCATACCGCCAAGGAAACCGATGATCTTGTTGGAAGGATCTGCTTTGTCAAGGCTTTCGTCTGTGGTCATCATAGCTGCTGCTGCACCTACCAGATAGGAAACCTCGTTCTGTTTGTACATAACGTTATAAACATTCTCTCCGCCGGCGCTGAAGTCAAAAGCTTCATCAAAGTAGATGAATTTCTGATCCGGGTAATCAGCGGAAGCGTTGGTCAGGGCATCCAGCATCTGGAAGGTACCAACGATAATAACGTCATAAGAGCCGTCATCGCAGTAATCGTAAAGGGTTGGTTCCCATTTTGCCTCGTCAGCGGATGTTGCACCCATCTGCTCTACCTTAAATGTGAACTTGTCCTCTCCCAATTCTTCCTGCAGCTTGGTAAGTCCTTCGTTTGCAGAGTCATAGAAAGATTTGTCACCGAGAGTACCGTTTAAAAGCAGGGCTGCCTTGTATGGTTCTCCGTCTTCAGCGTGGACAGGAATTGTCACAACCCCCATTGACACTGCCATTGCAGCACTTAAAGTTACTGCTAACATTCTTTTTTTCATTGTTCGTCCTCCTTTATTTGTGTGCTTTTTTTATACTGGATAAAGTATCATGAACCAATTCATCCAGGCTGATAGAACGGAATTTTCCACGCATGTAGGTGTCCAGTCTTTCAAAAGCCGGATGAAGCAGTTCATTTGGAATGATACCCATTCCCTTTTGGATTGCCGGAATCGGCATGATCATTCCTGCATTGCAGTCCACGTCAATTCCGCACATAGTGATAATGTGAAGGGTTTCCCGGAAATCCCCCTTTCCGTAATACAGTGCAATGATCTCGCAGCATGCATTAGGATATGTATGAATCCAATTGTACCGCTGGTATTTCTCCTGGCACTTTTTCAGTGCTTCTGGCCATGTATCATATTTCCCGCAGCATTCCCATGCGAATGAGATGACAGAATAGTATTCACTGTCTGCAGGGATCATGGACATGGCTTTTTGGATGATCTGCAAAATATCCGTTTCTGTAAAGGCCAGGGAAGTCATAACTGCATTAAATATTTCTCCAAGGATTCCATTGTTAGCATGGGATACCTCTGCGTCCCTCCAAGCAAGGGCTGCTGCCAGTGCCGGATCTCCTGGTGCTGCCATTCCGCAGATCCCGCCGCGCATCTGTGCACCGATCCATTCATTGAAGGGATTCCGGAAGGTACCGCTTTGGGGCGGAAAAATACCGTTCTTGATATTCCGGATGGCGATTTCTTCCGCGGACCAGCCGCAGGGAATCAGTCCTACCCAGGAAAGGGCAATATCCTGGGATGTTACCTCGTATCCTTTTTTGGAAAAGGCATCTAAAAATGCCAGTTCAAAAGTAATATCGTCATTATATGTATTGGGTTCCCGCAGATATCCCCGAACATCTCCAAAAGCCTTCCGGAGATTATCGTAGGTGTAGCCTTCCACCATAGTTCCCATGGCCCCGCCAATGAGCTGTGAGAGCCATCCTGCCCGAATCTGCTCTTCAAAAGCTTGGCTATCCAGAGAAACCTCCCGTGCCTTTGGAAAATCAACGGAAGCGGCATACTGCTCAAAAGAATGATAACAGGTATAATTCCAGTATGGGGAATCAGGATCCTTTTCTGCCTGTGCAAGCTCTCTGCGCAGAAGAGCCGAAACTTCATGCAGCCGGACAAAATCCCCGTCTTTGTGAGCGTCCAGGCCTTCGCACAGAAAACGATATCCCTCATCGCTTACACGGTAACCGCGGTTTTCAAGCGCTTGTACGGCAGCGATCATAATTTTTTCCGGTGCGCCGGAACCAGGAACATTGCTTCCCCAGTCAAGAGAGAGATTGTCATCGTAAAAGCGGGATACGTCTACATTATCTGTCCAGGTCTGTTCTTCTTCCTTTCGAACCACAGGTCTGGCATTTGTAAAAATATCCTGTGCCATTTCCCAAGCCTTCATTCCATCCCCCCTGTCCTATTTTTTGAAAATACTGATTTTAAGTATTTAATTACTCAGTAAGTACATTCATTTTACAATAAAAGCGGGAAAATTACCATACTTTTTTCAAACTTCATAAAATATTATGTCTGTCTTGCAATTTTTTCCTATCTATGTCATATTAGAGAACAGAAAATAAAAAGGAGGTTTTTCATGTACGCTTTTTTTACTTTGATCGCAGGTGCATGCCAGTCTGCAATGGCAAGCTTTAACGGCATGATCACCAATTACCTTGGTATGTTCGGCATGAGTCTTGTTGTTCATATGATCGGCGGACTTCTGCTGATTCTCTATATGAAGCTTTTTGTCCACGAGAAACTTAAGATCACAGGTATGCCATGGTACCTTTATTCCGCAGGTTTTTTTGGAATTTTTCTGGTTGCAAGCTCCAGCTATTGTATAGGAGCTTTGGGAGTTTCTGTTACTACCTGCATTTCCGTTACAGGGCAAATGGTTATTTCTGCAGTCATCGACCATTTCGGCTGGTTCAGTGTTCCGAAGATTCCCTTTAATCCCAAAAGAATTCCCTGTTTCCTTCTGATTCTTGCGGGTCTTATTATCATCAACCTGGCCTGAAGCCTGGCAGAAAGGAGTTTCTATGTCATTTATTTTGACCCTTGCTTTTATTAACGGCTGTGCCACCGTGATTTCCAAAATGATCAATTACCGCTGTACCAAGGTTCTTGGTACATACAACGGTTCTCTTGTAAATTATGCGGTTGCCTCCCTGCTGTCCTTTGGCCTTATGCTGGTCTCTCAGAACTTTGAGATTGATTTCTATTCTTTTACACAGGCTCCCTGGTGGATGTATCTTGGAGGTGCCTTTGGCATTATTGCATTTATCATCTCCATGATCACTCTCACCCGTTTAAATGTAATGGAATCCACCATACTCCTTTTGGCAGGACAGCTTACAGCAGGCATTTTGTTTGATGCCTTTGTATTCGGCAGCCTGAATCCTTTGAAAATCTTCGGGATTGTTCTTGTAGCAGCAGGTATTATCTGGGATAACCGGATTTCGCAAAAAAGATAGTGCTACTGATTTTCTTTGTCTGCTGCTATCAGGCGGCGGAGTGCACCGATCCCTGCCCGTACTGCCATGTCCGTATCATGGGCCTGGGGATTATCCAGTCCCTTTTTGGCACGTTCCTGGTTGGCCACCACAAGAAAGGCAGAGCCGCAGCGTACGCGAAGATAGCTTGCTACTGTGAAAAGAGCTGCGGATTCCATCTCTGAGGCCAGTGTACCAAGGCGAAGCCATGCTTCCCATTTATTTAGCAGCTCGTAGCTTACCGGTTTTGTTTCAGGGGAATGCTGTCCATAGAAGGAATCCTTACATTCCACGATTCCCGTATGACAAATGGCGCCTGCTTCTTTTGCAGAATCCCTTAGGGCGTTAACCACATCCAGGTCTGCCACTGCAGGAAATTCAATGGGGGCATATTCCTTACTGGTTCCCTCCATACGGATGGCGCCTGTGGCTACCACGATATCTCCGCCTTTTACCGAAAGATCCATTCCCCCGCAGGTTCCCACGCGCACAAAGGTATGGGCACCGCACTGAACCAGCTCCTCCATGGCAATAGATGCGGATGGGCCTCCGATTCCGGTAGAAGTGACGCTGACTTTCTCACCATCCAGATAGCCTGTATAGGTCACGTATTCTCTGCTGCTTGCAACCAGGACCGGATCGTCAAAGTATTTGGCAATGGATGCACACCGGCCCGGATCACCGGGAAGGATTACGTATTTTCCCACTTCCCCTGGTGCAGCCTGAATGTGATAAAGCTTTCCGTCATTTGAATAAACCATACTAAAGTTCCTCTCTTTCTATTGTTTTGCTTCTGGCACTATTGCTTTTTCTTCTAGCATAATTGGATGCATAGTTCCTCAACTTTTCTTAATGCAGACTGCATGATGGCGGCACAGTCCAGTTCTGCAACGTCCACCCCGTCAGCAGCTGCAGCATAAAATTTCTGTATGCCGAAAAATCTGGAGACTGCCTCCATATAGGTGGTTCCCTGTTCCATATCCGTACCTTCCCAGATACCTCCTCTTGTAGTAAGAAACAGCATCCATTTACCATTACAGATTCCTTTCAGTCCATTTTCTGTGGCAATAAATGTAATTCCGTCAGCGGAAATATTTTCGATATATACTTTAAGAACAGCAGGAACGCTTAAGTCCCAGAAGGGAGCTGCTATAATTACCCCGTCAGCCTGCTGAAACTGCCGGCCAAGGACAAACAAAGGTGCATCATATTGACCCTTGGCCAGGAGTTCATCCCGTTCTTTCAGGGTTTCTGTATTCCAGTACTTTAGATTCATATCCATTAATGATAAAATGTCAAAGCTCCAGTCAGGATGCAGACTGCCAAAAGTCTCAAGGGCTTTGTCAAGCAGCTTTTTCGTCCTGGATTCACTGCGGCGTACGCAGGCATCAATAACCAATATTTTTTTCAAAATTTACATCACCTCCAGATAAATACTTGTCTCTTTTAGTATAACGAATTTGTACAATATGAACAAGTGACAATGGAAAAATTTTTCGTTATACTATATTTAGCTCAGGAATGCATTTTACAGGAGGTAACAAATCAAATGAAAATCCTTTTAAAAAACGCCATGGTGATTACCATGAATGAGAAAAGAGAGGTTTACCGGGAAGGAAGCATTCTCATTGAAGATGATAAAATTACGAAGGTGGGACATTTTGATTTTCCGGATGACTGTGATGAAATTATGGACTGCAAAGGCAGGACGATCATGCCAAGCTTTGTTAATACTCACACACACACCTCACAGCAGCTTGCGAGAGGCCTTGCCGATGACGTGGATCTTCTGACCTGGCTTCATGACCGGATTTGGCCTTATGAAAGCAATATGACGGAAGAAGACTCTTATATTTCCACTCTTTTGTTTTGTGTGGAGCAGATTAAGGCTGGCTGCACCTCCATTGCAGAGCCTGGAGGCCAGTTTGTTTCTGGAATGGCAAAGGCCATTGCCCAGGCTGGTATCAGGGGAAAGCTTGCAAAATCCGTTATGGACTGCGGTGATGGGCTTCCGGGACCGTGGCAGCATACTACAGAAGAAGAGCTTGCCATTCAGGAAGAGGATCTGAAGAAGTTCCACAATACTGCGGATGGCAGGGTAAAGGTGTGGTTTGGCATCCGTACTATTTTCAATGCAACGGACGAACTCCTTCTAAGGACTAAGGAACTGGCGGATAAATACGGTGTGGGAGTTCATATGCATATTGCGGAGGCAAAGGCTGAAGTGGAATATGCAAAGGCAACCAGAGGCGCCACCACAGTAGCTCATTTGAATGATCTGGATTTTCTGGATAAGAATATTATGGCAGCCCATGCCGTATGGCTTACCAATGAAGAGGTGGAAATGTTCCGGGAGCATGAGGTAAAGGTTTCCCACAACCCCGCTTCTGCCATGCGTGTCCTTGGCTTTGCAAAAATTCCCCGTATGCTTCGGGAAGGAATCTGCGTAACCATCGGAACAGACGGAACTCCCACAAATAACCGCATGAACATGGTGGATGAAATGTGGGTGACTTCCCTGATCCACAAGGGCTGGCGCCTGGAGCCGGACGTGGTAAAAGCCGAAGAAATCCTTGCAATGGCCACCATTAACGGTGCTAAGGCCGTTGGGGAGGAGGATCTTTACGGGAGTCTGGAGGTTGGAAAGAAGGCGGATTTGATTATCATTAATCCAAATTCCAGTGCGGATATGATTCCCGTTCATGATCCCATTGCCAACCTGGTTACTTCCATGCACAGTACGAATATAGAATGTACCATGTGCAACGGACGCTGGCTGATGAAAAATCGTGTACTGCTTACACTGGATGAGGAAGCCATTCTCCGTGAAGGCAGGGAACATGCAAAAGCTATCTGCGAGCGGGGAGGAATCCTTCTGCCGGATAGGTTCCCTATGCAATAGGATATACGAAATAAAGGCACCATAACCGGTGCCTTTATTCTTGCCATATTCTTTTCTCGCTTTAGATTTTGATAAATCGTTAGCCCTTTACAGCACCGATCATGACACCCTTTACCAGGTGCTTCTGTACTAACGGATAGAGAAGCATAACCGGCAGAGACGCGACAACAATGGTGGAGTATTTCAAAAGCTCCGACATACCCTGCAGCTTGGCAAGGTTGGAAGCGTCACCGATCTGGGTCATATCCACCTTATTCTGGATCAGGATCTCACGCATAACAATGGTCAGCGGCTGCAGAGCATCGTCACGCAGATACAGCATTGCAGTATAGTAATCGTTCCATTTTGCTACACCATAATACAGTGTCAGAACAGCCAGGATGGGCTTGCAAAGAGGAGTGACAATACGGATCAGATATTTCCACGGAGTACATCCATCAAGCTGTGCAGCTTCATACATCTCATCCGGAATGCTGTTGGTCATGTAGGTACGGCAAATGATCATGTTGTATGTAGACATAGCAGAAGGAATGATCATAGCCAGACGTGTATTGGTCAGATGCAGACTGTTTACCAGCATATATGTAGGTACAAGTCCGCCGCTGAAATACATAGTAAATACAAAGAACATTGCAATGAAATTACGTGATTTAAACTCTTTCCTTGAAAGAGGATATGCACAGAGCATAGTCATGACCAGGTTCAAAACAGTTCCCACTATCAGGTAAAAAATAGAGTTTGCAAATCCCATAAGAATTTTTTTGTTCTTAAATACGGCTTCATATCCTCTTAAAGTAGGACGTACCGGGAAAATATAAACCTCACCGCTGATAACTGCCTGCGGGTCAGAGAAAGATGCTGCTACAATGTAAAGTACAGGGTACAATACAACAATAACGATCAATGTCAGGAAAACAAAATTCACAACATCAAAAATTTTGTCCTCAATACTTAAATTGCGAAATTTTGAATGTGTATTCATATAGTTCCCCTCCTTACCACAGACTTGTCTCTGTAACCTTCTTGCAGATCTTGTTAACAGCAACAAGAAGTATAAAGGCTACGACTGACTGGAACAGACCTGCTGCTGTGGAAAATCCGAAGTTTCCGCTGACGACGCCGACCTTATATACGAAGGTGGAAATAACTTCAGAAACATTTGCATTCAGGTTGTTCTGCATTAAATAAACCTTATCAAAACCGATGCTTACAACGCTTGCACAGTTGAAGATCAGCATGGTGATGATGGTAGGGAGAATACAGGGAATATCCACGTGAAGGATTCTTTTTACTCTGGAAGCTCCGTCCACAATAGCCGCTTCCTGCAGATCCGGGCTGACGCCGGCAAGTGCAGCAATAAAGATAACCGATGAGTATCCCGCAGTCTGCCATAGACCGCTCCATACATACAGGTGCCGAAACATCCCCACGTCACCAAAAAAGTTAACAGGATCACATCCGATCTTCTGAAGCAGTACGTTGATGATACCTGTACGAAGATCCATCATCTGCATCATCATACCTACCAGTACTACTACAGAAATAAAGTACGGTGCATAAGTTACCATCTGGATGAATTTACGGTAACGTACATTTCTAAGCTCGTTCAATCCGATTGCCAGAAGAATCGGCAGCGGAAAGTTTACGATCAGGGAATATACACCGAGAACCAGGGTATTCTTAATAACAAGAAGGCTGGAATTAGAAGTTAAAAACTGCTGGAAATATTTAAGCCCAACCCAATCACTTCCGAAAATTCCTCTTTTGGGACTGTAGTCCTTAAAGGCCATAATGATTCCGCCCATGGGAACATAAGCAAAAACAATTGCATAAATAACGGGAAGTGCGATAATGAGCCAGAACTGCCAATTGGCATTTTTGATCTTATTACCGTTAGCCGGGAGATTTTTCTTTTTACCCATACATAAATCCTCCTAAATTATAGGGTCCGCTTATCCTTCGTATCACTTCAGGATAAGTAAAAGGAGCTGCTTAGTGCAGCAGCCCCTTTGCTATTATCACGCTTATGCTTTATTCTGCTGCTTCTGCTTCAACTTCAGTTTCAGCGGTTTCGGCAGCACCAAAAGAACGGTCGTATGCTGTCTGATAGGTAGACAGTAAATCCTGAAGACCTGCATTGTTCAGAGACTCAATATAGCTGTCCCATTCAGCATCAATGTCTTTTGCACCAGTCATAAATGCAACAGAGGATTCTTCAATAATCTTTTCAATTTCTACTGCGATAACAGAAATATTAGAAATTTCTTCATCTGTCATCTTTAAGGTATCCAGAAGCTGGATATCGCTGGTTCCTGCATATGGCTCATAAAGGTCACGGCTTGCATCAAAGAGAAGCTTCTCAAGGCCTTCCGGAGCATACGGATCAACGTCAGCATCTACAGCCTGTCCAAGACGATAGTCAGCCGGAGCTACACGGATACCGATATCCTGCCAGTCATGGTTCTGTGTTTCAGAGGTGTAAAGGTTCAGTACTTCATATTTTGCAGCTTCGCCGTCAAGACCAGTTTTTCCTTCCGGATTCAGAACCCAGTCAGTACCTTCTTCCGGTCCGTACTGAGAGCAAAGGTCACCGATCTCGCTGTAGAAGAAGTCTACCCAACGAAGAGCTGCTTCCGGGTTTTCACATTTATCAGTAATACAGAATGCACCAGAGTCAACGCCAGGGTTGGGAGTTTCGAATGCGATACGTGTGCCGTCCGGTCCTGCGATCGGAGCCATACATACATAATCTCTGTAGAAGTCTGGGTTGCTTGCTGGAGCAATGGCATCGGAAATGGTTCCTGCTGTGAAGAACAGAACCGGTTCATCCGGCTGGTTAACCAGAGTCTTCATCTGCTCGCCGGTCTGGGTAAAGTCACCATCATAGATTGCGCCCAGATCATAAAGGCTCTTGATCCATTTCATTGCTTCTTTATAACGGTCATCTGTTGCTACACAGGTCATCTTTCCATCTTTGTCTGCTGCAACAGCGTCACGAACGACCAGTGTCTGGGACTTATGAGGCATCAGGACAAATGCATCGATCAGCCAATCCTGCATACGGGAATACCAGCCCTGAGCGGCACCTGCTACTGCAATACCGTTTGGTTTGTATTCCAGATATTTTGCGCATACATCATAGAATTCGTCTGTAGTTGTAGGAATCTCACATCCCATTTCGTCAAGGTAGCGTTTGTTTACCCACATTTTTCTTCCGTACTGGCAATGATAACATACATTGATGTCTGCCAGAGAGTAAATCTTTCCGTCTGCCTCACGGGTCATATCCAGTCCGTACTGCTCCATCATTTTTAAGTAGTTCGGAACATTTTCTTCTGTCAGATAGTCATCCAGAGGAATGATCATTTCCTCTTTGACACCGTATTTTGCCAAGTCAGTGGAAACGCCGAAAATAATTTCCGGATAGTCGCCGGACTGCAGAAGCATATTCAATTTGTCTTTCCAGTCATCACGTCCCCCTGTCTGGAATTCCATGATCACACCAGTCTTTTCTTCCATGAACTTGGTGAAATCGTTTGTCTGAATGTTTTCTACGTTTGGCATAGACATGGTGAATGCTTCGAATTCAATGGTACCATCCTTTACTATAGGATAAGTTCCGGCTGGATTTAACTCCACCTCATCTGCTGCTACTGTCATAGCTGATGCTGCGATCATGCTAACAGACAATAACATAGCTGTCATTGTTGCGAGATTCTTTCTCATAAAAATCATCCTCCTTGTTTTTTCTTTTTTTATTACTCTGAATCTCTTCTGATGCATTGAGTGAGTTAAGTATACCCCGTTGTGGGCAAAATTTACAACAAACATTTTTTACACATGGCATACAATTTGTAAAAACGCCCTATTTAAGGGCGTTTTCGCATGTGTTCTTGTGCTTTTTTGTATGTTTTTTTGCTGTGCTACTGAATATCCTTGTAATCGCTGGGCGTAATGCCGACGATTCTCTTAAAAGCTCTGCGGAAAGAATAGTCACTGCTGTAACCCACCCGCTCAGCAGTTTCCCTAACTGGCTTTCCTGCTTTTAAAAGCTGGCAGGCATGGTTCATCCTAAGCTGCTCCAGATAATTGCTGAAGGACATACCAAAGCAGATCCTAAAATCATTGTAAATTTTTCGTTCAGGTTCATCAAGCCATTGGGCAAGAACAGAAATATTCAAATTACAGTCCCCGTAATTCTCTTCAATAAAGCCGGCAACTTTTTCCTTATCCATGGAAGGGAATACCTCTTCTTTTTCAGCAGAATTCTGCAGCCGATATTCTTTTACTCCTTTGATCACGCTGAGAATTTCATCCTCCCGACAGGTGTTCTGCGCTTTGCGGCGAAGCTCCTCTGCCTCCGGGCTTTGATCCTCTGAAGGAATGCTTCGGAAAACTGAACTGCGGAGAACTTCGAGGGCATGATCATAGATATACTGGCTTGTTCCAGGATAAAAGTAATCATTGCGTATTTCTTCCAGAAGCAGTTCAAGCTGCTCCATTGTTCCGCCCCGAATGGCTGAAAGCAGTTTTACTTCCATGTCAATGGAGAAATACTGGGGCTCCTTAACATTATCCTTGGGAAGATCAGAAGGAAGAAGGGGACTCAAAATGGACTTATAATGTGCATATTCGCTGATCCGGAAGGCCAGTTCCCTTTGTTTGGATATTTCTATTTCCTGATTAGTTCCGTTGCTGATGCCTATATAGCACTTGAAACCGGATTCCTGACTAATCGTACGGCTTATCTGCCAAAAGGCTGCTTTTAAGGATTCCTCCTGCCCTTCCTCACTGCTTCTTAACAACAGCACAAAAGAACAATTCCCTACCTGATAAGTCCAAAAGTCCCAATGCAGGTATTTTGCAAAGCTTTTTTCCATAATACTGGAGAACTCCGCCCCGCTGATATTTTGATCCAGAGAGGCAAAATCTTCTAATTCCACATCCGCCACATAATAGAAATTTTGATCGTTGTCAAATTCTGTATATCCGCTATTTCTTTTAAGGGCTTCCACGGAATCGTACCCGCCGTAAAGAAGCTTGCGCAGAAAATCTTCTTTTATAAGGGTCGTCTGCATTTCCAGGGTGTCCGAAAGGCTGTCCACGCTGCTTAAAAATCCTTCAAAAGTCCCCCAGAATTTCACATCCTTCCAGGGTTTGCCAGTGCCGGCTGTGCCCAGCCGCTTATGAAGACGGAAATATTCCTGGACAACTTTCTCCCTTTGCTTATAGTAGTACACACAAAGCATCAGCCCTATCAAAAGAGATAGGATGCAAAATACCGTGCAGATAATGCCCACAGAACCAATCCTGTCTGTGAGAACGCTTTCCGGAATAGCTGCAGCAAGCTTCCATCCATTGTAGTCCGATGTTACTTTACAATCGGTAAAACTTCCGTAGCCCAAGACGTCGCTCTCCAGGATTTCATCCCAGGAATCACCTTCTTTGAGTCTGTTGTTTTTTCCATTTGTATTCTGGTACAGGGTAAGTATGCTGCCCTGTTCATTGAGGAGGACTGCAGCACCCTCCTGTCCTGAAAGGAGGGGCTGCAGGATTTCCCGGATCCTTGTTAAGGAAAGCTGTACAACGACCACGCTTTTTCCCGGGCGCGTATAGGGATAGGAAATTTGGCAGGGAAGGAAAAGAACTTGTTTCCCTGCGGCATTTTCACAGAAAAACAGCGTCTGCTTTTTATCCTGTGTCTGAAAATATTCCTCATATGATTCATAATTATAAAACGGAAATCCGTCAAGTGTGGAAATTCCAGGTTCAGAGTCTGGAATAACCTGGGGAATCTTCATGACATAATTGCTGTCTGCGATCAATACAAACACGTTTTGGATGATCTGATTTGTCAGGGTATAATTCGGATAATTGTTGGAAATAAGATACATGGAATAAAACTCTTCCGTCCTGCTTAAAGGTGCGTCCTGGCCAAGATAATCGCAGAGGCGTTTTTCACGGCTTACGTAATATCCTACGTTTTTGGCCTGGAGAATTTCCCTGTCAAAGGTCAGCTTTGCTTCCGAAAGCATATTCTGCATCCGCTCTTTTTGGGTATTCAAAAGAGAGTGGTTAATAACGATATAGCTTGTCAAAATGGCGGCTGACGGAATGAGAAGTATAAAAAGATAAGAAATCAGCAAACTAAGGGAAATCCTCTGTTTTTTCTTTTTTTCCAGACTATTTTTTACACGACGGGTCATTTTTTTCATCTGCTTGCGTTTCCTCATTTCTTATTGTAAAATTATGATACAAAAAATAAAAATTGTATCGAGGTATATCCGTATGTTATTTAAAAAGAAAAGTCCAGCTCAGCCCTCTATATCTATTCGCAGCAGAGAGCAGCTTTTATATGAAGGACTCCTTCGTGATGTTCCGCTGAAGGAAGCTGTGATCATTGAAAAGAGCATTCGTTTCTTTGACGATCCGGAACCCTGCTTTATTCATCGCAACGCAGTACGGGTGCGGCTTATTTCAGAAATCCAGAAAGAGCTGCTGGAACGGGATACAGAATCCCCAGGTTCGCTTCTTCTTTCTTATGTGGATTTTGAAGACATTACAGCCTGCTGTCTTCTCTGAGCAAATTTATTGCAGTGCCACAAAAGGGCTTTGCTTTCAGAGCGCAAAATATACTGCATATATAAGGAATAAAAGGCAGTTCAGTAACTTGACGGCTCCCATATGCTTCAGCATAAAGTCAGAAACCACCCCGGTCCCTTTTGTTTTATGTATGATAAAAAGAAAAAAAACTGCTGGAAAGCTCATAGCAGTAACAAAAACCAAAAGCGGATCCAAAAGATTCAAAAAATAGCCAATGGAAGTCCGTAAAGTGTACAGGATAGACGCCATATAAATCTGTCCCGTACAGAAAAACTCTCCCAAGGAAATGGCCATCCCAAGTCCCAGAACCACAAGCCCCAGAAGCGCACCCTGGGTACGGTCGGTTTTTTTTAGTAATTTATGATTGAATCGGCGCAGCCTTTGTGGAAGCTGCATCCGTATTTTTCCATATTCTTGTCTCCTCACATGGAGGAAATCCAAAAAATTCATAACAGCCACGATAAAAAACAATACAACAATTATTTTGTTGATAACGCTTCCAAACTTCTCCAGAATAGATGGATTTAACCGATTTGCTGCCATGCAAATTCCAATTCCGATTCCAAGATAAGTTATATATTTTCCAGTCAGATATAAGATGCCGTTTTTCAGAACAGATACCTGCGTTGTCAGCAAAATGGAAAACAGCATTAACAGCATGGATATAGAGCAGGGATTGAACCCGGCCAGAAATCCGGCACAAAGCATGGTAAAAATACCGCCTGTTTCCTGTGAATCTGCTTTTTTAAGTTTTCCTAGCTGTTCCTTTAGATAACGGGACTGACTTTCCTCTCCTGCCAGAATAATTTCCAGTTCAGACTGGATTTCTTCTTTTCCTAACAGAGCATTCTTCCCTACAAAGACAGCCGGAACCTTCCCTTCCTTCTCGTCCCTTGCGTATATCTTTAGAAGCTCCTTGAATACCTGTACTCCGGTTCCTTCTGCAATACTTTCTTCCGTAAGAGAAAAATCTGTCTTTTTGTCAAGGTCCTCCAGGTAGGATTTTACCTGCTGGCAGTCCTGGCAGGACCAGGTGCTGAAAAATAAAATAGCTTTTTCTTCATCCTCTGCATTTATGACAGGGACTATAAGATTTGTATCCTCTCCAGAATCTTTTGCAGGCAGAGATATCTCTTCAGGCTGCTTCATAGTTTCGCCGCTGATCAGTACTTTGTGAAGGTTTTCCTCTATTTTTTCGTAGCTTTCCAGCCATTGCCCGTTTACAAAAAGCGCCGGAAGAATTGGTGCCGTATTTCTCCCGCTTTCCCTCCAAAGCGTTTCATAAGTTTCCTTGCTGGCATTCAGAAAAACATTATAGGTTCGTATTTCATAGGAAATGTTTTCCTTCTCTTCTTTAGAGATACAGCGGTTAAACAATTCGTAGAAATCGTCCTCCTCATGGCAGGAGGCACATACGTTTTCAAAGAAAAACTGTAAGGTGTTATTTTCTTTAGCAAAGGCAGTGTCTCCTGCCAAAAGCCCAAACAAAATACAGATAAGTAAAAAAAGTGTTGTTTTTCTTTTCACAGGAAATCACCTGCCTTTCTATAATACTTAATCTTTCAAATTAATCTTTTAAAATGACCTCAAGCACGGTATCTACCGGATCCGGTAAAACAGGATCCGGACCCAGATCGGCAAAGAGGATGTCCGGATAGTCACTGTGTACCCAGCTTGTGGAAACAGGAACTTCTGCTCCGGAAGCCAGATAACGGATTCCTGCCACATCTTCCTTTTTGATTCCAGGAAGGGGAACCGGTCCAATGGCATTTTCGTATAGATGGAAATAAACGTGGTTTCCGTTTCTTGTGATCCTTCCGAAATCCGGTTTTGGAAGTCCGCTCTTGCCGCATCCCTTGATACTGTTTCCGTTTCTGTGCATCCATTTTCCAATATCCTGGAGAATTTTCATAGATTCATCCGGAATATTTCCTTTTGCATCAGGGCCAACATTCAGGATCATATTTCCGCCCTTAGAAACACATTCTACCAGCTTCTTGATCATCATGGAGGACGGTTTCCAGAAATGGTCAGTTGCATGGTACCCCCAGTTTCCATTCATGGTAACGCAGGATTCCCAGTAAAGATCATTGCCATTTACATCCTGGATTCCATTAGGCGGGATCATCTGCTCTGGTGTTACGAAATCACCGTGATATGGTGTTGGATTTCCGGTTGCAAGAGAACCATAACCCTCTCCGCTGACTTCCAGACGGTTGTCAATGATAACTGTGGGCTGCAGAGTACGTACCATGTTAATTAATTCAGTTGCCCTCCATGCCTCTCCTCTTAAATCCTCATAGGAGAAATCAAACCACAGAAGATCCAGCTTTCCATAATTGGTACAGATTTCACGGATCTGATTATGCATATAATCCAGATAACGATTGAAATCCCGGTTATCGTTCTTATATGCAGGATTATTTCTCATTGGATGGATCTTATCTCCGAAATTAGGATAATCCGGATGGTGCCAGTCAAGAAGGGTAAAGTAAAGACCAACCTTCAGACCTTCTGCCCGTACGGCCTCCACATATTCTGCTACCAGATCACGTCCGCATTTGGTATTAGTGGATTTATAATCTGTATACTGGCTGTCGAACAGACAGAATCCATCATGGTGCTTAGCAGTAAGAACTACATATTCCATACCTGCTTCCTTGGCTGCCCTTGCCCATTTTTTAGGGTCATAGTCTACCGGGTCAAATTCATCGAAGAATTTCATGTATTCTTCTTCCGGCATCTCTTCATAACTGCGTACCCATTCCCCTCTTGCAGGAATGGAATAAAGTCCCCAGTGAATAAACATTCCGAACCTTGCATTTACAAACCATTTCATTCTTTTTTCGTAATCTTCACGATTAAACTGGTACATAGATTTCCTTTATCCTCCTGATTTGATTGTTTTGCAGCTGCTGAAACCTGTTTTTATAGTTCCATAAGAACCTTTCGTGCTTTTCTGATCTGTTCCTCATCCGTGCGGTAAATCTCATATTCGCTTAAGAACGGAAGACCCATGTTTACCCCTTCTTTGCGGTAAGCCATAGGGCTTTCCAGCACAAGTTTTCCGGACATATGGAATGCATGCAGCCCGGCATAGGGCTTTAGCGTACGAATGGTATCTGCATTTACGCCTCCGCCTGCCATGATGGAGATTTTGCCGTCAGACATAGCATTTAATTCCCGAAGAAGTTCTTTTCCTTCCAGGCAGTGGTTCTTCTGACCGGAGGTCAGGATCGTATGGATACCAAGGGACTTGGCCTGTTCAAGAGCCTGATAGGGATCAGCACAGACGTCAAATGCACGATGGAGGGTAACGGACATTCCCCTTGCTTCTTCCATCAGAATTTCCATCTGTTCCATATTCAGACTTCCGTCAGGTTTCAGAATTCCAATCACTACTCCTTCTGCACCAAGCTCGCGGAACATTTTTACATCATTACGAATAATATTGAATTCATAATCCGTATAACAGAAATCACCAAACCGGGGACGAATGAGAGCATGGATACGAATATCGGAAACCTTTCTGATCTCCTGAAACAGCCACTGATCCGGGGTGGTTCCTCCAATGATTAAATTGCTGCACAGCTCCAATCTGACAGCGCCGCCTCTTTCAGCCGCAAGAGCAGATTCAACGGAATCCACACAAGATTCCAGAACAAAATCCTTCATACAATCCTCCTTTAAAACATCTTGTTTCAATAGATACAAACGTTAAAATAGTTCAATTAACTATACCATTGTTTTTCAGGGATGTCAAAGTTTTTTATTGTTTTGTCATAATTTATATTTATTTGTATTGTTTTAATCGCTATTACCTTTTATCAAATACATACATACTAAAAAAGGTTGCTATATTTCCTCCCCATTCCATTTCCATATGGCAATGTTCAGCAAGCGCAGATGCATTGATGCAGTAGGCAGAAAGGCAGGAAGAACGCATATCCTCATGGGCGCAGGGTTTCCCTTCCAGTACTGCGCAGACGGCGCAGAAATCGCAGGGACCGCACATAATGGAAAATCCGTCCATAGCCATTCCGGTTTCTTCCATACGTTTTATGCAGTGGCGTGTCATCCGGATATGGTTCTTTTTGATAGGTTTTGTGAGAACCGGATCCATAATATCAGCCGCTTTTGTTCTGGATTGGAAAACGACGGCCTTCCGGTACTTCATAACCCGATCCTTCATTTCCTCTGCTGTACCGCACAGAGGAGGACATCCATAGTTCTTTCCATAATTTCCGCAGTCATTTTCTTCACAGAGCGTACGGAAAGCGGAAACAAATTCCAGATCCTCCGTATTGATCACAGCCACATTGGCAAAGCCCTCTTCTGCTGCGATTTCATAAATCGTATTTACATCCATTGCTTTTCTCCTTTTATTTTTTTATCATTCTTTAAAGACAATAAGATGCCCTTTTTCGGACATCTTATATCATTTACCTACGTGCCAGTTCCCGTGTAATATCCGCCCAGGAAACTCCTTTTTCTGCCATGAGGACCATTACATGATAAAGGAAATCCGAAATTTCGTATTTTATCTCTTCTTTATCAGGATTTTTGGCTGCGATTACGATTTCGGTACACTCTTCTCCTACCTTTTTCAATATCTTGTCAATACCTTTGTCAAAGAGATAGTTGGTATAGGAACCTTCTTTCGGGTTTTCCTTGCGATCAAGAATAACATCAAATACATCCTGGAAAACCCGAAGAGGGTTGGTATCGTCATATTCTTTTTTCATCAGCGGCTTAAAAAAGCAGGTTCTGCTGCCTGTATGGCATGCAGCGCCAACTTGTGCTACTTTTGCAAGGATTGTATCGTTGTCACAATCCAATGTGAGAGATTTTACATACTGCAGATGCCCGGAGGTCAGTCCCTTTGTCCAAAGCTCCTGGCGGCTTCGGCTCCAGTAAGTCATTTTTCCGCTTTTTAGAGTGGTTTCAAACGCCTCCTCATTCATATAAGCCACCATGAGAACTTCGTCTGTTTTATAATCCTGTACGACCACAGGAATCAGTCCGTCACTATTTAAGTGAAATTCAGACCAGGGAATACTGCTTTCGAAGGTATTCACAGAGATACCGTTTTCCCGGCACAGTTCTTTAAATGCAAGGAGATCCTGCCTGGCATCGCTTACATACGAACCGCACAGGCCGCTTACAGCCGGACTCTTTAACAATTCCACAAGTGCTTTATCCCTGCTCTCATCTGTATGAAAGATCACCGGGATGGAAGAAACCCGGGCAATGGCGTCCTGTACCGCATCAAGAGCCAGCACTGCTTTGGCGTATTGCTCGATCAGTTCCTGATGATCCATATATTCTTCCAGGGAAGAAATACTGACCATTATTCGCTCCTTCCCAAAGCGTTTGGAAACCTCCTCCAGAAGCTCCACATTTCCCTGCTTGGAAAAATTCAGCACTGTTTTTGCACAGCCTGCATAAATAAGCTTTTTCACATCTTCCATACGCTTGATATTACCGGCTACGATCACCGGAATCTCAGAAGCAGCGCAAATTTCCTTGATTTTTCCAATGGCTTTTTCGTGTTCCTGATCCTCTGAGGAAAAGTCGAATACCAGAAGCTCATCTGCTCCGTTATCACTGTAAAATTTTGCCAGTGCTTCTACATCACCATCCCCAAGCAGATTACGCTGTCCAAATCCGGTGACTGCCTTTCCGTTCTGCAGGTACAGACAGGGAATAATTAATTTATTTACCATGATTTTTCTCCTTTTATGCAAGGCTCCCTTTGGTAGAGAGCACATCTTTTATTCTTGGGTCAAAGGACACCGCTTCATCCACAGCCTTTGCAAAGCTTTTAAACATTGCTTCTGCAACATGATGGTTGTTTCCGCCGGACAATACTTTTATATGAAGGTTCATGCCGCAGGTATAGGAAATTGCATAAAAGAATTCTTTTACCATTTCGGAAGACATATCCCCGATCTTTTCACAGGTAAATTCCCAGTCCCAGGAAAAATATGGTCTTCCGGACAGATCCACTGCGCAAAGAACCAAGGACTCATCCATTGGAAGGACAGCGCTTCCGAACCTGCGGATTCCTTTTTTGTCTCCCAAGGCTTCTTTAATGGCAGTTCCAAGGACGATCCCCGTATCCTCTATAGTATGGTGATCGTCTACATTCAAATCCCCATGGACTCTCAGGCAGAGATCAAAGAATCCGTGCCTTGTAAATCCATCCAGCATATGGTCAAAAAAGCCCACGCCTGTTTCGATATCAGCATAACCTGTTCCATCCAGACAAAGCTTCAGCTTGATTTCCGTTTCTTTGGTATTACGTTCTACAGATGCTTCTCTTGCCATTATTCCTCCTCCTCAAAGCGGACGGCAATGGAATTGGCATGTGCCGTAAGCTGCTCAGATGCTGCAAATTGTTCAATATCTTTGTGTATTTCCCTTAAGGCATCTCTGGAATAATAGATGATGCTGGATTTTTTTACAAAATCATCTACAGACAGCGGGGAGAAGAACTTCGCTGTTCCATTGGTTGGAAGAATATGATTGGGGCCTGCAAAATAATCCCCCAAAGGCTCTGAGCTGTATTCTCCAATAAAGATTGCCCCTGCGTTTCGCACCTTCATCATAACCTCAAAAGGATTTTTGGTGATAATTTCCATATGTTCGGAAGCAATGGCATTGGTAGCCAAAACAGCCTCATCCATATTGTCCGCAATAAGGATATAGCCGAAATTATCAAGGGACTTTTGGATGATCTCCTTGCGTGAAAGAACCTCTGTAAAGTTCTGAACTTCTTTATCTACCTTGTCTGCCAGCTCCTCACTTGTAGTAATAAGGATTGCGGAGGCCAGTTCGTCATGCTCAGCCTGTGACAAAAGATCTGCTGCCACAAAGCGGGGATTTGCCGTTTCATCCGCCAGGATTAGAATCTCACTGGGGCCTGCAATGGAATCAATGCTTACATGTCCGTAAACTGCTTTTTTTGCAAGGGCAACGAAAATATTGCCAGGGCCTACGATCTTATCTACCTTTGGGATGCTCTCTGTTCCGTAGGCAAGAGCGGCTACCGCCTGTGCCCCGCCCGCTTTATAGATCACATCGGCTCCTGCTTCATTGGCAGCGACCAAAGTGGCAGGATTTATCTTTCCATCTTTTCCGGGCGGGGTGGTCATTACAATCTCGTTTACTCCGGCAACCTTTGCAGGCACTACATTCATGAGTACTGAGGAAGGGTATACGGCCTTGCCGCCGGGAACATAGACCCCCACCTTTTCAAGGGGCGTAACCTTCTGGCCAAGCATGGTGCCCTTTGTTTCGCTGGTAAACCAGCTATTCTGTTTCTGCTTTTCATGGTAACTGCGGATGTTCACAAGAGCCTTTCGGATCACGTCAATGAGAGAAGGATCCACAAGGCTGTACGCTTCTTCTATTTCTTCGTTTGATACACGGATATTTCCTGCATGGATTTCTGCCTTGTCAAATTCTTCTGTGTATGCAAAAACAGCGGCGTCTCCTTCTTCTTTTACTTTTGAGAGGATCCGGGCAACAGCATCCTCAAATTTCCCGTAATTGTTGGGGCTTCTTTTTAAAAGATTCTCTAAAATACCTTTGGTTGTCTCTTTGGTAAGCCTTACTTTGCGCATACTCTTCGTCTCCTCTATCTTACACATATTCCCGAAGCATTAAAATCAGCTTACGGATTCGCTCATCTTCCATTTTCATGCTAACCTGATTAACCACCATACGGGCAGAAAGAGGACAAACCTCCTCAAGAACCTTCAGCCCGTTTTCCTTCAGTGTGGAGCCTGTTTCCACAATATCCACGATTACTTCGGAAAGCCCTACAATGGGAGCCAGCTCAATGGAGCCGTTGAGCTTAATGATTTCTACAGTCTGGTGTTTTTTATTATAGAAATAGTCTTTTGCAATATGGGGATACTTGGTTGCTACCCGGATCAATTGATTATTGTTTAGTACTTCTCTTGCGCTTTCAGGTCCGCATACACACATTGTGCAGTTCCCGAAACCCAGATCCATGACCTCGTAAAGCTTCCTTCCTTCCTCCATTATGGTATCCTTTCCCACTACGCCGATGTCTGCAGCACCGTACTCCACATAGGTGGGAACATCAGGCCCTTTTGCAAGGAAAAATTTCAGCTTCAGTTCTTCATTGACAAAAATTAGTTTCCTGGAATCCTTGTTACGCATTTCTTCGCATGTAATGCCTACTTTTTCCAGGAGGTCCATGGTCTTATTAGCCAGCCTGCCTTTTGTCAAAGCAAACGTAAGATATCTCATTCTTCTGCCTCCTTTTCAAGACGCAGCGCTACATTTATGCCTTGGCTGCGAAAGCTTTGAGCCTGTTTCAATGCTTCCCTGCGGTTTTCTTTTTGGTAGGTAATTATCACCGTATCTTCATTCTCAGGCAGGGCGATTTTCTGTCTGGAAAGGGCAGCCATAAGGCTGTCCACCATGATTGCAAAGCCAATGGCAGCAGCCGGTTTTCCGAAATGCTTCATAAGCGTATTGTACCGGCCTCCTTTAATCAGGGGCTCCCCTGTTCCGTAAGTATATGCCTGGAAAATGATTCCCGTATAGTAACGGTATTTGCTCAGCATTCCAAAATCAAAGCTTATATATTTTTCACAGCCGTACAGCTTCAGGATTTCATAGATTTCCTCCAGCCTTGAAACGGCATTTAAGGCATGTTCATTGGAAGTTAGCTCCTTTGCACGCAAAAGAACCTCCCTGGAGCCAAATAAATGAGGAAGCTCCATAAAAGCCCTGGACAATTCCAAAGACAGCTTCTGCTCCTGTACCAGATCTTCCACACCGAAATAGTTTTTCTGAGAAATCAGGGTGCGAAGGCGTTCCTGCGCCTCATCATCAAGCCCTGCTTCTTCCAAAAGGGATTTGAAGTAATCCACCTGACCCACGCTTACCTGGAATTCCTTAAGGTGCGAGGCCTTAAGGCACTCTACAGTCATTGCAAGCAGCTCCGCGTCCGCATCTGCAGATGCATCTCCATAACGCTCCACACCCATCTGGGTATTTTCTTTTAATCTCCCGCGGAAATCAGAATTATTGATAAACGTATTCCCTGTATAGCAAAGGCTGACAACTTCCTTATCAGGTGAAAAATAGGTTGCACATGCCCTGGATACGGATGGGGTAAAGTCCGGCCGCAGAACCAGGGTGTTTCCTTCTCTGTCAAAAAATTTGTAAAGATCCTTGGACGGAATGGTTCCCACCTCATTGCTGAATACTTCAAAAAATTCAAATGTGGGAGTGTCTATATTCTCATAGCCATAACGGGAAAAAACCTTCCGGAGCATTTCCTGAAGATTTTGTTTCCGGCTGCATTCTTTGCTGTAAATATCCCTTACACCTTCTGGGGTATGAAAGATACGCTGCATGTGTGCTTTCCTCCTTCTTGATTCTATAAATCAGCTGTGCGCTTTAATGAATTACCATGATAACATGACGATGCAAATTAGTTAAAATTATAAAGGATACATCTTTGATTGTCAATCCCGCTTTTTCAGATCTGCCTGAAGCCCTTCCAGGTAAGGTACCAGAATACCGCTTTTCTTTTTTAAATAAAAGCCATTATCCAGCTCTTCTCTTCGAAAGCTTTTCCGGCCTCCATCCTCCATCCGTTTCCAGAAAACAAGAAGATCCCGGAGTGGGAGGTAATAAAACAAATCCTCCATACTATAGAAAATAAGAAAAAATGCAACACCGCCCTGTTCCTCAAAAGCCCTCATAAAATCCACCTGATGCTGGTGGATATTACAAAGAGGAAAGGTATCCGTACTGCATTCCTTTGCATCAAAGCACACAGGGATCCCCTGTACTGCCCCGATATAATCCACCGTACTGCGCTGGTCAAAATAGGCCAGCGTAATATGACGGCTTTCTTTGTCCATTTTCACAGGGGTAATAGGGGTAGGGATCTTCTGGATCAAAGCAAGCCCCTTTTCCCTGTATTGCTCATTGGAGCGGTTGACCAGCTCCTCTAATGTAGAGCCCCGAAGTCCGCGGCTGTTCCAGGTTGCCATACAAAAGCTCCTTTATTGTTTACTTTAACAGCTTAATAGACGGGAAATAGCGGATGATAGCTTTTCCTACAATTTGGTCAAAGGAAACGTAGGTGTTTTTCCAAAATCTGGAATCCTTTGAATTCTGACGGTTATCACCCAGCATAAAATAGTGGTCTTCCGGTACCGTATAAGGGCCGAAATTACCCACGGGTGTTTCCGGTACAAAGCTATCGTCCAGAGGAGTATCTGAACCATTGATATAAACTTTACCGTCCCGGATTTCCACGGTTTCTCCGGGAAGACCAATCAGGCGCTTAATAAAAAGCTGGCTTTCATCATCCGGATAATGGAAAATGATAATGTCATACCGCTCCGGATCCTTCACTTTTTTTACGATTTTTTTTCCGAAAAGATCCAAGTTCAGTCCATAGGAAAGACGCAGGCCGAAAATACGATCCCCGGTCATAATAGTTTTTTCCATGGATTCTGAAGGAATCTTGGCATTGATCAAAATAACATTATTTACAATGGTTACAACTACCACCACAATGATGATCATTTTTACATATTCCCAAATCTCTTTCCAAATTTTCATAATAATTCTCCTCTAACTGTTCCTTTTGAATAATGTGAAAAAACTGTTCAGGCACTTTGGCAACAAAGACTCTGCCTGAAAGCCGCTGAAGCTTCCCATCTAAATGCTCCGGAAATTCCAGCCTGTATGCATGAAGAAGCTGATGTCCAAGGGAATATTCATGCCTAAGGCTTTTATTGAACGCTTCCTTACCATATTTTCCGTCCCCTGCAAGGGGATGGCCGATTCCTGCAAGATGAGCCCTGATCTGATGGGTACGCCCGGTGATCAGCCTTACCTTCAGAAGGGTGTCATGTCCATTGTCTCCCCATGGGGTATAATAAGTTTCAATGGGGAGGGAAGCTTCTTTTCTGGAATCGTATACTACTACTTTATTACATTTCTCGTCTTTATGCAAATATCCTTTGATATAATTTTCATTTTTTATAACCCCCTTTACAAGGCAGAGGTAATCCTTGTGAATGGTGCGGTCATGAAACAGAGCCGAAAGTTCCTGAAGCCCGGAAAGGCTTTTTCCTGCAGCAATAATTCCGCTGGTGTTCCTGTCAAGGCGGTTGCACACAGACGGACGGAAGGTATGCAGGCTTTTTTCCGTAAGGCTTCCTGTTTCCAAAAGGTAGCCGGTGATATATTCCACAAGGGAGGGCTCGCCGCTTTCCGATGGCTGGGAAAGCATTCCTGCCGGTTTGTTGACCAAAAGAATATCTTCATCCTCATAAAGAATATCCAGCTTGCAGATTGCCTTTGGGACTGCCCCATCCCCTGCAAATTTCAGAAAGGTATCGTCGCTTAGAAAAAGCGTTACCTGATCCCCTTTGGAAAGCTTTTCATTTCCCGAAGCCTTCTTTCCGTTGAGGGTAATATTTTTTTTTCGCAGCATTTTATAAAAGAAACTTTTGGGAGCTTGTTTTAAAAGCTTGGCAAGATATTTATCAAAACGCTGTCCTGCTTCGTTCTCTTCAATGACAAACCGCTTCATAATTTTTCCGGACGTCCTCCTTATCCTGTTTCATAAACAGATTGCCAGAATGGTATGTTTGATCATTTCATTTCTGGAAAGCTGCGGATATTTTTCATCAGGCTTAAATTTAATTCCCTCTTCCAGAGATGCTTTGTGTTCGTTCATGGAATCCAACCGTTCCAGATAAGGACGCAGATCCTTTAAAATTTTTACATTGACTTTGTAGCCGTTTTTGCGGATGATTTTCTGCGCTTCCGCTGCCATGAATTCCGTATTAATTTTAGGATCACTGCTGAACCCTACTACTTCATTGCCGCAGATGGCAAATGCATCAATGGAAGCACTATTTTCATAAAACGTCATATACATCTCATAGGACATTACAAGATCTCCTGAATGACGCTTGATCTCCAGGTAAATCTTTTCATCCATTGGCTTACGCATTAGGATCATGATAAGGTTCACCATAGAACGGCAGGCAGGCAGGCAGCCTACTACGCATCCTACGGTCCAGATGGTCATACGGGTTTTCAGATAAAGCCATGCAGCAAAAAAAACTCCAAGGGGAAGGACAAACAGCAGCGCTGTAATAGCTGCCCGGCGTTTTTTTTCTGCGGCAAAATACCCAAAATCCCCTTTTGGGACGCTGCTTTTCTTTTTGATTGTGCTCATTTCATACTCCTGTCTTTTGAATCGGTCATTTATTTTTCTTTTTATGAATATTGCGGATTGCCTTCTTCCTGGAAACAGCCTTCTGCTCTTTAGCGGGCTGTCCCTGTCTTGGCTTTTCAGGACGTACCAGACATTGCTTTCCATAGCCAATGAGATCCGTCCTTTTGGCAAGGTGAAGCCCTTCCAATACCAATTCTCTGTTTACCGGATTTTTGTATTGTAAAAGAGCCCTCTGAATTGCTTTTTCATGAGGAGTTCTGGGCACATAAACCTTCTCTCCTGTAAGGGGATGAAAGCCGGTATAATACATACAGGTAGACAGTGTGGAGGGTGTGGGATAAAAATCCTGTACCTGCTCCGGCGTAAAGCCCAGATCCCGCACATATTCCGCCAGTTTCACCCCATCTTTTATGGTACAGCCCGGATGGGAAGACATGAAATAAGGAATGGCATACTGCTGCTTCCCTGTTGTACGGTTGGCCTTTTCATATGCACTCAAAAAAAACTTGTAAACCTCATGAGGAGGCTTGCCCATATATTTCAGCACTTCATTTGAAACATGCTCCGGAGCTACCCGAAGCTGTCCGCTTATATGGTGCTCCACCAGTTCTCTAAGAAATGTTTGATCCCGATCAGCCATGACATAATCAAAACGCACTCCTGAGCGGATAAAGACCTTTTTTACCTTTGGAATTTCCCTTAATTTCCGAAGGAGAGCCACATAGTCGGAGTGATCTGCCCTTAGGTTTTTACAGGGCGACGGAAAAAGACACTGCTTATTTTTACACACGCCTTTTGTAAGCTGTTTTTCGCAGGAGGGCTGGCGGAAATCTGCAGTAGGTCCTCCCACGTCGTGGATATATCCCTTAAAATCAGGATCCCTTGTCATTCGTACGGCTTCTTTTATAATGGAATCATGGCTTCTTGTCTGAAGGATCCTTCCCTGATGGAAGGTCAATGCGCAGAAATTACATCCGCCAAAGCATCCTCGGTTGCTGGTAATACTGAATTTCACTTCCTCAAGAGCCGGGATACCCCCGTCTTTTTCGTACATGGGATGGTATCTGCCTGTATAAGGCAGGTCATAAATATCATCCATTTCCTGCTGGGTAAGCGGACGTGAAGGCGGATTCTGGATGACAAACCCTCTGGTTCCATAAAACTCTGCCAGGGGACTTGCAGTAAAGGGATCGGTATTTTCATATTGAATGGCAAAGCTTTCCCCATAGGCTTTTCGGTTTGCCAGAAGTTCCTCATAGGAAGGTAGCACCTGTGCGCCGCCTGCTCTGGACAAATCCTTATATTTATAAACCGTACCCGGAATATAGGTAAGCTCCTGCACCGGGATTCCGCTGCTTAAGGAGTCTGCAATTTCCACAATGGAATGCTCTCCCATTCCGTAGGAAATGAGGTCTGCGCCGGAATCCATTAAAACGCTTCTGCGTATTTTATTCTGCCAGTAATCGTAATGGGCCAGCCTTCTAAGGCTGGCTTCAATACCTCCGAGGATGATGGGCGTGTGCTTATAAGTCTGACGGATAAGATTGCTGTAAACAATAACAGGCATATCCGGCCGAAGTCCCATCTTCCCCCCTGGAGAATAGGAATCCTTCTGCCTGTGCTTGCCTGAAACAGTATAGTGATTTACCATGGAATCCATGTTTCCTGCAGTAACAAGAAAACCCAGGCGTGGCTTGCCAAACACCTGGATACTCTCTTTTTTTCGCCAGTCAGGCTGTGGAATGATCCCTATGCGGTAGCCCCGGCTTTCTAAAAGGCGGCTAATAATAGCTGCACCAAAAGAAGAATGGTCCACATAGGCGTCCCCTGTCACATAAACAAAGTCCACCTCATCCCATCCTTTTTCTTTCATGTCTATTCTGCTTACTGGTAAAAAATCCTGCATCGGTCATTCCTCGTATGTATCCGGGATCACCTCTTCATAAGATTGAATATAGTAATCCGCAGTTTCTCTTTTTTCTTTTTCCTGTGGGATGCTGTATGCATCCTCCACAGCGCAGACGGTCATGCCCGCCGCTTTTCCGGAAAGGATCCCGGGTAAAATATCTTCAAATACCAGGCAGTGGGAAGGACTTGTTCCAAGGCGTCTTGCCGCCTCCAGATATACATCCGGGGCGGGCTTTCCTTTTTTTACCTCGCAAGAGGTAATGATACAGTCAAAATATTCCCGGATGCCATGCCCTGTAAGGGCAGCCTCGATCAGCTTCCGGTCATTGCTGGAAGCTACAGCCATCCGTATCCCCTGGGCTTTTGCATAGGGAAGAAAACGGGTGAGGCCGGGTTTTAGCAAAACCTTACGGCTGTATTGATCCATTGCCATTCTCTGCCATGTTTCCTTGATCTTTTCGATAGAATCAGGAATAAAGAAACGCTCTTTAAAATACAGCGCCACTTCCGTAAAGCTCATTCCTTCAATGGCGTTCTGCAGATCTTCGGGAACGGTGTATCCCAAATTTCCAAGAAACGCAATATCTATATCCTTCCAGACCCACATGGAATCCACCAGTGTTCCATCCAGATCAAATAAAATCGCTTTTTTTCCTTTCAGCATATCTGTCCTCACTATTCCTGCCGGGGCTGTTAGGCGGCCTTACACAGACTGGGCGCGGTAGCCTTCTGCAATGATATCAAGCTGCCTGTGAAAACGTTCGAGCTGCTTAAGATCTTTTGTTTTAAATACCCGCAGGAATTCGTCCTGTATTTTCATTACTTCCCGTTTGTTGGAAAGCTTATAAAGATTCTCAATATTCAGTAAAATATCACGTACAAGATTAGACTGCATCTGCGAAGAATTCTGAGCATCCATAATCTCGTTTCTTACAGAAGCCATTTCCTGGTCAAGGGAAATAATGGCATCGGCAGCCTTACTGAGCCTTTCCGTAACATGAAGGGGCATATCTCCCTTATATTTATATTGAAGGGAATGCTCAATGGTTGCCCAGAAGTTCATGGCCATTGTACGGATCTGGATTTCTGCCTGCAGCCTCTTAGATCCCTTTATTGTATCAACTGTATAATAAATGATCAGATGGTAGCTTCGATACCCGCTCTGCTTAATATGCTTCAGGTAATTCTTTTCACTTTTGATTTCCATATCCGATCTGTTGCGGATGAGGGTCGCTACAGTATCAATATCTTCTTCAAACTGGCAGATGATCCGTACTCCTGCAATATCTTCAATTTCCTCTTCCATGTGCTCAAGGGGAATCTGTTTGCGCTGCAGCTTTTCCAGGATGCTGGTAACGCTTTTGACACGGCCGCTTACCTGTTCAATAGGGGAATAGAGATCATTTAGCTTATGCTCCGTAATGATATGCTCAAACTTGACGATCAGTTCCCTGACTGCCAGGTCATATGGGCTTAATATGCTTCTCCATAACTGTATTTCCATTTTAAATCGCTCCTTGCATTTCCATACGCTTCATATTATAACATAAAAAACAGGGTTTTTTCCATTAATATGAATAGTTTATAATATTTTTATGGATGGATTGTAAAATCCAATAAGGATTTACGCTCATTTCCTTTTTTGACGGTGTGGAAATATAAATTCCCAGATGCAGATGTACAGGAAACTGTCCTTTGGTTCCTTCTGGACCATATCCCGTATTTCCCATGTACCCCAGAATATCCCCGGCCATAACGGTATCTCCTATTCGGAATTCCTTTTCATAATCAGACAGATGGGCATAATAAAAATAGCCGCCATGCTCCGAACGGATTCCGATACGGTAACCGCCAAGAGGCAGCCAGCCGATCTGCTCTATTGTCCCGTCCGTCATACTTACGATGGGGTAATAACCGGAAAGGGTTACCTGGCCAAAAAGATCACATCCTTCATGAAACCTCTTTCCGCCATATGTTCTGGGGGCAAGCCATGTATTTTCAAAGGAGATCTCCTGGGAGGGTACCGGAAAATACTGAATATCCGCCCAGATAGCCTCATAACAGCGCTTTAAAAGAAAAAATTCCTGTTTTTTGTAGCGCAGATAGGGTATTTCATTCTGGCTGATCTGCCTGGGACAAAAATTTCCGCAAAGCATGGTGACTGTCAGTACCGTCCCCAGATCTTTGCCTTCATCTGCCTGGCGCACCAGCTCCTGATAGAGTTCCGGCATCAGCTCCTGGTTCCTGAAGGCTTCACTTTCACAGGTATCCATTTTCAGATTGGAAACACTGCTTCGCTCTTTAAGTACTGCTGTCAAAAAAACAACCAGGATAAAAAGAAACATCCATACAGGAATCTTATATCTCCATCCGAACTTCATCCTCCACCTCCCGTACCAGAACAATATATGACGGCGGTCTGTCATTTAGAACAGCAAAAAAGAAAATCCGGAGATTATTTTTTCATAATATGGGACAAAAGAAATACCCCGACAGTTGCCGGGGTATTGTGGGGTATAGATTCTCAATCCTTCAAAACTTCCAGGACTCTGATAAGATATTCCCAAACACGTTTTGTGGAAGCAATATCCAGCATTTCCTCAGAGGTATGGATGTCCTTCATGTTTGGCCCGAGAGATACGCAGTCCAGACCGTTGATCTTTTCGTAGAAAAGGCCGCATTCCAGACCGGCATGGATCGCTACTACATTTGGCATAGTTCCGTACATTTCCCGGTATATCTCTACCATTTTGTCCCGAAGGGGAGAATCTTTGCGGTATTCCCATGCAGGGTAAGCCCCCTCGATCTTGTATTCACCGCCAAGGAACTCCGTAAGATATTCTATTTTATTGGATACGGCATATTTGCCTGCTTCCACAGAGCTTCGGATGCCTGAGCTTGTGATAAGTTCTTCTTCCTCCAGTTTCAGAACGCCAAAATTCGTGGAGGTTTCCACAAGACCTTCGATGGAACCGCTCATTTTCTGAATGCCGAATGGAACCTGCATCAGATAAAAGAGCACTTTTTCACGGCTGGTAGGATGAAGTACGTTTGCTTTTTCAGTGCCTTCCTCTGTGATTTTAACGGTAATATTCTCATCGCTTCCAGCATATTCTTCCCGCAGTTTTTTTGTACAAAGATCTGCATACTCTTTAATAGAAGAAATTTCTTCAGGTGTAGTAAGGATTTCTGCATCAGATTCTCTGGTGATCACATTATCCCTTTTGCCGCCTTCCAGGGAAAGGATTTCATAATCTGCCTGTTTCTTCAATTCGTATAAGAACCTTCCAAGCAGAATATTGGCATTTGCTCTTTTCTTATCAATTTCCGCACCAGAATGCCCTCCTGTCAGACCGCAGATTTTCACATGAAGCTTTTCACCCTCAGCTTTGATTCTGCGCACCGGAATCCGGCTCTTTCCAGCCATTCCTCCTGCACAGCTGATCCATAAGCTTCCTTCCTCCTCGGAATCCAGGTTGATCAGACGCTTTCCTTCCAAAACGCTGCAGTCAAAGCCTACTGCTCCTAATAATCCGGTTTCCTCATCAACCGTGATCAAAACTTCCAGTGCCGGATGTGCAATATCATCACTGTCCAAAAGAGCCAGTCCATATGCAACCGCAATTCCGTCATCACCTCCCAGGGTAGTGCCGTTTGCAGAAATGAAACCGTTTTCTACAGAAAGCTTTAATCCATCTTTTGTAAAATCATGCTCTACATCCGGGCGCTTTTCGCATACCATATCCATATGTCCCTGAATAATAACCGTGGGTGCATTTTCATACCCCGGGGATGCAGGCTTATAGATGACCACATTATTCAGCTCATCCTGTATATAACGCAGTCCATGATCCTTTGCAAAAGAAACCAGGTAGTCGCTGATCTGCTTTGTATTTCCGGAACCATGGGGAATGCTGCAGATTTCTTCAAAATAATAAAGTACTTTTTGGGGTTCGTAATTTTCTAAAACTCTCATAATTTATTTCCTCCGGATTTTTATTGGCATATCTAAAGTGTGTGTGATCCAATAGAATCATATTACCTGTTTGCCTGCCATATACTGTAGAAAAAAACAGGGATACCTATGAAGCGCAGATTAAATATTGCGGGAGTTATCCTGCTTCTTTTGTTTCTCCTGTCTTATCCCCAGGAAGCGCTGGATGCTTCCAGGGAAGGAATGAAGCTATGGCTGAATACACTGCTTCCCACGCTGCTTCCATTCCTTATTTTAACCGGTCTACTGCTCCATACCGAAGGAATTGAAAAATTTCTTTCCCCTCTGTCAAAATTCTGGAAAACATTTCTGGGCTTGTCCCCTGCGGGTGCCTATGTTTTCCTCCTTGGCATGCTGTGCGGATATCCTATGGGAGCCAAGCTGGCATCCGATATGTTTTCCCATGGAAAAATTGACCGGAGGGAAGCCGAATATCTTCTTACCTTTACCAACCAGGCAAGTCCTGCTTTCCTGACTACTTATCTGGCACATGTATGCCTGGAACAAAAAACAGGTATAAAAAGAATCTTTTTTATCATGTTTGCTGCCAGCGCTGTTTGTATGGTGTTTTTTCGTTTTGTCATATTTCGAAATCATACCGCTACGACAGCGGATAAAAGTTATTTGCAAAAAGAGACATCTACCGGAAGTTCCCCAGGAACCATCATAGATGTCTCAATTATGAACGGATTTGAAACCATAACCCGGTTGGGCGGTTATATTCTTCTATTGTCGCTAATATCTGCCTGCATCCGGCACTATTGGAGATGGTCGCCCGAAATATGCAGCCTTTTTCTTGGAACAATGGAAATCACAACCGGCCTTCATCAGATTGCTCTGGCAAATCTGCCATATGAAGCGAGATATTTGATATCCATGGCTCTGACTGCCTTTGGCGGATTCTGCATACTGGCACAAACCAGAAGCGTTACGGATAAACGTCTGTCATTTCTGCCCTATATTGCTGCAAAATTCCTGAATGCAATAGTAACAGGATTTCTGGCATTACTCTTCACCCAGATCGTCTAACATGGTATCTTCAGCTTCTTCCGGCTCTTCGCGATAGGAATTGGACATAGCTGCTGCCTGTGCGGTCTGGGGAGCAAGCTCCTGACGATTATGGTTCACAACCTCAAGGCATGTCTGGAGCGCTTCAATAAACAGCTTGTATTTGCCGCCTGCATCTTCCAGTGTCTGGTTCAGGATGGCGCCGATATTCGCCATCATATCATCTGTATAAGTAATGGCGCTCAAGCGGATGCTGTTGGCATCCTGCGTAGCAGAGTCCAGAATTTCCTGAGCCTGTCTGTTGGCAGCATTAATGGTTTCATTCGCCTGTGCATAAGCCTTCTGCATGATCTCATGCTGGGTCACAAGCTCCTGAGCCTTGGCCTGTGCGTCTGCGATCAAAGCGTCTGCCTTTACCTGTGCATCTTCTAAAATAGCATCCTTGTTGCTGATGATCTTCTGATAGCGTTTGATCTCATCAGGAGTCTTCAGACGAAGTTCCCGAAGAAGTTCTTCAATTTCTTCCTTATTTACAACGATCTTTGTAGTGGACAGCGGCTGATATTTACAACTGTCTACAAATTCTTCTATTTCTTCAATAATCTGTTCAATTCTGCTGCTCATAGTACACTCTCCTTATTCTTCTCTACTTTTCGCACATCTTTAACTTTACTGCTTCAATAATTTCAGGCGGAGCAAATTTGGATAGATCTCCATTGAACTTCGCAACCTCTTTCATAATCGTGGAACTTAAATATGCATACTCCAAACTGGTAGTCAGGAATACAGTATCAATATCCGGCGCCAGAACCCGATTGGTCTGAGCCATCTGTAATTCATATTCAAAATCCGTAACGGCACGCAGTCCCCGGATGATCACTTTAGCCTGATTCTCCCTGGCAAAATTTACCGAGAGACCGTCAAAGGGCTTTACGATCACATTCGGGATGTCCCTTGTCGCCTTTTCCAATATATTAACACGTTCTTCAACAGAAAACAACGGACTTTTTGCAGAATTATGTAAAACTCCTACAATTACCTGATCAAAGGAAACGCTCGCCCTGCGAATGACGTCAAGATGTCCATAAGTAGCCGGATCAAAGCTTCCAGGATAAACAGATATTACCATTCTATACAATCTCACTTTCTCTTACGGTAATTTTTTCAGGAAAACATGCTTATTGGTTTTATATTCTTTACAGCGCAGAAGTTCAAATCCCAACGACCCTGCATAAGAAAAATCCGTATTCAGATCAGCTTCGATAATGATCAGTGTTTCTTCGTTAATTATGCTGCTTTCCTTCAGGCATTCCAGCACCTGACGTTCCAGTTCCTGGTGATAGGGCGGATCCATAAATACACAATCAAACACCCCTTTATTCTCCAGAGAACGAAGGGCCTGTAATACATCCATATTTAAGAGTTTACCATTTTCTGCGAGTTTTGTAAATGAAAGATTTTCCCGGATACAGGCGCATGCCTTAGGATTTTTTTCTACAAAGACTGCATATTCTGCTCCGCGGCTTAAAGCTTCAATTCCGATTCCGCCGCTGCCGCTGAACAGATCCAGAAATTTGCAGCCAAGGAGTTCCGGCTGCAAAATATTGAATAAAGTTTCTTTAATTCGATCTGTGGTGGGCCGGGTATCCATTCCCGGCACAGTCTTTAACTGAAGGCGCCTGGCCTTCCCTGCAATTACCCTCATCTTAAATTCAGTCTCCAATCCAGGTCGCCGCGGGACAATCCAAGAATCAGAAGCTCTGCCGTTGCAATATTCGTTGCAACAGGAATGTTATACTGATCGCAGCGCTTTACAATAGCCATGATATCCGGCTCCTTGGGATCGATCATTACAGGATTGTAAAATAAGATTACCATATCCAGATTCTGACGTTCCACCATTTCCATGAATTGCTTATCACCGCCGATACTTCCTGCTAAAAACTTGTGAACATGGAGACTGGTCGCTTCTTCAATTCTTCTTCCTGTTGTTCCTGTTGCATAAACCTCATGCTTGGCAAGTATATTCTTATAAGCAATACAGAAATCTTCGATCAGAACCTTTTTGCTATTGTGTGCAATGATTCCTAAATTCATAATTCACCTCTCCATTTTTCAAATACAATGTATAGGAATGCTTAATTCCTTACCTATTATAACAACTTAACTAAAGAAGTGCAATTAAATCTGCGTAAAATATACAAAGTTCATAATTTGTTAATAATTTAGCATTTATATATTCCGGATTCCATACTTTTTTGCATTAGACAGCAAAATTCTGCCAGTTCAGGCAGGAACTTCTAGTGTATTATCTGTTGAATATCGCATACTAGCATTGTAACATCCAAACAACAAAAACAACCAAGGAGGAAATGAATCATGTCAAACACAAATTCTTCTAACAAAGCAGTAGTACCAGAAGCAAAAGGTGCATTAGACCGTTTTAAATTTGAGGTAGCCAACGAACTGGGTGTACCCCTTACAGATGGCTATAACGGAAACCTTACTTCCAAGCAGAACGGAAGTGTTGGCGGTTATATGGTTAAGAAAATGATCGAAGCACAGGAAAGACAGATGTCTTCCGGTTCTCAGGGAAATCTGTAATCTATCTTATAAAAAGAACGGTTACTTTCCCTTAAGTTCTGTGAAAGCTTAAGAAATTAAGGCGGAAATCCCTGAAAAAAACGGATAGAGGAAAGAAAAACGCTTCTTTCTTCTATCCGTTTACTTTTATTTTTATGTTTTTATCTCTTTTCACTTTGGTATTTACGCTGTTTTCTAAAACCATAGCGTATTTTTGTTCCTTTTCCAGTACCATCGGAAATACAAAAGCAGTGTTATGCTGCATACGATCCATCCTGCCGGATACCCAAAAGCAACAATGGGAAAGGTTCCTGCCAGGCGTGAAACCGTAAATAAATAGATCTGCCTGAAAACCACAAAGGAACTAAGCATGATAATCATTGGCGCCCGGGTATTTCCAAGTCCGCGAAGTGCGCTTGCGTAAACCTGATTAATACAGCATACAAGATAAAATGGAGACATCATCCGAAGGAGCATGGCTCCGTATCTGATCACGGCATTTTCTTTGCTGAAAAGCCCTACAAGCATAGGGGCAAAGTAAAGCACCGGAATCATCATGCTCAAAGTAACTGCCACGGCAAGAAAAAGAGCAGTTCCGGTTCCTTTTTTAATCCGGTTTATAAGGCCTGCACCATAATTTTGCCCTACAAAGGTTGTGGAAGATAAAGAAACACTTTGCATGGGCAAAAGAATAAACTGGTCGATTTTGGTATAGGCACTCCACCCTGCCATAACATTTGAACCAAAGGCATTGATATAGGACTGCACAAATACATTGGAAAAAGATGTGATCATCATCTGTATTGCTGCCGGAAGTCCAAGAAAAACAATTTCCTTCAGGATTTTTGCTTCTATATAAAGAGATGGAACATGCAGCCTATAAGGTCCCTCTGAACGGGAAAGGACAAACAGGATCATGATGGCGGACATGATCTGGGCAATTACCGTAGCCCAGGCTGCACCTGCAATTCCCATACGAAGCACTGCTACAAAAAGAATATCCAGTACGGTATTCATGCAGGCGGAAAAGATAAGGAAATAAAGAGGCCGTTTGGAATCCCCCACTGCCCGCAAAATACCAGCCCCCATATTATAAACCATAAGGCCGGATACTCCGGCAAAATAAATTTTTAAATAGCCGGATGCTTCATAAAATACATCCTGTGGTGTACTCATTAAGCGGAGCATGGAAGGCGTAGCCAAAACACCGATCACGGAAAAAGCTGCACAAAGTAAAAAAGTCATTATCAAAGTGGTATGAACCGCCTTGCTTACTTTTTCCTCATTTTTTGCTCCGTATGCCTGAGAAATCACAACTCCAGCACCTGTTGCCAGACCCATAAAGAAACCGATCAGGGAATTGATGATGGGACCTACGGATCCTACTGCAGCCAAAGCCTCTTTGCCTACAAAATTTCCCACCACAATACTATCTGCTGTATTATAAAACTGCTGAAAGATATTCCCTGCAAGAAGAGGCAGCGCAAACAAAAGGATTTGTTTCCAGATTACCCCCTGGGTCATATCAATCTCCTTTTTTCTCTTTTGCATCATGTAAATTCCCCCTGATGTGAAAAAAACTCAGTGACCGTATAGCCTCTGAGTCTTTTCATTCTTATAATCCGATGAATCCGGTGATGTCATGGTTAATGACATAATGTGCACCATTATCTTCCGGCTTGATATATACTTTTAAGTCTGTAATATCTTCTTCCTTTTTGCCTAACTCTTCAGTCCAAATCTTCTTGATACTTTCTACAACGTCTTTAGCATATACCTCTTTGCCCCAGAACTGCACGTAAACCTCTGTGTTAGCAGCAGCCGTTTTCACTGTTTTTCTGGCAGCAGGTTTTCTTGTGGTTTTCTTTTCGGCTGGTTTTTCGGCTGTTTTGGCAACAGCAGCAGCGGTTTCAGCTTCTGCAGCCTGTGCCTTTACTGCTTTGCTTCTGGTTTTCTTAGCAGGAGCCTCTTTTAAAGTTTCTGTTGCAGCTTCTGCCTTTTTTGTTGTTGTTCTAGCCATATTGTTAGCCTCCTTACAAGGTGAAAATAATTGTTACTTCCCTAGAATACTACTGTTTCCGGGATTTTGCAAGAATTTCTTTTTTAAAGCCCAAGATTCTCCAATTCATCTTTCATGTACGATGTGAGCTTTTCCTTTAGAATCCGGTGCTGCGGCAGGGATAAATCTCCATCCAGAGAGAGAATTTCTCCTGCTGCCTCGCTGGCTGCCTTTAGGATATCTGCATCCTGATAAATATCTCCAAGCTTAAACTCCATAAGGCCGCTCTGGCGGATACCGAACAGATCCCCTGGTCCCCGAAGCTTTAGATCTTCCCCTGCAATAAAGAATCCATCATTGGACTTATTCAGGATCTGAAGTCTTTTGGAAGTTTCCTTTACCTCATTTCCCTGTACAAAAATACAGTAGGACTGATGCTCTCCCCGCCCTACGCGGCCCCGAAGCTGATGAAGCTGCGCAAGTCCAAAGCGCTCTGCATTTTCTACCATCATGACGGTTGCATTTGGAACATTTACGCCCACTTCCACCACTGTGGTTGAAACCAGGATCTGGATTTCTCCTGATGCAAACTGTTCCATCACCTGATTTTTCTCTTTTGCCTTCATTTTTCCATGAAGATACGTAATCCGGAAATCTTTTGGAAGAATTCCTTTCAGCTTTTCTGTGTAATCCAGAACATTTTCTCCATCGAATCCTTCGCTTTCTTCTACCATTGGGCAGATAATATATACCTGCCTGCCTTCTCTCACCTGTTTTTCTATGAAAGTATATGCAGACGGCCTGTACGATGTTCCTACAACACAGTTTTTAATAGGAAGACGTTTTGCAGGAAGTTCGTTGATCACGGAAATATCCAAGTCGCCGTAGAGGATGATGGCCAAGGTTCTGGGAATAGGCGTAGCGCTCATAACCAGAACGTTAGGGGGATTTCCCATAGTTGTCAGCGCCTCTCTTTGTTTCACTCCAAAGCGGTGCTGTTCATCTGTAATTACCAGCCCAAGCTTATGGTATACGACTTTTTCCTGAATGAGGGCATGGGTGCCGATAATAATATGGGCCCCTCCAGATGCGATCATGGCATAGCGCTCACGTTTTTCCTTTGCAGTATGGGATCCTGTCAAAAGAATTACCCTGCAGGATAGACCTTGCTCTTTTATAAGCTTCAAAAAGGATTCGTAATGCTGCCGTGCCAAAACTTCTGTAGGGACCATCAGTGCAGCCTGATAACCGTTTTCATATGTAAGGATCATGGCAAGAAAAGCCAAGATGGTTTTTCCGCTTCCCACATCTCCCTGCACCAGCCTGGACATCAAAGCCTGCCCGGCCAGATCTCGCTCAATCTCATGCCAGGCGTTCAGCTGCGCATTGGTAAGACGGTAAGGCAGGTTCTCAATAATCTGCTCGGTTGTCCAGGTCTGTTTCATAGGAAAGGTATTGGGTGCTTCTTCTGTCTTTTCTTTTAAAAGCTGCACAGCCAGAATGAATAGAAGAAATTCATCGAATACAAGTCTTTTTCTTGCAGTGAGAAGCTGTTCTTTGCTCTCCGGAAAATGAATGGTCCGTATGGAAAAATTATAATCTGCAAGGCCGTATCTTTCCCGAACTTCTTCCGGAAGATATTCCATTTTAAGCTGCTCTTCTTTTAATACCGTTTTGATCAGCTTCGTGATGGATTTGTTGGAAAGTCCTGCGGTCAGGCCGTAAATGGGCTGAAGGCTGTTAAGCACCTCTTCATAAGCCGCTGGAGTAAAAATCTCCGGATGCTCCATTAGAAGCTTACCCTGCTTATGCGCCACTTTTCCACGAAAGACAAATATGCGTCCCTTTTTTAGGGTACTTTTCAGGTAAGGAGTATTAAACCAGGTGATATTCAGCTTGTCCCTTTCGTCTGCCGCTGTGACAGAGATGATCTGCAGGTTCCGAATCTGATTTACATAGACCCCTGATATAATAGAAACACGGACAGCAGCCAAAGTTCCCTCTTTTAATTCGGAAACAGGAATCGGATCTTCAAAGGAATCATAAGTCCTTGGGTAATATCGAAGAAGATCATCCGTGTCTTGGATATTCAGTTTCTGATACAGCTTTTCTGTCTTTTCTCCTACACCTTTCAGTTCTCGCAGTTTTTTTTTCATTTCATCAACCTCACATTCCTGCAAAGAAAAAGGCGGAAGTCCCCCTCCGCCTGATCCAGCAGTCCGTATGATTCGTACAGTCTTATTATTCTACAGAAATTACATAATAGTAAATGGGCTGTCCGCCAAGGCTTAATTCTATTTCGCAATCAGGATATGTTTCTTCTAAATAAGCAGCCAGTTCCTCTGCTTCTTCTTCCGGAATATCTGCGCCATAATAAATGCTGATCACTTCTGCATCATCGCTGAACATGGCTGCAACCGTTTCTTTGGCAACGTCGGCTCTGTCCTTGCCAACGGAAAGCATACCGCTGTCACCGATTCCCATGATATCCCCTTCATGGATCTCTTTATCGTCAATTCTGGTATCCCGTACTGCATAAGTGATCTGGCCTGTTTTTACCTTGGAGATGGATTCCATCATGTCTTCCAGATTCTCTTCTGAGGACTTTTCCGGTACAAAGCTGATAAGTGCGGTAATTCCCTGAGGAATGGTCTTGGTCGGTACCACAATGATCTCCTTATCCTCTGTCAGATCCCTTGCCTGATTGGCTGCAAGAACAATGTTCTTGTTATTTGGGAAAATGTAGATGGTTTTTGCATTTACTTTCTCAATGGCATTGAGCATATCCTCAGTGCTTGGATTCATGGTCTGTCCGCCTTCAATGAGATAGTCTACGCCCAGCTCTTTAAAAATGTCCGTTAAGCCTTTTCCTACAGATACGGAAATAAATCCAAAGTCCTTTGGCGGCTGTGCTGACTTCGCCAAAGCTTCCTGCTCTGCCTGTTCTTTTGCCAGTTTTTCTGCATCCTTGATCAGCTTCTCCTGATGTTCTTCCCGCATATTGTCAATCTTCATACGGGAAAGGGCTCCGTAGGTCAGGGCACGCTCGATGGCCTGGCCTGGATGATTGGTATGGACATGTATTTTTACGATTTCGTCATCAGCTACAAGAACGATGGAATCACCAATAGATGTAAGGAATTCCTTAAAAGCATGCTCTTCTTCCTCAGGCATTGGTTTCTCCAGAAGAATGATAAATTCTGTACAATAACCAAATTTTATATCTGCTTCTGCCTGGGGCGTGATCTTAGTTACTGCAGGGCCTGCGCTCTTCTGGAAAGAAGAATAATCAATTTCTTTTCCAAGGAAACCGTCAATAGCGCCCCGGAATACTTCCAGAAGTCCCTGTCCGCCGGAGTCTACCACGCCTGCCTCTTTTAATACGGGAAGCATCTCAGGGGTTTTGGCAAGGGTAGCTTCTGCATGGTCAAAAATTTCCCGGAAGAATGTCTCTAATTCTTCAGCGTCCTCAGCGATTTCTGAAGCTCTGGCTGCCGCTTCTCTGGCAACGGTGAGAATGGTACCTTCTTTCGGCTTCATAACGGCTTTATATGCTGTTTCTACACCCTTTTCCATGGCCGCGGCAATATCCGCTGCCCCAAGCTCCCGGCACTTACGTACGCTTCTGGTAAAGCCACGGAGGAGCTGAGAAAGGATAACGCCGGAATTGCCTCTGGCACCGCGCAGGGAACCGGAAGAAATAGCCTTCGCAAGGGTCTCCATATCCGGATCTGTTAAAGCTCCCACCTCTGCTGCTGCAGACATGATGGTCAGTGTCATATTGGTTCCCGTATCCCCATCAGGTACAGGGAAAACATTTAATTCATTGATCCATTCTTTTTTCGCTTCCAGATTCTTGGCGCCTGCCAGAAACATCCTGGAAAGTATCTTGGCATCTATGGTCTTCGTATTCACCACAAGTTCCTCCTCCAATTCATTAATCTATGGCGCGCACGCCTTCCACATAGATATTGATTTTTTCAATCTCCAGCCCTGTAAAGGCTTCTACTTTATATTTTACATTGCTGACAAGGTTGTCGGCAATGGCACTTATGTTCACGCCATATGCCACGATCACATGGAAGTTCAGGCGAATCTTATTTTCATCTGTGATCATTACACTGATTCCATGCTGCAGGCTTTCTCTCTTAAGAAGCTTCACAAGCCCGTCCTTCATGCTGACAGCGGCCATTCCGATAATTCCGAAGCATTCAACAGCGACACTTCCCGCATAAGTTGTAATGACATCTGTATTAATGACGATCTGTCCCAATCCGGAATCTATATGTCCATTCATATGGTTACCTCCAATTTTAGTTTAGTATGCTTGTATTATAACCTGTTTTAACGGAAAAAGAAATAATAATTTTAGATTTTTCCTTTTTTTGCTTGCAAAAATTTGTCCCATCTGTTAAAATAAAACCTGTTGAAAAAAGCGTCAAGGAGGTGCTATCATGGCTAAATGCGCAATTTGTGAAAAAGGTGCTCATTTCGGAAACAATGTGAGTCATTCCCATAGAAGATCCAATAAAATGTGGAAATCCAACGTAAAATCCGTTAAAGTTAAAACCGAAGGCGGAGCAAAGAAGATGTACGTTTGTACTTCCTGCTTAAGATCCGGCAAAGTTGAAAGAGCATAAGAAACTCCTTTTACCCTCGCATATCTGCGGGGGTATCTTTTTGGCCCCCATACGGCAGGATGCAGTATTTTTTTCATACTCAAAAAAGAGTATGCAGGAAAAACTGCATACTCTTATCTGCAAAACATATGATATCCGCACAAAAGACACACTGCCGCTGCTATGATAATGATCACACTGTCTGCAACCATCATTCCGATGATCATACCGATCCCCACACAAAACAGAATAAGTCCCAAAAGCTTTCCCACACAAATCCATTCCCGTCTCTTTGGTTTAATATAGTTTATGCAGGAAACAGCCCTTGGAATACCGGATTCTTTTTAAGCTTCTTCTGAAGCAGACTTTGATGCAAAGCGGTCCACAAAGTCAGGAACCATATCCAATACCTTGGTAAGGCCGTCCTGATTCTTGATGTTGACAAGCTTTGTGCTTCCATTTTGAATGACAAGAACTGCACAGGGACTCATTTTACCAGTCATGCCGCCGCCGCCGTTATTCTTCTTTTCTGCTGAAAAAGCGCCCGCCCCCATTCCAAAGGTTACGTCAACCAATGGAAGAATGATGGTATCGCCCACATGGATGGCATCGCCTACAACGGTTTTGGCAGAAAGAAATGCATCCATACCCTTAAATAATGAATTTACAGTATCCTTAAAATTGTTTTCATATTTCTCTTCGTTTGTCATAACGATTCCTCCTTATACTTCCATTGCTTGATGACGTATTTGATATTTTTATTAAAATAAATCTGAAGGGCTGTTTTTACGATCACAAATCCATAGATGCGGCCCCGCAGCTTTATATGTCCGTAAAAAAGATTGCTTCCGTCAAATACAGGATTGATTTCTATACAATTCTTATGGAATGCCATAGTGATTCCAAGAACCCCAAGCACAGTACCTGTAATAGATGGATTCTCATTTCCAAAAACGATATGCCCCTGGATCTTTGTAGGGAAAATATGTTTCAGAAATCCCTTCAGCTTCTGCCATGTAAAGGAAATAGCTTCCTTTACTCTTGGATTGTCCAGGAACTGTTTCCAGTAATCTATTGTACCATAAAACTCCTGTAATTTGAAAAGAAGATTGCGGATTGCTTCCGGTATCTTTTTTAGTTTGTCCATAAATGCACTGACTTTATTCCTCATGGAGAAAAAAAGGCCTGATTTCCGCGGCTCTTCCGTTTTAGGAAGCTCTTCTATTTTCGTAAAGATAGGCTCTGTTCTTATCTTCTCTTCCTTTTGGGGTTTTTCTGTTTTAATGGAATCCGTTTCCGGAAGGGGGACAGCCTCTTCTTTTTTTTCGGGCTTTTTGGACGCCTTTTTTGCAGAAGAAACAGCCCTTTTTCTTTTCTTCCTGGGTTTACGACTTAAAAGGGGAATGCCAAGGAGGCGTATGCTGTGGGAAAACGTTCCATCCCGAAGGAAGATCCTAAGCGTGATTCCCCGAAACAACCAGCTTACACAAACACTTGCCTGGGCCTTTTTCCATTCCTTATAATCCCCTGCCCCTTGCGCTTCATACCGTACAGGGCAGAATAAAAGCAGCAAAAGCGCAAGAAGCAGCACACCCAGGAGGATTAAAAATATGATCAATATGAATTTCAAAATCATCCACAGTATATGTAACATGCGCTCACCTGTTTTTTAAATAATTTTTAATATCAAAAGCTCCTGTTGCGTCATATACTTCCTTTAATACGCTGCACGCCAGGTCAATGGCAGCATTCTTACTTCCTGCCATGCCGAAGATTTCCGGGCAAAGCTCCCTGGCGCCTCTCTGCTTGAGAGAAACCGCAGGCAGTATTTCCATAAGATGCCCAGGATGGTGGGAAAAAGTCAGCAGATAAATACCTGGAGTCAGTTTATTCTGATCCAGTCTGTTACGAATTCTGTCTTCATTTTCCAATAGCTCATCCACATAAATATGATCCATCCATTTCAGCATTTCCTGCCACCGCTCTTTCCATGCACAAGGGCTTCATATGAATGATTCCCTTTTTCTCATAATTTAAACGGGACTGCGTTAAAAAACACAGCCCGCTTTTGTTTCAATAATACTTATGCTGTTTTCCCCAGAGCCCTTCGCTACGCATTTCCAGATATTCCTGGTATGCTTTTTCCACGATCTGCTTTTCATTGGAAAAACGAAGAAGATGATAAATCTCATGGAATTTATAATAACCTGAGTCCACGAAAAACTCCTCCCGCTGAGGTTTACTATGATAATTATCAGCAGTCATCAGATACCAATGTACTTCTTTTGTGACCATATCTTCCGGAACTGTAAAATTGTATTGGCTCTTGCCTATATACTTTACGATGGAAGCTCTCACATCCGCTTCCTCACGCACTTCCCGCAAAGCCGTTTGCTCATGGGTCTCTCCGGACTCTACTGTGCCCTTGGGGAGAACCCACCCTTCATAACGATTCTTATAGGATTTATATAGTGCCAGTATCTTTCCCCGATGAATTACCACACCGCCACAGCTCGTTGCTTCAATCATAATGCAAGTCCTCCTGTACTGCGCGTGTATCCCAAAACTGCCGGCAGTCAAATGGAAAAACCGTCAGTCTTTTTTAATCTTTATACAGTATACCTCTTTTTCAGGAGCATGGCAATAGAAAATAACGGTCATCCTGTGTAATAAGCATCAAAAATCTGTCCCGCAATGGGAACGGCTGCCTCGCTTCCGGTTCCGCCGTTTTCTACAATAATAGAAACCACCAGATCAGGATCATCTACATTGGAATATCCGATAAACCAGGAGTGACTGGAACCATTTTCATCAAACTCCGCAGATCCGGTTTTGCCTGCGGCAGAGTAGCTTCTTCCGCTAAGGGCGGAAGCAGTGCCGAAATCTACTACATTTTTCATCAGCTTGCCCAGAAGGTTTGCCTCATTATCAGACATCAAACGCTTATATTCTTCCGGATGAGTGGTACTTATATTCTCACCTTCCACATTTTGTACGTGGTCAATAAGGTATGGCTTCATTAAAATTCCGCCGTTAGCTACTGCACTGGTGATCAAAGCCATCTGAAGGGGACTTACCAGGGTATTTCCCTGTCCCATGGCAGTTTGCATAACAAGGGCTGTTGGAGAATCCCCATCTAATGTGAAACTGCTCTTTCTTGAGCCCTTAAGCAGGAGAGATTTATTAAACAGCAGATCCTCACTTGTTTTACGAAGGGACTTGGCACCCAGTGAAGTTCCCATATCTGCAAAAGCGCAGTTACATGAATTTGCAAAAGCGGAATAAAAATCCTCCTGCCCATGAACTGTCCCATTGTAGCACTGGATGGTATGCTCTTCCATCGTGATACTTCCCTGACAGAGATAACTGTATCCCTCAAAGCTTCCTTTATTCCGGAAATAATCCAGTGCAGTTACCACCTTAAAAGTGGAACCAGGAGGATACTGTCCCATTGTAGCACGGTTTAAAAGACTGCTGTTGTTTTCATCATTGATCAGGGTATCCCAGTTTTCTGCAATATAGTTGGGATCAAAATCCGGTTTGCTGACCATTACAAGGATTCTTCCCGTAGAAGGCTCCAGTGCAAGTATGGCACCTCTTCGGTCTCCCAGTGCCTGATAGGCGGTCGTCTGAAGTCTGGCATTTAAGGTTGAAACAACTGTATCCCCCATGTTTTTCTGCCCGCGCAGTTCATTTTTCATCTGGGTCAGGAAAAACTCATGAGAGGTGAGAAGCTGAAAATTGGCTTCTGACTCCAGTCCGTTTTTTCCGTTGGAATCATACCCTACTGCGTGGGCGAAAATTTGATTATAGGGATACACCCGCTTTTCCGTTCCGTCTTCATTGATATTGGTTTCTGCCAGCACCTCACCGTCTGAGGAAAGGATATTCCCTCGTACGACCCGGTCGGAAAAGGTATCCTGCCGTGTATTATAAGGGCTGTTGATAAAGGCTTCACTTTTAACCAGATTAAAATAAAGAAGGTATGCGATCAGGCTTACAAAGATCAGCACAAAAAATCCGGATACCAGGGTATACTCTTTATTTCTGGCACGCTTTTTTTTAGAAATTTCCCTCTCTCTGTGCATACGCTCTTTCTCTAGCTCTTTTTGCCGCTTCTTTTCTCCGTTTTTCAAATTCCTCATCCTCATCTTCTCTTAAAATATATAATCCCTGGATGATCGCAAGCATCAGGATCGTACTCATAACAGAACTTCCGCCATAGCTGACCAGAGGTAAGGTAACTCCTGTCAGCGGAATAAACTTAGTGGCGCCTCCGATGGTGAGGAATACCTGAAATGCGTACTCCGCACCAAGTCCCAGTGCGATCAGCTTGTAAAATGGATTCTTGATCTTCATGGCAATGTTTACGATCATCAAAAAGAAACTCATGCAGACAAGAATCAGGCAGACGGCAAAGATGGCACCCATTTCTTCACAGATGGCGCTGAAAATAAAGTCATTCTTCACAATGGGGATTACTTCCGGAGACCCTTGGCAAAGACCCATTCCAAACAATCCGCCTGTTCCGATGGCGAATAAGGACTGCACGATCTGATAGCCCTCATTCTGATAAACAGCCATGGGATCTTTCCATGCACTTACCCTCTGGCGCACATGGCCGAACAGGAAATAGGCCGCTACGGACGCACAGAACCCGCCTAAAACTCCGATCCCAAGATATGCCTTTTTCTTTGTGGCAACAAAGATCATAACAAGGTAGGCAACAAAGAAAATAACAGCGCTTCCCAGGTCTCTGGATAATACCAGGATTCCTACATGCAGGCCCGCAATGACCGTTGCTTTTACTACAGCAGAAAAACTGGTATCCCTTGATAAAAGTGCAGCCATAAAGAAGACAAAAGTAATTTTGATGGCTTCCGAAGGCTGGATTCCCATAAGAGAAAGTTTAGCGCCATAGCTTGTATTAGCCAGAACAAGAACTGCTCCAAGCAAGGCTACGCCGATTCCTGCATAAAGCCATGTCAAATTCCGTAAAAATTTCATTTTCCGCACCATCACCGGAATAACAAGAGCTGCCGCACTGGCTCCGATTACAATCAGAAGCTGTCTTGTGGCCGTAGAGATATCCAGTCTGCAAAGCATGATAAAACCAACGCTTAAGAGCATACACATATTATTCAAAAGGAGCAGCGATGCCTTTCTGTAAAAAATGCGGTAAAGAATCTGAATCCCCGCAAAGTATGCCATCATCTCCATATAATACAGGATTACCTTAAAATCAAAGGTTTTCAGATAGATTACCAGAAATGCTGTAAAATCCATGAAAAAGATCAGGATCAGCTGCTGGTGAAGCAATTCATTTTTTTCTTCCTCACTTTGACGGTGCACCATATAAAAACAGTGAAAGGTATAGACGATCATCAAAGTCAGGATAATGTATTTCGATAGTTCAACAATTACATTAATCATATGCCTCTATTCGGCTCCTCTTTTAAAATGTCCTCTGGTGAATTCCCTGGGTGCAGGTTCCCGGTTTCTTAGATATACATCCAGAAACTCCCTCAGAATCTGATTGGCTTCTCCGGGCTTTTCCGTGGTAAAGGACAACCGCAAAGACTTTACGCCAAGAGCCAAAACCTGCGCTTTTTCTTTTAGAAGGCCAAGGGGAATACTGTTGTAGATGATATTATAACAGTTTTTACCCTTGTCTGTATTTTTTAATTTCCATGGATCGCAGAAACACACAGAGGGGAAGGTTTTTTCATAACGATCCTTCAAAAAGCTTCCCCCTTCTTTTTGGTCACACTGATACAGGTTTTTCTTTACACATTGGGCGGAGATCATCAATGGATAATATCCGTAAATTACCATTTCGCTTTGGGAATTATCTCTATGGAAAAGCTCCTTCTGGTTCAGTTCCAACGGAACGGTATCCTTAAGAATCCCTTCTTCTCTCCAAAAGGCAATCGCTTCGTCATTCCAGGTGTAAAGGGATGCATCTATGATGCATTTCGCTGCATATCCCAGTTCCTTGACCATGCCGTATGACTCCAGGTTTTTTACAAGGAATCCTTTCATTCCAAGGGAAAGCCATTTTTCTGCCTGGATAAAGTAATCTTTCGGAACAGCTCCCCGGGTGATATGGGGCATGGAGAGATACAGCTCCGTATCATGGGCAAGCCCTCGCTCCATACATTGCTTCAGTATGTCATATGGCAGGTACATGCCCTGGATTTCCCGGTTCCTTAAAAGGATCTCTGCCTGCTCCATGGATCTACAGGAAACATACACAGGAGGTATTTTTGGCTTTTCCTCCTTAACCCCTGAAGAGTATTTGGCTTTTGTGTTTAAGGCCTGGCGGTAATCTTTTTTCATTTCACGTTTTGTATCTTTTGTAAGAGCCTTCGTAAGACGCTCAAGAGCTTCTCTTCGCACCTCATTGAGCACCTTTATGGGTACAAATATCTGCTCTCCCATTAAAATATCCAGCTTGTCCCACTGGAACTCCGTATTTCCAAGCTTCTCCATCTGCGCCCGGATGCGTTCTTCCTCCATGGGCTGACGGATGGCGTACTGTACTTCACCTGCAGAAGCCCTTACTGAGATATCTTTGCAGCTTATTTCCAGTATAGCAGGACTTCCGGGAAAAAGAATAAAATTTCCATTAATTTTTTCTTTTCTTTTTCTAATCTCAGGTTCAGACCCGCCTGTTTTCTTTTCATTGGAAAATGCCATCATGGAAGGGCCGTTGTGCTGCTGATAATAACCGCTGCAGGATCCGCCTCTGTTAAAAATATTAAGAAGAGCCCTGCGGTCTTCCTCTTTTACTTTATATCCTTCCCGTCCCATTTTAAGGTAGAGATCCAGATATTTCCGATAGATTCCTGTCACACCGGCAGTATAGTGGGGCTGCTTCATCCGTCCTTCAATTTTTAAAGATACCACCCCTGCTTCCAGAATGTCCGGAAGCAGGTCAATGGTACAGATATCCTTCAGGCTTAAAGGACACAGTTCACCGTTTCCCTGAAATTTCTTCCCATCAGGGCTTGTATGATAAGACAGCCTGCAGGGCTGGGCACAGCGGCCGCGGTTTCCGCTTCTCCCGCCAAAAAGGCTGCTCATCAGGCATTGGCCTGAATAGCTGTAGCACAACGCACCGTGAATAAATGCCTCAATTTCAATGGGGCTTGCCTTATGCATGGCATACAATTCCTGAAGGCTTAATTCTCTGGCAGCAACAACTCTGTGGGCACCCTGTTCCTCTAAAAATTTTGTTCCTGCAGGCCCGGTAACTGTCATCTGGGTACTGGCATGAAGGTGCAGGCCCGGAAAGTTCCGCCGGATAAAGCGGAATACGCCCATATCCTGAACGATCACCGCATCCAGACCGGCTTCGTAATAAGGAAGCAGATAGTCAAAAAGCTGCTCCTTTAATTCCTTGTTTTTCAAAAGCGTATTGACTGTAAGATATATTTTTTTTCCGTGGATATGGGCTGTGTCAATAGCCAACAGCAGCTCTTCTTCGCTGAAATTCTGTGCGTATGCCCTGGCTCCAAAGGCTGCGCCTCCTACATAAACGGCATCTGCGCCTGCCCCGATGGCAGCTTCAAAAGCTTCGTAGGAACCTGCAGGCGCCAATAATTCTATTTTTTGCTGATTATTCAAAGTGTTTCCCCAACTTTCTGATTTTAAGCATTTTTATTGATCTGCAGCCAAAAGAAGATTTCCGGGCAAATCCTCATGCTTGTCCGGAAACGAAAAAGGAGATTACCGAAGCAACCTCCTTCTCTTTTACTTTAGTAATTCATCTACCTCTTTTTCCAGTTCCTTCACCTTTTCTTCCAGAAGATTATTTCGGGTTTCCGTGTCTTTTTCTTTCTTCTGGGCTTCCTCAAGCTGCATACGCAAAGTGATCAGCTCATGCTTCAGATTATACATTTCCTGAGCTGTCTGATTAAGATCCTGTTCGTAAATCTCCGCCTGTTTCTTAGCCTTAAAATAATCGTCTGTAATATTCAGGCTGAGTAAGGTGTGCTTCGTCTCCATAGGCTGCCTGGAATATCCCGGCATTCCGCTTAACTCTGAAATTTTATTATTTATATAGGATGCTACTTTCTGAAAGTATTCCTCAGATTCATAGCCGCCCAATGTAATGATTTTCCCTCCGATCACTACTTGTGCCGTATTCTTGACTGCCATAGTAATGCCTCCTGTATTTTTCTCCAATGGTTCTTTTCTATATGTAATTATTCAGGGCATGAATAGTTACACCCATTATAATCGAATTTTGTAGAAAAGTATAGGATTTTTTTGCAAAATTACTTTTCAGGCGGTTCATATCCCAGATGCGCAAAAGCAAGAGGACCTGCTATCCTGCCCCTGGGGGTTCTGTGAATGAAGCCGTTCTGCAAAAGATAGGGCTCATAAACATCCTCCAGTGTGCCTGCGTCCTCTCCGATAGCGGCAGCCAGTGTTTCAAGCCCTACTGGGCCTCCCTTAAAGTTTGTGATCATCGTCTTCAGTATCCGCCGGTCTGTTTTATCCAAACCGTACTGGTCTACTTCCAGAAGATCCAATGCAAAGGAGGCAACGTCATATGTAATGCTGCCGTCATATTTTACCTGGGCAAAATCCCTGACGCGCTTTAGAAGACGGTTGGCCAGACGCGGCGTCCCCCTGGAACGCTTGGCAATTTCTCCGGCTCCTTTCACATCGATTTCTACGCCCAAAACCTTGGCGGAGCGGATAACAATGGTCTGCAGCTCCTTCTGATTATAGAATTCCAGATGATGCATTACGCCAAAACGATCCCGCAGGGGCGCAGATAAAAGCCCTGCCCTGGTAGTGGCTCCTACAAGGGTGAATTTTGGCAGCTCCAGGCGGATAGAACGTGCAGAAGCTCCCTTGCCGATCATAATATCAATGGCATAATCCTCCATTGCCGGATACAAAACCTCCTCTACCTGGCGGTTCAGGCGGTGGATTTCATCTACAAAAAGGATATCCCCTTCCTGAAGGTTATTTAATATAGCAGCCATTTCTCCTGGCTTCTCAATAGCCGGTCCGGAGGTAACCTTCATATGTACGCCCATTTCATTGGCAATAATGCCGCAAAGAGTAGTCTTGCCAAGCCCGGGAGGTCCGTAAAACAAAACATGGTCTAACGGATCATGACGCTGTTTGGCTGCTTCAATATAGATCTTAAGGGTATTTTTCAGTTTCTCCTGTCCGATATATTCCTCCAGTGACTGGGGACGGAGATTTCCCTCCAGGGTAAAATCCTCTTCTGTAATATCTGTAGTAATCATTCTTTTATCCATATCCAGCTCCTACTGCTTATAAATACTTCAATGCTGCTTTTAAAAGCCCCTCTACGTCACCTGGGTCGGCTTCTCCCTGTGCAGCCTTACGAACAGCCCGAAGAGCATCTGTATTGCTGTAGCCAAGAGCCACTAGAGCTTCCGCAGCTTCCTGGCGGCCGTTAGATTCCTCGTCCAGGCTTCCTGCTTCTGAAGCAGCCTGGACATTAGCCAGCTTCTGCTCAAAGGCATCCTCAAGGTTCAATTTATCTTTTAATTCCAATATAAGCTTCTGAGCCGTTTTACGGCCAATCCCAGGCGCTTTGGAAATCGTCTTTACATCATCGGACAGGACTGCAAAACGAAGCTCGTCCGCCGTTATTCCGGACATGACCCCAAGAGCTGCTTTCGGTCCTATCCCATTGACTCCAAGAAGCAGTTTATATATGTCAAGATCGTCCCTTGTCAGAAAACCATAAAGCTGCATCACATCTTCTCTTACATGAAAATATGTATATATTTTCACTTCCTGTCCCATTCGGCCAAGCCGCTCTATGGAAGATCCTGTCATAAAAATCTCATATCCTATGTTCCCTGCTTCCAGTATAACGGAAACCTCTGTTACTTCGGCAACCCTGCCTCGAATAAACGAAATCATATTTCTTATGCTCCTATTCCATCTCCGTTTTTTTCAGTCTTACGACATCATATCATATCCTTCAAAAAAAAGCAAACATCTATTCGATATAAAAAAGAAATATTCAATTAACAGGGGGAAATCAGGAAACAGCATCCAGTCCGTTTAAAGAATGCCCTTCGCTTTCCACTGCTTCGATTACAACTTTATTTGGCAGGCATACAATGGTTCCTCCTGATGCATCCACAGCCTTTTGCTTCATGCACAGCTTGTCAGGGCAATTTGCGCTGATCATTTTTGCTTTTTTATTTTCAATCCTGCAGATATTGGTTTTTCCAATGGCAATCTCCTGTTCTTCTAAAAGAGAATACTCTCCTAATACGGTTCCGTCCACCGTGATCCGTATTTTCTGATAATCATCTGGAAGGAAAAACCGGGCAGCACCCCACCAAATCAATGTCAGAGCCAGGATTCCTGCCATCAGTATCATATCCCTTTTTTTCATAAATACAATCATTCTCCGTATAATCTTTTCATGATTTATAACTGCCCATCCATCATACAACGGGGCAGAAAAAAATACAACGTTATCTGTACAAAAATGTCAGCCGCAGAATATTCTGCGGCTGACTGATGAAACAAGAGAACCTATTTGGAAAAGATAATCCCTCTGGGGCATACATCCTTACATGCACCGCAATTGGTACATTTGCCGTAATCAATATGGGCACAGAAATCCTGAACGGCAATGGCGCCGTTAGGGCAGGTCTTCTCACACTTTTTACATCCGATACATCCTACCTCACATGCGCTTGTCACAGCTTTTCCCTTTGCGCGGGAGCTGCAGCTTACGAATAGTTTCTGGTCATAAGGTACCAGTTCGATCAGGTGCTTCGGACATTTTGCCACACATTTGCCGCAGGCACGGCATGCTTCTTTTTCTACGACAGCCACGCCGTTTATAATGTGGATCGCATCAAAAGGACAGGCTTTTACACAGCTTCCGAAGCCAAGGCAGCCGTAATCGCAGGATTTGGCTCCGCCGCCCGGAACAAAGGACAGCATTTCGCAGTCTTCCACGCCTGTGTAAGTATAATTTTCTTTAGCTCTATCGCAGGTCCCTGCACATTTTACATAGGCAACCTGCCGCGCTGTTTCTACAACCTCCTGCCCCATAATTTCTGCAATGATCTTTCCTACAGGATCGCCTCCCACCGGGCAGCCGTTGACAGGGGCTTCCCCTTTGGCAATGGCTGCTGCAAGACCGTCACATCCGGGAAATCCGCATCCGCCGCAATTATTCCCAGGAAGGGCTTCCCTTACTGCCACTTCCCTTTCATCTACTTCCACTGCAAATTTTTTTCCTGCTACACCTAAGAAAATGCCAATAAAGAGGCCGACTGCCGCAACTACAACGGTTGCTATAATAATTGCTCCGATATTCATATTTATGCCTCCTTAAATCAATCCGGAAAAACCGAAGAACGCAATTGCCATCAGTCCTGCTGTTAAAAGAACAGATGGGAAGCCCTGAAATGCCTTCGGAATGTCGTTGTACTCAATTTTCTCACGGATACCTGCCATCAGGACAATCGAAATGGTAAAGCCTACTGCCGTAGCAAAGCCGTTGATGGTCCCCTGCAAAATGTTATAATCTTTCTGAACATTGATAAGCGCTACACCGAGAACAGCACAGTTAGTAGTGATCAGAGGCAGATAAACGCCAAGAGCCTGGTATAACGAAGGCATTGCCTTTTTCAGGAACATTTCCACAAACTGTACAAGGGCTGCGATGATCAAAATAAATACAATGGTCTGAAGATACTCCAGATTCGTAGGAATCAGGATGAATTTATAAATAAGGCCGGTTACAAAGGAAGACAGCGTAATAACGAAAACAACCGCACCGCCCATTCCGGCAGCCGTTTCAATCTTTTTGGATACCCCAAGGAACGGACATAATCCAAGGAACTGGCTTAGCACCACATTATTTACCAGAGCTGAACTAATGAGAATAATTAGTAATTCTTTCATAGATATTATTCCCTCCTTCCTTTACACATGCTATTGCCGCAGGATGCGCATGCACCGCCGCAGGAATCCGGGTTGCTTGGATCGATTCCTCTTTTTGCAGCACCCAGCTTGAATTTATTCTGAAGTGCAGAAAGGAATGCCAGTACAAAGAATGCACCCGGAGCCAGGATAAAAATAGTAACAGGCTCATATCCAATCTTACCTGATGCAGAATCAGCCAGAGGAAGAACCTGTGCTCCAAAAAGCTGTCCGGCACCGATTAGCTCCCTTACGGCACCAATGCAGGTTATGCTGAGGGTAAATCCAAGTCCCATGCCAATTCCATCAAACAAAGAGGGTACGGGCGGATTCTTGGACGCATATGCTTCTGCGCGGCCAAGGATGATACAGTTTACCACGATCAGAGGAATATAGATGCCAAGGGATGCATAAAGGCTTGGAATAAAGCCTTCCAAAAGCATTTGTACAATGGTTACAAAAGACGCAACTACCACGATAAATGCAGGCATACGTACTCCGTCGGGGATGAATTTGCGAAGCAGGGAAATCATCAGGTTGGAAGCTGCAAGAACCACTGTGGTAGTCAGCCCCATGCCGATTCCGTTGGTTGCGGAGGTGGTAACTGCAAGTGTAGGACACATTCCCAGCATCAGTACAAATGTGGGATTCTCCTTCACGATGCCGTTTATTAATCGTTCTGCAGGTGTGTTTGCTTTCATTCCAGATTCCCTCCTTTTGCAAATTGAAACGTACATAATCCGGCATTAACTCCATTAGTCATAGCATTTGTGGTAATCGTGGCGCCGCTTAAAGCATCAATCTCATTGTCTGCGGAAGCACCGCTTTTGGTGTAGGAAAATTTTTCCACCTTTTTCTCTTTGAACTGTTCCTGGAATTCAGCCGTAGTGGCTTTCATTCCAAGACCAGCCGTTTCGCTGATATTCAAAATGGAAATTCCATTCATAGTTCCGTCTGCTTTTACGCCCATAGCGAACTGAATGTCACCGCCGTACCCTTCGGACGAGGTTACAGTAAAGGCATATCCTATTTCAGCACCGGCATTGTCCTTTGCAAGCATGATCTCATCAATATTCTGGGCTGTATAACCGTTTTCATCAAGATTCGCTTCGATGGCTGCAGATAATTCCTCTGTAAGAGTAAGCTCTTCAAAGGTATCTGCATCTGCAAACACAGCCTTATATGCCTCTTCTTTTGCTTTTTTCTGCTGCTTGGCAATAGGTCCTGCCGTAATATCCTGTACAAGGCCAAGAGCCAGGCCTGAAATCAATGTGATCAAGGTAATGGCCAGCGTATCTTTTACAATTTTATTACTCATGCTTTGCCTCCTTTCCCGAATGCAGTGGGACGGGTCAAACGTTCGATCACCGGTACCAGCAGGTTACAGAAGATGATCGCATAGGATACGCCCTCTGCAGACCCCCCGAAGAGACGGAAGACCGCAGTAAGGATGCCAAGGATACATCCGTAAAAGAGCTGTCCCCTGGGGGTGATGGGTGTTGTAACATAATCGGTTGCCATAAACCATGCGCCAAGCATCAATCCGCCGCCGAAAAGATGGCTGAACAGATAATTCACGTCAAAGCCCATACCGGAAAACAGCATGTAAAGAATGACAAACACGGCAAAACTGCAGATATATGTAAGGGGCACCTTAAGATCTATAATCTTAAATCCCAAAAGGATCACTGCGCCGATAAGGATGGCAATGGCAGAAGTTTCGCCGATGGTTCCCTGGATATTTCCAAGAAACAGATTCTGTACAGGTACGGAGCCTTCCGCAAATCCCTGCGCCTTTAAAGCAGCCAGAGGAGTTGCTCCTGTTACGGCATCTATAACACCGCCGAAATTCTTTTTCACAGAGAAATCCGTCATTTTTCCTGCAAAGGAAATCATCAGGAAACATCTTCCTGCAAGGGCCGGGTTCATAAAATTCTGGCCAAGGCCTCCGAACAGCTGTTTTACGATAATGATGGCAAAGCCACTTCCCAGAACCGGCATCCAAAGAGGAATCTGGGGAGGCATATTCAGCCCTAAAAGAAGCCCGGTAACTACCGCACTGAAATCTGTCACGGTATTTGGTTTATGCATCAGATAGTCATAGAGCCATTCAAAAGCCACACTGGAGGCGACAGATACCAAAACCACCAGAAGAGCATGAAGGCCAAAATTCCATACACCGAATAAAGTAGTGGGAAGCAGGGCAAGCGCAACAAGCTGCATGATCCTGCTTGTAGTCATCTTATCCCTGACATGGGGATTGGATGATACGTTTAACATTTGTTCCATTTCTTTACCTCCCCTTATTTCTTCCTGCGGCTGGCAAGAACCATTTTCCGCATGGATTTGATACTCTGGGTCAATGGCCTTTTTGCCGGACAAACATAGCTGCAGCAGCCGCATTCACAGCATTCCATTCCATCAAATTTCTGGAATGCTTCCATATTTCCATGTTCCGCAAAGGTTGCCAGACGTGCAGGCAGTACATGTCCCGGACAAACGCTTACGCACCGTCCGCAGTTGATGCAGGCTGTCTGGTGAGCCTGAGAAACAGGATCCTTCTCCAGGCAGAGGAATGCGGATGTAGTCTTGGTACACGGCACGTTAAGCTGATACATGGCAAAGCCCATCATGGGGCCTCCAGAGATTACCTTGGCTGTTCCGGTCTTTAAGCCTCCGCTGGCCGTTAGAAGCTCTTCCATACAGGTTCCGCAAAGCACGGTAAAGTTCTTCGGATTTTGGATTCCGTCTCCTGTTACGGTGACAATACGGCTCATAACAGGCATTCCAAGGATAACCGCCTGATAAATGGCAACAACCGTATCCACATTATCTACCACACAGCCTACGTCTGCAGGCAGCATGGAGGAGTTGATCTCCCGTCCTGTTGCCGCGTAGATCAGGGTACGTTCACCGCCCTGGGGATATTTTGTCATCATTTCCTTTACTTCCATGCGGGGAATATCCTTTACAAGCTCTTTGAGCTTGGCAATACAGTCCGGTTTATTATCTTCAATGCAAATATAGCCTTTCGCATGGTCAAAAATCGTCAGCATGACTCTCAGGCCTTCTACGATCTTTTCCGGTTCTTCCAGCATTCTGCGGTAATCGCTTGTAAGATAAGGTTCGCATTCTGCGCCGTTGACCAGAACATATTCAATCTTATCAGGATCCTTTGGGGCAAGCTTAACGTGTGTGGGGAAGCCTGCCCCGCCCATTCCTACCACGCCTCCGTCACGGATCCTGGCTAAAATCTGTTCCTTTGTCAGGCTCTCCAATGGAGCAGGTATGTACTCTACACTCTCATACTGCTGGTCATTTTCAATGATAATGGAATTAACCATAGAGCCTGTTGCATTTAGTCTGGATTCAATTCCCTTCACGATTCCGGATACGGATGCATGAATGGGGGCAGATACAAATCCACCGGCATCTGCAATCTTCTGCCCTGCAAGTACGCGGTCTCCTTTCCCCACCACCGGAACTGCAGGTGCTCCGATATGCTGGGAAAGGGGATAGACCATTTCACCCTGCGGAAGATACTTCTCAACCGGATAGTTCTTGGACAGTTCCTTACCATCATAAGGATGAACACCACCCTTAAAGGTTAAAAGTCCCATAAATTTATTCCCTCCTTCTTATAAAGCATTGGTATTACCATATTCAGAAACACAACCTTCTTTTGGATTTTTTGTCTGAATTCCATACTTATACTATAACTCTTTTTAGGAAAAAATTCACTACCATTTTGTCAAAATTTTGTGTATAATTAGATACAATCCAAGAAAGGAACTAGCGTTCATGATTGTTAAAAAAATGCCTATTTTACAAGGGTTTCCGGACTTTGAAAGTGTTAAAAAATTGTCGATTTCTTTTCGGCAAAAGGAGGATTTCACACCTGTTTTTTATGACATTGAAACTACCGGACTATCACAATATTCCACTTTTTTATATCTGATCGGTGCAGTTGTCCTGGAGAATGGACAATGGGTTTTATATCAGTGGTTTGCAGATTCGGAGACAGAGGAAAAAGAAGTACTGAAATCTTTTGCAGCTTTTGTTAAAAATTATTCATGCACCATCCAATACAATGGAAACCGCTTTGACCAGCCCTATCTGGAAGCCAGGTATAAACTTTGGGAGCTTACTTCTCCCTTTGGCTCCATGCCTTCCATTGATCTGTATCAGGCATTGAAGCCCTGCAAAGAACTTTTGAAGCTTCCCCGTATGAAACAGCCGGATCTGGAGAAATTTCTGCATCTTCCGCAAAGGCTTTTCTGCAATGGAAAGGATTGTATCCGCTGTTACAAGAAATATCTGAAAACAAAGGAAGAAGATATTTTAAGAGAGCTTCTTGGGCATAACCTGGAAGACCTGATGGGACTTGGCGCCGTATGGGAAATGCTGGCTTATGGAATGCTTTTTACGGGTGACTATGAACCAGCGGACGCAGAACTTCAGGATGAGCTTCTCCTTATTTCCTTAGTCCTTCCAGTTCCGCTCCCCACACCTTTTTCCAACGGAAATCAGCACTTCTATATAAGCGGTGAAGGAAGCTTTGTAAAACTTTTGGTTCCTTTGGATAACGGCAGGCTCCGTCATTACTATCCGGATTATCAAAATTATGATTATATTCCTTCAGAGGATACAGCCATCCCTAAATCTTTAAGCACCTATATGGAGAAAAAATTGCGTGTTTCTGCCAGGCCGGATACCTGTTTTACATGGTTTTCCTGTAATGAAGCTTTCCTGGAGGATGCGGACCGCCAGGCAAAATATCTAAAGCATACCCTGCCTTTTCTATTGGGCACCTTAAAGTCAAAAAGTAATTTGTGACAATATCTTAAGATACAAAAACCAGGCAAACCGCCCCATAGCGATCTGCCTGGTTTTATCATACATGATCATTTGTGAATAAGGAAATTATTCCTCAACATATTCCTCTTCAGCCGGTGCTGCAGCTTCCAAAGCCTTCATGCTAAGGCTGATCTTCTTGTCTTCGCCATTAAAATCAACAACTTTTGCTTCGATTTCCTGGCCAATGGAAAGAACATCTGCCGGCTTTGCAACATGATCCCTGGAAATCTGAGATACATGAAGAAGTGCGTCAATTCCAGGTGCCAGTTCTACAAATGCACCGAAATCAGTCATTCTTGCAATTTTCCCATTAACAACATTGCCTACTGCAAATTTCTCTGCAGCAGTCAGCCATGGATTCTCTTCCGGGAATTTCAGGGAAAGAGCAATCTTATCACCATTAATATCCTTAATAAGAACTCTGAGTTCTTCACCAACTGTAAAGACCTTCTTCGGGTTCTCTACTCTGCCCCAGGACATTTCGGAAATATGAAGGAGACCATCAGCGCCGCCAAGGTCGATAAATGCACCGAAATCAGTTACATTCTTCACAACACCTGTTACAGCATCGCCAACGTGGATCCTCTCCATTAATTCTTTCTGTTTTTCTGCTTTTTCAGCAAGAAGAAGCTGTTTACGGTTACCGATGATACGGCGTCTTCTTGGATTGAACTCTGTGATCACAAATTCGATTTCCTGGTTTGAATACTTGGATAAATCTTTCTCATAAGTATCGGAAACAAGGCTTGCAGGAATAAATACTCTTGTCTCTTCTACGCTGACACATAATCCGCCGTCCAGCACCTGGGTAACGGCTGCCTTTAATACTTCCTGATTTTCAAATGCTTCTTCCAAACGTTTGTTTCCTTTTTCTGCAGCGAGTCTCTTATAGGTCAGAATTACCTGGCCTTCGCCATCGTTTACTTTCAGTACTTTGGCTTCCATTGTATCGCCAACATGTACTGTGTTGGAAAGTACTACGCCTGCATCGTTAGAGTACTCGTTCTTTGTGATAATACCGTCTGCTTTATACCCGATATTCAGGATGATCTCATCTTCTTTTACATCGATGACAGTCCCCTGTACGATCTCTCCATTTCTGATTGTTTTTACGGAATCTTCCAGCATCTGTTCAAAACTTAATTCTGACATGTTCTTGAACCTCCTCAATAATTTTCTTTGGGGTGGACGCCCCTGCTGTAATACCTACATAACTACTGCATTGGAACATTTCAGAATCCAAGTCTACAGGTGTTTGTATATAGTAAGTATTTTTACATTCCTTTTTACATATTTCAAACAGCTTTTGAGTATTGGAACTATGTCTGCCACCAATAACTAACATAGTATCTACCGCTCCGGCAATGTCTCTTGCTTCTTTCTGCCGTTCTTCGGTAGCATTACAAATAGTGTTTAAAACATCGAATGTATTTAAAACATTATTATAATACCTCTTTTTCTGGAGAATTTCAACTAATTCTTTAAATTTGTTGTAATTAAATGTCGTCTGGGAAACCACGCAGATTTCCTGCCCTATATGAATGGTCAGATTTTCTGCTTCAGCGGCAGTTTTAAGAACTGTATATGATCCTTTTACCCATCCGCAGATTCCTTGTACCTCCGGATGGCTGGCATCCCCGATGATCACAATATGTTTGCCTTTGGCACTCTCCCGCTCCACGATCCTGTGGATTTTCAGTACAAATGGGCAGGTTACATCCACATATGATAAGCCTCTGGATTTCAGCTTATCATAGACCGCCTTTCCTACGCCATGAGAACGAATTACCACGATTCCGTCACGGATGTTATCCAGATCTTCTTCAGAAACGACAGAAACCCCTTTTTTCTCCAGGTCAGCCACCACTTCTTCGTTATGGATAATAGGACCTAGAGTATAAATAGGGCCTTCGCCGGACCCGATCAATTCATAAACCTTATCTACAGCCCTTTTCACACCAAAGCAGAACCCGGCTGTTTGTGCTGTCTTTAGCTTCATGGTTTTTCCGCCTTTTCTTTATTTCTTTGTTTTTTTCCAAAAAACATTGAGGATGGCAGCCACCACTTCGTCAATGGTCATTTCCGAGGAATCTACCAGCACAGCGTCCTCTGCCTGGCAAAGGGGGGATATTTCACGGTTCATATCCCTTTGATCCCGTTCCTCAATGTCCTTCTGGATTTCTTCCAGATTACAGTCTTCTCCTTTTTCCAGGAGTTCTTTGTAACGGCGCTTTGCTCTTGTCATAGAACTTGCAGTCAGGTAGATTTTAACATCTGCATTTGGGAGAATTGTAGTTCCGATATCCCTTCCATCCATAACAACGCTCTGGGAAGCCGCCAGGTTTCTCTGGAGTTCCAGAAGATGCTCCCGGACTTTCGGATTTGCAGAAGTTAGGGAGGCCATCTTTCCCACTGCTTCTGTTCTTAAACGCCCATTTATATTTTCTTTGTTCAAAAGTACGATCTGCTCTCCGTTGTGATACTCAATAGAAATACCCGCCCCGCAGCAGACCGAAGCAACCGCACCCTGATCTGTGCCATCTACATGCTGATCCAGAAGATAGCAGGCCATTGCCCTGTACATTGCACCGGTATCAACATAGATAAAAGACAGCTCCTTTGCTACCCTTTTTGCGATGGTACTTTTGCCAGCCCCGGCAGGCCCATCAATGGCAATATTATAAACCATGTTCTATTCCTCCTTTTTATGCGTTTCCAACAGCACTTGCTGCAAGATATGCAGTTGACCAGGCAATCTGAAGGTTGTAGCCTCCGGTAACTGCATCCAGATCCAATACCTCTCCGATAAAATAAAGATGCTTCATGATTCTGGACTCCATAGTTCCCGGGTTGATTTCTTTTACGGAAACGCCCCCTCTTGTAATGATAGCCTCTTTAAATTCGCCCATTCCCACAATAGTAAAAGGGAAAGCCTTTATCAGGGCACCGAAGCGCATACGTTCCTCCCTGGTAATTTCATGAACCGCTTTTTCCGGAGAAATCTTTCCAAGCTCGAGCATGACCGGAGTCAGGGACGAGGGAAACAATACGCCTATGACATTTTTAAATTGTTTATTTGGAGCAGCTTCAAATTCCCGCAGGATCCTTGCGTCCAGCTGATCTGCCGTAAGTGCAGGCTTTAAATCCAGCCATGCGGACAATTCATTTTTTTCTAAAGCTTTGCCGATGCGGGCACTTGCAGACAAGATCATGGGACCTGTTACACCAAAATGGGTAAACATCATTTCCCCAAAATCCCGATAAAGGACTTTTTTGCCGTTTTTAATGGTCAGCTCTGTATTTCTAAGGGAAAGCCCCTGCAGCTTTGGAATATACGCCTCCTTTGTTTTTAAAGGAACAAGGGATGGCTTTAAGTCCGTCACCCGATGCCCAGCCTCCCTTGCAAAACGGTACCCGTCTCCTGTAGAACCAGTGGAAGGATAGGATAATCCGCCAGTAGCTATGATCACATCATCTGCCATAACCTTCTTTCCATCAGACAGCTCTATACCCACTGCATGTTCTCCCTGGGAAAGCACACGTTTTACTTCCCTGTGAAGATGGATCGCTGCACCAGCCTGCTTCAGTTCCCGTTCCAACGCCCGGATAATATCGGAAGAATGATCGGATACAGGAAAAACCCGGTTTCCCCGTTCTATCTTCAATGGCACGCCGGCTTTCTCAAAAAATTCCATTACATCATGATTGTTATACGTATAAAAGGCACTATACAGGAATTTTCCGTTGCTCATTACCGCAGGGAAAAGCTCCTCCGTGTCACAGGAATTGGTCACGTTGCATCGTCCCTTACCTGTAATGTACAGTTTCTTGCCTAACTTTTCATTTTTTTCAAATAGGTGTACTTCATTGCCCTTTTGTGCTGCATAAACACCTGCCAGCATTCCGGCCGGACCGCCGCCGATAATAATTACTTTACTCATCATACGTCCTTTCGTATGCTATAAGCAACACAAGCCCGCCGGAAAACCGACGGGCATATGTGCTTTTTTAGAGATACTTATACAGGATATGCTCCGTTTTTGGTATCTGCTGCTGTTTCGTCCACTTTTGTTTTCTGTGCCTGACGATACTTAAAGAAGTCAGTTGCAACCTGCGGGAACAGTGCGTAGGATAATACGTCCTCATCCTGCTCCTTATACTGGGCCATTTCGCTTTCCAGCTTGTCCAGTTCGTTTTCGATAAGATCCGCCGGACGGCAGGTGATAGGCTTGGTATCGCCGATACACTTCTTCTGAACTTCCGGATCAAAAGGTTTTACAGTAGCACCGTATTTGCCGCTTAAAATATCTTTTGTCTCCTTGGTTGCGATCTTATACCTTTCACCCATAACAACATTAAATACAGCCTGGGTACCAACGATCTGGGAAGAAGGAGTAACAAGGGGCGGCTCGCCAAGGTCTTTACGAACGCGGGGAACCTCCTCCAAAACATCGTAGAATTTGTCTTCTGCGTGCTGTTCTTTTAACTGGGAGGTCAGGTTGGATAACATACCGCCTGGTACCTGATACAGCAGAGTCTTAATATTAACACCCATGTTCTTCGGATTTAAGAGACCGCTTTCCAGAGCTTCATCACGAAGAGGACGGAAGTAATCTGCAATTTCTGCCAGAAGGTTTTGATCAAAGCCAGTATCGTATGGGGTACCTTTGAAGGTTTCCACCATAACCTCTGTAGCCGGCTGGGAAGTTCCAAGTGCAAATGGAGACATTGCTGTATCAATGATATCCACGCCTGCTTCTACTGCCTTTAAGTAGGTCATAGAAGCAACTCCGGAGGTATAATGGGTATGAAGGTCAATGGGGATCTTAACAGCATTCTTAAGGGCTGTTACAAGCTCTGTAGCCTTGTACGGAACAAGAAGGCCTGCCATATCCTTGATACAGATGGAATCGGCACCCATTTCTTCAATCTTCTTTGCAATGGAAGTCCAGTATTCCAGAGTATACGCATCACCCAACGTATAAGAAAGGGCTACCTGTGCATGAGCTTTTTCTTTATTTGCCGCAGAGACAGCTGTCTGCAGGTTACGCATATCGTTGAGACAATCGAAGATACGGATAATATCAATTCCGTTTGCAGCAGATTTCTGCACAAAATATTCTACCACATCGTCTGCGTAAGGACGGTAACCTAAGATATTCTGTCCGCGGAAAAGCATCTGCAGCTTTGTATTTTTAAAGCCATCGCGTAATTTACGAAGTCTTTCCCATGGATCTTCCTTCAGGAAACGAAGGGAAGCATCAAAAGTAGCTCCGCCCCAGCACTCTACTGCATGGTAGCCTACTTTATCAAGCTTATCTACGATTGGAAGCATCTGTTCTGTGCTCATACGGGTTGCGATCAGGGACTGATGAGCATCACGCAGAATGGTTTCCACAATTTTAACAGGTTTTTTTTCAATTTCTGCCATAATGATTTCTCCTTATATTATTATCATACTCCGAAAATAGCCATAAAGGTTCCGGCTGCAACGGCCGTACCAATAACACCTGCAACGTTTGGACCCATTGCATGCATCAGAAGGAAGTTAGTAGGATCTGCTTCCGCACCTACCTTCTGGGATACACGAGCTGCCATAGGAACTGCAGATACGCCTGCGGAACCGATCAGCGGGTTGATCTTGCCGCCGGACAGCTTGCACATCAGCTTACCAAGCATACATCCTCCAAAGGTTCCGAATGCAAAGGCAACAAGACCTAATACAACGATTTTCAGCGTGTCTACGTTCAGAAATGCTTCAGCACTGGTAGATGCGCCTACGGAAGTTCCGAGAAGGATAACAACGATGTACATCAACGCATTGGAAGCAGTTTCTGTAAGCTGTTTGACAACACCGGACTCTCTGAACAGGTTGCCAAGCATCAGCATACCCACAAGAGGTGCTGTTGTAGGCAGGATCAGGCAGACAACAATGGTGATTACGATCGGGAACAGGATCTTCTCCAGTTTGGTAACAGGACGAAGCTGATCCATTTTAATTTTACGTTCTTTTTCTGTTGTACACAGCTTCATGATTGGCGGCTGGATAATAGGAACCAGGGACATATAGGAATATGCAGCGACTGCAATAGGTCCCATAAGGGTGGTTTGTCCAAGCTTACCGGCCAGGAAAATGGAGGTAGGACCATCCGCACCGCCGATAATGGAAATCGCTGCTGCTGCTTTTCCATTGAATCCCAGGAAAATAGCCAGGAAATAAGCAACGTAAATACCAAGCTGTGCTGCAGCGCCCATCAGAAAGCTGATAGGGTTCGCAATCAGCGGGCCAAAGTCTGTCATAGCTCCAACGCCCATAAAAATCAGTGATGGAAGAATACTCCACTCATCCAGAATATAGAAATAATGCAGAAGTCCACCTACGCCATTGGACATATCCTCCGGTCTTGCCATAATATCCGGATAGATGTTTACCAGCAGCATACCGAATGCGATCGGCACCAGAAGCAGCGGCTCAAATCCATGACGGATGGCAAGATACAGGAACACGCATGCCACCGCGATCATCAGGTAGTTGCCCCATGTCAGATTAAAGAATGCTGTCTGATGAATCAGGTTGGACAAAGTTTCTGTTACATAAGACATTTGACTACCTCCCGTCCTAGTTCATTGTTGCTAAAGTATCTCCATTTTCTACAGAGGCACCTTCTGCAACATCAATACTTGCAACGGTTCCGTCCTGGGGAGCTACTACAGGGATTTCCATTTTCATGGATTCCAGAATTATAATGCTGTCGCCTGCTTTTACTGCCTGTCCTGCGCCTGCAACCACCTTCAGAACTTTGCCTGGTACGGATGCTGTTACTTTTACTGCGCCTGCACCTGACACAGCCGGTGCAGCTGCCTTCGGTGCAGCTTTTGGTGCGGCTGCCGGTGCCTTTGGAGCTGCAGCTGCCGGTGCGGAAACACTTCCTGTTTCTTCAACAGTTACTTCATATGCTGTTCCGTTTACAGTAATTGTATAACTTTTCATTTTTAGATCCTCCTAATGTCATTTACCTTTTTTACGATTTATTTTACGGATGGAACGAACAACGAATCCATCAGTGCTGGTTCCTTCAGAAGCTGCGATCGCTGCTGCGATTACTGCAATAAGCTCTGTATCATCCACTTCCTCTTCCAAAACCGGAGCCTGTACAGGAACAGGGCTTGCCGGAACCGGCACTTCTTTCTTTTTGCCTTCCAGAAATCCGGGGATGAATCTGAACAGGGAAATAATAAAGCTCAAAAATACAAGCATGACAAATACGGTGCCAAGACCCATAAGGGTGTTCAGACCTGCTCTCTGTAAGGTAACAGACAAAGGATACTGAACATCTACGGTCATGCTCATGGGCATTCCCTCTTCACTGAAAATATATATGAAATTCGCATCTGTTTTTTCGAAATCAACCGGAACTGTGACTGCATACTGATCATCATCAAATTCGATCTCTGCTTTTCCAATTTCTTTCAGCTCTCCCACTTCTTCTTTGGAACTGCTCCATGAAGTGACAGCCTGGACGGTAAACTCATCAGCAGATTCCATATACCTGGTGATTTCTTCATCAGATAACGGAACGATGGCATCCGTCAGACCTTCAGCCGTTGCGGTAAGCTGAGTTTTTACCGTCTCATCAATCTCACTGTCAGCCGCTACGACCACTGCACCAGACACAGTCAGGGAAGCAGCACATACAACAGCAGCACATACAGAAGATACTTTCTTTAAAATCTGCTTCATATGCTCACCTCGCTTAGACCGTACCGTGCTTTTTGGACGGACGTTCTTCCCTTTTTGTGAATAGCATTTCGAAAGCTCCGATTACATATTTTCTTGTATCAGCCGGGCTGATGATCGTATCCACATATCCTCTTGCTGCTGCAGATTCCACGCTGGACTGCAGTTCCCTGTATGCAGAAGCCTTTTCACTGATCACGGAAGCATCGGCACCTGCGTACATGATCTTCGCAGCTAGGGAAGCATCCATCATACCAATCTCTGCATTATCCCATGCATAAACCATATCTGCTCCAATTCCCTTGCTGTTCATAGCCACATATGCAGTTCCGTATGCCTTTCCAATAATGACGTTTACCTTTGGAATTGTTGCAGATGCAAAGGCATGAACCATTTCGCCGACAGACTTAGCCATCATCTTCTCATTGCACAAGGTAGCCTTGAAGCCTGTTACATTGGTAAGGGTTAGTACAGGAATGTCAAAGGCATCGCAGAATTTGACAAAGTCAGCAGCCTTTCTTGCGCCTCTTGCAGAAAGAGAGCCGCCAAATTCTTCTGTCTTATTACCGTCCGCATCATAGATTTCGCTTCTGTTGGCAACCGCACCAATGGTAGCGCCGTTAAGGCGAAGGAATCCGGTTACAATATCTTTGCCGTAGGCAGTTTTTGTTTCAAAGAATGCACCGTTATCTGCAATCCTGGAAAGAGCAAGCACAGTATCACCTGCGCAGTTAGCAATATCTTCGCAGATGCGGTTTAAATCGTCTGTACATTCCATATAGGAATCATTGTCGTCATAGTTAGAAGGAAGCATGCTTACAAGAGCACGGATTTGTGCAAGAATCTCTTCCTGCGTTCCCGTATAATCAATAAGGCCTGTTTCTTCGCTCTGGAAATCAGCGGCTGCTGTATCACATTTGGATACATGATTTCCTTCCAGTGCATTTGGGGAATTTACAAACATTCTTCCTTTCTCAGATTCCATAAAGGTGAAATCAGCAAGAGCCGGAACCACTGCCATACCGCCGCCGCAGGTACCGAAAATGGCTGTGATCTGCGGAACCATTCCGGATGCCATTGCCTGCTTCAGATAAATATTTCCGAAAGCATTCAAAGCATCTGTAGCTTCCTGAAGGCGGATACCTGCACAGTCAATAAGCCCGATTATGGGAGCGCCCATTTTCATAGCCATATCATACAGTGCACTGATCTTCTTTGCATGCATTTCGCCGACAGTACCGTTCAGTACGGAAGCATCCTGGCTGTATACAAATACCAGATTTCCCTCAATCACACCATAACCGGTAATGACACCGTCTGAAGGTGCTTTCTTTTCAGTCATATTGAAATCTGTACTTCTGGCTGTTACACTTTGTCCGATTTCAACAAAACTGTTGGCATCAAGCAAAGAAGTAATTCTTGTGCCTGCTAAACCTTGTGTTGCATTACTCATTCTTGTTTACCCTCCATTTTTTATAAAAATTTTAAAGCATAACCAAAATTTTAGCCGATTATAATTGTACCCTTTTTTACATTTTTTTTCAATACCTTTCTCCTATTTTTGTTAATTATTTAACCTTAAAAAGAGCATCGAAGCGCCAGGATTATAGTAATCCTTACACTTAAATGCTCTTTTTAGCTCTTGCTGATAAATTCTATTTCTTTTCAGTGAAAAAAATCATGAAAAACACGGTCAGCACACCAGAAATAGCTGTTTTTTTTCACGCTTTTTTCTGCAACAATAGGAAAGCCGTATATTTTTTCTTCGCCAAGATAACAGGCTGCCTCGCCAATCTTCTGCCCTTTTTTGACAGGTGCAGACAGTTCTTTGGGAAGCATTATTTTCATGGTGATTTTTTCTCCTTTTTTTAGAAGGATCTTCCGCTGCTTTTCCTCTTCCGGAACAGAGTATCCGCAGGAAACATAAACAGCGCTACCAGGATAAACCTCTTTGGTCACGCCGTTTTTTACTTCAATTTCTTTTAGAGAAGGCTCTCGCCAGAGCGTCTCATACTGAAAATTTTCTCCGCCGTATTTCAAAAGAGCCAGGGTATCCTTCCACTTGTAGGTTTTATTGTTTGGCCATCCGCAGCCAAGCAGAGAAATAATGAGCGTCTTGCCATCCTTTTCACAGGCGCAGACATAACAGTAGCCTGCATTAGCAGTAAATCCTGTTTTTCCTGACAAAACGCCCTCCGTCATATCCAAAAGAGCATTGGCATTGTGAATGGAAAACTGACGTTTTCCGCTTAAATCCGAAAAAGTGTAGTCTCTTGTTTCCGTAATATGCAAAAAAGTCTTATTCCTGATGGCATAGCGCATGATCAAGGCCAGATCCTTTGCTGTTGTGTGATGCTCTCCACCTTCGTCTGTGCTATCCAGACCATTTGGCGTAACAAAATGGGTATCTGTGCATCCAAGCGCTGCGGCCTTTTCATTCATCATTCTGGCGAAGCCCTCCACTGAGCCTCCAATATGTTCTGCGATTGCTACAGCCGTATCATTGTGGCTTTTCAGCATCAGGGAATAGAGAAGGTCTTCCAGATAATACTGCTCTCCCTTTTGCATATTTAGTTTCACCTCAGGCTGAGCCGCTGCATTAGCAGAGACTTCCACATAATCATCACCGGGTGCATTTTCCAGCGCAAGGATACATGTCATCACTTTTGTGGTACTGGCCATAGGGCGCGGCGTCTCCCCCTCTTTTTCGTAAAGCACCCGTCCTGTCTCCCCGTCCATTAAAACTGCAGAAAGGGCATACAAACTGCCGGGGTCATCCGGTACCCCATGTTCGCCCGCCTCCATCTGCACAACAGAAGGAATCAGCTCTACAACATGGGACAAGCCTCCTTTTGCAATAACAGATGCTTCTGCACCCATGCATTGGAGCAATGCCAGAACAATGGAGACTGCGGCAATGATTTTTTTCCTCATAATCCACCTCGTTTCAGATTTCAAAATCCAAAAGATCACACAGGATTATTTTATGCCGCCTTGTCCGGCAATTATACCAATGGTTTTGCCCGCCATGCTTTTATCCGTTATAGGTTTTATCAAATCGCCGGGAAAGAGGCTGTCCCTCATTAGAAAGAAAATACAGCTCCTTCAGATATTGAGGCGCTTCCTCCAAAGCCCTTTTATACATCTGCTTCAATTCAATAACCGGCCTTAAGCTTCCTTCTACAGGCTGTTCGTCCATAAAGTGCTCCAGGGCAGAGTCTGTTCCCTTTTTGCTGACAAAGCCCCCAAAGAAGGCAAGAGCGCGCTTTCGCCTTCCTCCATTATCGCATACCATGGCATTGGTAAGGAGCTTCATCATCCGAAGGGACCAGTAAATTTTCCTGCAAGATACCTCCGGAATTGCTTCATGTATCACTTTTGCATAAGATGTTTTGGGAACAATACAGTCTGAAGGATAAAATTTCAGGGGATTTTTCCCTTCTTCAAGCATAAATGCCCGATCAAGCTCTTTCTCAGATAGTGTGTGGGAAAGAATCCCTTCATCATCTATGTGGTTAACTGCAGGATGGCATACGGAATCCAGGAGATAGTGTCCTCCAAATCCCAACAGATAGGCCAATAGAGGCTTGTTTCCTCCAGCACGCACCTTCCTCAGTCCTCTTTCGAAAAAAAAGCGTGCAGGTTCCTTATGCATTTTTACCCCGATCCTGGGAACACTGGGAACAGGCAGTAAATAAAACAGGATATCCGGCCCATGAAGGCCGATACGGTAAAGATCCTTGTTTTCCCGGATGATTTCCTGCATTTCTTCCGGAAGCTTTTGATAAAGTTGTTTTCCAAATAAATCATGTGTATAAGTTGTCGGCATAATGGTATTCCTCACACATCCAGCTTTAGCTGAATTTCTTCTTCTGCTTCTGCTTTAAAGTCTTCGATTTTTACTGGGTCAGGTACTGGAAGATCATCAAGTCCATGTACCCCGAAGGAGCGAAGAAACTCCTCTGTCGTACCAAAAAGGATGGGACGCCCAGGCGCATCCAGCCTTCCCAGCTCTTTGGCCAGGCTGTATTCTACCAGCTTATTTATTGCATGATCACATTTCACACCCCGGATCTTTTCGATTTCAGCCTTTGTTACAGGCTGCTTATATGCAATAATCGACAGCGTTTCTAGCATTACCTCCGTCAGCGCAGGCTTCTTGGGCTGCATGGCAATACGGATCAAAGCTTCATAATATTCTTTTTTGGTGCACATCTGGTAAGAATTCTCCAGCTCAATAATCTGGATTCCCCTATCTTCCTCCTGATATCGTTCCATCATATGTCCAAGGATTTTCCGGGTAGTTTCCATATCCTGTCCTACAGCTTTTGCAATCTGAGATAGCTCTACAGCTTCGCCCATAGTAAAAAGCACAGCTTCAATGGCTGCTTGCGTCCTTTTGATCTCCACGATATAACCTCATTCTTATTTCATTATTATCTGATGCCCAAACTCTATTTATTCGTCTGAAGATTCTGTTTATGTGAATCTTATTCATCTGCAAATTCCGTCAGATTCTTCCAGGCTGAAGGATCTGTTACTACGCTTACCTGAATATCATCAAAAAGATGATCCTGTTCTACCTGAATATGACCCATCTTCATCAGTTCCAGAATAGACAGAAAAGTAACGATCACCTGGACTCTGGAATCCTGGGCAGTGAGCAGCTGACGGAAGCTGAATTTCCTATGGTTTATGGCATATTCCTTCATCTGCAGCATTTTATCCGAAAGACTGACCTCCTCTTTTTCTATCTTTCCGAATTTGCTTCGGATAGGGTCGATCTTATTCTCCTGCTTTTTAATAATGGATTTATAAATACTGTTAAGCTTTTCGATTGTCAGACCCCGAAGAAGCTCCTCCGGATCTACCGGTTCTTTAAAAGCCAGTACCTCATAGGGGATCGTTGCCTTCTTAAAATACACCCCTGCAGCGTTGTCCATCCGATCCTTTAATTCATAGGACATATATTTATACGTCTTGTATTCCAAAAGCCTTGCCACCAGCTGGGCTCTTGGGTCTTCCTCTTCTCCCTCCTCATTTACTTCTCTTGGAAGGAGCATTCTGCATTTAATATCGATCAGAGTAGCGGCCATGACCATGAATTCGCTCATAATTCCCAGGTCTTCTTTTTCCATGGCATGAATGTATTCCATATACTGATCTGTAATCTCTACAATGGGGATATCATAAATGTCAATTTTATTTTTGTCGATCAAATGCAGCAGCAGGTCCAAAGGACCCTCAAACACATTTAATTTTACAGGAATTGCCATATATTGTCCCCTTTCCGTTGTTCTTTACTCTTTTTCATTTTCCGGTTTTATTACCACCATCAAAAGCTCCCGGGGATTATGGATACGGAGGGGGAGGGTGTGCTCTCCAAGCCCCGCGCTGACAAACATGTGGGTTCCTCCCTTGTGAAAATCACCGCAGCAGTACTGGGGGAACAAAAGATACTGAGGACATGCCAGTCCAACATGCTCTGAAAAGCGAAGAATCCCACCATGATAATGTCCGGAAAAAATCAGGTCTGCCCCCCATGAAAAGTAGGTGTTGCCGTATTTGGGATTATGAGCCAGAAGCACATGAATTCCATCCATATGAGGAACACCAATGAGACTTTCCATTTCTGTCAGGGAAAGAACCGGGGATTTTGGCTTTTTATAAAATTTCATGGGAAGCTCAAGCCCGTAAAATACAAAATCCGACCCCTGTATCTCCATACAGGTATGTTCGTTATGAAGAAAACAGACACCTGCGTTGGTGAGGCTGCGCTCATACGCAAGATAGCTTTCCCGATATTCTTCTCTTTCCAGCAGATTAAATTCATGATTTCCCAAAGCATAATATACGGGCAGATCTTTTGCAGCATTTGAAAGAAGCCTTTCCGCTGCCGCCATAGTGAAAGGCTGGGAACGCACAAACATATCGCCCAGAACCAGAACTACATCAGGCTCTTCTCTTCTGACCGCATCCAAAAGCTCCCGATTCTGATCTCCAAATTCCAAGCCGTGGAGATCTGTCAGTACTGCAAGCCTGACTTCATTGTTTCCTTTTAATTTTCCTGTTTGGATTTCGTAAGTTTTTGTTCTGAATGTATTCATGAATATCCCTTAATCACCTTCCAAAATTCCATGCAAAATAAAGTTTCATACAAAATTTATAATCCCGCCCTGCAAAGCCGGGCATATACCCCATTCTTCTCCAAAAGTTCCTGGTGAGTTCCTTCTTCGGCAACTCCTTCTTCTGTAAGTACCAGGATCCGTCTGGCATTTCGGATGGTAGAGAGGCGATGGGCGATCACAAATGTGGTCCGATCCTTAGAAAGCTTTTCCAAGGATTCCTGCACTACTTTCTCGCTTTCATTATCAAGGGCAGAGGTTGCCTCATCAAAGATCAGGATAGGCGGATTTTTCAAAAATGCCCTGGCAATGGAAAGGCGCTGTTTCTGTCCCCCGGACAGCTTCACGCCTCTCTGTCCGATATCAGTATCATAATCCTCAGGCATTTCCATAATAAACCCATGGGCATTGGCTGCCTTGGCCGCCCTTATCACCTCTTCATCCGCAGCTCCGGGCTTGCCGTAACGGATATTTTCCATAATGCTTCCTGCAAACAGGTAGACGTCCTGCTGTACGATTCCGATCTGCCTGCGCAGATCTTTCAGTTTAATCTTACGAATATCCTTTCCGTCCAGATAAATGCTTCCGCCGGAAACGTCATAAAACCTGGGAATCAAGCTGCACAACGTTGTCTTTCCTGCTCCCGAAGTACCTACAAGGGCTACATATTCCCCTGGCTTTACTTCCAGATTCACATGAGAAAGCACTTCCTCCTGATTGTCCCCATAGTGGAAGGATACCTCCTGGAAACGGATATCCCCTTTTACATGGTCCAAAGATACGGCATCCCATGCGTCTTCAATATCAGGTGCAATGGACATCATCTCCAGGAAACGGTCATATCCGCTGTATCCGTTCTGGAACTGCTCTGTAAAGTTTACAAGCTTTGTAACCGGTTCTGTAAAACTGCTGATGTAAAGAAGAAATGTTACCAGGTCTGTTGTATCCAGGGAACCTTTTGTCAAAAAGTATGCGCCGGAGATTAACGCAGCAACTGTGATCAAAGTGGTAAAAGCGTCCATTCCCGCATGATATCCGGCCATGTAACGGTAGGTTCTCCGTTTTGAAGACACAAAACGCTCATTTCCCTGGTGAAACTTTTCCATTTCCTTTTTTTCATTTCCAAAAGATTTTACCACGCGGATTCCTGCCAGGCTGTCTTCAATCTGGCTGTTGATATCTGCGATCCTTGCCCTGTTTTCCTTAAAGGCTGTTTTCATCCTTTTGTTAAATACCAGGGCATAACCCAGCATGATCAGAACTACCCCAAGACAAATCAGGGTCATTTTCCCGTTGATCTGGCAGAGGATGATCAGGGCGCCTGTCAGCTTGATGACAGAGATGATAATATCCTCCGGCCCATGATGAAGCAGTTCGCTGATTTCAAACAGGTCGCTGGTAATTCTTGACAAAAGATGGCCTACCTTTTGATTGTCATAAAACGCAAAGGACAGTTTTTGATAATGGCTGAAAATTTCATCCCTCATATCCCTTTCAATGTAGGTTCCCATCAGATGCCCGTAATATGTGATAAAATACCGGCTGGCAAGCTGAATAAGAATCAGCCCCGCCATGACCAACCCGATCTTAAAAATAATGGCGTTTGCCTGGGATACTGGCAGACTTCCCACTGTGTTCATAATATATCGAACCAGCAACGGAAGCACTAAAGTTACGGCAGCGCCAAGAATCGCAAAGAACAGATCCCAGAAAAACAAAGCTTTGTACGGTTTATAATAACCGAAAAGTAATTTTATCCTGCTTTTTTCATTCTTTTGTTGTTCCATACTTCCTCCGCCTTATCTCTTCTCATTTATTCATACAGAGTTTATTATACCTCTCTCCGCCTCTATTTGTCAAAAGAATATACGAGATTTCCTGGTTATAAAAGCACCGCCTCCCACATCTTTTTCAGGCAGTGTACATATGTGGCTTTTTTAATGGTTTTTCCATACAAAATACCAATTCTGCCGATTTCCGTTCCACCTGCAGAATAGATAAGCTCTCCGGCCTTTTCGCCCTTTTTCACAGGCGCTTTTACTTTTTTGGGCAGCTCGATTTTCTTTTGGATTTCAGAAACAGTGCTTCCATCTGTACTTAAATACTGAAACTGCTCTTCATAAACAAGAGGAACGCTTTCTTCCACGCCGCTTTTTACTGGAAGGTCTTTTAGTTTACCCGGATTTTCGTCCACATAGAGACTGCATTTGGAAAAGCCATAATTCAGCATAGCAGCTGCATCTTTCACCCTTCCTTTGGAATCCGGCGCAGCCATTACAACGGAGATCAATGTAATGCCGTTCCTCTGTGCCACAGCAGACAGGCAGAATTTTGCCAGGCTGGTGCTTCCTGTTTTTAAACCTACGCAGCCATCATAGGCTCTAAGCAGTTTGTTTGTATTAGTCAGTCCGAATTCTTTGCTTCCCTGCCGTGTGACATGGGTGATGGTGTCCATCCAGATGGATGAGTATTCCAGAATCTTTGGATATTGATTGATAAGCTCCCTGCTCATGATGGCAATATCACGGGGCGTTGTATAATGCTCCGGAGAATCCGTAAGTCCGCAGCAATCAACAAAATGTGTGTTTTTCATGCCAAGTCCTTCTGCCCTCTTGTTCATCTGCCGCACAAATTCTTCTTCACTTCCGCCGATATGTTCTGCCATTGCCACGCTAGCATCATTTCCGGAAGCAATGACAATGCACTTGATCATGGTTTCTACATCCTGGGTTTCCCCTTCCTCCAGAAACACCTGGGAGCCTCCCATGGACTTTGCATGTGCGCTTGTGGTAACTGTATCCTCCATTTTTAAGCTGCCACTTTTTAGTGCGTCAAAGATTAGAAGAAGTGTCATGATCTTTGTAATACTGGCAGGGCTCCTTTTGGTATCCCCATCCTTTTCAAAGATCACAGTACCCGTCTTCGCCTCCATCAAAATCCCCGCTGGCGCTGCAATGAGTGCCTGGGAAGAATCCTCTTCCTGCACGATTTCTTCTTCAAAGCGTATGTACGTCTGCGCAGATGCTGCCCGGGGCATAAGCATGCAGGCAGCCAGTATACATGAGCATACCTTGCGTCTCCATTTTCTGCTCATAAAAGCTCTCCCCATATTTTGTTCTATTCTATTTTAAAAGGATATCTTCAAAAATATGTCACAAAAAAAATCCTGCAGTGCAGGATTCATTTTGTAATTTAAAGCATTGGGGCCAGAAGCCTCATCACGCTTTGAATGGCTCTTATCATGATATTTCTGCTTTTGCAGAAACTGATGTCAATAGGCTGGCAGTATTCCAGCGTCTCAGCAAAATCTTCAAGGATATCATGGATTACCTGGTTCCGATACATCCACACCCCATCCTCAAAATGCAGGTAAAGGCTTCTGTAATCAAGATTGATGGTGCCTACCACAGCAATTTCATCATCGCATACAAATGACTTCGCATGAAGGAAACCAGGCTGGTATTCATAAATCTGAACCCCTGCTTCCAGAAGCTGTTCATAATAAGACTGGGTGAGCAAAAAGACCATTTTTTTATCTGGTACTCCCGGCGTCATGATCTTTACGTCTACGCCGCTTTTTGCAGCAAGGCACAGGGCTGTCATCATTTCATTGTCAATGATCAGATATGGCGTACAAATATAAACATAATGCTTTGCCCTGTTAATGATATTTAAATAAACATTTTCGCCTACGACCTCTTTATCAAGAGGGGTATCACAGAAAGGCTGCACAAATCCGTTGCTTTCAAAAGCCTCAGGATGATATCTGTGAGGAAAGTAATCTTCAAAATGCCACAGTTCCTTCGACCCGGTAATCACCGTCCACATGTCCAGGAACATCGCCGTCATATTCCAGACAGCCTCTCCCTTTAGCATAATGGCCGTATCCTTCCAGTGGCCGAAACGTTCCTTCTGGTTAATATATTCGTCCGCAAGATTAATACCGCCTGTAAAGCCTGTATGTCCGTCGATCACGCAGATTTTCCGATGGTCACGGTTATTCTGGATAATATTTAAAATGGGGCGGAACCGGTTAAAGACCTTACACTGGATTCCTTTTGCCTTTAAAACATCTTCATACTTATGGGGCAGTGTGGTAAGACATCCAAAAGCGTCATAAATCAGCCTGACATCAATTCCCTGTGCTGCCTTGCGTTCCAGAATCTCCAGGATAGTCTGCCACATCACCCCGTCGTTGATGATGAAATATTCAATATAAATATAATGCCTGGCCTCTTCCAGTTCCCGCACGAGAACCGGGAACATGTCGTCCCCTACCTGAAAATATTCCGCCGTGGTGTTTTCGTGAAGAGGAAAGCCGGAAAAACGGCGGATATATTCGGACTGATTGGCTGCCGATGAATCTTCCTGACGGAGCCTGTCCATTGTTTCCGCATTCTGCACCATATATCCTGAACTCTCATTTAAAATCTGCTCATAGCGTTTCTGGAAAAGTGCAGCGATCCTGGAGTTTCCAAACAAAAGATACAAAGCAAGACCAAAAACCGGAATGACAATAATAAGCAGTGTCCAGCCTAGCTTGTAGGAGGGGTTGATTTTCTGATTTGCGATCCATATTACCACCAGGATACTGATAATCTCAAGGGCAATTGTAAAATATGCGGAATATCCTGCCAGTTTCCAGAACATGATCAAAAACCAGCCCAGCTGTATCAGCAAGGCAACCACCACATAAAATATTCGGTTGAACAGCAGCTTTACTAATTTTTTCAGTAACATTAAAATTGAGTTCATACTTTTTTCTCTTTCAGGATAATTGATAAAAATCCCTGACGGTTTCGTCAGGGATTTTCTGCGCACAATTAATTATATTTACGTTTTCTTGCGGCTTCAGATTTTTTCTTACGACGAACGCTTGGCTTCTCGTAATGCTCTCTCTTGCGGATTTCCTGCTGGATACCTGCTTTAGCACAGCTTCTCTTGAATCTGCGAAGAGCGCTATCTAAAGTCTCGTTCTCTTTTACGATTACATTTGACATAGACTCACACCTAACCTCCCTCCAGTTGTAGATTGTGCTTAAATACAACTGTCTGGGTATTTTTCTTGCACGACTGTTATTATATAACATTGACAGGCTATTCGTCAATAACTTTTGGGTATTTTTAGAAAATATTTTCGCTTTTTATTTTCTGTTTCTCGGCCGGATAATTCACTTTAACTGACCTTCCAAAATACCTGCTGCCGCATCAATGGCATCCTGTGCGTTTTCCGGTTTTTTACCGCCTGCCTGAGCCATATTGGGACGTCCGCCGCCGCCGCCGCCAACAATGGCTGCCGCTGCTTTGATGAGATTTCCTGCATGGGCGCCTGCTTTTTGTGCTGCTTCGGTTGCCATGGCAAGAAGGTTTACCCTTCCTTCATTTACGGCGGCAAGTACAACAACGCCCTCTCCGATCTTAGCTTTTAACTGATCCCCAAGATCACGAAGGCCGTTCATATCTATACCTTCTACTTTAGCCGCAAGGAGCTTCACCCCTTTAACATCAACTACTTTATCCATGACGTCTCCAAGAGCACCTTTTGCAAGCTTGCTTTTCAGGGATTCATTTTCACTTTGAAGAGCTTTTGCTTCTCCCTGAAGATGGGCGATCTTATCCAGAAGCTCTGCAGGATTGGCTTTCAGTGCCTTTGCAGCTGCATGAAGGGCTGCTTCCTGTTTTTTGTAATACTCAATAACAGCGCTGCCTGTCAGTGCTTCTATACGGCGTACCCCTGCTGCGATACCGGATTCGGAAACGATCTTAAAAAGCATAATGGAACCGGTGTTGTCTACGTGGGTACCGCCGCAAAGTTCCCTGGAGAATTCTCCCATAGAAACCACACGTACCTTTTCGGAATATTTTTCCCCAAACAGAGCCATGGCACCTGTCTTTTTAGCGTCCTCAATATTCATGATATCTGTGCACACATCCAGTCCGGCCTGAATCTGGGCATTTACCATATTCTCTGTTTCAGCCAATTCTTCCTCAGTCATTGCCTGGAAATGGGCAAAGTCAAAGCGAAGTCTGTCCGGAGTAACCAGGGAGCCCTTCTGTTCTACATGAGAGCCGAGCACTGTCTTCAGCGCTTTTTGAAGAAGGTGGGTAGCACTGTGGTTTTTCTCTGTGTTCTTACGTCCTGATACGTTTACTTTCAAAGATACTATTTCGCCCTGGGAGATCATGCCGGATTCCATATATCCTACATGACCGAATTTGCCGCCGCGAAGCTTAATGGTAGACTCTACCACAAACTTCCCATTGGCAGTTTCAATAATGCCGGTATCACCTTCCTGACCGCCCATAGTGGCATAAAACGGAGTCTGCTCTACAAAAACAGTTCCCTTTTGTCCTTCCATAAGAGAGACAGACAGCTCCTTTTCTGTTGTGAGAACCGTTACTTTGGAATCAAATGCCAGATGATCATATCCCACAAATTCTGTTGTAATGGAAGTGTCGATCTCATCATATACCGTAGCGTCAGCACCCATATAGTTTGTCACTTCACGGGCTTCGCGAGCCTTTGTACGCTGTTCCTCCATAGCCTTCTGGAAACCTGCTTCATCAATATCGTATCCTTTTTCCTCCAGGATCTCCTTAGTCAGATCCAGGGGGAATCCATAGGTATCGTATAATTTAAATACATTTTCGCCTGAAAGAGTCTTTGCACCTGCAGCTTTCATAGTCTCTTCCATATCTGAAAGAATCCTTAAGCCCTGGTCAATGGTCTTATTAAACTGGTTCTCTTCGTTGGTGATTACTTTGAAAATAAATTCCTTCTTCTCTTCCAGCTCCGGATATCCGTCCTTGGAGCCGCTTATCACTTCTGCGCTTAATTTTGCAAGGAAGGTTCCCTCGATTCCAAGAAGACGTCCATGTCTTGCAGCACGGCGGATAAGGCGGCGAAGCACATATCCTCTGCCTTCATTGGTAGGCATGATTCCATCAGAAATCATAAATGTTGCAGAACGGATATGGTCTGTGATCAAGCGGATGGATACGTCATGGCTGTATGTTTTGCCGTATTCCTTGCCGGAAATCTCACACACAAGGTTTCTTAAGGAGCAAATGGTATCTACGTCAAAAATGGAATCCACATCCTGAACTACCACTGCCAGACGTTCCAGTCCCATACCTGTATCAATATTCTTCTGAGTCAGCTCTGTATAATTGCCGTTTCCATCATTCTCAAACTGTGTAAATACATCATTCCATACTTCCATATAACGGTCGCATTCACAGCCAACTGTACAGCCTGGCTTTCCGCAGCCGTATTTTTCGCCCCTGTCATAATAAATCTCTGAACAGGGACCGCAAGGACCTGCTCCGTGCTCCCAGAAATTATCTTCCTTGCCGAAACGGAAGATGCGTTCTGCCGGAATTCCAATATCCTTATTCCATATTTCAAATGCTTCATCATCCTCCAGGTAAACAGAAGGATACAGTCTTTCTGGGTCAAGGCCTACAACATCCGTAAGGAATTCCCAGGACCAGTGAAGCGCTTCTTTTTTAAAGTAATCTCCAAAAGAGAAGTTGCCAAGCATTTCAAAAAATGTACCATGGCGCGCAGTCTTTCCAACATTCTCAATATCTCCTGTACGGATACACTTCTGGCAGGTGGATACCCTTGTTCTTGGGGGAATCTCTGCACCTGTGAAGTAAGGCTTTAAGGGGGTCATTCCTGCATTGATCAAAAGTACGCTCTTATCTCCCTGGGGAACAAGGGGAAAGCTTTTCATGATCAAATGCCCTTTGCTTTCCATGAAGTCCAGAAACATCTGGCGAAGTTCGTTCACTCCATATTTTTTCATTGTTTTTTCCTCCTGGTATCTGTATTATTTCACGTAAATACGATTGAATTTTTTCTTTCCTCGTTTCAGCACAATGCCGTTGCCCAAGAGCTTCTCTTTTACAACTACAAATTTTATATCTGTAATCTTTTCTCCATCCATGGATACTCCGCCCTGTTCAATAGCGCGGCGTCCTTCGGATCGTGTAGGCACAAGCTCCGCTTTTACAAGAAGAGAGATAAGGTCAATGGAGCCTTCCTGGAAATCCTCTTCCGTAAGCTCTGTGGCAGGCATATTGGCTGTGTCGGCACCGCCTGCAAACAATGCTCTTGCACCTTCCTGAGCCTTCTTCGCTTCTTCCTCGCCATGTACCAGATTGGTCAGTTCATATGCAAGGATTTCTTTGGCTTTGTTTAACTGGCTGCCTTCCCATTTCGCCATAGCCTCGATTTCTTCCAGGGGAAGGAAAGTGAGAAGACGCATACACTTGATCACATCTGCATCATCCACATTTCTCCAGTACTGGTAAAAGTCAAACGGAGAGGTTTTATTCGGATCCAGCCATACAGCGCCGGCCTGGGTCTTGCCCATTTTCTTGCCTTCGGAGTTCAAAAGAAGGGTGATGGTCATTGCATAAGCATCCTTCCCCAGCTTTCGGCGGATCAGTTCTGTGCCTCCTAACATATTGCTCCATTGGTCATCCCCGCCGAACTGCATGTTGCAGCCGTATTTCTGGTATAACATATAAAAGTCATAGCTCTGCATGATCATGTAGTTAAATTCCAGGAAGCTTAAGCCTTTTTCCATACGCTGCTTATAGCATTCTGCCGTAAGCATGCGATTTACAGAGAAATGAGCGCCTACTTCTCTTAAAACCTCTACATAATTCAATCCCATCAGCCAGTCTGCATTATTTACCATCATGGCCTTTCCATCTGAAAAATCAATGAAGCGTTCCATCTGCTTCTTAAAGCAGTCAATATTATGCTGGATGGTTTCTTCAGTCATCATCTGACGCATATCGCTTCTGCCGGAAGGATCCCCGATCATTCCGGTACCCCCGCCTAAAAGGGCGATAGGCTTATTGCCTGCCATCTGAAGCCGCTTCATCAAGCAAAGAGCCATAAAATGTCCTACATGAAGACTGTCTGCAGTAGGATCGAACCCAATATAAAAGGTTGCCTTACCATTATTGATCATTTCCTTAATTTCTTCTTCGTCTGTTACCTGGGCAATCAGGCCTCTCGCCTTCAGCTCTTCCCAAACTGTCATGTTTCTTTCCTCCTTAATATAAAAAAGCCCGGTTCCTGTCCCTTTTAGGACGAGAACCGGGTCCCGCGATACCACCTAAATTCACAAAGGACTCGCATCCCTCGCCTCTGTAAGTGACGGATTCCCTCATTTCATACCACGTACGAACCCCTCACTTTTGGCAGGATAACGGATGCCGTTCCGGCGCAGCCTACTATCCTGGGAATTCGGTGCGCAGCTCCGGGATGTATTCAAATAAGTTCCGCATGCGCCTCTCACCGCCCGGCTGCTCTCTGTCTGCTTTCCTTACCCTACTTCTTCCCTTCTATGCCTTTTCCATATAAAGCATTATGCTTTCAATAAACAAAGTATACAAACAGGTATTCTATTTGTCAAGAAATTTCCCTTGTTTTTTAACAACTTAAAGCGGTAACGCAATAATTACATTCCAATCCCTTTTTCTTCGCATAAAGGATAGGAATTCCATACTCCTGTACGTTCAAAAGTTTCTGCTGCATCCCTGGCATCTTTTACGATCGTTTTATCATAACCCAGCATTTCCAGAAGGCGGATAGCATTCCTGGAGGAAGCGCGCCCTTTCTTTAGCAGGTAATTAAATACTACTTCATGCTTTCGTACTTCTTCTTCAAAATGATAGTTTGTATAAAAGTGCTCCAGGATATAGGACAGTTCAATATCATGTGTTGCAGCCACGCTAAGCATCCATGGGGCCGTAAGCTCTGAAAGAATCCTTGCAGAAGCAGAAATCCGTTCAATAGTATTGGTTCCTCTTAAAACCTCGTCAATGATGCACAGCATAGGCTCTTTTTTCCTGCTCTCGTCTAAAATGCGCTTCAAAGATTTGATCTCTACAATAAAATAGCTCTCACCGCCTTTTAAGTCATCCCGCAAAGCCATAGAAGTCATTACTTTCAGAAAAGGCGCCTGGTATGCCGCTGCAGTACAGGTTATAAGTGTCTGGGCAAGAATAGAATTCATGGCCAGATTTTTTAAGAAAGTAGATTTTCCGGATGCATTGGATCCGGTTACCAACGTGCCGCCTTTTAGCAGGATACTGTTGGCAACCGCTTCTTCTATCAGGGGGTGATACAGATCTTCCCCTTGCATTTGGATTTGCCCGCCTGTATATTCTGTCCATTCCGGCTTGCACTTCAGAGGAAGGACGGCACGGAAGGAAGCGATGGAAATCGCTGCGTCCAGCTCTCCTATGTGATCCACAAGGCTCATGATGGCACCGGTTTTATTCTGCACTTCTTTTAATGTGGCATTATAGGTCAGGATATCCACATGGAAAACCATACGAATATAATCCATGATGAGCTGCAGTGGATCACCGCTTCCGGTATCTTTGCTGGTAAGAAAAAGGGAACGCCTCCGGAACTTTGTAAAAGCTTTCTTCCCTTTTCGGATGCCATCCATCTGTTCCTGTACTTCAGGCCAGTCCACCACTTCCATATGATCCGCTGCTCCCAGCATGCGAAGAAGACTGGAAAAGCAGTCCAGATAAGCCTCAACCAGTTTTCGGTCCTTTCCCCCATAATAGAAGGTAATGTTAATGATGCTTAAAATAAACACCAGGAAGAAGCCGTGCACAGGAAACAGAGGAAAAATAACACAAATCGAAATAAGAAGTACTGCCAGCATCCCCCAGTGGGCTGCAGTGGAGACCTTGGGCGCATCCTCCAGGGCAAGGATTGTTTCTGTTAAGGAGCCGAGCCGGCTCTTTCCTATTTCTGCAAGAAAAAGCTGCATTTGTTCCCGCTCTTTCTCATGCTCTGAAAAAAACATAACCAAACGATCCCGTTTTTCTATTTCTTCTTTTGAAAAAAGCGGGGTACGCATCATTGCATAAAGAACATCCTCCCCAGGAGAGGACATGGTCTGGTTCACCAGCATATAGACGCGATCCATATCCAGATCATTCCAGGTAATCTCATCGATAATAAATCGTCCGTCTGTTCTTCTGCGGAAATATCTGGAGATCTGTTCCAGGTCTCCTGCTTCGTATTCTCTTTCAGGAACTTTGCCGTAAATGCGCCGTATTTTCTTCAGGATCATTTTCTTACGCTTACGGTTGTCTCTCCAAATAAGAAAAATAATAAAGGCAACACTCATTGCTGTCCAAAAAAGCGCCGATACATATGGATTCATAACTGCTCCTTTCAAACCGCCCTCGTTGTTCCAACCATCATATCACAACCTTTTTCTTTTTCCAAGGAATATATCATAAAGAAAATGTAAAAAAGATGCCCTGAAAGTCTTTTTCTGGCTTCCAGGACACCGTTTTTTTATAGATCGCAAATCATATTTATTTTATTCTTTGGAGTTCTTGCCGCACATTTTGATCACAACAAGTGTTCCAACCATAAGCAAAATGCCCACAGCGAGACTGATCACTGCTACCATTACAGCACCCATAAAATTCTGCAGGATACCCGCCAGAATATAGGTTATACAGGAAACAACCGCTACCGTAATAGCATAAGGAAGCTGGGTTGTTACGTGATTTACATGATCGCACTGTGCCCCTGCCGACGCCATAATGGTGGTATCGGAAATAGGAGAACAATGGTCACCGCATACAGCACCTGCCATACAGGATGAAATTGCAATAATCATCATTGTTTCATTGTTTCCTGCAAATACTGCAACAACGATGGGAATCAAAATACCGAAGGTTCCCCATGAGGTACCGGTTGCAAATGCAAGGAAGCAGGCTACCAGGAAGATAATCGCAGGAAGCAGGCTTAAGAAGCCTCCTGTGGACTGTTTTACCACTTCTGCAACAAATTCCTTAGCTCCAAGACTGTCTGTCATAACTTTCAGTGTCCATGCAAAAGTAAGGATCAAAATCGCAGGAACCATGGCCTTAAAGCCTTCCGGAATACAGGACATGGAATCGGTGAATTTCAGCACCCTGCGTACTGCATAAAATACAATGGTAATCACAAAAGCAAAGAAGCTTCCAAGCATCAGGCCAACAGAAGCATCACTACCTGAAAACGCCTCTACAAATCCTGTTCCACTGAAAAATCCGCCTGTATAGATCATGCCGATAACGCAGCAAACGATCAGGGAAACCACAGGGAAAATCAAATCAATAACTCCTCCCTTGCTTCCATCCACAGATTCTTCCGCATTAGCATAAGGACGGTCAGCGGTGGTATAAATATCTCCAGCAATGGCATTTTTTTCATGAAGCTTCATTGGACCGAAATCCATCTTCAGCAGGATGATCGTTACCATCATTACAATGGTGAGAATAGCATAATAGTTAAAGGGGATTGCACGGATGAAAATGGAAAAACCGTCCTCTCCTTCTACAAATCCTGTAACGGCAGCTGCCCATGAGGAAATAGGGGCAATGATACATATCGGCGCTGCAGTGGCATCGATCAGGTAGGAAAGCTTTGCCCTTGATACATTATGCTTATCAGTTACAGGACGCATAACACTTCCTACTGTTAAACAGTTAAAATAGTCGTCAATAAAAATCAGCACGCCTAATAATACAGTTGCAAGCTGTGCTCCAATGCGGCTTTTGATATGTATGCTTGCCCAGCGTCCGAACGCCGCAGAACCGCCTGCTTTATTCATCATACATACCATTATGCCAAGGATTACCAGGAATACCAGGATTCCCATGTTGTAGCTGTCTGTAAGAGAGCCTACGATACCATCCTGGAATACATGAAGAATAGTCCCTTCGAAGGAAAATCCTGAATAGAAAATTCCGCCGATCAGAATTCCGATAAATAAAGAGCTGTATACTTCCTTTGTAATAAGGGCCAGTACGATGGCCACTACCGGGGGTACCAGTGACCAGAAGGTTGCATATACCTTCGGTACGTATTCAGCAGCTTCTTCTGCTGCAAATACCGTTGTGCTGCCAAGCATCAGAAAACATAAAAGCAGCATTCCTAAAATGACTTTTTTCTTTCCTTTCATCTTTTTGTATCCTTTCCTATGATTGATATAAAAAATGCCATGAACAACACCGGGGCGCGCTCATGGCATACAGATATCTTTTATGAAACAGATAGGATATATACTCCGATAGCGCTCCACCATTGTGACAGTCTGCAGCATATTCTGCTGCAGCCCAGAAATGACCCCGGGAAAATCATTTCTTCGGCAGATTCCCCTTTCCATACAGGCAGTCCCCCGACTATCGCCTGAACATACTGATGAAATCTGCGCCTCTACCAGGATTTGTTATTCATTTATTACATTTTTATCACACTTAAAGAAGATTGTCAATAAAGAATCTTTCTTTTTATCCGGAAATCCAATCCACAAAGAATACATGATCCTTGTATTTTACATAGTCTACTTTATCAAAATCCAGACCCTGATTCCAGAAATAAGATTCCATCATGAAATACATGTAATCGAAGTCGCCTTTAAAGCCCTTTACCTTCCTTGCAGTGCCCTTTGTCTTATAGTTGTTAAAAACTTTAAGAGCAGCGTCCGCCGCTTTATAAGCATTTGCCTTATTGGAAAACTTGTTGTCTTTGATTCGCTTAAGGAAGGCGCCGTCTTTAATAACGGAATACTGTGCCAGGGAGCTTCCCTGATGAAGGGCTTCATAAATGACCATACGAAGCTGTGACGGGAATTCCTTATCCTTTTTAATGGTACGGTTCAGGACACAAAGGGCAACTGCTTCCATTCCCTCAAGCCCCTGGTTTCCTGCCTCAGAGTCGCAAAGGGCGGCCAGAAGATCTCTGTCGGATAATTCCCCATTTGCAATACCCGGGTGGGTAATATACTCCTTTGCCATATAGTAATACCGATTATTCTTAGAATCGTACACTTTCACATTATTGTTGGTAATAATATAAGAACTTTCGGTGGCAACACCTTTGGAATCAAATGAGTATGTTTTACCGCTGATCGTTGCAGTGGTATTGACAAACATCACGCCCGTGCTGCTGAAATAATATTTCTTGCCGCTTATAGTCAGCCAGCCGGTTTTTGCTTTTCCGTTTGTTTTATTAAAATAGTATTTCTTGCCGCTTATGGTCAGCCAGCCTTTTTGATACCGGTATCCTGTGCTCTTATCCAGGTAACAATAGTAATTTCCCACTTTCTGAAGTCCGGTCAGCATCACACCGTTGGTCTTGTGAAAATATCGGTAATTACTGCCGGATTTCCCCCAGCCTGTAAGCATCCGTCCTGTAGTTTTATTGAAATAGCGCTTCTGTTTCTTGCTGTCCGTCATCCAGCCCTTGGCCATTACGCCGGCACCCTTGGTAAAATAGTACTTATAGCCGGATGAGTCTGTCATCCAGCCTCTTACCATCAAACCTGTCTTTGGATCAAAATAACGGGTATTTCCTGCACTGTCCGTAAGGAAGCCCGTGACCATACAGCCTTTGCCACTGGTAAAGTAACGGATCTTCTGCCCCTTACCGTCCTTCATCCAGCCCTTTAGCTGCACACCGGTCGTCTTGTTAAAATAGTATTTCTTCCCATTCAAAGTCAAAAAGCCTTTAGCCTTCTGCCCATTGGATTTTATGTAATACGTTTTCCCCCCTACAGTTTTGAATCCCGCTTTGGCTGCATGGGTTTCCTGTGCTGTCCAGGGAAGCAGCACACACATCCCCAAAAGGAGCAAAGCCAGAAAACATACCCTGAAATGATTCTTTCGCATTTTTCTTTCCATATTTTTCCCTCATTTCCCCATAATGACCCTTAGAATATTTCAAAAGAATTTCATAGGTTACAACTTTGTTACATTTCTGTTTATTATAAATGATATTTAAATAATTGTCAAGAACTTCCATGTAACCACCTGCCTGTCCCCTACATAGTATGGAGTGTACAACAAATTTTGGAGGATTTATCAATGAGTGATTTAGCTGCAACAAACTGCGGATGTGCTGAGGAAAGATGTGGATGCGGATGTGACAATGGCTGCGGCAATAACTGCCAGAATAACTGCGGATGCGGTTTCGGTTTTGGAAACTTCGGCGGAAACAATTCCTGCAGCTGCATTCTCTGGATCATCATTCTCTTTGCCCTGTGCGGCAACAACGGCTGCGGAAATAATGGCTGCGGTTTTGGAAACGGTGGAGACTGCTGCTGGATTATCATTGTCCTGCTTCTTCTGTGCGGCAATGGATGTGGCTGCGGCTGCTAATAAGCTTCCCGGTGATAAGGCAGAGGTTATCCCCTCTGCCTTTTTCCCTGCCTGTTTTGAACCCTCTCCTTCTCTTTGCGGGCCGCTTCTTTTTTTCGTAAGCATTCCAGATCAAGTTCATACAAAGAATTCCCATCTATCACAAGCCTCTCTTTTTTTTCATCTATCATAAATTAAATTTCCTCCATAAAGTTTTCATTTGTTATTATATGGCAGGACTGGCATAACCGTCATACATTATGGATAGAAAACATAAAATTTGAAAGAAGGAGGCACCCATGAATTCATCTGAAAATATCTCGGGGGAACAGAATTCTATTAGTCAGACTGCGCTGGATCAGATGGTAAACAGCGACCGCTGCCAGTTTATGAAAGCCGCTATCCCCTATCTGCCCCCATCCGGGCGCCAGATTGTTTCGCTTTATACAAAAACCCAGGAGCTTTTTAATGCCGCAAGGCTTTTTTCACCGGAAAATCAAAGTATGGAAATGTGTGCAGCTTCTGTTCCAGCTACGGATCCCCTTTCCATGCTGCAGGATATCCGCAGGTTCTGTTATGGAGAAAGCCGCAGGAAACTGGATGAAATGATAAATATGATGGCAGTTGTCCAGATGATGCAGATGATGCGCAACTAATGGAAAAGCAAATTAAAGAAAGAGGGAAAATAAAATGAGTGATAACAGCCAGGACTGGAAAGATAACCCAAAACTCAACGGAATGGATAAAAGTAAGCTGGATATGCTCCAAAGCCTTGCCCAGCAAGGAAATGGAAAAAGCGCATCTGATATGCTGCCCTTCCTTATGAACGCAGCTTCCCAGGGAAGAAGCAGCGGCCTTAAATTTTCTTCCCAGGAAATCTCTACGATCATTGAGGTGCTGAAAATGGGCAAATCTCCACAAGAAGCTGCAAAATTGGATCATATTGTAAATCTGATGAAAATGATAAGATGACGCAAAAAGGGCTGCAGCCAGGTACCGGGCAAACCGGGCAAGGCTGCAGCCCTCTCCCATCTCATTCTTTTTTGCTGACGCCTTCCAGCATGCATTCCCTTAAAAATGAAAGGGCATGTGCAGTAGATTGCTGACGAATCTTTTCACGATTTCCTGTAAAGTGGAATTCCCTTACGATTACTTTTTCATTATAACAGCAGCCCATAAATACAGTTCCAACAGGTGTTTCTTCCGTACCGCCTGTTGGGCCTGCAAGTCCTGTTATAGACAGGCAAATATCGGATTTTGCAGCAACGCATCCGCCCTTAGCCATTTCTTTGGCACATTTTTCGGACACGGCGCCATGGAGCTTCAGAGTTGCTTTTTTTACCCCGAGGAATTTCCGTTTGGCGCGGTTGCTGTAGGTCACAAAGCCATGACCGAATACCTGGGATGCTCCCGGCACATTTACGATCCTGGAAGCAATTTCTCCTCCCGTGCAGGATTCTGCCAACGCCAATGTAAGCCCCTGGTCTTTGAGCATGTCAACAACAGCCTCTTCCAGTGTTTTCTGCTCATCTACTGCAAAAATATTTTTTCCGAAACGGGCTTTCAGCTCTCTGACGATGGGCTTAATAAGCTTGCGGCATTCCTTTTCATTTTCTCCCTTTGCAGTAATGCGAAGATGTACTTCCCCTGTTTTGGCATAAGGGGCAATGGTAGGATTCTCCTGTTTTGCGATAAGATCCTTGATCTCATCTGCCACCTGGCTTTCTCCAATGCTGCATATTTTTACCATCTGGGAGATGATCATTTCCGGCTGCATCCTGCGAAGATATGGGAATACTGCTTCCTCAAACATAGGCTTCATTTCCATAGGAGGCCCCGGAAGCAGCACTGCAATCTTTCCATCCTTTTCCATAATAAGGCCCGGAGCTGTTCCGTTATGATTATCAAGCACCAGTGCACCCTTAGGAACCATAGCCTGTTTATAGTTATTGGCAGTAATTCTCCTTTGGGAATTGTTTTTTTCATATTGCCTCATATAAGCTTCCAGAAGGTCTCTGGAATGGAGATCTTCTACAAGGGGAAATCCCATTACTTCCGCAGTGATTTCCTTTGTAAGGTCATCTTCTGTAGGTCCTAAGCCGCCTGTGAGGATCACAACGTCTGATCTGTCAAGGGCAGTTCCAATAGTCTCTTTCATACGTGCCGGATTATCCCCTACCACTGTCTGATAGTAAACAGACAATCCAAGCTGTGCACATTTTTCGGAAAGATATGCGCTGTTGGTATTTACAATATTCCCCAAGAGTATTTCTGTTCCTACGGAAACTAATTCTGTAATCATGTAACTTCCTTCCTTTCTGATGCAGGCTATTCCTGCATGTAGAGAACCTTCCTGTTCTGTAATATATAAGTCAAAAGAGAAATGATCGTCAGTGCAAGGGAAAGCATGATAAACACCTTCTCCAGGATATCAAAAGAGCCGCCGAAATTCAAAATCAGTAAAATGATCATGATCATCTGGGATACCGTTTTAAATTTCCCCCAGTAATTGGCTGCAATAACTATGCCATTCTCCACAGCGATCAGGCGGAAACCGCTGATGATAAATTCTCTTGCAATAATAATGATCACGATCCATGCTTCCAGCATTTCCATTTCCACGAGGCAGATCAAAGCAGAACAAACCAGAAGCTTATCCGCCAAAGGATCCATAAACTTGCCAAAATTGGTTACCAAATTATTTCTTCTTGCCAGATATCCATCAAACCAATCTGTAATACTGGCAATGATAAAAATGGCGGCGGATATGTAGGAATTTGCTTCCCCACCCCATTCCGTCAGCATGAAGATCACAAGAAACGGAACCAGAATCATTCTTGCTATCGTTAATTTATTCGGTGTATTCATCGCTTAACACTCCTATCAGATCATATTCCAGCGCACCTGTTACTTTTACCCGGGCAAAATCGCCTGTCATAAGCAATTCTCCTGTCTGTACAAAAATATAACCATCCACTTTCGGCGCATCCCCATAAGTACGGCCGATATAGGCATTTTCGCCGGATACTTTTCCTTCGATCATGACCAGCAGCTCCTGGCCGATGCGGTCATTCCCTTTATCCAGGGAAATTTCCTGCTGAAGCTCCATAAGCTCATCCCGCCGTTCTTCCTTTACTTCCTCCGGAATCTGATCCGGCATGGAAGCTGCCGGTGTATCCTCCTCCGGGGAGTATGTAAAGACCCCGAGACGGTCAAATTCCATTTCATTTACAAACTCCATTAATTCTTTATGTTCTTCCTTGGTTTCTCCGGGAAATCCTGTGATCAGTGTGGTGCGAAGAATGATATCCGGAATTTCTTCCCGTAGCCTGGAGACAATTTCCTCCAGCTCTGCTTTTGTTGTACGCCGACCCATGCGTTTCAGGATCCTGTCGCTGGCATGCTGGATGGGTAGATCCAGATAATGGCAGACCTTTTTTTCTTCTTTAATTACCTGGATCAGTTCATCGTAAATCTCTTCCGGATAGCAATAAAGCACGCGAATCCAACGGATGCCGGAAATCCTGCACAATTCTTTCAAAAGGAGATGCAGGGATTTCTTTCCGTAAAGATCCTTGCCATATAAGGTAGTTTCCTGGGCAACCAGAATCAGCTCCTTAACCCCTTTTTCTGCCATATCCTTCGCCTGGGAAAGAAGACGTTCCATGGGAACGCTGCGGAATCTGCCCCGGAGGCTTGGAATAATACAATAAGTACAATGCTTATTGCAGCCTTCTGCTATTTTCAGGTAACCAAAATGTCCGCCTGTTGTGAGAATGCGGCTGCCGCTTCCTTCCGGCAGATAATCAATATCCTTAAACTCCTGATATCTTCTGCCTGCTTCTCCTTCTTCCAATGCTTTTACAATTTCCTCATAAGAGGTTGTACCAAGGATGGCGTCCACCTCCCCAATCTCGTTCAGGATTTCCTCCTTGTACCGCTGAGCCATGCAGCCTGTTACGATCAGAACACGGCAGCTTCCGGATTTACGGTATTCTGCCATTTCCAGGATGGTTTCTACACTTTCTTCCTTTGCATCATTAATAAAGCAGCATGTATTTATGATGATGGCGTCAGCCTTATCTTCCTCATCAATGATCTCATGCCCTTTTTTTGTAAGAAAGCCAAGCATTTCTTCGGAATCTGACAGGTTTTTGTCACATCCCAGGGAAACAAAAAATATTTTCATAAATTCTCCTAATGCTCATAAAGGCTGCCAGAGCAGCCTTTGTTTTTTATTCTTCTGTTATAACCATCTCACTGGCAGCAGCTTCTTCTGTGTTTTCAGCGACCGCAGCAGTTTCTTCCATAACATCTGTTTTTTCTTCTTCGGGAGCCTTGGCAATAATTTTTACCTTGCCTTTATAAAACTCGTCAATTGCTGTAGAAAGCGCTTTTTTACCTGCGGACCCTTCTACCAAAGGATCTGCCCCGCCGATGATCTGGCGCGCACGCTTGCTGGTAGCAAGCACCAGGGAGTAACGGCTGTTCAGCATAATGGTATTGTCATCTTCCTCGCTGTTTGTATTAATTGCCTGAATTAATTCAGAATAAGATGGATGTATCATGTGAATCATTCTCCTTTCTGCGGTCAAAAGAACCGTACACTTTATAATTTTTTCAGCGGGCATTCCTTTTGTTCTTTCAGGAACGTTTCAATGCCCTGGATTCCTCTTTAATCTTCTGCACAAATGCAGCGTTTCTGTCCATGCGGAAATGTTCGCTTAAAATGATCTGGTGCATTCTTTCCACACATTCTTCCAGATCGTCGTTCACCAGAATGTAGTCGTAGGCTTCCATGCCCTCCGCTTCTTCAGCAGCACGGCTCATTCTGGATTCGATAACCTCTGCCGTCTCCGTGCCTCTTCCTACAAGACGGTTTCTAAGCTCTTCCACGTTTGGGGGTGTAACGAAGACCAGCAGAGCCTCCGGAATTTTCTCTTTAATTTTCATGGCGCCCTGAATTTCAATTTCCAGGATCACATCCTTTCCCATGGAAAGCTGCTGTTCTACATAGGAACGGGGAGTTCCGTAATAGTTATCTACATACCGGGCATATTCGATCAGGGCGTCCTCCCCGATCAGACGTTTAAACTCTTCCTTTGTGCGGAAAAAGTACTCCCTGCCATCTTCTTCACCTGGTCTTGGATTTCTGGTGGTAACAGAAACAGACAGTGCATAGTTTTCATATCTTTTAAGAAGTTCTTTCATAACCGTGCCTTTTCCGGCTCCGGAAAAGCCGGAAACAACTACCAGGATTCCTTTTTTATTCATGTCCTTCTCCCCTGTCTTCGAAATCATATACTTCTGCAAATCGTTTTGCAATTGTTTCTGGCTGCAGTGCCGAAAGAACCAGGAAATCATCAGACGTGACGATCACCGCCTTCGTCTTACGCCCCTGGGTGGCATCCACAAGAGAGGCCGTTCCCTTGACACTCTGTACCATACGCTTTACCGGAGCAGCGTCCGGACTGACCACTGCTACGATCTTATCTGAATTGACAACATTTCCAAAACCGATATTAATGAGCTTTGCCATATATACCTCTTCCTTTGCTATTCAATATTCTGGATCTGCTCCCGTATTTTTTCGATTTCTGTTTTCAGATCAATGGCAATATTAGATATAGTAAGATCATTGGATTTTGACAAAATGGTGTTTGCCTCCCGGTTCATTTCCTGAGCCATAAAGTCCAGCTTTCTTCCCACACCTTCGCCTTCATCCAAAATTTTCTCCATACCCTTGATATGGCTGCGAAGACGCACCGTCTCTTCATCATTGCAGATTTTGTCCGAGTAAATAACCACTTCCGCAGCAATACGGCTGTCATCAATCTGAGAATCCTCCAGAAGCTCATGGACCTTGGCCTCCAGCTTCTCCCTGTAGGCCTGTACCACCTCCGGGGAACGCTCCACTACCAGGCATACCTTTTCGTCCAGTCCGTGAAGCTTCTCCATCAAATCCTTTTTCAGGTTCTCGCCCTCACGGGTCCTGGTTTCCACAAATTTCCTGCATGCCTCCCTAAGAGGAACCTCAAGGCTGCTCCAAAGCTGCTCTTCATCTACAGACTGCTCTTCCATAGTGAAAACATCCGGATAACGGGAAAGGGAAGATACACGGATATCATTTTCAAGTCCGAAGGTTTCTGCCATATCCTTCAGATAGCCTAAATATTCTCCTGCAAGCTTCTGATTATATTTCAGCGCCGCACCGTTCAGGGTATAATCCTCACATGTAATAAAAACATCTACCTTGCCCCGCTGCATGTATTCCTTCATCAGGCTGCGGATATTGCCTTCCAAAAAGCTGAGTTTTTTCGGCATCTTGATATTCAGGTCCAGATATCTGTGGTTAACGGATTTTAATTCTACGGAAATCTTCCGTTCAGGGGTTACGGTTTCGGCGCGTCCGAACCCTGTCATACTTTTTATCATGGTGTTTATCTCTCTTTTATCATTTTTACATACAGATTTATTATAGTTCATTCTAAAACCCTAGTCAAACCCTTTTTTTATATGTTATACTAAACAGGAAAACAAATCCGAAACAGATCCTATAAAAAATTCAGGACATTTTCACATAAAAAGGAGACAGAACATATGGCATTTGACGGAATAACCATTGCAGCAATGGTTCAGGAATTAAATAGATATCTGGAAGGCGGACGTTTTAATAAGATCGCCCAGCCGGAAGCGGACGAGCTTCTCATTACAGGAAAGGGGCCTAACGGGCAGAGAAGGCTTCTCATGTCCGCAAGCGCATCCCTTCCCCTTATTTATTTTACGGAAAAAAATAAAGTCAGCCCTCTTACGGCTCCCAATTTCTGTATGCTTCTGCGGAAGCATATCGGCAGCGCCCGGATTTCCAGGATAATCCAGCCAGGCCTTGAGCGAATTGTAGAATTTGAATTGGAACACCTCAACGAGCTGGGAGATCCGTGTAAAAAGATTCTGATTATGGAGCTGATGGGCAAACACAGCAATATTATTTTCTGCGATGAAAACAGGATGATCCTGGACAGCATCAAGCATGTTTCCTCCCACATGAGTTCCGTGCGGGAGGTGCTTCCGGGAAGAGAATATTTCATACCAAAAACCCAGGATAAGCTTGATCCCCTTAGTGTTACTGAAGAAGAATTTTTGGATGCAGTCTTAAAAAAGCCCTGCAATATTTCCAGGGCTCTTTACTCTTCTCTTACAGGCTTAAGCCCTGTGATTGCAGAGGAAATTTGTTACCGTGCTTCCATTGACGGCATCGAGGCGGCACAGTCTCTTGACAAAACAGCAGGCGTGCATCTCTACCACACCTTCCACAGGCTGATGGAACAGGTTTCGGAAGGAGATTTTACCCCTTCCATCATTTACAGGGAGGACGAGCCTGCAGAATATTCCGTTGTTCCCCTTACACAATACGGCAGCGAATATGAAACCCGGACATTTGACAGTGTTTCTGCCATGCTGGAGTCTTATTATGCATCCAAAAACACCATTACCCGCATTCGCCAGAAATCCTCTGATCTTCGCAGGATTGTCCAGACAGCCCTGGAGCGTAACCGCAAGAAGCTTTTTCTTCAGGAAAAGCAAATGAAGGACACTGCAAAAAAAGACAAATATAAGATTTACGGTGAATTGATCAATACTTATGGATATGGTCTTGAGGAAGGCTGCAGATCCTTCCAGGCCTTAAATTATTATACCAATGAGGAGATCGCCATCCCTCTGGATCCTACTTTAACGCCTTCCGAAAATGCCAAAAAGTACTTTGACCGCTACGGAAAGCTGAAGCGTACGGAAGAGGCTTTGACAGAGCAGATGAAAGATACCCAAAGTGAAATCGAACATCTGGAGTCCATTTCCAATTCCCTTGACATTGCCCTGGCAGAAAGCGACCTGTCCCAGATTAAGGAGGAGCTGACGGAATACGGTTATATCAAGAAGCACTTTACAGGCAAAAAAGGACAGAAAATGCAGGCAAAATCTAGGCCCTTCCACTATATTTCCAGCGATGGATTTGATATTTACGTAGGAAAAAACAATTATCAGAATGATGAACTGACCTTTAAATTTGCCACAGGGAATGACTGGTGGTTCCACGCAAAAAAAATGGCCGGCTCTCATGTAGTTGTTCGGACAAAAGACGGAGAGCTTCCTGATAAGACCTTCGAAGAGGCTGGCCGGCTGGCAGCCCATTACTCTAAGGGGCGCACTGCCCCTAAGGTGGAAATTGATTACATTCAGAAGAAACATGTGAAAAAACCGGGAGGAGCTAAACCGGGATTTGTAGTTTATTATACCAACTATTCTCTCATGGCTTCACCGGATATTGACGGAATAAAAGAAGTACAGTAGCTAAAAAACCTTACTTTCTTTTTGGGAGATTCTTTTTTCTATCTCATAATAGGCATTGCCATTCCCTGTGATTTCATGTAAAATGGGATGAAACGGCTAAAAAGGCCCAAAAATTAAGAGGAGTCTATTCATGAGTATTTTAAATGTTGAACATTTGACCCATGGTTTCGGGGACAGAGCCATTTTTAATGATGTTTCCTTCCGCCTCCTTAAAGGCGAGCATATCGGCCTTGTAGGTGCAAACGGCGAGGGAAAATCCACGTTCTTAAACATCGTTACAGACAAGCTAATGCCTGATGAAGGAAAAATTGAATGGGCAAAGAATGTCCGGGTTGGATATCTGGATCAGCACACAGTGCTTACCCAGGGCATGACTATCCGGGATGTACTAAAATCCGCTTTTGCCTATTTATTTGAACTGGAAGACAAAATGAACCAGATCTGCGATTCTCTTGGCGCTGCATCGGAAGCGGAAATGATGGAGCTTATGGAGGAGCTTGGGACCATCCAGGATACGCTCACTATGCACGATTTTTATATCATTGATGCCAAAGTGGAAGAAATCGCCCGTGCACTGGGACTTCTGGACATCGGTCTTGACCGTGATGTAACAGACTTAAGCGGCGGCCAGCGTACCAAGGTGCTTCTTGGCAAGCTTCTATTGGAAAAGCCGGATATCCTTCTCCTGGACGAACCTACTAACTACCTGGACGAGGAGCATATTGCATGGCTTAAGCGATATTTGATCGAATATGAAAATGCCTTTGTGCTGATCTCCCATGATATCCCATTCCTAAACGATGTTATTAATCTTGTATATCATATGGAAAACCAGGAACTGAACCGCTATGTAGGAAATTACGATCACTTCCAGGAGGTCTATGCTGTAAAAAAGTCTCAGCTTGAGGCTGCTTACCGACGTCAGCAGCAGGAAATCAGCGAACTAAAGGATTTCGTTGCAAGAAATAAGGCACGGGTTTCTACCAGGAATATGGCCATGTCACGTCAGAAAAAGCTGGACAAAATGGACGTCATTGAGCTTGCTGCCGAAAGGCCGAAGCCGGAATTCCATTTTAAACAGGGACGTACCCCAGGCAAATACATTTTTGAAACAAAGGATCTGGTCATCGGTTATTCAGAGCCCCTTTCCAGGCCGCTCACCCTCTCAATGGAGCGCGGGCATAAGATTGCCCTTGTGGGCGCTAACGGAATTGGAAAGACTACGCTTCTTCGCAGTATCCTTGGACTGATCCCTTCCTTAAAAGGTTCCAGTGAGCTTGGGGATAACCTGCAGATCGGCTATTTTGAACAGGAAGTAAAGGGAGACAACAAAACCACCTGTATAGATGAAATATGGGCGGAATTCCCATCCTTTACCCAATATGAGGTTCGCTCCGCTCTTGCCAAATGCGGCCTTACCACCAAGCATATTGAAAGCCAGGTGCGTGTTTTAAGCGGAGGCGAACAGGCAAAGGTTCGTTTATGTAAGCTGGTAAATAAAGAAACCAATGTGCTCCTTTTAGACGAGCCCACCAACCACCTGGACGTGGATGCCAAGGATGCCTTAAAGCAGGCACTGAAGGAATACAGAGGAAGTATCCTTCTTATCTGCCATGAACCGGAATTTTATCAGGACATTGTATCCGATGTGTGGGACTGCAGCAAATGGACCACAAAGATTTTATGACTTTAATTTTCAAGAGCGGTGCTGACCTGCACCGCTTTTTGCATAATATTTTATTTCAATCCAGCGTATGAACCGTTCCCATAAAGATAGGAAATCCGTATTCCCGATCAACAAGGAAATATACAAAGGGGCGATTCAGATGGACGAGCTTCACGGGCTCCTCCACCATGGCACATTCTTTAACCATTTCCACTGCTGTTGCCGCTGCGGCATCCGTTCCTTTTTCATTTACATCTATAAAGGCTTTATGCAGTACCCTGCCAATATAGGTATTCCCGCCTTCATAAACGCACATCTTGGAAAAGTCCCCGTCATCGGCAGAAAAGGCGTCCTTCATGCCAAGACTTTTTAAGGAATCAGAAAGCTCTGCAGAATATTCTGCTTGAAAGCGGGGAAGCGCCGCATCAACGGATTCATAAAGTACATTGGACAATACGCCATAAAGCCGTTCTCCTGTAAGGTTCTTCACATATTCTTTCACAGTGGTTCCCTCATTTGGAAGAAGGACTCCAAAAGCATATTTTCCGCCCTTATAGTTTTTGAGGAATCCAACTGCGCCTTCATCTTCCAGATATTCGGATTCCATGGAATACATCAGATCCCCTTCCTGGACACTTCCGTCTTCTCTGGTAAAGAATTCACTCTTAATCGCTCCTTCCAGGTACTCCTCCTCCCAGCTTCCATGGAAAGCCAGGGCATTTATAAGATACAGCACTGCATCATCCGGAATCTTATTCAGGATTTCCGGAATCATGCCGTCCGTTTTTTCATTTACCCAGCCATTGATTCTCTGCAAGGTGGTTTCATCCATGGGAACTGCTTCTGCTTCTGCGCCGTACCACTCCTTCGCTTCCTCAATAAACTCCTGGCTGACATGAAGGGCATCGTCCTCTTTTATCCAAAGGGAATTGGCGGATAAAAGTGACTTTTCTTCATCAGAAGCAATGTCCTGTTCCATAGCATAAATAGAATCTTTCAGTTCCTGTGCAGAAACCCCCAGAACCTCTTCCATCTGGGCCAGTGTATTTCCAGCAGCTCCGTTTGCAGACATAGAAAGAGCAGTTATGATGGAATAAGGGGAAATCAGTGTATTCTTACCCTCTTCCGCATCCTCCATTGTTTGCTGAAAGAGCCTTACAGAAAAATCCGCCGCCTGCTCATGAAAGATGCGCTTCTCAACTTCCGCTGAGGGACGTTCTGAATAGCAGCTCTCTACCATACTTACTTCAGCCAGCTCTGCTCCATATGCTACCGCCTTCGTCAAACCGCTTCCCATGAAAACGGCGGCTCCCAGAGCCAGAGAAATATACTGAATCAAAAAGTCCCGTCTCTTTTTACCCATAGCATTCACCCTTTCATTCTTTTTGCCTTTTGTTTAGTTTAGTCTAGCACAGAACGCTTATGTACCTGTATTTCTATCTTTCTGTCCGGAATAGAAAAAGACGCAGGTCATGTTTCATTACCTGCGCCTTTTCTATTCTCAATTATTTTTGAACGATATTTATAATCTTCTTTGGAACGTAAATTTCCTTGAGGATATTTCCGGTAAGCTTATCTGCAATCGCTTCCTTTCCTCTTGCAATGGCTTCTTCCTTGGAGCAGTCTGCAGGAATGCTGATAACTGCACGGGTTTTGCCATTGATCTGTACAGGAACTTCGATCTCATCATCCTTCATTGCTTCCTCATCATGAGCAGGCCACTGGGTATGGAATACGGAATCCGTATGTCCAAGCATTTCCCAGAGTTCCTCTGTAATATGGGGAGCAAAAGGAGCAAGAAGAATCACTGCTGTCTCAATGGTTTCTTTGTCTACTGCACCGCCGGATTTCTTGGCAAGCTCAATGAGCTTATTGTTATATTCCATGAAACCGGAGATTACAGTGTTCAGGCTGAAGGATTCCAGACGCTGGGTAATCTCATAAACCATCTTATGGCGAACTTTGACCATTTCTTTTGTTGCAGGGACATCTTTTTCAATGCTGTCAAGAGCCAATCCCCAGAAACGCTTCAGGAAACGGGAAACGCCATCGATTCCACGGTCATCCCACTCTGCATCCAATTCCGGCGGTCCCACAAACAGTTCATACATTCTCAAAGAGTCGCATCCGTAATCACGTACCAGATCATCCGGTGAAACTACATTTCCCTTGGATTTGCTCATCTTGATGCCGTTTTTACCGGTGATCATTCCCTGGTTAAACAGCTTGGTAAACGGCTCGTCAAAATCAATTGCTCCGATATCGTACAGGAATTTGGTGTAGAATCTGGAATACAGAAGATGAAGCACTGCATGCTCCACACCGCCGATGTACATATCTACAGGCAGATATTTGTCTGCTTTTTCTTTAGAAACAAGTTCCTGATTGTTCTTGCTGTCTACATAGCGCAGGAAATACCAGGAGGAGCCTGCCCACTGAGGCATGGTATTTGTCTCACGTTTGGAAGGAGCACCGCAGCACGGGCAGGTAGTGTTTACCCACTCATCGATTGCTGCCAGAGGGGATTCTCCGGTTCCTGTCGGCTGGTAGCTTTCTACCTCAGGAAGGGTTAATGGAAGCTGTTCTTCCGGTACCGGTACTGCGCCGCACTTCGGACAGTGTACGACTGGAATAGGCTCGCCCCAGTAACGCTGGCGTGAAAATACCCAGTCACGAAGCTTATAGTTCACTGTCTTTCGGCCAAGCCCCATCTCTTCAATCATGATAGGAGCTTCTTTTTTCAGTACAGCAGACTCCATACCGTTCCACTCTCCGGAATTAATCATGGTTCCGGATGCTTCAGTATATGCTTCTGTCATATTTTCGATTTCTTTTCCATCCTTTGCAATAACCTGAATAATGGGAATATTGAATTTTGTTGCAAATTCAAAGTCACGGTCATCATGTGCAGGCACGCACATGATTGCTCCTGTACCATAGTCAGCCAGTACATAATCAGAAAGCCAAATAGGAACTTTTGCCCCATTTAATGGGTTAATTGCATAGGTTCCTGTAAATACACCGGTTTTTTCTTTATCCTGAAGACGGTCTACATTTGACTTCATGGATGCGTCAAAAATATATTTCTCTACCGCTTCCCTTGTATCGTCAGTTGCCAGGGATTTTGCCATGGCATGCTCCGGAGCAAGTACCATAAAGGTAGCACCGTGCAGGGTATCCGGTCTTGTAGTATAAACAGTGATCTTTTCGTCTCTTCCTTCTACAGGGAATTCTACCTCTGCTCCGTAGGATTTTCCGATCCAGTCTGTCTGCATTTTCTTAACCTTTTCCGGCCAGTCAAGCTTATCCAGGTCATTTAAAAGGCGGTCCGCATATTTGGTAATGCGCAGCATCCACTGGCGAAGGTTCTTCTTGGTCACGGTTGCGCCGCAGCGTTCGCAGCAGCCGTTTACAACCTCTTCGTTGGCAAGGCCTGTCTTACAGGACGGACACCAGTTGATGGGGAATTCCTTCTCGTATGCAAGACCTTCTTTGAACATTTTTACAAAAATCCACTGTGTCCATTTATAGAATTCAGGATCTGTGGTATTTACTTCCATATCCCAGTCATAAATAGCAGCAATGTCGTTAATTTGTTTTTTAATATTCTTTACATTCTCGGCTGTGGAAATGGCAGGATGTACGCCCATTTTAATTGCATAGTTTTCTGCAGGAAGGCCGAATGCATCCCATCCCATAGGATGGATCAGGTAATAGCCCTGGAGCATTTTGTAACGGCTCCATACATCAGAGATTACATAGCCTCTCCAGTGTCCTACATGAAGGCCGTTTCCTGACGGATATGGAAACATATCCAAGCAGTAATATTTAGGTTTCTTTCCATCGTTCACATTCACGGGATTTTTTTCCCAGTTGGTACGCCATTTCGCTTCAATGGCTTTATGGTTGTAAGGTGCAGCCATAATTTATTCCTCCTAAAAATGATCTTTTTGAAAGTACCATGGAACAAAAAAGTAACCCCGTCTCTAAATAGAGACGGGGCAGCCGTGGTACCACTCTAATTCACCGGATAGCTCCGATGCACTCTTTATCCTGTAACGGGGATGACCGTCCGGAACTACTGCGGTATGGATCAAAAGAATCCCTCGTTCACTCCGGCAACTCCAAGGCGAGTTCAGAATTATCACATCACTGCCTCACACCAGCCGGCAGCTCTCTGAACATATGACATTTCCTACTATTCCTCTTCCAAGTCTTTGCTTATTTCGCTACTTGACATTCTAACCAGTAACAAAGCATTTGTCAAGAACGAATTCCCTTCTCGGAATGAAGTTTTTATTCAGGAAGTTTTTTCAGGAAAATCAGTCTTCACTTCCGTCAGCACTGTTTGCTCTTGCTTCAATCTCTTTTGCCTGGATATCGCTTGGAGCCTGCTCATAACGTGCGAAGGTATAGGAGAAGTCTCCGCTTCCGCCCGTCATGGAACGAAGGTCTGTGGAGTATCCGTAAATCTCAAGCATAGGCACATCTGCTTCGATGATCGTATTACCTGAATGATCCGGGTTCATTCCAAGTACACGGCCGCGGCGCTTGTTCAGATCACCCATTGCGTCACCTGTGAATTTATCCGGAACAGTTACCTTCATAGATACGATCGGCTCAAGGAGAACCGGAGAAGCATCCATAAAGCCCTTCTTGAAGGCAAGGATGGTAGCCATCTTAAATGCCATTTCTGAAGAGTCTACCGGATGATAGGATCCATCGTACAGAGTTGCCTTTACACCAACTACCGGATATGCAGCCAGCGGCCCCTTCTGAACACATTCCTGCAGGCCTTTTTCAACTGCAGGGAAGTAGTTCTTAGGAACAGCGCCGCCAACAACTACCTGCTCAAATTCAAATGCAGATTCCAGGTCACCGGACGGAGCAAAACGCATTTTTACATGGCCGTACTGTCCATGACCGCCGGACTGTTTCTTATGCTTGCCTTCTACATCTGAGTTTTTGCGAATAGTCTCCCGGAACGGAACCTTAGGCTTAGAAAGCTCAATATCTACTTTATAGCGTTCTTTCAGTTTATTTACAACAATGTCCAGATGCTGGTCGCCCATTCCGTAAAGCAATGTCTGGCGGTTTGCAGAATCGTTTACTGCCTTAAGGGTCTTATCTTCACTCATCATTCTGGAAAGAGCCTGGGAAATCTTATCCTCATCCCCTTTCTTGACAGCCTTATATCTCTTATAGGTATAAGGTGTGGAGATAACGGTCTTCGGATAAAGGATCGGGTTTGCCTTAGTGCCAAGGCTGTCGCCTGTCTGTACGCTGTTTAATTTAGCAATGGCGCCAATATCCCCTGCATGAAGTTCTGATACTTCGATAGGCTTGGAGCCTTCCAGCACATACAGCTTGTTCAGACGTTCTTCTTCTCCCTTCTCAACATTCACAAGAGTATCATCGGATTTGATAACGCCTGAGCAAACTTTAATAAGAGAATATTTGCCAAGGAACGGGTCTACGATGGTCTTCCATACATAAGCAGATTTTGCCTTTGCAAAGTCGTAGTTTGCTTCATAGATTTCATTGGTCTTCTGTGCAATACCATTGCAGTGACGTTTATCCGGGCTTGGGAAATAGCCGCAGATATCATCCAGCAGATTGGATACGCCCCGAAGGTTTACAGGGGATCCCATACATACGGGAACAATGCTTGCTTCCTGTACGTTGGTCGCCAACGCAGCGGAAACCTCTGTTACGGAGAACTCATCTCCTTCAAAGTAACGATCCATAAATTCCTCACTGGTCTCTGCTACGGATTCCATCAGGATTTCATGATATTTTTCAAGATATTCGTTCAGATATTCCGGAATATCACATTGTTCCTTTTTGCCTTTATCAATATATTTACGTCCGGCTTGTTTTACAACGTTTACATAGCCCACGAATTTTCCGTCTTCACGAATCGGGAAATGCAGCGGAGCGATCTTCTTGCCGTAAAGGTCTGTCAATTCTTCTACAACCTTTCGGTAGCTGACATCGTCCACATCCATATCTGTTACAAAAATCATGCGCGGAAGTTTGTATTTTTCACAAAGAGCCCATGCCTTCTGAGTTCCAACCTGCACACCTGCCTTACCGGAAACAACAATAATTGCGGCATCTGCTGCACCAACAGCTTCTTCAACTTCCCCTACGAAATCGAAATACCCAGGAGTATCAAGAACATTGACTTTCATCTTGTTCCAAGGTACCGGGATCAGTGTGGTGGAGATTGAAAAATGCCTTTTGATTTCTTCTTTGTCAAAATCGCTGACTGTATTTCCATCCTCAACTCTGCCGAGGCGGTTTGTCATTCCTGCCAAATAAGCCATTGCCTCTGCCAAAGTAGTTTTACCAGCACCGCCATGACCTAATAGGACTACATTTCTAATTCGGTCAGTTCTAAAAACGTCCATATGTAATACCTCCCTGTTTGTCTAATATGTTCATATTCTACTAAAAATCAGAACAACTTTCAAGCATTTTATATCTTTTTAACAAGTTTTTTTGTGCTTTTCTTGTAAAATCATTGGTAATTTCACCGACAATTGACTTTTTTCGCTGTTTCTCTTACAATAAACAGAGACTTTCACTATAATATAGTATAATTGCGTCAGCTCTATGACAAAAAGCTGGCGGCCAAACGATTTTGATATCGGAAAGGATGCATATTTACCATGAAAACCATAGCTTTTATCGGTCTTGGACTGATCGGCGGTTCCATTGCCAAGGCAATCCGCAGGGCACACCCGGATTACCGCCTTCTGGCTTATGCCAGACATAAAGAAACTTTGGCTGCAGCATTAAGCAGCAATACCATTGATGCCGTTTTGGAGGAGCAGGACGAGCGTTACTGCACCTGTGATTACATTTTTCTGTGCGCTCCCGTTGAACATAACCTGAAGTATCTGAAATATTTAAAAGAAATCATTTCAGACCGCTGCATTATTACTGATGTAGGCAGTGTAAAAGGAATCATCCATCAGTATGTGGAAGCACTTGGCATGGAAAGGAATTTTATCGGCGGGCATCCTATGGCAGGTTCGGAGCGAAGCGGATTTGCTAATTCCAGTGAACGCCTTCTGGAAAATGCCTACTATATCATCACCCCAGGCGGAGAGGTGGAGCTGGAATATTTGACAGACTTTACGGAACTGGTGTCATCCCTTGGGGCCATTCCCATGGTCCTTACTGCCCAGGAGCATGATTATATTACTGCAGGGGTAAGCCATCTTCCCCACATTATTGCTTCTGCCCTGGTGAATCTTGTAAATGCTCTTGACAATGACCAGGAATATATGAAAACCATTGCTGCAGGCGGCTTTCGGGATATTACAAGAATTGCTTCCTCTTCTCCTGTGATGTGGCAGCAGATTTGCATGGAAAATACGAAAAATATTTCTTCCGTGCTGGATGAATATATCCGCATGCTCATTCAGATTCGCTGTACCATTGACAATCAGGAAGCAGACAACCTGTATCAGATGTTTGCAAGCTCCAAGGATTATCGTGACTCCATTGATATGACCTCCAGCGGCCTTATCAGCAAGCTGCATGTTCTGTATTTGGATATTGCCGATGAGGCAGGAGGAATCGCTACCATTGCCACCATTCTTGCCATGGATAATATTAACATCAAAAATATGGGGATCATTCACAACAGAGAATTTGAACAGGGTGTTCTGAAAATTGAATTTTATGAGGAAGATGCTCTAAAACGGGCAGTAGCCCTTCTGAAAAAGCGCAATTATATTGTATATGAACGGTAGGTATAGAATTATGGAAATAAAGAAACAAACTTCGTTAAAAGGGGAAATCGCTGTTCCGGGTGACAAATCCATTTCCCACAGGGCAGTCATGTTTGGAGCCCTTGCAGACGGTACTACAAGAATTACCCATTTTTTAAAAGGTGCGGACTGCCTTTCCACTATCTCCTGTTTCCGAAAAATGGGAATTTTGATTGAGGAAAAGGATGATGAAGTTCTGGTTCATGGAAAGGGGCTTTACGGTCTTCAAGCCCCAAAGAGCGTCCTTGACGTAGGAAACAGCGGCACTACTACCAGACTGATTTCCGGTATTTTGGCAGGCCAGAATTTCATCTCGGAATTAAACGGAGACGCCTCCATCCAGTCCCGCCCTATGAAGCGTATTATAACCCCTCTGCTCTCCATGGGAGCGGATATCACCAGCATCAAAGGAAATGGCTGTGCTCCCCTTCGGATCAGCGGACATCCTCTTTCGGCCGTTTCTTACAACTCCCCTGTCTCATCTGCGCAGGTCAAATCCTGCATTTTACTTGCAGGAATGTATGCAGATGATGTCACAAGAGTAACCGAGCCTGTTCTGTCCAGAAATCATACAGAAATCATGCTTCGTTATTTCGGCGCTGATATTACTTCAACAGGAACCACTGCTTCCATTTCCCCCGCACCCGTACTAAAAGCCAGGGATATTCCTGTTCCAGGAGACATTTCCTCTGCAGCTTATTTTATTGCAGCAGGGCTTTTGACACCTAACAGCGAGATCCTGATAAGAAACGTTGGGGTCAATCACACGCGCGACGGCATTCTCCGTGTATGCAGGGACATGGGCGCCCGCATTACACTGGTGAATGTCCGCCAAGAGGGCGAGCCTACGGCCGATCTTCTGGTTCAATCCAGTCATCTGCATGGCACCACTATCGGAGGCAGCATCATCCCGGCATTGATTGATGAAATTCCTATGCTTGCAGTTATGGCCGCTTTTGCAGAAGGAACTACTATAATTAAAGATGCACAGGAGTTGAAGGTAAAAGAATCCAACCGCATTGATGTTATGGTAAATAACCTGAAACGCATGGGCGCAGATATTGAAGCTGCAGACGATGGAATGATCATTCATGGGGGTGCGCCTCTTCACGGGGCTTTGATCGACTCCTGCATGGATCATCGTGTAGCTATGTCCTTTGCAGTAGCCGGAACAATCTGTAACGGAACTATGGAAATAAAAGGTGCAGAATGTGTCAATATTTCCTATCCCAGTTTTTATGAGGATTTATATTCCCTTGGCGGAAAATAGCATATTTTAAAAGAGCTCACCCATGGCGGCCTATTCCGTCACAGGAGAGCTTTTTTAATGCTTTTATTATTACTCAATGATGATTTCCAAATAATCGTTTTCTGCAGCAGCATCGGTCGCAACCTCTGCCATCCGTTCCAGAAACTCGATCATTCCGTCATCCTCTGCATCGGAAAGATTAAGAACAATTCTGGTATCTTCATTTAAATCTGTCAGAACATCATACAATGCAGATAAATTTTTTCCGTAATAGTCCGGAAAATCCAGGGTGTCCTTTAAAAACTCATGCACTTCTTCTGCCGTTTCAAAATCCCTTCCGTTAATAAAAACTTCCTGCATACTTTTTTCCTCCTTCCGTATAATTTGTACATTGCAGGATACCTTATCAATGTGATACTATATTGTTTGTAAAACAGTTTAGCACAGTTTTGAGTATTATTCCAGAGAGGAGCATGTATTTATGAAAATTCTATTTTACGGTGCAAAAAATTATGACGAGCAGTTTTTCCAGAAGCTTTTTCCCCAGTATCCAGGAATGGAGTTTACGTTCATTGAAGCAAACATTTACCCGGAAACGGCATCCCTTGCCCAGGGCTACGATGGAATCTGCGCCTTTGTAAACGCCGATCTTGGGACTGCAGTGATCGAAAAGCTTCATGAATACGGAATCCGTCTGATTCTTATGCGCTGTGCAGGCTACAATAATGTCGATCTGGAAACAGCAAAAAAATACGGCATCAAGATTCTCCGCGTTCCCGGCTACTCCCCTGAGGCAGTGGCAGAACATGCCATGGCTCTGGTTCTCACAGCGAACCGCCATACGCATAAAGCCTATATCAAATGCCGTGAAAACAATTTTGCACTGAGCGGGCTTATGGGAGTCAATCTCTACCAGAAAACTGCCGGTATTATCGGTACCGGGAAAATCGGACTTGCCATGGCGCGTATTTGTAAAGGATTTGGTATGAATGTCATTGCTTATGACCTTTATCCCAACAAAGAGCTGGACTTCCTGAAATATGTATCCCTGGATGAGCTTCTTTCCTCCAGTGATCTCATCAGCCTTCACTGTCCTCTTACAGAAGAAACAAAGCACATTATCCGGGAAGAAACCATTGCCAAAATGAAGGACGGAGTAATTCTGGTGAATACGTCCAGGGGCGGTCTGATCAAAACAGACGACCTGATCAGCGGTATCCGTGATCATAAATTCTTCGCAGTAGGACTGGATGTGTATGAAGAAGAGACCGATTTTGTTTATGAAGATATGTCAGAACGGATTCTGCAAAGTTCTACCATTCAAAGACTGCTTTCTTTCCCAAATGTCACAATGACTTCCCACCAGGGATTTTTTACGGAAGAAGCCTTAACCAATATTGCAGAAACAACTCTGCAGAACGCCCGGGCATTTATGAATGGGGAAGAATTAAAAAATGAAGTCCTTTCCTAAATAACTCTGCGCACCACCTGCAAAAGAGAACCGGTCTTCTGGACAGACCGGTTCTCTCATTATACTATTAAGATTTCAAACCATCAGGAGTTCATATCATCAAGAAATCCATCCACAAGCTCTTTCCAGAAATTCAGCTCATTCGCTCCCACAACCGTATCAAGAAGCATTCCCTTCTCATTTAGGAAAAAGGTAGTGGGAACTGCAGCTGCATCCTTTCCAAACGCATTATATAAAGATTCATTCAAAAGCAAATGAGGATAATCCGCACCTGTTTTGTCAATCAGACCTGTCACCAGGTCAAGCTTTTCCTGGTCATCGCCTTCCATGACATCGCTGACCACGCCGATGATCTGGAAATCTTTCTTTTCATATTCCTGTGCAAGCTCACCCAAGTCCGGCATTTCATTCAAACAAGGACTGCAGAATGTAGCCCACACATTTACCATAGTTAATTTAGATTCTGAAAAAACAGCAGATGTAACTTCATTGCCCTTTGTATCCTGCCCTTCAAAAAATACCGGAAGAGGCAAAGCTTCCTGACCTGTCTTTATTTTAGCGCCTTCCTTATCTGGTTTGGAGCATCCGCATAAGATCACCAATACGCAGGCCAACGCCAATACGATTCCTTTACACTTCATACGCTGGCCTTCAGCTCTCTGATTCCTGAAGCTGTTTTTTCATAATCAGCTTTTACCTGTTCCAAAAGCACCTGGTAGTTTTCGCTTTTCTCTTCACGGAGAGCCTCTGTCAGGCGGCTGCTGGAATCGCAAAGTCTGCTGAAGCTTAAATTCTGACATACTCCCTTGATCGTATGTGCAGCACGGAAAGCTTCCTTGTAATCTTTTTCATCCATTGAACGAATCAGATTATCAAAGCTTGGATCATCCAAAAACTTAAATACAAACTTCTGTACAATACGTTCATTCATCAAACGCTTCAAAGCATCCTGATAATCTCCTCCAATAGCGCTGTAACATTCCTGCAAATTCATTATTCCATCCTCCTATATTGGCATTTTATAAACTTGTTTCATCAATAGGCGAAAGTTCCGAAACAGAATTTTCCATAGAACTGTCATAAAAGCGTAATTGTCCTTTGCCGCTGTTTTTCGCAGCCTGCAATGCCTGCTTCGCCATATGGAAAAGCTTCTCGTAGCTATCGGTTTCTTTCTCTGTTTTTGCAACTCCCATACAGACAGAAACGGAATAAATCGCATTTTCCTCACCTAATACAGCAAAAATACGGTTCACAGCCTTTTCAATTTCTGATTCACATTCCATAAAGATCAGGATTTCATCCCCACCCGCCCGCGATGCAATATCTTTTCTCCGAATCCTTCGGCAGACTCTTTCTGCCATATGCAGCAGCAGACAATCGCCAAAAGAATGTCCGTATTTCTCATTGGCATTCTCCAGCCCATCAATATCAATGACTGCAAGAATATACTGCTCATTCTTTTTATTGGCCAGGATTCTCTGTATCCGTTTCTTAGATGCCTCATAGTTCCAGAGACCGGTTAATGCATCCTGCTGCGAAAAATCTTCAAGGAAATTGGATCCGGTTTCCTCGTCAATCTGTACAAACTTACCCATGGCTCCGGAAAATTTTGCGTTGTCGTCCGGAGACCACACTGACCTGCAAACAATCCGCACATACTCCTTGTTCCCATTGCAGTTCACTTCGCAATCGTACTGTATAACCGGCTGATCCGGCGTTGTATTACGAAGCATGTTTGAAAGTGCCAAGATATCTTTCCGGTTAATAATAGATCCAAGCTCTTCACTTTCCATAGGGTTCATTATATATTCTTTAATTCCTAACTTCTCTGCACCATAACCGGAAAATGTAATCATTGCAGGCGCTTCCGTATATTCAAACCAGACCTCATTAGACACTGTAGAAAAGAAATTACTCTTCATCCGCTCATATTTAAGCATATTCAGCGTCCGTTCTGATGCGGAAAATTCTCCATGCTGAAGCATTTCATCTGTTACATTGATCATTTCTTTCTTTAGTATGTAATCGGATGCATCCGTTTTTGATTCTTTTTCCAGATCATCTGCAACACTTTTAAAGCATTCCAGCACCACAGGATTAAATGTACCGCATTCTCCATTCAATATCATATTTACGGCAGTTTCATGGGAAAATGCATTCTTATAAACCCTTTTGCTGGTGAGTGCATCATAAACATCCGCCAAAGCAACCATCTGTGCTGAAATTGGAATCTCCTCTTCTTTTAGTCCGTCAGGATAGCCCCTCCCGTCATAACGCTCGTGATGCCATCGGCAGATTTCGTAGGCGACTTTTACCAACGGTTCATTTTCATATACGGAAAGCTCGCTCAGCATAGCTGCACCTACAGAAGAATGGGTCTTCATAATTTCAAACTCTTCTGTTGTCAGGCGTCCCGGCTTATTCAGAATTTCATCAGAAATAGATATCTTTCCAATGTCATGGAGCGCAGATGCTTTTGCGATCAGGGAAATATCATCATTAGTAAGCTTGTACTTATCTGTGATCTCCACCAGATGTCTGAGCATGATTTCTGTATATGCCTGTACATGAAGCACATGAAGCCCGCTCTCTCCATTTCTAAACTCCACGATATGGCTTAAAATGGTTACCATCAGGCTGCTGTTCTTCTCTTTTTCATATATTTGCTCTGCAACCATAGCCTCAAGCTCTTTTTGCTTTGCATAAAGAAGAATAGTATTTACCACACGCCTGCGTACGATCAATGCGTCAAAGGGTCTGCTGATAAAGTCTGTCACACCTAACTCATATGCACGGTCAATAATAGCAGTTGAGGATTCAGAGGAAATCATAATAACCGGAACATCCGAAATCCAATTATTACTGTTCATCACACTCAGGACTTCATAGCCGTCCATCACCGGCATTACAATATCCAGCAACACCAGAGATATCTCTGCATTTTTCTGCTGAAGAATCGCTATGGCCTCTTCCCCATTTTCAGCCTCAATAATCTCATATTCATTTCCAAGCATTTCTGACAGGATATCTCTGTTCATCTCAGAATCATCTACAATAAGAATTTTCTGCACAAATCTATTTCTGCTATTCATATCCTATATGTCCTTTCTTACAGACGTATAATCCAAGAATATTATATAAAAAAGTTATGTTTATGTCAATATTAGAGAAGACATCCCAAGGTGTTTCTGCTCCACCCTGTCGTTTCTTTTATGCGTATTTTCTTACAGAAGATCCTTGTATTTTCGTAGGATATAGGTCGGCGTACAGCTCCCGGAAAGTATCTGCACCTGCATGGATCATGCCTCCCCAATAAGTCTTTATGTGAAACAGAGCCTGCCCTGCTTTGCCCATTCATCCCACAGGTTCAAAAGCGCCCCAGGTCAGCGCCACAAAAATCACATATACCGCCAGCTTGGTGCGTATCTTAGAATTCCTGAATTTCTTCCATATTTACAGCGCATACAATTGCAATTTAGGCATTTTATATTCAGCTCATACATACTTGTGTATCGCTGCTTTTACACAGCCGGGGCCGACGATCATTTCGCGGAACATGGTTTCAATCTTTTCTCCAACACCGGCTTTGTAAAGGTCAGTGAAGAACAAACGCTCATTAGAGAGAATTGGTTTGAGCTGATCCGTAAAGGTTTCCGGGCATCCAACAACAATATCATGCAGCTGTTCCTGCAATTCTTCTTTCATAGGATCCGGCGCAAGCTCATACCGATTCCCTTCATCATCCACAGCCAGCATATATCGAAGCCATCCTGCAATTCCAAGAGGAATCGCTGTAAGTTTTGAAGCATCTCCGTATTTCTCCACATATGCTTTCACAGTCTCCCCGAAGCGGATTCCAACCATCTGAGACACATCCACAGCCAAACGGAGGTTGGTATCACCCAGATATTCATTGGGAAAACGATCCTGAAAAAGTTCATCTACAAATGCCTGGGGGGAAAGAATTCCAGGATCAGGCACAACAGGGAGGCCTTCATCATAGGCGATCATACGAGCCATTTTCATCATATCTTCATTAGTATTTAACATATGGGCAAACAATTCATATCCCAGTACCACCCCAAGGGGGCCGGCAGCAGAATGTACCGGATTTAAGCATACCGTTACTTTCATACGCTCAGACAGGTTGACTGTATTTCTGTCTGTCATATACACGCCGAACCCTTTTTCCAAGGCCGGGCGTCCATTGGGGAAATGATCTTCAATCACAAGATACTGGGGCTTTTCCGCATTAACAAAGGGCGCAATATAGGTCTGCTTTCCGGTAATAACCGGCTGCATATTTTCAACACCCATTTTCTCCAGGTCTTCCGCAATTTGTTCACTTGGGCGAGGTGTGATCTTATCAATCATGGTCCAAGGAAAAGCAATCACGTCTTCATTGCTTATATAGCTGATAAAATCATGGTTCACAAATCCTGCCTTTTTCCATTCTTCCGCCATTGTCAGCACAGATTTGCGGAGTTTAGAACCATTCTGGGAACAATTATCCATAGATACCAGCGCCAGAGGATATTTACCGGCCCGATACCTTTCATGGAGCATTGCAACTAACACTGCAATAGCCCCAACCGCATAATCCGGTCCCTTTTGGATATCAGACTGCACATATGGAAGCCATGTGCCATCCGCACGGTGCAGTGCATAACCCTTTTCCGTAATTGTAAAAGAAACCATTTGCAGGGACGGGATGGAAAAGATTTCTTTTAAACGGTTCCACTGTACCGGATCAGAAGACTGAGCTTTTACTGCTTCCGCCAAAGATCCAAGTACCTTATATTCCCGTGTGCCATCCCCATGCAAAATAACGTTTAATCCCAGATTGTCATATGGCTCATAGATTTTATCTACTACTTCATAATCAAAAGTTTCAACACAGGTAATGCCCCGATCCAGCATTCCTTCCTCCAAAAGCCCGTCTGAAATGCCGCCGATAAACATGCGGAAAATATTACCGATTCCAAAATGAACCCATACCGGCTCTTTCTTAGCTTTTTCGGATACTGCCTCCACATCATAACCCGGAAGAAAGATCCCTGCCTGTTCCCATAATTTTCTCTCTTTTAGTCCGCACTTTGATAATTTCATTTTCATGCCTCCAATTTTTGTTTTTTATCGTACTGACTTAAGTTACATTTCTAACCACAAACTATTATATAGATATCCATTCAAAAAAGCAATCATTGCATTTTCGTATAAAAACGGTTTCGATTCTCCATCTTCCCCGAAATTATAATAATTTAGCAATAATGAATTGAACTGCTCCATATATTTATCTGTGATTGTCAGAATCCCTGCACCAGCAGAAATTAGGATCTTATTTGCGTGCATTGGATGGCGGAGCTGACGATTATTTGGATAGATTGCTTCGCCGCTTCAATTTTTTTTGCTATATCCAACGGTACTTACTACTAAAGAAATTCCAAAAATCAAGATTGCAGCAATAGTAGCAACTATCATATATGAGTAAGCAGAGTTCAACATTGCAGATATTCCCGGTCCATCTTCAAAATATTTCACAAAGTAGAACATCGGAATCACCACAATTAACCCCATAATTTGTGCGGAACGAAATCCAAACCAATAGGTCAGGGGTAAACAAATTCCCGTCCATATCAATGGGACAATAACGGCTGTTGCGATTGAAAATAGCCAGATAAGAATGTGGAAGTTTTGGAAAATTATACTGGATATTGCATTAAAAATAATACTGCACAAAAGGCTAACTGCAACAGTATATATAACGGATATATATTTGCTCACTACAACAATGAAGCTGCTTACAGGCATTGCTAATTGGTATTTCTTCCAACTTGCTTTCTCATCACTTGCAAAACTCATAATGTTTTGCATACCGATTGTCATAGCAAGCATGACAGAAGCAAATAAACCGGCATAAATTCCAGCATTAAAAATAGGTATAACAATAGCTGCTGCTGCAATCAGAATAAGTTTCTTATCAATACTCTTGAAGAAAATGGATACGTCTTTATAAATCAATCCTCGCATGATATTCCTCCTTTAACATAGAAAAGCATAATATCTTCTAATGTGGCATTATCCACAATAACGTTCTTGTATTTCCGCTTGAACGCTTCTTTATCACGAACAAGACACTCCATACTCAAATTTGTAGTGCGGTGTATAATATAATCATCAGGGGAAAGCAATGCAAATTTTTCTTTTCCGCATTTAGCTACTCCATAATTGTAAACAAGAGTATCTTTCTGTTCTTCAAAAATAATTTTACCCTGATGAATTAAAATCACATAGTCTGCAATCTTCTGTATATCCGAAGTAATGTGCGATGAAAAAAAGATAGAGCAAGCTTCGTCTTGCATAAATTCTAAAAATAGGTCTAACACTTCATCACGCACAACTGGATCAAGACCTGTTGTTGCTTCGTCCAAAATTAAGAGTTTAGGTCTATGTGCCATAGCACAGATAATAGAGAACTTCATTTTCATTCCTTTTGAAAATACGCCAATCGTTTTCTTAGTCGGGATTTTGAATTTTTTCAAGTATTGCGAAAAAAGGTTACTATCCCATGTCTTATAAACACCTTTCAAAATTTTTTCAATATCTGTTGCTGTAAACACATCATGAAAATTACATTCGTCAAAAACAACACCGATATTTTCTTTGACAGTTGGAATTGTATGGTCTATTCCCAAAACCTGTACCTGCCCGCTATCCTTCTTTAATTCATTTAGTATCAGATTGATAGTAGTGCTTTTTCCTGCACCATTCTCGCCAATAAAGCCTACAATCCTACCTTTAGGGACTTTGAACGAAACATTGTCCAAAGAAAAATCCTCAAATTGCCTGCATAAATTCTGCACTAAAACGTTGTTGTCCATACTTGTTACCTCCCATTATTCCTCGTAAAATAGTTTTAAGATATTCGTCATTTGCTCAAAACTAATGCCATGCGCTCGACCAATTTCTGCGACTTTTTGCAAGAGTTCTTCTGCAATTCGCAACTGTTCCTCTTGAATAAATTCTCTGTTCTGTGATGCTACAAAGCTACCCTTCCCAGATACAGTTTCAATAAAACCATCTCTCGTCAAATCCTCGTATGCCCTTTGAACGGTAATAACACTTATATGCAAATCTTTTGCTAAAGCTCTCATAGAAGGGAGGGCTTCGCCAGCAGATAATGTGCCATCCATAATAAGACTTTTTACTTGCATACAGATTTGTTCGTAGATAGGCTTATCACTTCTATTGCTTATGATAATCTCCATTCAGTCACCTCACCATGCGTACTCTCTGTAATAATCGTACATATTCAACAAGTACAGTATAGACGTTTATAATAGAAATGTCAATACGATTTTTTGACATTTTAGTTTTAACTTCCAATGATTTTTCCACTCAAACATCCAGGTAATACGGAAGACTCTTTATTTGATTTTGGGAAAATATACAGAACTTCTGATTTCATTCTGGCCCACATGCTTTCGCAGCGGACATTATCATGACATCTTCCACCTGCGCTGTTCATGCTTTGCCGGATGCCATATTCATGGATTGCATCCCGGTAAAGCTGACTGGTGTACTGGTTTCCCCTGTCACTGTGAATAATTGCCCCACGGATGCCTGGATACGCTTCCGCCGCATTTTTCAGTGTCTGCGCACATAACGGGGCTTTCCTGTTGGTATCCATCGCCAGGCCGATCACGCTGGAATCGAAGCAGTCAAAAACAGCGGAAACATATAGCTTTCCATCGCTGGCTTTGATCTCTGTTATGTCTGTTATGCACTTGGTCAGCGGCTCCTCTGACATGAAATCACATTTTAACAGATTTTCTGATTTACAGGCTTCCCTATCCGCTTTCGTAATTCCGTTTGGCTTGCGCCTGGGATGATGGCTGATGCCAATATCTTCCATAACACGGTAAACGGTACGTTCGCTGGGAATATCCACATTTTCGGGCTGTTTTAACATTAATGCCTGATACATACGGATAAGTCCGTAAGTGTCATTACAGTTATCTTCCGCAAGTATCTCCATCATAGCAGCTTGTCCGATATATGTATCCTTTGCCCTTATACGTAATCAGGCATTGAAATATTTTGTTATGTAAAAGCGGTCTGTCCGCTTGTTACCAGGTTTATCCGGCTCCTATCTGGTAGCCTTGGGAGAAGGGGAAATCTGACGGTTTCCTTCTACTTCCTACCGAGAAATTCAACCCCTCGTATTCCTCATTTTACTCAGGATTTCCGATGTTCCCAGGACACCAGGTGTCTGGGAAAAGAGCGTAAAAAGCCCCGAAAAAGCAATAAAAAAAGCCTCTCTGCAGGACTTCTGTTTACGAAGTCCCACAGAGAGACTCTGCGGCATATATTTTTACCGGACACAGTGTGTCCGGTAAGGCTCAAAAAATATTTTTATTCTGCGTCCGTATCCACGGCAAGGGGATCAAGCCCTTCTGCTACAAGAAAAGCATTGCAGTCCCTTACGGAGTACATGAAGAACTTATTGATAAAGGCGTTATATAAGATATGTGCGTCATTTTCCGCAAAACGGAAGCCGAAACCCGATTTGCTTATCATGGCTCGGCTTACTTCCGGCGGAAGATGCATGCCGATACATAAGGCGACCACGCTCTCTATGTCCTTGGGATAATCCGCGCGGTTTCTCATCCTCTGTATTTTCTTTCCGTTAATCAGTGATTCTTCAGATAGCTTTTCCTCTGTAATATCAACCCAGGTCATAAGATAAGTCAAGGCGTCTTTGAAAGTCATCGGCTCAATGGTGCGAAGAACCTCGGTAATCTCCTTGTTCTGATTCAGAATGGCATCCGCCTCCGCCATAATGTTTCCGTTGATATCCTTGGAAAAGGAAGTCATGAACTCCATCCCAGAATTGACATCGCGGAACAGGACGCATTCCTTATAGAATTCTTCGCCGTACTTGTTTTTCGCCTTTACCGACAAATCGAATGCAAGACAGCATTCATCGACATGGAGTCTGCCATACTCCGTCATGCGCACGCCGCCATCATCTTGCCTTGTGACATACTTGGGCTTATTCAGGCAGATGTGGGAATCGACAAAAACATAAGCGCCCCGACTAATCTGTTCAGCCAATTCTGCATTGCTGAAATCGATGATAGCCGCATCTTCCACGCTTATGCTAAAGGTTTGATTCTTTGCGATAGAGCCTTTTCTGAATGCATGGGGAGGAACATACCGTCTGTCAATGAATGTAAAAGCACCGATTGCTTCTTCGTACCCCGCATCGACCATTCTGATTTTAGCCGCTTGCCTGGATACGCAAAAGAATATTGCAAGAGCATCGATCACGGGCTCCATCACATCCACAAGCTCAAAGGTGCCTCTTTCTTTGCGAAACTGTTTAATATATTCGAATGCCTTGATCTTAAAAGTCCCAAGAGACATCTGTATCCTTGGTGCGAGGGTGTTGGCTTGCCACTCCATCCAGTCGTTCGCAGATCGAACAGTAGAATCCTTGACGCCGCCGACAACAAGGCAGCGTATCTGGGATGCTTCAGAGTTATAGAGTTACTCCAGCTTGAACGCTTTTCTGTGCCTGTCCCAATGCACACATTCATGGACAATAGTGTTATTTACAGCGCCAAGGTTACGGAGATAATATGCTTTCGGATCAACAAGAATCGTTTTCGCACCAAAATGCTCTGTAACGGTTTCTCCTGTCTCTTCATCGAATACTTCGATGTCGCAAGCCTCAAAGCATATCTGACCGAACACAGAAAAATCCGAAATAATAGAACGCTGTTTGATAGTCATCCCCATTTCTCTTGCCAACTCCGAAACGTCCAAAGCCATCGGAGTTTTCAGTGCTTTCGGATAATTCTTTCTCAAAAAGGCTGTGGCCGCCTCTTCAACCTGGTCTTTATATAAAATCGGAACCAGAGAATCAGACAGGGGACGGTTATGCTTGGATTTCTGGTTGTATGTGGCAACATTCAGAATTTCAAAATCTGCGAGTTTCTTGTCCAGATCGCCGGTGCAACGAATATCAAACCACTGCGTTACAAGATCTGATTCATCGTAATGCCGAGTTGTTTCTGACACTTCAATCTCAGCTTCGACAACCACGTCAAATAGAATCCGCATTTCCGGCTGATCTTCAACCCCTACCATTTTGACATCAATGTCGGATAATTCGGCGGCATCAATATTTGACACGACTCTTGAATACAGATCGAGCCTATCGGAGTTTGCTTCTATTTATTCCTTAACAGCGGCAAACAGATCATCATAAAAATGATTTGCCACATATTCCTTAAATGATCTGTCTGCCATAAAACACCTACTCTCTGTTCTTATTCAAAATGGGCAACCCCATCTTCTTTAGGAAGTCATTTGCATCAAATATGGTAATTGAATATGCCACGCCAAGAATGAGCTTGAATGCTCTGTCCGCCTTTTTCCCTCCGAGGCTGTATCCTGCAATGATCACAAGCTGTTCTGCTATGAACGGATCTAAGGAAAGCCCGATGCAGATTGCTATCACGGTAGGGAGGGACGGCTTATTCTCTCCGCTACGCAGCCGGGATATTGTCTTCTCAGACAAACCGGACGTTTCTGCAAGCTGCTCGACGGTAATCTCTCCTTCTTCCATCAGCAGTTTCAGGGCATCCCCAAAATCATATGGAAGATTACCGCCACCTCCAGTCGTAATCAGCCTTGTCCAGTCTTTGACGGACATCTCTGAAAACTTTCCGGCATTCTTGATTTCAACAGTGCCCCCCCCGACCGACGTATGCTGTAGCGAACATGTGGGTTTCTCCTGGGTACTACACCAGTACGATATTTTCGGGAACGCTCAGTATGGATGCAGTAATCATCCAGCTTACTGCGAATACTGTCTTTTATGGAGATTCTTCCTGCAGCTACTTCTATACAATCCGGTGACCGCAGTACCATGCGCCCTTCCGCAAACACATATCTCCCTGTGTCCACGCATTTGCGGAACTCGACCGATTCAGCATACCTATCCAGAAGTTGAACGGGAGAGTATTGTGGTATTCCAACCCTTATTCTGACTGCTGGATGTGGAGCAGTTTTTCCAACAACGATTTTTACTCCGGGTACTTTGCTCACTTCAACAGTATCCACGGTCTTTACAGCTACTCTGCCTCTTGATGCCTTCGATGTCTTTCTCTTCGCAGATCCTTTTGACGGAGGTACAATCTTATATCTGCTGCTTTTTCTGCTCTTAGCCATATTCATCACCTCCGTCAAGAATCAACCATTCTAAAAACAGTAAAGACGGGATTGATTCTGTTTCTTAATAATTGAACTCAATTCCTGTTACTACGGAATTAAAATCGCAAGATGGCAGTGCCTCAAAATAATCCGTTCTAAGACCCACATCCAAAACGAACATAAACGCAGCAAAGTCATAAATGACCGGCTCGCCCTTGTTTGCCATGATGTTCTTTCGTATACTTTCGGTTTTGGCAATGAGGCAAGTATACTGATACTGCTTATCAATAACCTGCGTATTTCCGTTCGGGTGCGCCTTTTGTAAATGCTGTCCGCTGGTCAGCGCAATAAGATTCTCAATGTAGTCGGCAATCTCCGCAAATTCATTCTGTGGGAAGATGTGATGCATATGCGTCGCTTTCTCTCCAACCGAGAAGCGATCCAGAACTTCTGACAGCCCTTCACGGTGGTCATCATTAAACTTACGGAGATACTTCATCGCCCTACTTATACGGTACTGATACATCTGCTCAGTCTTCGGCTGCGGATTGAAATCACCACGAGCAACATTCTTATCCTTGCCTACGGCATCATCCCTCCAGTTGGTCTGATTATACATGATCTTGTCATAGGTAATCATAGCTCTGGAAAGATGTCCCTTCTCAGCACCCTTCTTGTGCAGTTTGCAGGCAATCGGATTCAGTACCTTGATAAAGATGCGGTTTGCCTCCACCGCTGTGTTGATAGGCGTATATCTGATGCAGAAATCAGAGAACCTGGTCTTTAGCTCCTGCAGAGACTCTTTTGTCTGTAACTCAAAAAAGGTCTCAAAGCTGTCCCACAGGCCGCTGTCTTTCAGCGTTTTTTCTATGTAAAGGCAGAGGAACTCGAATGAGTTACGCTCACGAAGGGCAATGTACTCCAACACATCCATGTTTTCTACGCTGAACTGAATGGTGTTATGTACCACACCGTCCTCACGCAACACTCCGGCGGCCGCCAGCATCTTCATCGGTTGCCGGAAGAACTTGTTATATTCATCAAGCGTTGTTCTTATGGTCGGATCCGGCTTGCCGAACAGATGTTGTACGTTTTCTATTGCATATTCGGAGTGCCAAATATCCGGCGACTGGAACGGCTGCTGACCACCATTCTGAATGTAATCCACGATACAGTCTGCCACAAAGCAGACCGCATCCAAGGCACACTTCTGGTCAATCCAGCGACCATTCCCGGTTTTGCGGACGTCATAGTCATGTTCGTCCAAAAATCTCTGTAAAATGTTACTCGTCATCTTCTTTTAACACCCCGTAAAAATATACACTTGTCTTATCCACATTAATGGACTGCGTTGACAGATTTCTTGCAATTCCGTAGAACCGCCTATATTCATCCGTGGAGAAATACGCTCTTTGTCTCCTGGTAAGCCGGAGCGGTTTCTTCGGAATCAAAACAGCAACTGAACCGTCCGGGATAGTTCCTGGAAGATTCTCAATGACTCGCGGATTATAGGTCATGTTCGGCGTGAGGTAAACACTGTCATCGTTCACATACCGATAAGCGGAAAGCCCGACAGCTTTCTCCTCCGGCAGATATACATCATAGTCCGAGATATGTGTGACGCCTTGGCCGTCATCGTCAATATTACGCGCCTTAATTACCCACAAAGAAGGGTTTTTCTGCTCCTGGCTTGTAATCGACTTTGTGATCTGTCTGTCTCGGAATACAGAGAAAACATCAAACAGTAACTTATCCGCTACCACATCAAACTCCTCATCCCGGTAAATGATGAAGTATGGGAACTTCTCATCCGTCAGGTAAGACTGCTCTCGGACAGACTTGCGATTGAATTTCATGCTGTAAACGGTTGTTTCTTTCGGCTTCATCTTCGGATATACAATGAGGCACATGGTTTCAATCGACACCCCGGTAAAGCCGTACCGCCCAAAATCGATGATGGTTTCAATTCTCATCTGACGCAGAAGATTTCTCGTGTCCTCAAATTCATCTGTACTGAGAAGTGTCTTATTCAGCACCAAGGCAACACAGTCGCTACAGCGGATACATTTTTCCAAGAACATCTCAGAGAGATTATTTGTAATCCTGTTTGCGTTTGCTGCAAGAGCAAGGTCGATTTCCGGCGTTCTTCCTTTCAACTTTGAGAAAGGCGGATTTCCAACGGCAAGGTCATACCGGACCGTTTCTTGGTAGGTAAGAAAATCATGGCATACTCTGTTGATGGTAAAGTTTTGCGGAACATCAAGCTTTCCCAAAATTATATCGAGTGTTTCAATGCTATCTGGATCGATATCTACCACATCAAGTATGACATGGGGAACATCCTCGTATCTCTTAAATAAGAACGGGATGAAGCTGCCTGCTCCTACAGACGGCTCTAATATCCGAATTTCGTCCTTGCTGAACGTCGGCAGACTGCCCATGATCTCGTTCACGATAAACTTATTGGTGTAAAAAGCAGCATTCTTTTCCCTGCGGGCATTGCAAAGTTCCGTGATTCGCATAAGAGATGCAACATCCAGAGCCAAAGGATTATCCCTTAAAAAAGAACACAGATTTTCCCTTTCATCCAGATGATAATCCGCAATAATCCTGTTGATCTCAATGGATTCACATCTTTTCTGCTCCAGTCTGCTGCGAATTGCCACTGCAAGCTGTCGCATGATTTCAGTCGGCACAGCCTCACCCAGACACTGTCGGATGTTTATTTCGTGGTTTTTATAGATATCCTGCTTTTCTCTTTCCGAGAGCGCATTCAGTTCCTCAAGGCTCATATCCACCCATCGGAAATCATCAGGGATAGTCATCATCGCCATTAACTCCCTGATGCTATATACCCTGTCTTGCTCTGGGTGGACTGTATTCTGCGCAGCTAATTGATCATTGCGGGTGTGGACACACTGAACGAAGCGATCCCAAGGCTGCCTCGTATATTTATCTCTGTTTTTCCTGATGTTCTCTACTATCTTTCCATCCACCACTCTATGTGGACGTTTTGCGGGATTAGCATTGTCAAACGCTGACTCGCCCTCTTTTAAATCATGAATCCACTCTCGCATTTCAGGCTTATATGTGCGGAATGCATGGTAAAAGTCATCTGCACATATTTCACCCCACTCAAGCCTTGGATAACCATAGATTACATCCCGCAGTGTCTTTTCTGTCCTGAACTCAGGATATATGTCATAGGGTGTAATGTTGTTCCTATATGCTTTATCCACGCCGATCATTAAGGTTCTCGTCCTGGATGAGTTAGAACCATAATTCATAAAATTTAAGATTCGCCCGGAAATGATGTAGTCTTTTCCAAGCACCTCGCGGACATACTCTCCAATAGGAACGATCCTTTCATCCGGAGTAATGCACAGCGTCTTTTGAAACGCCATCACATTCTCAAGAATGAAAAAGCGCGGCTTAATTCTATGAATAATTTCTACAGACTCAACCACAAGGCTGTTTCTGTTGATTTCCTTATCGTTCTTTTTGTGATTGATAACGCTGATACCCTGACAGGGAGGAGTAGCAATGATTACATCTACACGATCATTGCCCTTTTTCTCCCACATATGGATTTCATCGTAAATCCGCTGTTTAATATCCTCAGACGTAATATCGCCGGCAATATAGCCGGAGTCATATTCACATTTATGATTGTAACGCTGCACCTGCATACGACGTTCGATGATCTCGTTTGTTGCAATGCAGTGGTATCCTTCCATCTGGAAACCATGACAGCCAACACCCGCAGAGCTAAACAGCGTCACATACGTCAAGCTCTTATCTTTTAACATGAGTGACCTCCGTTTTCGCTATTTTTTATATTCCACAATGTCCCCGAAATCGACATCCAATGCTTCGCAAATCTTCTCCAACACGGTCATTGTCACTTCCTGGTCTTTTTTCATTCGGGTGACGGTGTTAGGTGCAATTTCAGCAGCTCTGCGCATTTCGGCAACGCTCATATTCTTATCTATCAATAACTTCCATAATCTGTTGTATGAGATTGACATTTTCATCCTCCAATGTCATCAAGCCCAAGGATGCACATAGCCTCACCTTGGCAGTGTAAAATGTATCAAGTATATTATAGCACAGAATTTGTCTTAGTACAAGAGTTTTTCGCATATAGTTGCGAAATTTTATTTATACCACAACAGAAAAGCCCCGCTTTATATCAAAGCAGGGCAATATAGGCAGTATAGTCCTCACATTATACCAATGGGTATATAAAAAATCACTTGCATAGCAAGTATGCGGATTATCCACTCATTCTTATCAGTACCGGCTGTAATCAGAACCAAGTTCTTGCAAATTTGCTATTCGATCATCACTGTGGGGATGAGTAGCATACAATGCTTTCAAAAGTCCGTTTTCTGGTGCAGTACACATGTGCCGATCTAAAACACTTGCGAGAATAGAACCGTAGCCAAGATCAAAAGCATACTTGTCCGCTACGTACTCATTTTCTCTGACGGCAATATCTGCTCTCTTTGCAGGTTTGAATCTACCATAATTATAATGGCTTCATCATCTGTCAAGTTACGGACAATGCAGACGCTGAATGTCCCGTCATTCTTTGGCGTGGACAAATCGCAGAACAATAACTGTGTTAATTTCTGCTCCTTCCCCTCCTCCCAAAATTGGTAGACTTCGTTGACGCAGGCATTGACTTTGCTCTCCGGCTCGTCCGGCAGCATTTCATTCGTAAGCCGCTGGTCTAACGCCAGCTTGCGCCCGTCATTGGTAATCAAGAGCATATTGTCCTGCATGGGGTTCACCATGCCGTTTCGCACACGCTCCGCCCGTTCCCCTAGTGTCTGTACCATATCCTTTTGTATCTCGCTGGGTTTTACCGCCACCACCTTGTATTCCGCTTCCGGCACGGGCAGGTTCAGCATATCGGCGGTCTGGCGGCAGGGTAGAGCTGGAGCCACTCGGCGGCAAACTGCTCTATGATGTGGTTTGGAACCACAATCATGGATTTGTTGCAGAGTCCCAACCGCTTGCACTCCATCGCCGCCGCAACCATCGTATAAGTTTTCCCGGCTCCCACCACATAGGCAAGCAGGCTGTTCCCCCCGTAAATGATGCGGGCAGCCCCGTTTTTCTGGTGCTGCCTTAACTTAATTTCCGGGTTCATGCCATAGAAATTCAAATGGCTCCCGTCATATTCCCTCGGCCGGATGGCGTTGAAATTCTCATTGTAATAGGCCGTCAATCTCTGCCTGCGCTCCGGGTTCTGCCAGATCCAGTCCTGGAACGCCTGCTTGATTAAGTCCTGCTTTCCCTGCGCTATGGCGGTTTCCTCTTTGTTTAGGACTGCCTTTTTCTTGCCGGAGCCGGAACCGCCAATCACAAGGATATTTTTATTCCTTGCATACTTCGGCTGTTTCGGTCTGCCTGACATCATAAGCCTCTCTGTCTGTGTCAGCAGGATATTGTTCTCGAATACAGAATCCATGTAAGGCTCTATGTCTTTTGCGTTGCCCCACCTTGCGGAAACCGTACTCCACACCCTGCCGGAACTTCTTGGCATTCTTGGCTTTGAAATATACCATAAGCCTTAAAGCGATACCGCAGCACACCCCAATCAACAAATCCTTTGGGTGGAAACTTGGTAACGGGTTGGAAAATAAGTCCTCCATCCCCGCCATGACCGCCATCATCTTTGCGGAAGCGTCCTGCCCCGGCGACACCCGCCACAGATACATCACTTTGTCACAGAAATATCCTGCAAGCACATAAGGCAGGTTCATAAGGATAAGTTTCTTTTTGTCAATATTCCCGGTCTTTTCCTTGAGCTTTTTGGGGATTGATTTTAAGTCTTTGGCAATGCCGTTTATTATATTACTCATAGGCTCTGCCCCCTGTCCTTGTTCTTCTCCCGGCTCCGCTCCCGGTTTTTGTCCTGTGATACTGCGTCTTTGAAATGCTTCAGCTTCTCTCTCAGGGAAACCCTGCCTTTCTTTTTCTCATTGCCATAAACAAATTCTTTGAATGCCTGTGCGATTGCGTCAGCATCCCTGCCCTTGAAAAGCACCACATATTTTGGCGGCACGGTTGTCTTGTCTTTCTTTATGGCAAAATCAACATTGTACTTTTTTGCCACACGCTCAAAAGGGCTTTGCTTGGCGCTCTCATTTACAAAAAGCCTGTGCCGATTCAGTCTGTCGATGAGCTGCCCGACGGGTTTGGCGCTCTTTACGACAACGAGCAAAAGGCTATTTTTGTCTGCCGCGGAATGGAGGCAAACAATCTGTTCTGCGAGGTATCAAAGGCGCTGGCACAAGCGGAGCTTGCACAGACAAGCGAGGAATACGACCCGCAAAATGCCGGCTTTAAGGCGCATTGCGTTTCGTATATTCTCGGCAAAGAGTTCGGCGCTGATGTGAGCGATTACAGTTTTGAGAATCCCACTGATTTTCTCCGCACCGACGACCCGCAGGAAATTCGCGCCGAGCTTTCCGAAATCCGAGATACCGCCTACGACATTTCCGCAAGAATGACAAGGGCGCTGGAAAAGAGCAAAGCGCCCCGCAATGCGGAACAGGAGCGCTGACTATGGAGAAAACAGAAAAACGGGTATTGACCCTTGACCGTTACGAACACGGCGTTGTTATCAATGCCTTAAATGAAATGCGAAATGACCTGCTGGAAGAAGAACGCCCCACCGATATTGTTGACGAGGTTCTTTTAAAAGCAATCGACGCCCCTACAAAAAAGGTTAGGTGCAGGAACGATGAAGCGCGGGAATAATCCTCTTGTCCTCTGCCTGTTCGGGATTCTCCCCGTTGTGTGGCTGGGGCTTTTAATCGCTCCCGCCGCCGGCGGAGGACTGCCCGAAATCCTTGCCCGGTTTCCTGCGGCAATGAACGACCCGTTTCATATAGAGCTTTGCGGGGACAGCGTAAAAACTGTCCTCGTTTTGCTTTGTGTGTACGGTCTTTCTATCGGCGTATTCCTATCTTCCCGCCGCAACTACCGCAGGGGCGAAGAACACGGATCGGCTAAATGGGGCAATGCAAGAACCGTCAACAAGAAATATCGGGCAATAAAGCCGGAGGACAACAAGATTTTTACGCAGAATGTCCGTGTAGGTCTGGACGGCCGAAAGCACCGCCGCAATCTCAATACAGTTGTCGTGGGAGGCAGCGGGGCGGGAAAAACAAGGTTCTATGCAAAACCGAATCTCTGTCAGGCAAATACGAGCTTCGTTGTGCTGGACCCGAAAGGCGAACTGCTGCGGGACACAGGGTATTTACTGAAACAAAAAGGCTATGAGGTGCGGGTGCTTGATCTTCTGAATATGGAGAAAAGCCATTGCTACAATCCGTTTGTGTATCTCTGTGACGACAACGATGTACAGAGGCTTGTAACAAACCTGTTCAAAAGCACGACGCCCAAAGGTTCACAGAGTAATGACCCGTTCTGGGACACGGCGGCAAGTATGCTGCTCTTGGCGCTCGTTTTCTATTTGAAGTATGAGGCACCGCCCGACGAACAGAATTTTCCGATGGTTATGGAAATGCTGCGTGCGGCTGATGTCAGAGAGGATATGGACGAATACACTTCGCCGCTGGATGAACTCTTTGAACGGCTGTGCTTGCTTTGTTTCGTGGTGTGCCAACGAGTGCGGCTATATCGACGCAGGCGTTATCCCAAAATTTGCAGGCTGTGTTTGGGGTGTCGAATGGTTCAGAGATCGCGGACTTTGGCAGGACAACAGCTACGAACCCCGTCCCGGTGATATTATCTTTTTCGATTGGGACAACAAAGGTTCGTCAGGCCCGCAGGACGGAGAATCCGACCATGTGGGAATCGTTGAAAAAGTCGAGAATGGAACAGTTTACACCGTGGAGGGCAATTCCGGCGATAGCTGCCGAGAAAATCACTATGCCGTTGGGTATTATGAGATATTGGGGTACGGTGTGCCGCAGTATTAAAAGCAAAAGTCGCCTGCAAAAGCAGACGGCTTTATACATATCATCTATTCTGTTTCCTGTAATTTCTGCAAGAACTTCTGTGCTGGTTTTGAAAATACCTGATACTTTTTCCAAATGATACCCATGTGTGCTTTAATCTTTGGTTTAAGCGGTCTGAAACACAAGTTGCTATCGCCTGAAACATTCACGAGCTTATCAAAACATATCGCATATCCCAATCCCTCGTCTACCATTAGCGAACCATTAAAAAGCAGACTGTAAGTAGCTGCAATATTCAGCTTCTCCTGTTCTGTGTGGAAGAAATTTTTTAATTCTGAATTTTGAAAGGCCTGCCTTGAAATAATAAGAGGCTTATCCATTAAATCCTCTGCCGTTATAAATTCTTTCTTGGCAAGTTCCGCATCACGCCGCATTAAAACGCCCCAAGTATCTTTATAGTCAATCGGTATTGAGTCATATTTTGCAGTATCTATATTTCCAAAAACGATTCCAAAGTCAATAGAGCCACGGTCAATGGCTTCTGTAATCATCTCTTTATCGCCGCTTACAATGTGAAAATGCACAAGAGGATAGTCCTGTTGTATAGCGTTCATGGCTTTTATCAGGAAACGATTTCCGTCCGTTTCACCTGCACCGATTGTTATATTTCCGGCAAGAGCATCGTCCGATGAAATAATTTCATCTTCTGTTTTTTTGACAAGCTCTGTAATTTCTTCCGCACGCTTGCGCAGTATCATACCCTCTTCTGTGAGGGTTATTTTTCTGTTACCTCTAATGAATAGCTGTTTACCAAGTTCATCTTCCAAATCTTTAAGTTGGCGTGACAAGGTGGGTTGTGAAAGGTGTAAAAATTCTGCTGCACCTGAAATGTTTTCCTCTCTTGCAACAGCTAAAAAGTATTGCAACACTCGAAACTCCATAAAGATACCTCCTTGTATGCTTATAGCATAGCACAAAACTAATATGTGTGTCAAGCATAGGAATGTATTTGATATAAGTATTTGCTATTTTAACTGACCGCAGATATAATAAAATTATCAGAAAAGCACTTAGCGTAAGGAGCGTTCACAATGAAAAAGAAATTAACTATTTTACTGGCGGCGTTATTTTTGATAACAGCCTTTGCTGGTTGCAGCAGTAAAAATGAAGAAACACCGTCTATCCACAATGGCAATCATGGGATATCCAACACGCCGGGAGAGGAACAAACAAATGATATTGTTTTATCGGAAGAAATTACAGAATTGACGGACGGGTTGTCTGCTGTCAGATATACCGGGGATTATGGATTCGATGAATTTTTGGCTGGAGGCGGTGCTTCATCGGACGCCGAGGTCGTTTCATTCTTAATGGAAAGCGGAGTAGCGGATTTTGAAACTCTTTTGTTCGGCGGCAACCCCTTTGGATAATTTGATTACTATGCGCGCAGACGGTGAAATATCCAAAGAGAAATTCAGAGAATTACGGCAAAAAGCAGAAAATGAGCTCGCCACTCTAAACGAAGAACTTGACAGACTAAATGCTGTTTCGGATGAACTCGCTGAATCTCTCGATATGAACGCTATCAAGGCCGCTCTTGACGAAATGATTGATTTTTCTAGACCTACAATCGACGAAAACATCATTGAAAAGTTTGTTTCCCGAATTACTCCGATTGATAACGGGCACTACCGCTGGGATTTGAACTTTACGCAGAATAAAAAACAGGCGATTATCGGTTCTGTTGAGGGACGAAAAGGCAAAGCAACTGCCGACATAAAAGAATACGGTGAGAATGACGAGCATTCTCACCGTACATATGATAAGTCTATTCAGTTTTCCTCTAACGGGACGATAGCCTATCTTTGTTTAATAGCAGCCTGTGCTGCTGCAAGTCTTGCAATCGGAACACGGAATGGAGAACAGGAAACGTAGTCCAAACCAATCTTATGGCAGAATTCCACGGATGTCGGGTCACCGCCGTGCTCACCGCAGATACCGATGTGCAGTTCTGGGTTAACCGGTTTTCCTAATTTAATAGCCATTTCCATTAACTTACCAACACCGATCTGGTCAAGTTTTGCAAATGGATCATTCTCGAAGATCTTAGCGTCATAGTAAGCATTCAGGAACTTACCAGCATCATCACGGGAGAATCCGTAAGTCATCTGGGTAAGGTCGTTTGTACCGAAGCAGAAGAAGTCTGCTTCTTTTGCAATATCATCTGCAGTCAGAGCTGCTCTTGGGATTTCGATCATAGTACCAACTTCATATTTCAGATCGGAACCTGCTGCTGCGATTTCAGCATCTGCTGTCTCAACAACAAATTTCTTCACATATTTCAGCTCTTTGATATCGCCAATAAGCGGGATCATAATCTCTGGTTTAATATTCCAGTCAGCATGAGCTTTCTTTACATTGATTGCTGCACGGATAACTGCGGTTGTCTGCATCTTAGCAATTTCCGGATAGGTAACTGCAAGACGGCATCCACGATGACCCATCATCGGGTTGAATTCTACCAGAGACTCAATAACTGCTTTGATATCTTCGACAGACTTGCCCTGTGCTTCTGCAAGTTTCTTGATATCTTCTTCTTCAGTCGGAACGAACTCATGAAGCGGCGGATCCAGGAAACGGATTGTAACAGGGTTGCCTTCCAATGCTTCAAAAAGGCCTTCGAAGTCTTCCTGCTGATATGGAAGAACCTTCTCAAGAGCTTTTTCTCTTTCTTCAGCAGTTGTAGAACAGATCATTTCACGGAATGCATCAATACGTCCCTCACCGAAGAACATATGCTCTGTACGGCAAAGACCAATACCTTCTGCACCAAGCTCAACAGCTTTCTTAGCGTCAGCTGGAGTGTCTGCGTTTGTACGAACTTTCAGAGTTCTGTATTTGTCAGCCCAAGCCATGATTCTGCCGAACTCGCCAGCGATGGTAGCATCAACAGTAGCGATGGTTCCTTCGTAGATATTACCTGTAGTACCATCAATGGAGATAAAGTCTCCTTCGTGGAACTCTTTGCCGCCTAATGTGAATTTCTTATTCTCTTCATCCATAGCAATATCGCTGCAGCCGGATACACAGCACTCACCCATGCCACGAGCAACAACTGCTGCGTGAGAAGTCATGCCACCACGAACAGTCAGGATACCCTGTGCGGATTTCATACCTGTAATATCTTCCGGAGAAGTTTCAAGACGTACAAGTACGACTTTTTCTCCTCTTTCTGCCCATTCTACAGCATCATCTGCTGTGAATACGATTTTACCGCATGCAGCTCCAGGAGAAGCGCCAAGGCCTTTTCCGATCGGAGTAGCCGCCTTTAATGCGGCAGCGTCAAACTGCGGATGCAGTAAGGTATCAAGGTTACGTGGGTCGATCATTGCAACTGCTTCTTCTTCAGTTCTCATTCCCTCGTCTACCAGGTCACAAGCGATTTTCAAAGCAGCCTGAGCTGTTCTCTTACCATTACGTGTCTGAAGCATATACAGTTTGCCATGCTCTACGGTAAACTCCATATCCTGCATGTCTCTGTAGTGATCTTCCAAAGTCTTGCAAACGTTCTTAAACTGAACAAATGCTTCCGGGAATTTCTGTTCCATTTCGGAAATGTGCATAGGTGTACGAACACCAGCAACTACGTCTTCACCCTGTGCATTGGTCAGGAACTCACCGAACAGACCGTTGTTTCCTGTAGCAGGGTCTCTGGTAAATGCAACACCGGTACCACAGTCATCACCCATGTTACCAAATGCCATCATCTGTACGTTAACTGCAGTACCCCAGGAATATGGGATATCATTGTCACGACGATATACATTTGCACGTGGGTTGTCCCAGGAACGGAATACAGCTTTGATAGCGCCCATTAACTGTTCCTTCGGATCAGTTGGGAAATCAGCACCAATTTTTTCTTTATATTCAGCCTTAAACTGGTTAGCAAGCTCTTTCAAGTCGTCTGCTGTCAGTTCAACGTCCAGAGTAACGCCTCTTTCTGCTTTCATTTTGTCAATAAGCTCTTCAAAATATTTCTTACCAACTTCCATAACAACATCAGAGTACATCTGGATAAATCTTCTGTAGCAGTCCCAAGCCCAGCGCGGGTTGCCGGATCCTGCAGCTAATACTTCAACAACTTCTTCATTTAAACCAAGATTCAGGATAGTATCCATCATGCCTGGCATAGAAGCTCTGGCACCAGAACGAACGGAAACAAGCAGAGGATTTTCTTTATCACCGAATTTTTTTCCGGTAACTCCTTCCATTTTGGTGATTGCTTCCATGATCTGACCCATGATCTCGTCATTGATCTGTCTTCCGTCTTCATAGTACTGCGTACAAGCTTCTGTTGTAATAGTGAAGCCCTGCGGTACAGGAAGACCAAGGTTTGTCATTTCAGCAAGGTTGGCACCTTTACCACCCAGAAGGTTTCTCATAGTAGCATTACCTTCTGTAAACATGTAAACCCATTTTGCCATTTTACATTTTCCTCCTATTTTTTTGTTCTTTACTCATAAATATATGTTTTATACGCACATAGTTATTTTATAGACTTCTTTCCAAATAGTCAAGGTCTATCTGGTAAAAAAGGGGAAAAAATCTGTATACATATAGATTCTCCTGAGAAGGGCTGTCGAAGAACCACTTTTCCCGCATGAAGACAAAGACATTTTGCCCTGTCTTCCCAGCCGTAAAATGGATCTCCAATTATCGGATGCCCAAGACAAGCCATATGCACTCGGATCTGATGTGTGCGTCCTGTCTCCAAAGTACATTCCACAAGGGATATCTTCTCTGTATCCGTATCAAAAATATGTATTGTCCTGTAAAATGTAACCGCACTTACCCCTTTTCCTTGTTCTGCTGCCCTCATTCGATTCTTCTCACCGGGCACACGCTCCAGGGGAAATGTGATTTTTCCCTCACCATTCTCTAAAATGCCGTGTATAAGAGCCATATAGGTCTTATGGAAGGTTCCCCTTTCCCTCTGCTTCCAAAGTCTCGCAGCCGCAGCCTGGTTCTTGGCAAAAACCACAGCACCTGACGTATCTTTATCCAGCCTCCCTACAAGCCGCAGAGCATTCTCTTCTCCTTTTGCCCTGAGATATGACACGGCCTGGGCGCCTAAGCTGTCATCAAAATGTCCTCTTCCCGGATGACAGCTTATCCCGGAAGGTTTATTCAGGATTAAAATATCTCTGTCTTCATAACAGATATGACTTTTCGGCAAATCCCTCCGAACTGCATAGTCTGTTTTCACGTCATCATCCAGCCTAAGGCAGATACGTTGTCCTTCCTTTAATATTTCTGTGCTTCGCATCTGCTTTCCGTCTACCTTTATTCCTTCCCGGCGGAATTTCAGGCGGCTGATTTCCTTTTTAGAAAAACCGGATTCCCTTAAAAATTTTTCCAGGGTTTTCCCCGAATCTTCTTTTACAGTTCGCTTTTCCCAGACCGTCATCTGTGAAACCGCTTCCATAAACATATCCTCCAAAAAACCGCCGCATCACGGATCAGTACTGATCCTGCAATGCAGCGGCATTTCATATTTCTTTATCTGCTGTTTTTCTTTGTCTGCATCTTTTATTTATCTACAACCGGTATCTTCGTATCATCCTTTGCATCCAAATTGTTAATATATTTCTTTGTTTCCTTAACAATAATCGGGGACAAAAGCAATACAGCGATCAAGTTAGGAATTGCCATAAGCGCATTCAGAATATCTGCGATGGTCCACACCAGGTTCAGAGAAACAACCGGTGCGATTGCAGCAACCACAACATAAATGATACGATAAGGAATCAACCCCTTCCTTCCGGAAAAATATTCCACGCAGCGCTCTCCATAATAAGCCCATCCAAGAACTGTAGAATACGCAAAGGAAATAATGCCAACTACAAGAATCACAGGTCCTAAAACCGGAATCTGCTGGAAGGCCAGTGTCGTAAGAACACCGCCGTCAGAAACCGTACTCATGTCGATAGAAGGATTCTTCATGATGCTGGTAACCAGAACAAGACCTGTCATCAAACATACTACAACTGTATCCCAAAAAGTACCAGTACTGGATACCAAAGCCTGACGAACCGGATTTCTGGTCTGTGCTGCTGCGGCAGCGATAGGTGCAGAGCCCATACCGGATTCGTTGGAGAACAATCCTCTTGCAATACCATACTGCATTGCCATCATGATCCCGCGGCCAACAAGACCGCCTGCAGCTGCTCCTGGTGTAAAAGCAAGCTCGCAAATCTTCCGAATTGCAGGAATAATAAAGTCATAGTTAAGCCCAAGGATGATCACACAGCCTACCACATAGAAAAAGGCCATAAACGGAACAAGTTTCTCACATACATTAGCAATAGATTTGATTCCGCCGAAGATAACCAAAGCAGTCAGCGCTGCAACTGCAATACCGATCAGCACAGGTGCAATGTGCAGGTTTTCCTTGCATACGGTAGCAATGGCATTTACCTGGGTAGCACAGCCGATTCCAAAGGATGCAAACGCTCCAAAAAATGCAAAAACTAAGCCGAGCCATCTCATATTCAGCCCGCGCTCCAATGCATACATGGCGCCGCCCTGCATACGGCCGTCTTTTGTTTTTACACGATATTTCACGGCAATCAAAGATTCACTGTACTTAGTTGCAATCCCGAATACACCGGTAAGCCAGCACCAAAGAACTGCACCAGGTCCTCCGATAGCGATCGCTGTTCCGACACCGATGATATTACCGGTTCCGATGGTAGATGCAAGAGCCGTTGTCAGCGCACCAAACTGGCTCACTTCCCCTTCTGCATCAGGATCCTTTGATACAGAGAGCCGAATACCTGTTCCAATCTTTCTCTGAATGAATCCGGTGCGGATCGTCATAAAAATGTGTGTTCCCAAAAGCAGGATGATCATCCACCAGTCCCAGACAAATTTGTCAATGCTGTTAATGACATTTGTAATAGTCTCTAACATATTTTTCCTCCCCCATCTCTATAAAGATATCTTATGATGCTTGGGCAAAAGATATTTTATCCCTTACTGCCGAAAGAACAAATTCCTATGAAAAAAGAAAAGGCATACCGCGGCTGATGTCGCTGTACACCTTTGTACATATTTATCATCCCGTCCTGCAGCACCCATACGGAGCATGAAATTTATGGGTCGCCGGTAAGGGTATATTTTGCTTATCCAGATATCATTTTTGAACATTATACATGATACGACAGGATTTGGCAATAAATTTTTTATACCCATCAGCTTGTTTTAGGCTTTTGAAGCCACTTCTCCAAGTCTGGCAGAATATTTTCTGCATCTCTTTTACCGATTTCATATACCTGGCGGATAATTTCCGGATCCTTCTCCATACGCCCGATGGTAAGTTCCACGCTTGGACGAATCACAAAAATATCCCCTTCCTTTTCAAGCTGATGAATTTCCTCAATGGTACGGTTATAAAGAATATGACGCCTGCATAAAGTCTTCACAAACCTTGGATATCTGTAATAAACGGATTTTACCAGTCTTGGATTTTCCGGTTTCTTCTGATAACCATCATGTCTGGTCAAAACCACCACATTTTTCCGATATCCCATACGGCGAAATGCCTTTATAGGAATACTGTCTGCGCACCCGCCGTCCAGAAGCTTCATTCCCCGAAAATGAACTATTCTGGATACAAAGGGCATAGAGGCAGAAGCGCGCATAAGCTCCACTTCATTCCGCATATCTTTGATCTGCATATATTCGGCTTTTCCTGTTTCCAGGTTGGTACAGACTGCATAAAATTTTGTTTTGGATTTTAGAAAAGCTTCATAATCATAAGGATCCAGACGTTCCGGAATGTCATGATAGCAAAATTTCTCCCCCACTACATCCCCGGTCCTTAACAGGTTCCAGAAACTCATAAAATGCTTATCTGCACGGTACTTCATATAATATCTGAGGCTTCTGCCTTTTTGTCCGGACACAAAAGAGCATCCGTGAAGTGCCCCTGCGGAAACTCCTATCACACCGTCAAAGGTGATTCCGTGCTCCATCAGCACGTCTAAAACCCCTGCAGTATAAATTCCCCGCATTGCACCTCCTTCTAATACCAGCCCTGTTTTTACATGGTCACTCATTGCTTTCACTTCTTTCTGATATTATCTGAAATACTTCCTGAAAAGACAGGTTATTTTCTCCGGCAAGAACGGCAGCACTGTTATACTCCGGATAGAAGCGCTTTGTCCCATCCGGAAGCATGCATTCTTTTACAGCCGCCTCCCCGAAAGGCGTCATGATTTTTTTTATGTGCCGTTTTAGAACCGTTCTTTCCATCTCTACTTTACGGATACCAATGGTCGTTGTCTCACAAAAAATAATCTCCTCCATTTTCTGCACGTCTTCCAAAGAGCAGATTACATTTAACTGATAGGCCGGTCTGTTTTTCTTCATAAAAACCGGTGTATAACTGACATCACGGGCACCTGCGTCTAAAAGTCTTTCCATCGCATAGCCCAAAGCCTCTCCTGTACAGTCATCCATGTTTGCTTCCAGACAGCAGATTTTATCTTTTTCTGTTTCCTCTGGCGAAATAAGCATTGCCCGCAGAAGGCTTGGGCGGTCATAGGTACGTTTTCCCGCCCCAAGCCCAATCTTTTGAATGGAAAAACTTTTGGGAAGCTGTCCTCTGGTTTTAATGGCCGCCGCAATAGCCGCCCCGGTTGGAGTTACAAGCTCCCCTTCAGTCTCCGTAATTTGAAGCTTCAGCCCATGCGCCTGAACAATATTGGATACTGCCGGTACTGGCACAGGGAGAAGGCCATGCTGGCACCGTACAAATCCCCTGCCTTCCGAAAGGTTTTCAATAATTACTTCTTTTATATGAAGGTTATCAAGGCAAACTGCCGCCGCAACAATATCCACTATGGAATCCACTGCGCCTACCTCATGAAAATGAACCTGATCTGCCAAAACGCCGTGCGCCTTCGCCTCTGCCTGTGCCAAAATCCGGAATATTTTCAAGGCAAGATTTCTGGCGCCTTCTGTCATGGCGGCTTCCAGGATGATCTTTTGAATTTCCGGCATTCCTCTGTGTTCATGTACATGGGTATGGCTTTCCCCATGGGTATGGACATGCGGTGTCCCATGAAGGTATTCCATATCGTGGTCATGGTTCTCATGGTCAGCATCCAACTTTACGGAAAAGTCACAGGCGTCCAGTCCGGATTTAGCTACTCTCTTTATTTCTGTCTCAAATCCGCCTACAGGAAGACTTTTAAGAACTCGCTTAAGTTCCTCCTGATCCGCCCCAAGATCCAGAAGGGCGGCAACCGTCATATCTCCGCTGATTCCGGACGCACACTCCAAATATAACATATTTTCCATCAATTTTCTTCTCCTTCCGTTTTCCTGCATCCCATCCTGTTGATCTGGGTTGCAATATATCCTGCTCCATAGCCATTATCAATGTTGACCACCGCAACTCCATTGGCACATGAATTAATCATGGTCAAAAGCGCAGACAATCCGTTCATACTTGCGCCATACCCCACGGAAGTGGGCACTGCGATCACCGGTTTGTCCACAAGACCGCCCAGTACACTGGCTAAAGCTCCCTCCATACCGGCAACAGCAATGACACAGTTTGCATCCTGAATCACATCCAGCCTGGAGAAGAGCCTGTGAATGCCGCTTACACCCACATCATAAATACGCTCCACATTTGACCCAAAATACTCTGCCACCTGCGCCGCTTCCTCAGCAACCGGAATATCTGCCGTACCTGCAGTACATACAGCAATTTTTCCAATTCTTTTTTTATCATTTTTTTCAACCTTAATAATATGTGATATTTCATCATAGATCACATTCGGCGCCGTATCTTTTACAAGTTCGTACTGATGAAAAGTCGCCCTGGTTCCCAGCACTTCTTTGTTTTCCTCATATAATCTATGGAATATCTTTACAAAATGCGCATCAGCCTTTCCGCTGCAGTAGATCACCTCCGGAAAGCCTGATCGGATTTCCCTGTGGGTATCCAGCTTCGCATATTCCATTTCCTCAAAAGGCTGCTTCCGAAAAAAATGTTCCGCCTCCTCCAGGGAAATTTTTCCTTCCTTAAATTGTTCCAGAATTTTCCTTGCTTCCATATAATATTTCCCACCTTTTCTCTAATAATCCCTATTTTTCAGAAAAAGAAATTAAATATTCCAAGTATAAGTCCGATAAGCGCTCCGAGATTAACGATCATGCCAAGCTCATGCTTCATAACGGACATTACCATCTCTTCCAGCTCTTTTACGTCCATTTCCCTAATCTTATTTTCTACAATATCTGCAACATGAAACTCACTGACCACTGAACCAGCAAAATTACGGATGCATTGTCTGTAAATCACCCGGATTTTTTCACGAAGCCCTGCCTCATTAAGGGGCAGCCAGCCGCTGATTTCTGAAAGACTTTTCTCTTCCATCCCAGAAATTTCATCCTCCACATGGCTCTCTATAAATTTCGGTCCCTTTTCCAAAATATAGTTTTCCGCATAGCTTCCTATTTCAGATGCCAGAGATTCAACCAACTTATCGCTTAAAAACATGGCAAACATGGTTCCTTCCAGCTTCTGCATAACCGCCCTTTTCCCTTCTTCTGCAATAAGGACACCAGGCTCCATTTCCCGAATGCAGTTCATGATCTTGCCGCTGATGCCGTCTTTCAAAAGCATTCTGCTTTCTGCATAGGAATTCTTTCCCAAAAATGAAGTAACCGTTTCTTCTATAGTTCTCTCACTCTCCATGGCGCTTTTCATCTGGGCAGCACAAATATCGGTAATAGAGTCTTCCACTGCCTGGGAAAGCAGCATTTGTGACAGGTCATCCTCTGTAAGTAAGGAGCTTCCAACAGCTTTTCCCACCGCTGATGCCAGATCATTCTTCCGCTTAGGAATAATTCCCGGTGTAAAAGGAAGAGTAAATTTTCCGATTTTAATCTCCCGGTACGGACGAAACAGCATTTTCACAGCAATATAATTGGTAAAATAGCCTATCACGGCTCCAATCAGCGGTCCGCTTATATAGTGCAGTATTTCCATAAGTTTTCCTCCGTTTTCTCTATTGGTATAAAACTCTCCTGGGGGAATTTCCCGCAGACATTCCATATTCCCGCCCAGTGTTCCCATTATAACACAGTCATCCCATTGAAACCAGTCCGATTTTACCAGGTCAAAGCAGAAAAGAAACCCAAAAGAAAGCTGGTACCGGAGAAAAACTCCTGCACCAGCTTTATATGCAGCCCAAGCTGCCCCTAATCTGCAAAAAATACCCTGATAAGCCTGAATACCTGTTCAGCCGTATCGGCCATATTTTTCCTTGCATTTTCTTTATCCATTGCCTCCTCCAGGGAAACCGCACTTCTTACGATCGGAAAAAATGCGTCTATCCCGGCTTCGTTACAAAGGGCTGCATCAGCGGCTGCACCGGGATAATTTCTGTCTGCATGCTGAAAAACCTTTTCCGTCAGGTTTGCATAATTGTAGAGCCACTGATCCATTTGAGGGATCATGGTTTCATCAGCTCCTTTTTGCGGCCCATACACTGCACTGCATCCCTTGGCACCGCACAGAGGGGTCACTACATCGCAGGCAATGGAAAAGGAACATTCCTTAAGCTCAGGAAGCGCATGCCCCTCCGTCATTTGTCCCGCTTCCGCCGATTCCAATTAAAAAAGTTCTGCAGCCTTGTCCGATAGCATCACAGATCATCTGAGCTGCGCCAAATGTTGAGGTTTTCAGAGGATTTCTTTCCTCCGGCTTCAAAAGTGTAATTCCGGCCGCACTGGCCATCTCCATCACGGCAGTTTTCTGCTCATCTATAATTCCATACTCCGCTGTTACTGTTCTTCCCAGCGGATCCTGTACCTTCACCTGGCGTCTTTTGGCATTCAAACCGTTTATCAGGGCATTCCCGGCTTCCATTGACGTCAAGCTTTGCAGCTTCCATTTTTGAATTGAATTATAAATTGATATTTTGCCATTTTTAAATTCCCTCTCCTTTTTCTTTTACAATTGCAAAAAGCCGGATGCTGTGCCTTATGCTTCAAATGGGAAATGGAACTGCTCCAATCCTAATTCGTCTCTAAGCTGCATAAATTCCTTTTGTACTGCCTCTGTCATAGGCACTCCCTTATCTTTACGGTACAGCCATACATCATGTTCTTTTTCACCCGCTGTATAGATACGCTCCTGTCCCGGCGCTTTTTGCGAATTACGCAGTCTGCGTAAAATATCTCCCGCTGTCTTTTTGAATGCCTCAGCTCCCATAAACGCATCTGTGTCAATTGCCATAAAGAAATGACCAAGATGATAAGGACGGATATTTCCGTTTTCGTCTTTTCCGTCCAGTTCCTTCAGGAAAAGACCGGACTGCAGTGCTGCACAGAGAAGCTCCACAACCGTTGCATACCCATATCCCTTATATCCGGCAAACTCTTCCCCAATACCGCCGAGAGGCGCCAGGGCGGCCTTTTGGCTGCGGATGGCTTTTAGTATATCTTTACTGTCTGTCATCTGCTCTCCGTCTCTTCCGATTACCATTCCAGCTGGTGTGTCATGGCCGATCCGGGCATAATATTCTATTTTTCCATTCTGAATAATTGATGTTGCACAGTCAAGAACAAAAGGAAAATCTTCATCTGTAGGCATGGAAAACGTCAGGGGATTGGTTCCCAACATATTTTCTACACCAAAGGTAGGGGCAATAGAAGGCCTTGCATTGGTACCGGTAATTCCGATCATATTTTCTTTTACCGCAAGTCCGGTCCAGTAACCTGCAATTCCGTAATGGGAAGAATTTCTCACCGCCGCCATTCCCATTCCATACATATGTGCCTTTTCAATACACATGTCCATTGCCTTTTTGCTTGCCACCATTCCCATTCCATCATTAGCATCAAGTACTGCTGTGGTGGGTGTTTCTTTTAAGATATCAATTTTGGTAACCGGTTTTAAAATCCCCTGACGGATACGATCCACATAAATCGGCTTAAAACGGTTGCAGCCGTGGCTTTCAATCCCCCGTCTGTCGCTTTCCAGCAAAACATCCGCACAGAGCCTTGCATCTTCTTCAGGAAGGCCAAGTTTTACAAAAGCTTCCGTCATAAAATCATCCACCAGTTTCCATGGTACATAAGGTCTTGTTTCTTTTTGCATGTAAAAATCCTCCTAAACAATAATTAGCTTTTTCAATCAGAGCTTTTGCTAAATAGAATCTCCTTTTTCTATATAACAAAAAGGCAATGCAAATGAAACACTTAGTTTCACTGCATTGCCTCTACTCTCTTGCAATTAATAATTAAGCTTATCTTATATATATCATTAATTTATTGCCGTGTCAAGCGCTTCTTTTTTATTTATGCAGCATCCGCAGGTACTTCTGTCAGGTCACCTTCCGATTCAATGACCTCAGGCGCCTGCATGGACTGTACTACTGCATCTACCAGTTCTGCTGGAACACCTGCATTCTTGATATTCTCAACAATAGCATCATAGCTTGCTTCTTCTGCATAAGCGTTTGCATCTTCTTCATTGGCAACGTCATATGCTGCACCAAGTACGTCTTCGCCAGGGACTTCAACTGCTTCATCTGTCTGGACTACGGACAGGCTTAATGAACCAAGCTGAGCACCAGAGCTTAAAAGTGCCAGATTCATATTCACCGAATTATCTTCCTTATGAGAATCAATACTTAAAACAAGGCTGAACAAGCTTAATGGATTATAGTTTTCCTGTGTATCTCCCTGTGGGAAGGTAATAGTGCAGGTTGCCACCGGATAACCTTCTTCAGATGCAGCAATGTCAGACTCTGTCGCAAGATCCATCAGGGTAATTCCGTCAACTGCTACGCTGTAGCTGCCCTTTTCCACGCCGTCAGCCTTCTGGCTGGTACCTGTAACCGTAAATCCGCTTCCATCAGCCTGCATATCAAGAAGAAGTGCGGAAGTGTCATCTGATTCCGGTGTTTTGATCGTAAAGGTAACCTCTTCATTAATTCCTGTACATGCTGCAACTTCAGTACCCACAATCTCGCCGTCCCCATTTACCCAGATTCTGAATGCAATATACTCTATCTCAGCGGATTCCTCTTCAGCTGTATCCCCATTATCTGCATCCAGATCTGCAAGGGCTTCTTCTGTAAAGCTCTTAAACTGCGCATTAAGATCACCTGCGTCTGGGATTGCTTCTGACCATTTTGTAAGAAGTGCTTCAACCTGTTCATCGTTCTGGGCTGTTGTAAGGATATCCTTTGTCGTTGCAATTGCATCTTCTTCATAAATCTGGCCTTCCAACATCGTGCAGTCTTCACTGATACCTTCTACAGATACTGCTTCTTCTACAGAAGAACCATCCTGCACATGATCCAAAACAATATTTCCATAACGTTCTAAAAGATCCGATAAGTCCTCTCCCCCGGGGAAAAGCACAGTAGGATTGGAAGCCAGCCCAGTCATAGCGTTGAGAGAGTTGGAAGAAACCACCTCTCCATTAACGGTTGCATCAAGAGTATCAAGAGATGCTTTCATCCAGCTTTCGGAAACCTCAGGAAACTGGAAATATTCCACATTTTCCATGAAATCCATCAGGATATTCATTGAACAAATTTTTGAATCATTCAGCCAAAGATCACCTTGAAACGTTTCCTTTCCATCTGCAATGGCTCCAATCATATTTAGGCCTATGCTCTTCATCCAGGACGCATCCATCCCCGCCATCATTCCAACCATAGACTGACCAGTTTCGTCAAGAGTTAATGTCATATTAACTTTTGAGTTTTTTCCCATCTGTACCTCTGCCTCTGCAAGTTCTGCATTCCACTCTTCTGCAAAGTTTTCACAGGATGCTGCAAGTTCTGCTTTCATCTTCTCGCTGAAAGAAGTTCCTTCAGCCATAGCAGGGACTGCCCCAGCGGTCAGCATAGCAGAAGCCGTTGCAAATGCCGCAGCTTTCTTCAACAGCTTTTTATTTTTCTTTAAATACATTGAAACTCCTCCTTTTTTATGTATTTACACAATTTCATTGTATCATAACAACGCTCTTACGAAAAGCAGAAAATTCATGGAAAACCACGAAAATTGCGAAAATGCCTACCCTCCCCAGAAAAAAACATCCCGCAGCACCTTCATTGTACTATGGGATGTTTCTTTTTACAATTTATCCGATGGGTTCAAAGTCTGCAGCGCCATGTTTACATAACGGGCAGATGTAGTCCTCCGGCAGTTCCTCTCCTTCATAAATGTATCCGCAAACCTTGCAGACAAAGCCTTTCTTTCCTTCTGTCTGGGGCTTCGGTTTTACATTATTCTGGTAGTAGGTATAGGTCATTGTTTCTACATTGTTGATAACCCTTGCTTCTTCAATGGTACAGACAAACAATCCGTGGGTATCAAAGTCCAGACACTGCTCTACCTTAAGTGACATAAAGGAATTGATATATCTTGGAAGGAATGCCAGACCATTGTCTGAGCGAAGAGGAGCCAGACCCTCAAATTTATCCGCAGTTCTTCCAGTCTGAAAACCGAATCTTTCAAATACACTAAACGGCGCATCTGTAGACAGGCAGTTTACATTCATAATTCCTGTCTGCTTAATCACATGGTAGGAATAATTTGCCTTGTTAATAGCAACTGCAACACGGTTAGGAGTATTGGTAAGCTGTGTTACCGTATTCACAATAAGACCATTGTCCTTCTTTCCATCATGGGAAGTTACCACATAAAGTCCGTATCCGATATTAAACAAAGCAGTCAGGTCGTTCTTATCAGCATCGTCGCTCTGTGCCACATAATCCCGGCAAAGTTCCTCAGCCAATGCTTCAAGCTGCGCAGTGCTCTCTTCGTTCAATGCAGATTTAATATGAACGGTTGTATCAGTAAATGTAAGCTTCTTGCAGCCGTCAAACATCTGCTTCATGATCTTAGCCGCCAGAGGAGCCCATGTACCATTTTCTATAAAGGCAATGGTTCTGTTCTGGTAGTTTCTCTCTGTCAGATGATGAATGAATTCCTTCATAAACGGGAAAATATCCGCATTGTATGTGGTGGTAGCCAGAACCAGCTTGCCGTAACGGAAAGCATCCTCCACAGCTTCTGCCATATCGCAGCGGGCAAGGTCAAATACTGCCACCTTAGGACAGCCCTTTGCACGCAGTTTATCCGCAAGAAGCTCTGCTGCCTGTTTCGTATGTCCGTATACAGAGGTATATGCAACTACAACACCTTCGCTCTCTACCGAGTAGGATGACCAAATATTATAAAGATTCAGATAATATCCCAGATTTTCTTTCAATATAGGTCCATGAAGAGGGCAAATAGTCTGAATGTCAAGGCCAGCCGCTTTCTTCAGAAGGTTCTGTACCTGTGCGCCGTATTTGCCAACAATCCCAATATAGTAACGGCGTGCCTCGCATGCCCAATCCTCTTCCACATCCAGTGCGCCGAATTTACCAAAGCCGTCAGCGGAGAACAGAACCTTATCACAGGTATCGTATGTTACAATTACTTCCGGCCAGTGAACCATAGGTGCTGCCACAAAAGCCAGTGTATGTTTACCAAGAGTAAGTGTATCTCCTTCTTTTACAACAACCTGTCTTTCTTCAAAATCCGTGCCAAAGAACTGTTTCATCATAACAAAAGCCTTTGCAGAGGAGACAATCTTTGTATTAGTAAATGTCTGCATAAAATTAGCAATATTTGCGGAGTGGTCAGGCTCCATGTGCTGGATGATTAGGTAATCCGGCTCCCTGGACCCAAGAACTGCCTGGATATTATCCAGCCATTCATGCGTAAAGCGGGCATCTACCGTATCCATAACAGCAACCTTCTCATCAAGGATCACATAGGAATTGTATGCCATACCATTCTCTACAACATACTGTCCTTCAAATAAATCCACATCATGATCGTTCACACCTACATATCTGATATCATTGGTGATTTCCATGTAAGTCATCTCCTTTTTTATATATTTATTCCTATATTTTTCAGCGTTTGTTATTATATCATACTTCCTTCCGTTTACAAAGACCTAACTTCCTAAAATTTGAGACTTTTCAAATAGTTAGGCACTTTGCCTGCGGATATGTACTATAACATACTCGCAATGCCCCTGTGCCCTTAAGGGATAGCCCCAGCCCGCAAAGCCGGAGGAAACAATCACTTTACAGCCGTTCTCATCATATTCGCCGTAATTTAGCTGACCGGTCAATTCCGTAATACAGCCCACCGGCCAGATCTGCCCTGCATGAGTGTGGCCGGACAGCAGAAGATCCGCCCCCGCTGTCCCTTGATCTTTCGCCTCAACTGGCTGATGGTCTGCCACAATGATGTATTTTTCCCTGTCCGCATCAATTAGAAGTTCCTCCGGAGTCATTCTGCCGGAATCATTTCTCCAAGCAGCATCTGCTCTGCCTGCAAGGATAAGTTCCCTGTTAATCTCCACATAATCATCCTCAAGGATGGTTAACCCATTGTCCAAAATAGCGTAAGCGAGTTCCTTCTTTGTATAAGCCGGGCTGTTAGAATATGGCTGACTGTCATGGTTTCCATATACATAATAGACACCGTATGTGGTATCCATTCCCCAAAAAGCCGAAATACTTCTTCCATTTCTTCTTTGGCAGTTCCTTCCTCCACAATATCACCTCCAAGAATCACCATATCCGGCTTCCTGGAATTTATCTCCTGTACTTTTTCCTTTTAGGATATCCGTGTCCTGAATAGTTCCGTAATGGGTATCTGTAAGCAGGGCAATGGTGTAATCTCCTATATTTTTCTCTGTTTTTACCGTGTATTCTTTTTCTATCGGATGCTTCATATTCAGATATCCGTAGGTAAACAAAAGGGCAGAAACAAGGATGGGAATAAGACCGCAGCCATAAAGCATTCCAAAAACCTTTACAAAACTGTGATGTTCCTTTGGCTTTATTATGCAGCGGCATACTACAACAAAAAAATCCAGAAGTATAGAAATTACAACTGCATGAACAACTGCCATAGCGGCTGTTTTGCGCATATTTGTACAAATACATACTGCTCCCGCTGCACCGATCACATTAATAATCTTGAAATAAAGCCGCTTTACATCACACCCGTAAAACTTCATGACTCTTCTAAGATAAAAATAAATATATAAACCTGCAAAAACCCCAATGAACCCTATAACCACAAAAACCCCTCTCATAAGTACCTCCGTATCAGCATGCCTTTTCTGCTATGCCGAAGACGTGCACCGTGTTTGAATATCCTGCCAGGCTTCCTCGTCTATTTCCTCATCGCGGAAGAGTTTCTTCTTATCTTCCTCTGTAATTTTACGAAGAACCTTACAGGGATTTCCTGCAGCAATACACCAGTCCGGGATGTCCTTTGTTACCACGCTTCCTGCGCCTATTACAACATTATTACCAATGTGTACTCCCGGGCACACCACTGTATTTCCCCCAAGCCATACATTATCCCCTATGGTTACTTCTTTTCCATATTCATAGGCTGAATTCCGGCTCATGGGATGCACCGGATGGCCTGCAGTATAAATGCTCACATTGGGAGCCATCTGGCAGTTATCTCCAATACGGATTTTTGCCACATCCAGCAAAGTACAATTATAATTGGCAAAGAAATTTTTTCCTACCTCAATATGCTTTCCATAGTCACAGTAAAATGGAGGATTTACAAAAGCCCCTTCAGACTTTCCGAAAAGCTCCTTCACTACCTCAATGATCCCATCAAAATCGGAACGATCCATAAAATTCAGTTTCTGAAGAATTTTTCTGCAAACAAGCTGTTCTTCAAAAATGCTTTCGTCTGAAATATACGCCATTCCGGCATCTCTGCGTTCTCTGTTTGTCATTTTCACTTAAAATAACTCTCCTTATTTTTTCAGGACTGTAAAAGGATTATCCTTCACCAGTTCTTCATCTTCACAGTCCATACGCCGTGCCTCATTTAATAAACGATTGTACTCTTCTGTCTGAACAGAATCCTTTCCATTAAACTGCACATCCGTTGGGAAAATAGCAATAAATTTCTTTTCGCCGTTAAGTCCGGCAACGGAATAGTCCGGAAATTCAGCATAATCGTTTACTCCCCAGTCAAATGCCTTTATGGATACCACATGGCCGCCATAGCCTTCTTCCTTTGCCTGGGTATGATAAATTGCTATGGTATCAGGACTGACTGCCTCATAGCTCCAGGAAATATCTCCTGGAAAGCGCAGGGCGAAATCATCGGTTTCCAAAAAAGAACAGCCGTCACTTGCTCTTGTAAGAATCCCGCTTGCAATGTCATAAGCCTCCACCAGATAATTTTTATTAACATAGCCTTGTTTCCCGGAATCTGAGTAGCCATAGACATAGGTATCGTCATAATCCGACATTACATAAAAATAATCCCCTGTATACAGCGCTTCCAGTTCATTTGACGCATCATAAGCCGGCTTTGACCGCAAGGCAAGATACCCTGTTTCCACTTTTACAGTATAGGCATCTGCAGCCTTTGCTTCTCCCATTGCCGGAATGGATGCTGATGCAAGACCAAACACTGTCAGAAATACTGCTATACGGTTTCTTAGTTTGTTCTTCATAAATAGAATCCTCCTTTTGATAAATTATCAGCAGACAATTGTACATCATTTACATCACGTCCACCAAGCCTGCACTTTATAGCATTTAGTATATCAGAAACCGAGAAGTATGAAAAGTATTCCTTTCTAAATAACTTACTTCATTAAGCTCCATCTCTACAAATGTTTTTAAATCCTTTGACTCCAGATATAAAACCTTACTGCGGAACAAAACAATTCATTCTGCATCATTTTACAACGCATTTACGGTATCTGCTGCATTTCCAATATTATAAGATGAACTCTCTTCCCCGATTTCGTAGCCGTTTCCTTTCAAGTTGATTATTTTTATAAGAATACGTTATCATCCAAGGAAAAAGATTCTTAAAATAAATTAAACATTCCATCAAAAGCATTCCCGGATCTTCTTGTATATTGCCTTGCACTTGTATCCCACCCTTCGTTTCACAACCCGGAAGATTCCCCACATACCTGACTCCACATCCCAGGCCAGGCTGCCTGAACGGTAGAGATAATCTCCGGGGCATCCCGCACCGTCCTGCAGCTCTATGTCAAACTTATTGCCAATGCTGATTCCGCCCTGCAGGGGTATGATCCTGGAAAATGAATCCTGGTGCTGTTCTCTCCAGATATAATCATGAACCGTAATGGACGTATTCCTGGGTTTATCCGCAGGCATCATGGTACGGAAGATGACCCTGTCCCCGGGATATGCTTTCCAGATTGGAGTTGCCGGATCTCCATGCACTTTGCTGCTGAATACCTTCCAAATTCTGGGATCTCTCGCAAGCCGATTGGCAAAACGTTCCGAACGGTAATTATATCCTTTTTCCCCTGTATCCTCCGCATCCACCGGCTCGCCGTTATCCCCGGCCGCGGTCTGGATCAGATTCCCCTCTGCATCGAGCAGACGGATTCCATTCTGGATAAACAGGACATATTCCCGGAAGCTCTCTGTCCCCGGCGCCGTAATGACTGCCTGCTCTGCAAAGCTGTCTTTTTTCCTGGAGAAATTACGATACCATTCTGCCCCCGGCGGTTCTACGATCACCGCTCCGAACAATCCATGGTAACGGTGATTTCGCATATCCCCGAAGGACTGTATGATACATGCCCCATATTCCCGGTCTGCGTGCCAGAGATACCGCTTGCTCTCACCTGCTCCTACTGTCTGCTCCATTTCATTATACCCTACATTAATGCCGGAATCACTGACCGGATCATACTGCAGAAACTGCGGATTCAGTGATACTCTCATAGATGGCGTGTATTCTTTGTCTAAGGGAACCCTCGGATAAGAAAAGTAAGGAACCGGATGCTTTGGATCCCATGCATTGTGCAGGGTAACCTCGATCCAGTCACCTGCATTTGCCCGGAGAATCAAGGGTTTCGGCATACATTTTCCTGACAGCACGTTATCTGCCTCTTCTATAGGAACAAATACCAGTCCATCCGGATCATGATCCCCATATCGGTTGTAAATCAGCTTCTTCTGTACAGCCACAACCTCATAACGCCGAACCGCATCCCCTTTTGACGGGCATGGAGGAATGGAATGAATCATAGCTTTCCCCTGACATAAGGGTTTTAAGTGCTTCCTGTATCTTCTATGCACCCGGATTATTCCCCACAGCCCAAGCCATGCATCGTCGATTCCCCCGAAATAATAGAGATAGTCTCCGGCGCCGTATTTTTCCGTTATATTCAAGTTAAACGCTTCCGATACCCCCAGTGTCTGAGACGCCGCGAAAGGTGACCTCGGATCTGCCAGTTCTCTTCTCCACGACATTCCTGTAATATTCAGGGAATGCTGTTCCTCATGTGCCCCGTCAATCAGGCGGATCATCAGTTCGTCTCCCGGATAGGTTTCAAGAATCGGCGTCGCAGGGTCCCCATGCACAAAGGAGCTGAACAAATATGCCGGATCCTCCCTTTTACGAAGCCGCTCCCGCATCGGTTCCGCCCGGTAATTGATCCCCATGACTCCCGGATCGTCATGGGAGCCTGGAACTTCCGGCGGATTTAAGGGATTGCCCTTTCTGTCAAAAAGCAACGCAAAATCATGGACAAACAATGCAAATTCCCTGAAAGACGAGCCATCCCTTCTACGGATAACAGCCCTTGTTCCGGAATGCAGTTCTTTCCCATTCTGCGGGTTATGGAACGTAGCGCCTGCCTCTTCAATGATCAGTGCTCCGAACAGTCCGTGCTGCTGGTGGACATTGGCAAACAGATGGTCATGGAAGAATACCGTCCGCAGTTCCTCATTCGCAAAAAATCGTTCCACCAGCGTCTCATAACGCCGGGCACCCGCAATGTTATTCCAGCCGTTAGCCGCCCCATCGGATACAATCGTATCAAATTTCAGCAGGTGAACGTGATGGCCTACAATATCCGTTCTCGTTCTGAGTTGGAATGGACTGCCCTCAATAAATTCAGGCAGAAGATTCGTAGTGCGCAGCTCGATACAATCTCCCGTGTTTGCGCGAATGACCAGCGGCTCCACTTTGATTTCCTGTTTTTCTACTTTGCGGATATAGCATTCCAGTCCTCCGTGGCGTTCCAGTTCCTCCTTGAGGACAAAAAAACGCCCCTGCGGATCATGCCATCCATACCGGTTATATGTGATCTTCGCCTGCACCATGGCAATCTCAAACACTTTTACCTTTCCACCTGCGTGGCATGGACAGGTATCCGTATATAGTGCGCCCGGCACAGCATTTTCCACAAAATTAGCAGCCTCACGGACAGTCGGTTCATTCGTTGCCTCCCCATTCAGACGCAGTACGCCCAGCGGCGGCTGAAGCGGACGATCGCCAAAGCTGCCCTCTATAAAATTCGGATAGCCTGGGTGCATCTGATCCTTCTTCAGCGGACGTTCCCTGTCTTTCAGCGGCATAAGGGGCAAAATCGGCGTCCCGTCAGGCAATTTCCCGGTTCCGTCCTGGAGCCGGTCATAGATCCTCCACAAAGTCCACATCCCATCAATAAAATGGGGGTAGAGATGGCAATGAAAGATGACGTCCCCCATCACCCGGTTGTAGCTTCCCGCCCCATACAAAATATCAAGCGTATAGCATTCCTGCGGGCTGATACTGATGGAATCTAATATTGTAGAAACCGGATTCTCAGGCTCCAGTCTCCACTGGTGATTGTGAAGATGAAACACATGGGTTTCCTTCACCCCGCCATGAAGCAGTCGAATCTTGACCGGATCACCCACATAAGCGAATAATATCGGCGGCGCCGGATCGCCGTATACCCAGGAACTCATGGATATATCCTCCGCAGAATCAGCCGGGTCATGTGTATGCGGCATCCGATTCCGCATAGGCTCGGAACGGTAACTGATTGCCGTTGTCTGCGACGGAAGCCCGGTATGAGGATCTACCGGCGGCTCACCCTCTTTATTCAGGATTTCCAGCTCATCATGGAAAAAGATACTGTACTCTCTGAATGCCGGCTTCCCGGGCTGATAGATATCTGCCATCAATCCGCTTTCCAATTCTTCACCTGTTTCCGGGTCAAACCATTCTGCCTCCGGTGCTTCTACAATGATCGCTCCAAACAAGCCGTGAATGTTGGTTGCATCCTCCGTGCTTCTCGGATCTGCCATATCATGAAATAAAAATACCCCTTCTGTATCCGCATACCAGGTATACCAGAGCTCCCCGCATGTGGTACTGTCATTATTGTATCCTACACTGGCTCCGTCCGAGGTATTGACATCATAAGAAAGTCCCTGCACATGAATCGACAGTCTGCGGTCCAGAGAATTTCGGAACCGGATCTTCACCGTATCTCCCAGATTTACCCTGATGACTAACGGCTGTACTTCCTTATATGGCTGCGGAATATCCATTTCAAATCTTTGGAGGGCTTCTCTCCTTATCCGTTCGGCATCCTCTTCCAGCACATAGAGCAGGCCGTCCGGATCATAATCTCCATATTTATTATATACGATGGGAATCTGTATCGCCTCAATATGGAATGTCCTGACCTTTCCCATCTCAGGGTACTTACATAATTCCATACGAATTCCTGCCCTTCTGTGCATTTGTCAGAATCCGCAGATAGTGATTCGCCTCACGGAGTACATGATCCGCCAGAAGCGGCAGTATAACGGAGCGTATCTCACAGCCGGTAATTCCTTCTGTTCCCGCTGTCTTAAACTGCTGATACTTCTTTGTTGTCTGTAAAGTTCTTGCTGTCAGGGCATTCATAGCCCTGCGATCCTGCTCCTTTGCCTCTTCTATCAGACGGCAATAGTCTCTTGCAAACCCACCTGCCGACTCCATTAATTCACATTCTGTCGGATCCAGCAGTCCCTGTATAAACTGGGCGTGTTCCATCATAATCTGATTCCAGAATAGTTCCAGATTTCTTAAATCAGGAGATGAAATCCTGCCCCTCCTTTCAAGTTCCGAAATAATCTCCCGGTACAATCTGGCCTCTCGCAGAATGTGTTCAATCAACAGGGGGTAATTTGTCGTATAAAGCCTGCACCCTGCCACTTCCCTCAGGATTTCCTCCTTCAATGAGATCAATCCGTTCAGGCTTCTTTGCATTTGCCGATTCAGCATTTTTATATAAGAAACGATTTCTCTGTTTACAGTAACACAGGTTCCGGCACGAAGCCGCTCTTCTGCCTCGGTAATCTTTGTATCAATCGGGATTCCCGTCAGATTCCTGGTCTGGCGTTCCGCCTTTCCCGTAAATTCCGTTACAACCTCCCCGGAATTTAAAACCGATTTGCTTACGATGCCGTCCGCAAGCTTTACCGTCTTCCTAAGCCCATCTTCAAATTCTTCCCGGAATCGGTCTGCACGCTGTATGAACGCTGTTTCCTTCGCAGGAAATCCGGCGAGCAGGAATAAGGAATGTTCCTTCATGATCCTTCCGAAAAAAAGATGCGTTTCTAATGATAAAATAACATATTCTTTCATCTCTTAACATACCCTTTTAGTTTATGTTTCTTTATACTATATGCAAGAGATAGCAAAAGGAGATAATTTTCTGAGTTGCATATTACCCAACCGTTCAGGCTGATTTTCATTGCCATGTCATCAGCTCCCCTAAGCTGGCTTTCAAATTTATCAAGCCATTCTAACAGGGATTGGTATAATAAACGCTGCTGTTCGAAAATCGCTTTCCCGCCCAATGGAAGCCGGGCATTTAACTCTCCCAACCGGGCGGTCTTTTCTGCTAATTCCTGCTCCTTTTGGACTCTTTGACCGCCTCTATCCATTCTGTATTCTGCATAGGTCAATCCTTTCATTCTTTAATATCTGGAAAAAAAATATGGATGCTTAATCTGCTGTTTTCGTATGTTGCAAATATAGTTCCATTCATCTGTTCAACAAGTGTTTTAGAAATTGCCAATCCTAAACCTGTTGATTTTCTGGCGGATTCTACGGTATAAAAGCGGTCAAACAGCCTTCCTACTTGTATCTCATCTAATCCAAAAGCCATATTGGAAAAGATTATTTCCCCATTCTCTGACAGGACGATTTTTAAATCTTCATCACTGTATTTTATAACATTGCTTATCAGATTGGAAAATACACGGGATAAAGCGGAACGGTCAAGCATTCGTATCACTTTTATTCCGGGTATTTGTATCTCAGGAACCATATTTCGTTCTGTTAAAACTGTATAAAGTGCTGCAATACTTTCTTCCAATACCGTATTGATAACAACCTGTTCCCTGTTTATATTGTCTTTGGTTGAAATGATAACAGAATATCTGAAAAGTTCCTCTGAAAGCTGTGTCAAAATATCCACACGGTCTTTTATGATTCCGATATACCGATTGACAGCTTCGGATTTTTCTTCTTGTTCCAATAATTCTAAATAACCGCAGATAGCAGTAAGCGGTGTTCGTAAATCATGTGAAATATTAGTAACTGCATTTTTCAACTCCAAGTCGCCTTGCTGGAATCGGTGCCGTTCTATACGGAGTTTACGAAGCTCCGTATTTATGGCATTTGCTAACTTACATATATATCTGTCGTTACAGGAAATGTCAATCAACGTATTTGTGTTGGTTATGAGCCTGTCAGCAAAGGCGTCTGCCATTTCTCCTGCAGCTTTCCGTAAAATATAAATTTTCACCAGCAGGGCAACAATTATCATCGCCATAATGCCGACTAAAGCCCACAACCATCCTTCCATACTAAACTCCTTACTTCAAATTCTTTTTCTTGAAAACAAATATTCCGCTCAATGTTGTTAGAATTGTTATCGCAGCAGAGGAAAGAATCATACGAACAGGATGGCCAGCCTCTACCTGCCACACTGTCAAACCTTGTCCCGTAGGCAGAAAATCAAGAAAAAATTCATAATTTTTTCGCATTGCGCCGCTAATATAATTCGGGTTGGGCGTCGGCTCAGACATCTGCATTCCATTTGCAGTAATTTGAACACCGCTTGTCATCTCTGGCTCGCTAAGACCGTTATAGATCATACTTGCAAAGATGAGAAGACCCATAATCAACAGAACAGAAATTGCAACGGTAAAGGCTTTATTTGCAGATAGCATATTAACAAGTGTGCAAATTGCGGCAAAAGCAACGGTAAGCATAATTATAATTAATAAATATACAATCAAATTGGAGATACCCATTTCCCAAATCCCAAGTATTGGAATCGCAACGGATGCTCCAATCATCCACACAAACACCATTAACAATGTCGCCGTGATTGTGGTAATCAGACTGGCAATATAAATATTTATTTTTGTGTGACCCACAATGACCTTATTTCTGATTGTTCCATCGCTGTATTCCGTACCGAAAAACATACTGCTGAATACTGCGCAAAAAATACCGATTGATATCGCAAAATGGAAGTAATATTTATCAATACTATAATTGTATTCTGATAAATCTATTGTTGCCTGTCTGCAACCGTTCAACATATATACAACTGAATAAATCAACATTGTTCCCATACAAATCCAAAAGATTTTATCCCTCCAAAGGCGAAAATAATTAGCAGATAACAACTTACGCATTTTTTCCACCTCCTATAAGACTGACATAATAACTCTCAAGACTTTCATCACGCTCTTGCATTGAAATAACTTCGCAATTTTCCTTTGCTAATGTGGCAGTCAAATGAGATACATTCACTTTTGCATACACATCAGCAGTTTGGTTTGTTATGATTGTATAATCAATCTTCATTCCATCAAGTACACGGGCAAGAGCTTTCGTATCGCTGACTTTCATGCGGACACATTTCCTACAAGCAGCTTCTAACTCTTTCGCACTCAGTTCTTTTACAAGGCATCCGCTGTCAATAAAACCATAATGTGTTGCCAGCTTGGAAAGTTCATCAAGGATATGGCTGGAAATCAAGACTGTAATTTGCTGTTCTTGATTAAGTTTTAATATCAATTCCCTAATTTCAATGATTCCCTGTGGGTCAAGACCATTAGAAGGTTCGTCTAATACCAAGAAATCAGGATCGCCTACAAGGGCTATTGCGATACCCAATCTTTGCCGCATACCCAAAGAAAAGTTTTTTGCTTTCTTTTTTCCTGTGTTATTAAGCCCCACTAATTTCAAAATCTCAGATAGTCCGTCATAAGACGGAAGTCCCAGAATACGGTACTGCTGTTTCAGATTATTCTCAGCGGTCATATCCAGAAAAATAGACGGAGTTTCTACAACAGCCCCCATTCTTCTTCTGGATTTTGTAATATCCTTATCAGTATTTTTTCTTCCGTAAAGTGTATAATCGCCAGATGTAGGCTCCTGCAAACCACAGATAAGCCGAATAAGCGTTGTCTTGCCAGCACCGTTTTTCCCTACAAAGCCATAAATTGCTCCTTTTGGAACATTCATAGACAGTCCGTTTAACGCTTTAAAATCTCTGTATTTTTTGCATAAAGCGTTTGTTCTAAGAACATAGTCCATAAAATCATTACCTCCTTGTTTAGTGTACTGGCATTATATCTGCAAATGGTAAAGGAAACGGTAAAGAGAGCAGTAAAGAAACAGTAAAGATTTATTCTGCTCTCATTTTAAAGCCAATTCCCCAGACTGCTTCAATATAGTCTTTGTTATTTTCTTCTCGAAGTTTTTTCCTTAAATTGCTGATGTGCATCTTCAGAGAATTCTCCGTACAATCTGGTGTGTCTGTACTGATACGGTCTAATAACAGGGATTTTGTAATGACCTGAGTGGGATTTTGCATAAGTAATTTCAAAATGGCGTATTCTGTTCTTGTCAATTTTATTTCCGTATTACCGATTTTTACAATATGGGTATTTGTATTAAGTACAATATCTGCAAATGTCAATTCTGAAGAAACAAGCATACTTTCCGAATTTCTGAGATGTACGGAAATTCTGGCTAAAAGCTCCTTCATGTTAAACGGCTTTGTCACATAATCAACTGCACCGCCAAGCAGCACATCAACTTTATTATCAATATCAGCTTTGGCGCTCACTACAATAACAGGTATTCCTTTTATTTTGGGAAGGACATCTTCTCCATTTAATCCTGGCAGCATCAAATCTAATAGTACAAGGTCTGGCTTTGACTTTGATAAAATGAATAATGCCTCTGTTCCAGAATAAGCACGGAAGATTTTATATCCCTCTTTGGAAAGTGTTTCTTCAAGCACATTCCCGATATGCATATCGTCATCGATAATCAAAATTCTTTTCATAGTCAATCAACTCCGCTTTGATTTTTATTTACTTTATATCTGCCATTAGCAGGTTTATTTGCAGTTTTTGGAATAAGCCATACACGGTTTATATTCATAACGCCCTCAACCCGCTTTTCTTTGCAAAGTTTTTGTACCCGCCGTACCGATATATCCCAACACTCTGCTGCTTCCTGTGCCGTCATATATTCAAACATTTCTGACCTCCTAAATTGTACTGTTTTTATTATATCCGTTTGAGCGAACAATATCAATTCACAAAATATGAACATTCATCCAAGCAAACACCTTTCGTAATATCTTTCCTATGAGATTTCTTTTGGAGCTTATACTTACAGCCCACAGAAGCCAGACAATGTTCCACCGTTGTCTTTCCACTTCTTACTCGGAGATTTTTCTCTCTCCTGGTGTTAGTATATAAGTGTGGACAGGAAAAGTTGAACAATCTATACTATCAAG
>CAMNTH010000003.1 GCA_946557785.1 uncultured Blautia sp.
ATGACCCTCTGCTTGTAAGGCAGATGCTCTCCCAGCTGAGCTAAGACCCCATAAAAGTGTTCTCTCGTGAACTCGCTTTGCTATTATACTATCTTATGGGGGAATTTGTCAATAGTTTTTAAAAACTTTTTTTCCAAGAGCCATGCTCCCACAGAACATGGCTCTTCGCTATTGCTGATACGCTCCGCCTAAACCGAAGAATTTTATTTATTTGAAATAGCTTACGCCGGATTCGAAAATTTTGAGATCCTGTTCGCCGTAGATATTAATGGCTACACCATTGTCACGGCGTTCACTGTGAGCCATTTTTCCAAGGACACGGCCGTCCGGACTGGTAATGCCTTCAATGTTGTAATAGGAACCATTGATGTTCCATTCTTCATCGCTGTACAAATCACCGTCAGGAGTTACATACTGTGTAGCAACCTGACCATTGGCGATGAGTTTCTCAATCCAGGACTGGGGTGCTACAAAACGGCCTTCTCCATGGGAAGCCGGGTTGCAGTATACGGAACCAAGCTTAGCTTTTGCAAGCCACGGAGATTTGTTGCTCACTACCTTTGTATAAACCATCTTGGAAATATGGCGGCCGATGGTATTATAGGTCAGTGTTGGAGAATCCTCTTTCTGGCCGCAAATTTCACCGTACGGCACAAGTCCAAGTTTGATCAGGGCCTGGAAGCCGTTGCAGATTCCAAGGGCAAGTCCGTCACGCTCATTTAAAAGTTTCATAACTGCTTCTTTGATTTTTGCATTCTGGAATGCAGTTGCAAAGAATTTGGCAGAGCCGTCCGGCTCATCCCCTGCGGAGAAGCCGCCCGGGAACATAATCATCTGGGCCTGGCTTATTGCTTTTTCAAAAAGCTCTACGGAATCACGGATATCATCAGGTGTGAGATTCTTAAATACCTTTACATCCACCTCCGCTCCTGCACGTTCAAATGCACGGGTGCTGTCGTATTCACAGTTGGTACCCGGGAAAACAGGAATGAATACCCGGGGCTTCGCTGTTTTATTTTTGCAGACATAAACTTTGCCGGTATAGTATAAGCCATTTTCATAAACCGCATCCGGATCTTCCGGCTTCACGTAAAGGGATGTTGGGCCATCCGAAGTATTCTGGGAAGAAGCAGTTTTAAATACTTTTTCTAAGGCTGCAGTCCATGCTCCTGCTGCTTCATCAAGGGAAATCACCGTATTTCCATAAGAGAATACGCCATCATTTGTTACTTCACCGATCAGGGTATAAGTAATGGACAGATCCCCCACTTTGCCCTCCGGAATTTCCAGGATCAGATCGCCAAATCCAGGTGCAAAGAAATCTCTTGGATCCAGGCTGTGCTCAATTTTCAAGCCCATGCCGTTTCCAAAGGCCATCTTTGCTACTGCTGCTGCTATACCGTGACGATCCAGAGCATATGCAGAAAGAACTTTTCCTTCCTGCATATCCATATGCAATTTTTCGTACTGTTCCATAATCCCACTGTAATCCGGAAGGTCGTAAGAATCTCTCGGCGCACGAAGCCATACAAGCTTGCTGCCTGCTTTTTTCAGTTCAGGAGTGATTACATCCTGCAGTTTTGCAACGTCTACTGCGAAGGATACCAGCGTTGGGGGCACGTCAATTTCATTAAAGGTGCCTGACATACTATCCTTACCGCCAATAGAAGGAAGTCCGAAGCCAAGCTGTGCGGAATATGCTCCAAGAAGGGCTGCAAATGGCTGGCTCCAGCGTTTTGGCTCCTCGGTCATACGGCGGAAGTATTCCTGGAAAGTAAAGCGGATTTTCTTGTAGTCACCGCCTGTTGCTACAATTCTTGCTACGGACTCTGTTACCGCATAGGCCGCTCCGTGATATGGGCTCCAGGAAGACAGATAGGGATCAAATCCATAGCTCATCATAGTTACAGTATTGGTATTTCCTTTCAGTACAGGCACTTTTGCCACCATAGCCTGGGCCTCGGTCATCTGGTATTTTCCACCGTGAGGCATAAAGACGCTTCCTGCACCGATGGAACCATCAAACATTTCCACAAGCCCCTTTTGGGAGCAAACGTTTAAGTCTGCCAGGGTTTCCAGCCACTTTCCCTTTACATCTTCTACATCAGGACGGTGAGAAAACAGGCAGCCGTCTTTATTAGGAATTTCTACTTCTACAGTTGTCTCCTGATGTGCACCATTGGTATCCAAAAATGCCCGGGAAATATTAACAATTTCATTTCCTCTCCATACAAGAACAAGGCGGGGTTCTTCCGTTACCACTGCAACAGGAATTGCTTCCAGGTTTTCTTCGTTTGCAAATCCTAAGAAGGTATCCACGTCTTTTGGATCTACCACAACCGCCATACGTTCCTGAGATTCGGAAATAGCGATTTCCGTACCATCAAGTCCTGCATATTTCTTTGGTACCTTGTCAAGATCTACACGAAGTCCGGGCGCCAGCTCACCAATGGCAACGGATACGCCGCCTGCGCCGAAGTCATTGCACTTTTTAATAATGCAGCTAACTTCTTCTCTTCGGAACATGCGCTGGATCTTACGCTCTGTAGGTGCATTTCCCTTCTGTACCTCTGCACCGCACACTTCAATGGATGCCTCTGTGTGTACCTTAGAAGAACCGGTTGCACCGCCGATGCCATCGCGTCCGGTACGTCCTCCAAGAAGGATGATGATATCTCCCGGATCGGAGTTCTCACGAATAACAGCTCTTCTTGGCGCTGCACCGAGAACTGCGCCGATTTCCATACGCTTTGCCACATAGTTTGGATGATATACTTCTTTTACATAGCCTGTTGCAAGGCCGATCTGGTTTCCGTAGGAACTGTATCCGTGGGCTGCGCTGCGCACAAGTTTCTTCTGGGGAAGCTTTCCCTTTAAAGTTTCTTTTACAGATACGGTAGGATCTGCCGCACCGGTAACGCGCATTGCCTGGTATACATAGGTTCGTCCGGAAAGCGGATCACGTATTGCTCCGCCAAGACAGGTTGCAGCCCCGCCAAAAGGCTCGATCTCTGTTGGGTGGTTGTGTGTTTCGTTTTTGAAGTTGATAAGCCACTCTTCCTCTTTGCCGTCTACATCTACAGGAACTACGATGCTGCAGGCATTAATCTCATCGGATTCTTCCTGATCAGAGAGCTTTCCTTCAGATTTCAGCTTTTTCATTGCCATAAGGGCAAGATCCATCAGACAGACAAATTTGTCGTCACGGTCTTTGTAAAGAACTGCACGATCAGCAAGATACTGATTATATGTGTTTACGATAGGTTCCCTGTAGTCTCCGTCATCAAATTTTACATCCGTCAGTTCTGTGGAAAATGTGGTATGACGGCAGTGATCAGACCAATAGGTATCCAGAACACGCACTTCTGTTACGGACGGGTCGCGTTTTTCTTCTTCTTTAAAATAATTCTGGATATGTTGGAAGTCCTTAAATGTCATAGCCAGGTTCAAAGAACTGTAAAGCTCATTCAGCTCTTTTTCCGGCATATCATCAAAGCCTTCAAATATTTTTACATCATTTGGATCATCAAAAACAGTTACCAGGGTATCCGGTTTTTCCAAACTTGTTTCACGGGAATCTACCGGGTTGATGCAGTGATTTTTAATAGCGGCAAATTCTTCGTCCGTAATTTCCCCTTCAATTACATAGGTTGTTGCGGAACGAATGATCGGTTTTGCATCTTCATTTAAGAACTGTACGCACTGTACTGCGGAATCAGCTCTCTGGTCAAACTGGCCTGGCAGGTATTCTACAGAAAAAATACGGGCATCTCCTGCTGCCGGAAACTCCTCAAGGTACAAATCGTCTACAGGCGGCTCTGAAAATACGGTTTTGCAGGCCTTCTCAAATACTTCCTCCGGGATATTCTCTGCGTCATAACGGATAAGAACTCTTACGTTTGTTACGGTCTTAATTCCCAGATAGCTTTCAACTTCATGTTTCAGTTCTTTTGCCTGTACGGCAAATGGAGTTTTCTTCTCAACATAAACACGTCTTACGTTACTCATTAGGTTACTCCTTTCAGTCGTTAGAAGTGATATTGTCATATGTGTCATTGTGTTTTTCTCCAGATTATAGTATCATAAGAATTATTATAAGTAAAATTAATATATCTTATATTTTTCATTAGAATGAATTATAGCACAGCATCCGCAGGGAACATGCTGTATCAAATGAGCAGGGGAGGATGAAATATGGATATTAACCTGGAACTGTACAGAGTGTTTTATTATGTAGCCGGAACGCTCAGTTTTTCAGAAGCAGCCAGAGAGCTATTTATCTCTCAATCTGCAGTAAGCCAGTCTGTAAAAACCCTGGAAAAAAAGCTGGGGCAGACCTTGTTTGTCAGAAGTACAAAGAAAGTAATTTTAACGCCTGCAGGAGAAACTTTGCTGCAGCACGTAAAGCCTGCTATGCAGATGTTATCCGAAGGGGAACGTCTCCTTTCTTCTCATACGGAGTTAATGGGACAGCTTCGCATTGGAGCCAGCGATACTATCTGCAGGTATTTTTTAATTGAGTATCTCAATCGATTCCACAGGGATTATCCTGACGTGCGGATCAAGATTACCAATAGTACATCCATTGGGTGTGCGGAGCTTCTGGAAAATGGACAGGTGGATTTTATTGTATGTAATGCACCTAATTCCAGGCTGACTTCTCATATGCAGGAAAAAGTGGTAGGAGAATTCGAGGATGTTTTTATGGGCAATCCCAAGGCATTTTCTATAGAAAAAGAAATGGAGCTGCAGGATCTTTTGGAATATCCTATTTTAATGCTTTCCCCCAGAAGCACTACCAGCGAGTATCTTCATCAGATCTTTGCCTCCCAGGGGCTTCGTCTTCTGCCTGAGGTGGAGCTAAACAGCAATGATCTGCTTTTGGATTTAGCCAGGATAGGGTTAGGAATCGCCTGCGTACCGGATTATATGTGTCCGGCCCAAAGCGGCCTAAAGGCGGTCCGGTTAAAAAATCCCCTGCCTAAACGGCGTCTTGTCATCGCAAGACGTAATTCCCTGCCCCTTTCCCAGGCAGGGGAACGGTTTCTGAAATATTTTTGAATATTTATAATATAAGCGGATATTAGATACATTTCCCTATTATAATTTAAAAAGGCACTGTCTGAACCGGAACCGGATTCAGGCAGTACCCTTTTATTTACGCTACCCTATTTTCTTTTTTCAGGATTCAGGCCTTAGGAAGCGCTTCATCAGCAGCTTCTACATATGGGTTAAGGATTTCGTGGAATTCTCCTGCGTCTGCCTTCTGTGCAAAGGTTACGTCGATAGGCATCTTGCCAAGTACCGGAACGTTTAATTCGGCAGCAATTTCATCTATGTGACTTTCACCAAATACTTTTAATTCTTTACCGCAGTCCGGGCATTTCACATAGCTGTAGTTTTCTACAATTCCAAAAACCGGAATCTTCATCATTTCTGCCATATTGTATGCTTTCTTCACGATCATTTTTACGAGATCCTGCGGAGAGCTTACGATAACGATTCCGTCCAACGGAAGTGACTGGAATGCTGTCAGAGGAACATCGCCGGTTCCCGGAGGCATATCTACAAACAGATAGTCAATATCTCCCCAAATAACATCTGTCCAGAACTGTTTCACCATATTTGCAAGGATCGGTCCTCTCCAGATAACCGGTGTTTCCTCTGTAGGAAGGAGAAGGTTAATGGAAATTACCTTAATTCCGTTTTTGGTTTCCATTGGATAAATCCCCTGGTCATCAGCATTGGCTGCGCCTTTTAAGCCGTACATTTTGGGAATGGACGGTCCTGTAATATCCGCATCCAGGATGCCTACCTTAAAGCCTTTCGAAGCCATGCGGTTTGCAAGTGATGCTGTTACAAAAGATTTTCCTACTCCGCCCTTACCGCTTACAATGCCAACCACATGCTTCACATCAGAAAATGCATTCATTGCTTCCTGCATGCTCTGCGGATTGTTTTTTTTGTCACAGCCTTCGCAGCTTGACTTGGTACATGTTGTACTGTTACATTCTTTTGCCATGATTCTTCTCCTTACTTATATTCTTCTGCTATTTCATAAAACGGTCAATAGCACGCTCCAGTTCCTTAATGGCATCCTTATCACCATGCTCTACTGCATCCACAATGCAATGCTCAATATGATCCTGCAGAATGATCTTGCCTGTGTTGTTGATTGCAGATTTAACAGCAGATAACTGTATCAGAACCTCACTGCAGTCACGACCGTTTTCCACCATTTTCCGGATGGACTCCAAATGCCCGATTGCCCTGGAAAGCCGGTTCAGTACGGCCTTTGTCTGAGCATGGCTGTGCGTATGCCCATGCTCTCCATGAGTATGCATTATCACCGTACCGTCCTTCAACACGTGTTCATGCGTATCCTTCGTGTCTGCTCCGTCCATGAAAACCTCCTTTTTCTCCTGGCAAAAACATAGTTCACTTTGATGTATGCTCTCCTCCAGGCACATGCTTTGCCTATTATACCATCTCTCTAAATCTCTGTAAAGGAGCAGCGCTGTTTTATTTGTGATGTCACAATATCAAAGATGACCGTCCCATCCTGAAGTACTGTCTTTTCAAAAAAAACTTCCTCTCCCTTAAATTTGTTTTTCACATAGCTCTCTGGATCCTCGATCTCAATTTCCTCTACAAAAACATCCCTCATCTGGTTCCTGGGACACTTATTAAAAATTTCCCAAATCACTTCATATTCTTTTACCATTTCGCCCTCCCAAATATCCTGTTTCTATTTGTTATTATAAATATTTTCTATTTTTTTGTCAAAATAATTGCACTTAAGAACGTAATATCGTATCATAAGAATTACGATTCAGCCGGTAACATACCAGATATAAAATACAAAAAATTATACAAAGGAGTTTTATGCCATGCAGCTTTTAAAGGAACGAATTCTTAAAGACGGCACTGTCAAGCCAGGCAGCATTTTAAAGGTGGACAGCTTTTTGAATCATCAGATGGACATTTCTCTTATTAATGAAATCGGCAAGGAATTTAAGAACCGTTTTTCCGGACTCCCCATCACCAAGATTCTCACCATCGAGGCTTCCGGTATCGGCATTGCCTGTATTGCAGCCCAATATTTCCAGGTTCCTGTGGTATTTGCGAAGAAAGCGCAAAGCATGAATCTGGACGGTGAGATGTATACTACAAAGGTAGAATCCTTTACCCACAAAAAAGTATATAACGTCATCCTATCCAAAAAATTCCTTGGATCAAAAGACCATGTTCTGCTGATTGATGATTTTCTTGCCAATGGATGTGCCCTCCTTGGACTCATTGATATTGTCAAAAAATCAGGTGCTTCACTTGAAGGTGCGGGAATCGTCATTGAAAAAGGATTCCAGGAAGGCGGAAAGATCATCCGCAATATGGGAATCCGCCTGGAATCTCTGGCCATTATTGATTCCATGACGGATTACTCCCTCACTTTCCGGGACTAACGAATCCTGGCATTACATATCGCCCAGAAGCTATAAAAGAGGGAACTCTGTATTCTTACAGAACTCCCTCTTTTTATAGCTTCTGCATCTTGGCCCAAAGTTTCCTAAAGGGTTCTTTCAGGTTCCTCCATCACAGGAAAAGCCTCCCTGTTCAGCTCCTCTTCCTTATAGTATCCCTTATCAATGAGCATCTCATAATTTCCTGAATCAATGACCTGCACATCGCACAGATATGTACCGATGATCTTTTTGCCATTGTCGTATTCTTCATAGTTATTCACTTCCGGATTTTCACCCTTCAGATAGGTATCCACCATTTTTACACACTCCTCTGCCAGAATGTGACGATCCATAAAAATGCTGCAGAGGATTCTTCCCTCCGCAATATCCATTACTCCCTCTGTCTGGCAGCCGAAACCTGTAATTACAGGCCAATTCTCTCCGGAAGGGAAAATCCCCTTTTCTTCCAAACCATCTGCCGCAGCGCAGGCTGCCATATCAAATCCTGTACAAATAATATCCGGTCCTTCCGTATCCTGATAAAACTCCTCCAGGATCTTTTTTATTTCCCTTTCCGCAGTGCTCCTGCTGAAGCGGAGAATTCCTGTATCTTCAAAAGAAGTCCGGGCGGAAGCGCATGCCAAAGTGCCGTCATCCAGATAAGGCTGCAGAATTTCCATTACGCCGTTGTAAAAAAACAATGACTGAATGTCATCCTGGGATCCCATAAGGAACTCAATGGTCCTGGATTTTTGTTCTTCCCTTGCTTTCTCAAGATCCTGTTCTTTTACGATCGCTTCCGCAGCCGCCTTTCCGGCGGAACGTCCGCTGAATGCCGCATAGTAGTTTACACCATCGCTGTCCCGGATCAGCTTATCAAAAGAAAAGACATAGATATTCTTTTCTTTTGTCTCTTCCAAAGCTTCCGTAAGACCATATTCGTCCACCGGGGCTATAATAAGGGCAGGGATGTCTAAAGCAGCCATATCCAAAATCTGTGACGCCTGCTTTTGGCTGTCCCCCTGTGCATAAACCAGTTCTGCCTCATATCCGTCAGCTTCCAGGCATTCCTTCAGGTTCTGTCCGTCCATAGCCCAGGTTCCCTCGTTCTCATCAGGAAGAAGAATTCCAACCTTTACTGCCGGTTCCTCTTCTTCTGTCTCTGTAGAATCCGTCTCAGACTCTGGGGATTCCTCTTGAACTTCCGTTTTTTCTGTTTCTTCGTCCTCCCCGTTCCCTTCTTTTTCTATCTCTGCGCTTTCATTAGCAGCTTCTGTAGCTGCATTACCGCTGCATCCCATAAGCGATAGTGCTGCGAGTGTCATCCCCAGCAGTATTCCTACGGTTCTTTTTTTCATGATTTCATCCTTTCTCAGATTCCTTTATAATCTCTGGCAAGGCTTTTTAGATATTCCCTATACGCCTGGGCGGTTTTCTTAGGCTTTACGATATGTACCTCTTTTCCCATGGCTGTCAGCCATCCAAAAAACTGCGCATTCCCAGACTGAGAAACTGTCACAGAAAAATATCCCTGCCCTTTTTCTTTATATTCCCCTTTTCCTCCAAAATATTCCTGTACCTTTTCTTTTACGCTGCTGCTGCAAAGAAGACGCAGGGGCTTCTCCCCTGCCCCCCCATCTTCCCTGGCAAATCTCCATTTTTCCTGGCCATCTTCCTGCGAATCCCTGGAAGGCTTATCTGCAGCCTCTGCCTCAGCATTCCCAGGATTCTCAGCCTGCTGTCCGGACAAATAGTATCCTCCTGCCCTTCCTCTTTTAAATTTCACATCCATACCGAAATTGCGAAGCGTCTCAATATCATCATAAATACTCTTACGCTCTGCTTTAATTCCATATTCCATAAGCTGGAACAAAATGTCCTGCATGGAAAGTACGCGGTTCTCCCCAGATTCGCGCAGCATCTTCGCCAAATATAAAATCTTAGCTTTCTGATTATACGATTTTGCCATTATTCTACCCCTATTATTCCTATTCCCTCGAAATGTGAAAAAGAAAGGTGTCAAAAGCTGATCTGCTTTCGGCACCTTTTAAACCAGCTTTATTCTGCCGGTACGAATTCATCCTTGCCCACACCGCAGATAGGGCAGACCCAATCCTCCGGAAGGTCTTCAAATGCTGTTCCCGGCTCAATGCCATTATCCGGATCGCCAACCTCCGGGTCATATTCATAGCCGCAAGGCTCACATACATATTTCTGCATAATAATAACTCCTTTCAAAAAGAATTTTAACTTTGAATTTCTACCGTCATTATACAATCACGTATTACTGAATGCAAGTGTTATTTCAGGAATCGCCGGCAGATATAAGAATTGGCTTCCTTCTCCTGGCTGTCATCCAAAGGTGATAGCTCCACCTGGGATCCATATTTTTTCTGAAGAGCACGCAGGATCAGCCAGTCCGCAATATGAGGATTCTTCGGAAGAAGAGGGCCATGAAGATATGTGCCGATGAGGTTTTTGTAAACAACACCTTCATAACCAGTTTGTCCATCATTTCCTGACCCATACAAAACCTTTCCCAAAGGTTTACATTGGTTAATGCAGGTTCGTCCTCCATGATTTTCAAATCCCACGATCGGCATGTCAAAAAGGTCGCTTTCCAGAATGATATTACTAATCAGCCGTCCTTCTCCCTGCTCTGTATAAAGATCCACCAGATCTAATCCCGTGATCATTCCCTGCTCTGTTTTATAATACTTTCCAATGAGCTGGAAACCACCGCAAATTGCAATGACCACGCCACCATCCTCTACATAGGCTTCAAAATCAGCTCTGATCTCTTTTAGTTTTTCGCACACCAGCATCTGCTCCCTGTCGGAGCCGCCTCCAAGAAGCACAATATCCAGCTTAGAAAAATCAATAGGATCATTCAATTCAAATGCAATCGTCTCTGCATCGATCCCTCTCCACTGACATCTTCTCATCAGGCACTGGATATTCCCTCTGTCCCCATACAGATTCAGAAGGTCCGGGTATAAATGCCCTATGGTAATTTTCATTTCAGTTCCCCCTCCAGCTTCTTCAGAATATTCCTGGTGCTAAAAAGCGCCGTGTAGTTCACCAGTACATATAGATTTCCCACACCATCACTGATACGGCTGCGTATAGCCCTCTCAATATCCTCATCCAGAATACATGGAATATCCACATATTTCATACGAAGTCTCATATCCTGGCAGCGGATGCCGCTAACAGTGATCGAATGAATACTTTCCTCCCGGAATCTGTCAAAATCCACATCCCAAAGCCAGGAAATATCAATTCCGTCCTGAGCATTGTCATTAATGGCAATAATGATATCTTTTTGAGTCTGGTCCTGCATAACTGCCGTAATATTCTGGTTAAATCCAGCGGGATTTTTGGCCAGATTCAGCACGATCCCTGTTCCCCGGATACGGAACTGTTCCATCCTTCCGTTTTCAGGATTGAATTTCTTCAGCATTTCATTAAAATGCTCTCCGTTAAAGCCTGCAGTTCTAACTCCTGCATAGGCCGCAAGAATATTGTAAACATTATAAAAGCCCTTATAATTGGCAGCGATCAGCCGGTCTTCCACCCGAAAAGAAAGCCGATCTCCCACCTTCACATCCCAGGCATCGAAATCAAGTGCAGGGCGTTTAAATCCGCACCTCCCGCACTCATAATCCCCAAGCTGGCTGTAATGGTAAAAACGATAAGAAAGCCTCGCACCGCATTTCTTGCAGAATCGCCCTTCCCGAATCTCATTTGTTTCATTCTCCATAACAGGACTGCTGATTCCATAAGCAATATAGGGATTACCGCTGTCCATGGCAAGATAAGCAGACAGAGCATCATCTCCGTTGACGATCACCTGCATTCCCGGTATCTTTCGGATCATTTCTTCTAAAATGTTCATTGTAATGTCAATCTCCCCGTACCGGTCAAGCTGGTCACGGAAAAGATTTGTCAAAACCATATAATCCGGCATAATAGCAGGAAAAATATACCGTGTGGATGCTTCATCTGCCTCAATGCAGGCATAGTCTGCGTCAACATGACCATTCAGCCCGGCAGCCAGCACATAGGCAGCCACAACTCCATTGATCATATTGGAACCTGTATGATTGCAGATTACCTTTTTGCCCTCTGCCTCCAGGGCGGCGCAGAGCATATTATTTGTTGTGGTTTTTCCATTGGTTCCGCAGACAACAAAGGTTTTTTCACGAACCTCCCCTGCCAGTTCTGAAAGAATGGGCGGGTATACCTTCATCGCAATCTTGCCGGCCCAGGTGACTCCCTGGCGCCCCATCTTTTTGCAGGCAAAGCCCGCCGTCTTGGCAGCCCATATGGCTATCAGTCTTCTTATCTTCATGTTTTCCAGTCCCTTTTCTTTATCCCTTTTGGGCATGCTTTATAGTATCACAAATTTTATCCCATTGTACAGGGGTATTCTTATTTCTTCTTTTTCACTAACTGCTCCGGCAGAATCTGGTCTGTAACCACGCCTGCTGCGCCTGCCTTTAAATATCTCTCAGCTGACTTTGGCTTATTCACAGTATAAACATACACATTGATTCCCTGCTCATCAAACATCTCCTGAATCTCTTTTGTCCAATGTTTATAATTAATGCTAACTGCAAAAATCCCCGTTTCCTTACAGTATGCTGCAGCCTTCTTAAGCTGCTTCATAGGAAATTCCTGCCATAAAGAATATAAATATGTGGGGAAATGGTGCACTTTTTCCATGGCCTTATACATCTTTTGATTATAGACCTGGGGAATCAGCTGATCAAGCACTGCCTCAGCCCCAGCCGTCCTTGCAACTTTTGCATAAGCCTTATAATCAGCCAGGGTATTTTCGTAATTTCTATTAGCATAGTCCTTACAGTCAATCATTACATAAGCATCCGGGTATTTCTTTAAAAGTACAAACAGGTCTTCAAGAGTCAAAGGGGTGTATTGTCCATAAATAGGAGTATTGGAAAACGCATCAGCCATCAGGATCTTCTTATCCTCTCCTTCCCACTGTCCCATTGCTTTTTTCCAATCATGCCTGCAGACCCATACGCCATCTGCTGTTTTCAAAACATCCACTTCAAAAAGACGCACGCCTTTTTCATAGTAATACTCAAATCCCTCTTTGCAGTTCAGGTATCTCTGTCCGTCCAGGCCTCCCAATGCATGGGCAACCGTCTGGTAATTGTCCCAGGAAAAAGAGGCAACGGATTGTTTCTTCTGATCCTGCTTGTAAAAATACTTTACTGCCACAACCAATAGTACCAGCACAATTAGTTCCAGCAAGACCAGGCTCCATTTTAACCATGTCTTTCTATTATGTTTCTTTTTTTGTTCTTTTGTGCTCATTTTACTTCTCCGCTCTTCCATACTTTTTTAGCAAACATATAATAGATTCTACGCCAAATCCCCCTAATAATCAACCTTAAGAATAGAAAGAAATAAAAGAAATAAAAACCGCAGTTCTGCAGCTGCGGTTTTTTATTTCTTTCTGTCTTCTGTTTAAATTTTATTATTGCAAAGAAATGCTGTATAACGCTCCTGTACCTCTTTTAAAAAAGATCTGGATATGGGTATCAGCGTATCCCCCAGCAAAAAACCATGGGGTTTCATTCCTGTAACAGCATCCATATTCACAAAAAAGCTCTGATGGCAGCGGACAAAGGAACTTCCTTCCAGCTGCTCTGTAAAATCGTTCAGCTTACCTCTGCATTGAACCGTTCTTCCATCTGTTAAGTGGAACAACACGATATGCAGACTGCTGGATATAAAGCTAACCTGGCTATGAAGCAGGGTATAGGTCTGGGAACGATAACGGAAATGCAAAACAGGCTCTTCAACCTTACAGCAATAACGCTTTAAAAGGTTCAAAATTTCGCTTAGATGACCTTTATCAACAGGCTTAATTAAATACTGGTAAACATACACCTCAAAAGCGTCTTTGTAATAACGGTCACTGTTGCTGACAATTACAATGGGAACTGCCTTATCCCATGTTCTGATGTCCCTGGCGGTTTCTATCCCATTCCTTCCGGGCATATGGATATCCAGAAAAATCATTCGAAAAGGATTACCTTTTGATTCCATCACTTTTAAAAGAGTCTCTCCTGAAGTAAAAATACGGACATCTGCCTCCGGAAGCACTTCATATATCATTTTTTCCAATGTTACTGCATCCGCCAGCACGTCATCACAAACTGCAATCAAAATTTTTTTCATTTCCTTTTTATCCCCTCCCCTAAAAATCAGCACATTTATTGGCATACTGTTTGATTTTATCCATTTTCTTCCAGCAGGGCAAGATGTGGCGTCATTTGTGGGCAGCTTTTTCGACAAATACAGACAAAAAAAGAGACATTCACATTTCTGTGAATATCCCTTTTTCTTTATGGATTATACTAACTCGATTAATACTTCCATAGCAGCATCGCCCTTACGCGGTCCAATCTTTACGATTCTGGTGTAACCACCATTGCGGTTAGCGTATTTTGGAGCAACTTCTTCAAACATTTTCTTAACCATATCAACGTCTTTGGTGTTTTTCTTTCTGCCGGCACCCTTAGCAGGTACTTCTTTTACAGGATAGAAAACTTTTAACATCTGACGGCGTGCATGAAGCCTGGACGGAGCATCTTTTGTGATTTCCTTCTGAACTTCATCGTATACGGTTTTCTTCTTACCATCAACTACTTCTTTTACTCTCTTGCCATCAGCATCTTTACGAGCAACTTTAGCAGTTACAGTAACTGTTTCAAAATTATCTTTTTCGCGAACTGCCATAGCAATGATGCCTTCAGCAATTTTACGAACTTCTTTTGCTTTCTGCTCAGTTGTAACAATTTTTCCATGATACAGAAGGTTTGTTACCTGGTTTCTTAATAACGCTTTTCTCTGATCAGATGTTCTGCTTAATTTTCTATATTTTGCCATTTGATTTTCCTCCATCTGTGGACAACAGGTCATGCTTGTTCGGTCTTACTGACCCGCTGCTTAGGCATTCCACTTATAATCTGTAATTCTCCGCACTCCTTTTAAGAGACGGACTTTCTTTTGCAGAAGATTACTCTTCTGTAGGCTGCAGCTGCAGTCCCAGTTCCTTCAGCTTTGCAAGGACTTCTTCCAAAGACTTACGGCCAAGATTACGAACCTTCATCATATCGTCAGAAGTCTTATTGCACAATTCTTCAACGGTGTTAATGCCGGCTCTCTTCAGGCAATTGTAGGATCGAACAGACAGCTCAAGCTCATCAATGCTCATTTCAAGAACTTTTTCCTTCTCATTGTCTTCCTTCTCGATCATGACTTCTGCAGTTTTAGCATTCTCTGAAAGATCAATGAACAGGCTTAAATGCTCACTTAATACCTTTGCTGCAAGGCTTACTGCTTCATCCGGATCCAGTGTACCATTGGTATAAACATCCAGAGTCAGCTTATCAAAATCTGTAACCTGGCCAACACGTGTATTTTCAACGATCATGTTAACCCTGTCTACCGGAGTATAGATTGCATCAACTGCAATTACGCCGATAGGCATATCTTCAGATTTACCTTTATCCGCACTCACGTATCCGCGTCCCTTAGTGATGGTCAGTTCCATTGCCAGTCTGCAATCTTTGCCGCCATTGAGGGTAGCGATTACCTGATCCGGATTCATGATCTCAATATCCTGATCAGCCTGAATATCTGCTGCGGTAACAACCCCTTTGCCTTCGCACTCAATATATGCTGTCTTCGGTTCGTTGTCGCTGCTGGTATTTTTAATGGCAAGACTCTTCAGATTCATAATAATCTCGGTAACATCTTCCTTCACGCCCGGAATAGGGCTGAATTCATGAAGCACACCGTCAATCTTCACCTGGCTTACAGCAGCCCCCGGCAGGGAGGACAGCATGATTCTCCTTAGAGAATTGCCAAGGGTAGTTCCGTAGCCTCTTTCCAGAGGTTCTACAACGAATCTGCCGAACTTTTTATCTTCGGATATCTCGGTAATTTCGATTTTTGGTTTATTAAAATCAAACACTATAAAGTTCCCTCCTTCTGGGATTGTCACGTTTGAGGGTTTTAATGCTTCCTTTAATCAAGGATTATTTGGAGTACAACTCGACGATCAACATCTCGTTTACAGGTACATCGATTGCTTCTCTGCGAGGAAGTTCCTTTACAGTTCCGCTTAATGCTTCCTGATTTACATCCAGCCATTCCGGAACCAGTCTGCCTGCTGTAACTTCCAGAATTCCTTTATATCTTTCAGAACCTTTGCATTTTTCTTTAATCTCAACAGTGTCACCGGCTTTTACAAGGTAGGACGGAATGTTTACACATTTGCCGTTTACCAGTACATGCTTGTGGTCAACGATCTGACGAGCTTCTTTTCTTGTTCTTGCTAATCCCATACGGAAAACTACGTTGTCAAGCCTTGTTTCCAGCATAATCATCAGGTTTTCACCTGTCTGGCCAGCCATTCTGTCGGCCTTCTTGTAGTAGTTACGGAAAGGTTTTTCCAGTACTCCGTAAATAAATTTTGCTTTCTGTTTTTCCCTTAACTGTAAACCGTACTCAGATACTTTTCTATTTGCACGTTTTAACTGTCTTGTGGACTTTTTATCAATTCCCAAATAAATCGGATCCATACCAAGGGATCTGCATCTTTTCAGGACCGGGGTTCTATCTACTGCCATCTTGCGCTACCTCCTAAATCAGACTCTTCTACGTTTTGGTGGACGACAACCATTATGGGGTACCGGTGTTACGTCACGGATGCTTGTTACTTCAAGGCCGCATGCCTGAAGGGCACGGATTGCAGCTTCACGTCCGGAACCTGGCCCCTTTACCATAACGTCAACAGTTTTTAATCCATGAATCAAAGCAGCCTTTGTTGCAGTTTCTGCTGCCATCTGTGCTGCATAAGGAGTAGATTTCCTTGAACCTCTAAATCCCAGACCGCCGGCACTTGCCCAAGAAAGAGCATTTCCTTCGTTGTCAGTCAATGTAACAATTGTATTGTTAAAAGAAGACTGGATATGTGCCTGTCCGTGTTCAACGTTTTTCTTGACACGACGTTTTGTCGTCACTTTTTTGGTTGCTTTTGCCATTTTAAAACTAACCTACGCTTTCCTTGTTTATCTAAATTAATCAGCTACTTATTTCTTTTTATTAGCTACAGTTCTCTTCGGACCCTTGCGAGTTCTTGCATTTGTCTTGGTCTTCTGTCCACGAACCGGAAGTCCTTTACGATGACGGATTCCTCTGTAGCATCCAATTTCCTGCAGTCTCTTGATATTCATTGCGATTTCACGGCGAAGGTCACCTTCTACCATCATTGTCTCATCAATGACAGCACTGATTCTCTTCACTTCATCGTCTGTCAGGTCTCTGACACGTGTGTCAGGATTTACTTCTGCCTGCGCAAGGATTTTACTTGCACTTGGTCTTCCGATTCCATAGATATAGGTAAGACCGATTTCGATACGTTTTTCTCTCGGTAAGTCGATACCAGCTATACGAGCCATGTACTGATTCCTCCATTTTCTTTCCTGAAAGTCCCTGCAAACCATACACCACTTGCACATATGTACAAGGTGAAATGGGGTGTCTGCGCCTGCCGCTTTCTTTTTTTTAGTTCCTAATTGGGGTGCCTCGGTAAAACACCCAGCCGCTTTTGGCGATAGGCGGCCTTTCCGAATGTTTGCGGTCATTCTGACCAGCGTTGCCTCTCGGTATTAGGCAATACATGCTTTAATTTTTTTGCAAAAATTATAAAAAACAGTTAGGACAACCCATCCGGGTGTCTCTTACTGCAGCCGCACGTTTCACAAACAAGCCAAGTCAAATATACTGAATTTTAAATAATCAACCCTGACGCTGTTTGTGCTTTGGATTTTCACAGATTACTCTGATAGATCCTTTTCTTTTAATGATCTTGCACTTTTCGCAGATCGGCTTTACAGATGATCTTACTTTCACTGGAAATCCTCCTTCCGTAGTATAGCATTGAATCTGCAGTTATAGACGCACTTATAGTAGGTATAAGCGCGTCCGCATTTTAGTTTAGCATCAGTTCCTCTAAAAAGCAAGCATTTTTTTCACTTTTTTGTAATTTTTTCTTTACTCTGCCTCAAACATCATGGAATCCATATAAACTTCATTAAAATCTTTATCCGCAGACAAATTGATCTCCTCAGACTCTTTGGCTATCTTTTCAAGAATTTCTTCTCCGTCTTCATTTTTTAAGAAGCGAACTGCACCGGCCAGGGAGCTGTTTCCTACAGCCTCGATCCGATCACAAAATTCCTCCGGCAGCATGCCAATGGCAATTGCCTTTTCCTTATCCAGCTTATAGCCAAAGCCTCCTGCCAGATAAACCTTCCCAATCTGTTCCTTAGATACTCCGTAACGAAGCAAAAGGGTCTCCGCCCCTGCCCGTATAGCCGCCTTTGCAAGCTGGATCTCTCTGACGTCTTTCTGCGTAAAGCGGATGATCTCTCCCTTATCCGTCCTCCCAAGAGGGAATCCCTCTCTGACGTCTTTCTGCGTAAAGCGGATGATCTCTCCCTTATCCGTCCTCCCAAGAGGGAATCCTTCCTCAAAGTAATCCTCATCCAAAAGCCCTGTCTCATCTACCAGTTCATCCTTCACAAGCTCCATAACAGTTTCCACCACCCCGGTTCCACAGATTCCTACAGGTGATTTCTCCTGAATGGTCTTTACCTTTGCCTCTCCAGCGGTAATTTCTACGGAGCAAATGGCGCCTGCCACACTGCCTGTACCCCAGGAGATATTCCCTCCCTCAAATGCGGGGCCTGCTGCGGTTGAAGTTACCAGTATCCTCTCCTTATTTCCAACAGCCATTTCTCCGTTTGTGCCAAGGTCCACCAGCAGACAGACCTCTTTTGTTTCATGGAAGCCGCAGGCATAAAGCCCGGAAGAGATATCTCCCCCTACATAGGCAGAAATCCCGGGAAGAAGCACAATCTGCGCTTCACATTCCTTGCTTCCCAAAATCTCCTCAAAAGTTCCTTTTATGAAATCAATGTTCACCGGTGTAAAAGGAAATACTCCCAGGGATCGGCAGTCATACCCCATAAGCAAATGTCCCATTGTGGTATTTCCGCTGACAGCAATCCTTTCGATCTGACGCAAATCTGTCCCTGCCTCTTTTGTCAGACGGCGGATTCCATCCAGAAGATCCTTGCGTATACTTTCCTGAAGCTCTTCCTTTTTACCGTCTACAGACGCCTGGATCCTGGAGATTACATCTGCGCCGTACATACGCTGACTATTGATCGAAGTCACTGTATGAATATTCTTTCCGCTTTCTTTCCCAAGCAGCTCCATGGCAATAGTCGTTGTTCCTATATCTACTGCAATATTATAGGAAGTTTCTCCCTGGCTGCCGTAATCCTTTTCTTTTGGTTCCTCCACACAGCCGCTTAAGATTTCAAACTGGGATTCATCCATAAGATCAAAAGCGATCTCAAGATCTTCCACAGGATATGCCATGCAGGCCAGTCTCCATCCTGCCTCCAGTTCCTCCCTGGTAAATGCCTTTTCATCTTCCTGGGTGATCCACACATAACCTTTTACTACACGGATACGGCATTTTCCGCAGCGTCCCTTTCCTCCGCAGGGTGCGCTTACATAATACCCTTCCCGGATCAGGCATGCCAGCAGGCTTTCCCCCTCCTGAAGATAAATCTTATGCTTCTCTTCCCCCTTTTGTACCGTTACCTCTGTTTTCGGAATATTCCGAAGCTTACAGTTTACATTTGGACATTTCCTGCAGTCATGCTGCGCTTTAAAGGTGCCTGCATCCTCTGTAAGGATAAACACCTGGCAGGAAGTTTTTACAGGGTCAAACATATAGCCTGAGCTGATGTCGATTCCAAACCTTGTTTGCAGCTCCAGACATTCCCACGCATCTCTCTGTGACGCCATAGGAATATCATGGGGTGCCTCCAGCCTTTTTAAAATTCCCACCTTGTGCTCACTGCATACTTCCTTAAGCACCTCCATCATGCGTCCTTCCAGAGAAAAAAGGGCATCATCCGCCATGGCATCGCACAACATCCCTTTCACATAGTCCCCCTCCTGGAAAGCCTTTGTGCTGCACTGTTTGATTCCATCGCCAATACTTGTTACCCCATAGATTACCGGCGTTCCTTCCGGATATTCCTTTGTTGCACTTTCAGCGGAAATTTTGCCAAATCCTAAAATCCCTATAGGTTCTGCAAGAGAAAGCATTTCCTCATAAATTTCTTCGAACTCCTCAACCACTTCCTCATAAACGGGGCTGTCTTCATAGCAGTCCATCGCTTTCAAGGAAGACTTCAGTTCTATTTTTGGAATCAGCCCATCCACCTCATAAAAATTCTTCATAGTTTTCTCCCCTACAAAAAAGAGCTGTTCAAAAAGGCATCCGCCTTCCTAACAGCCCTTTTGATTTTTCTGTTTCTAAATCAGTATTTTAGCAAGCTTTCTTTTTATCAACAGCAGCCTTTGCAACCTCTGCTGCAGAAGTAGCGTCTGCCGTATAATAATCTGCACCGATCTGCTCTGCAAAGCTATCATTTACAGGTGCTCCGCCGATCATAACGATATATTTGTCGCGAAGTCCTCTTTCTTCCAGAGTGTCAATAACATCTTTCATGTTCGGCATTGTTGTAGTCAGAAGTGCGGACATTCCAATCACATCTGCGCCAATTTCTTCTGCTTTTGCAATAAAAGTATCTGCATCTACATCTGTTCCTAAATCACAGATTTCAAAACCTGCACCCTTCATCATCATTACAACCAGGTTTTTACCAATATCATGAAGGTCGCCTTTTACTGTACCAATAACTGCCTTGCCAATAGGTTCGTTTCCTACTTCGATCAGCTTCGGCTCAAGAATGGTAATGCCTGCGGTCATTGCTCTTGCTGCTACAAGAACTTCCGGTACGAAAACTTCATTTCTTTTAAACTTGCCGCCAACGATCATCATACCTGCAAGAAGTCCCTCATTCAGGATTTCTTTTGCATCCACGCCCTGTGCCAGAGCTTCCTCTACTAATTTCTTTACGTTTTTTGCGCGGCCTTTCTGTAAAAATTCAGAAATTTCTTCTACAATTGCTGTTGCCATATTAGTCTACCTCCCAAATTGCTTCTCTTTTGAAAATTTCCGCTAATTTTCAAAACTCCGCTTTCTTTTTTTACACATTTATTATACAATTCTTCCTGGAATTTTTTTGAGTATTTTTTTAGAAAAACTATATATTTTTTTAGTTTTTTGTTGTATTATAAATTCAGCAAACGCATTTTTTGTACTTTTTTTAGATTTGAGGAGAGAATTTTATGCAGCCTATCTTGTATACCATTATCAAGCAACAATCCCTCCATGAACTATTAGAAACCTTTTATCAATGTATCGGCATCCCCATCCAGATTCTGGACGAAGGAGGAGAAGTTCTGGACAAATTTGGAGAATCCCATAGTTATTGTAAAATCTTTAAAAAATATCTTCCCCCCACCGAATCCTGCATTAAGCTCCACTCCAATGCGAGCAAGCTTGCCATGAGTCTTGGGGAAACTTATATTTTTTCCTGCCACTCCAATCTGAACCACATTGTTTTTCCGCTGGTAAACAACAATGTGCTTCTTGGTTCCATTCTGGCAGGGCCCTTTTTAATGGATGCACCTGATTCCCTGCTCCTGTCCGATATTTCCCAGAAATATGATATTCCCACAGCAAGCATCCTGGAAATGTATGAGGAAGCAGGCAGCGTGCCCATCTTTGAGCCAGCCAAAGTCACCCATATAAGCCGGCTGCTTTATTACATGTGCTCCGGCCTTGTTACAGACAGTAAAAGCCAGTTTATTATGAATCACAATAAACTTTACCAGCAGTCAAAGATCAATGAATCCATCCAGATGTACAAAGCAAACCCTATGATCAACCGGAAATCTTACCCCTATGAAAAAGAAAAAGAGCTTATCACCAAACTGAAAACCGGAGACAGCGAACAGTCCAAAGCTCTTTTAAATGATCTGCTGGGTTATGTATTTTTTGCTGAGGGAAACAACCTTGAGGTGGTAAAATCCCGTGCCATCGAGCTTTCCGCCCTTCTGTCCAGGGCTGCCATTGAAGGGGGCGCCACTAGTGACAGCATCTTAAAGATCAATAATCAGTTTCTCATGGATCTCCAGGATGTGGACACTCTGGACAACCTATGCTACAAACTTCAGGAAACGATTGATGTTTTTACAGAATGCATGTTTAACTACATTCCAAGTAAAAGCAACGAGATTACCAAAAAATCCATTCGGTTTATCTCCAAAAACTTTTCACGTCCCCTGTCCCTTGAGGAAGTTGCAGGGTATGTACATTTGAATCCCTCTTATTTTTCCACCCTCTTCAAGCAGTCCACAGGCTCTTCCTTTAAGGAATACCTTAACATGGTCCGCATTGAAGAGAGCAAGCGTCTGCTGGCAGACACAGACTATTCCATTATTGACATTGCCCTTGCCACAGGCTTTGAAGACCAAAGCTATTTTTCCAAGGTATTCAAAAAATACACCGGACTTACCCCAAAGCAGTATCGCTAGGATACCACTGCTCCGGATTTCCGCTGCGGATGGTTCCTGCTGATCTGTTCTCCCTGAAAACAAAGGATCGGCATTGCTTTTTTACCGGATTTTCCAAGCACTCACTCTCCAGCAAAAATCTGTGCAATCGGAGAATCCTCTGGAAGAATGACCGTTTTGTTGTCTCCAGTCATGGATTTTCGCAAAGCATCCATTCCCCTGACAAAGGAATAGAATTCGCTCCGCTCCTCTTCGCCGTATGCCTGCGCCAGGATTTTCATGTATTCCTGCTCACCCTCGGCTTTTAGGATTTCAGCCTTTTTCTCTGCTTCGGAAATCTGAATGGCGATTTCCTTATCTGTTGTATTGCGGATCACTTTTGCCTCAGAGCTTCCTTCTGCTGTATAAGTAGCTGCAATGTTGTCACGCTCGGAAATCATTCGTTCATAAACCGCTTCTTTATTATCATCCGGCAGATCAAGCTGCTTTGTTTCAAATTCCAGCAAGGAAATTCCATATTGCTCCATGTTGCTTCCCACTGCCTTCATAACCATATCGGACAGTTCCCCGTCCCGGCTGGTAATGACCTCATCCTGTGACATGCTGCTGATGGCATTTTTCGTGGCATTATAAACTGCTGTGTTGATTCGGCTTTCCCCGCTTTCTATAGAGGAATTCAGGGTTTGGGCGAATTTCAAAGGGTCTTCTATCCTCCATAGAACATAACTGTCACTGATCATGGTCTTTTTATCACGGGTAATGACATCGGAAGGGGACAGGTCATAAAGCAGCGTCTTCTTTGGCAGGGTGGCTACTGTTTCAATAAATGGAATCCGCAGGCTTATTCCCGGGGAGCTGATCACACGTTTTACCTTGCCAAACTGACGAACCAGCTTATATTCATCCTGCGCGGTAACAGTCACAGACATGGATGCTGCCGCAACTACAGCTACACCGATCAAGATTGTGAGAATACTTCTTTTTTTCATATGATATATCCTACCTTTCAAATTTAAGAGTTTTCTTCTGTTTCATTACTATTGCTATTTATGTTATTTCCCGTACTCATCTCTACAAAAGATTCCACTGGAAGTACCTTCTGCATTCCGCTTCCGTTATCAATGATGAGTTTCACCTCCGGCAGCACGTCTTCCATTGCTTCGTAAAACATTCGCTGCTTGGTTACTGCGGGATTTTTGGCATATTCTTCATACATTGCATTAAACCTGGCAACCTCGGCCTCCGCTTCATTGATTCGTACCTGTTTCTCTGCTTCCGCATCCTGGATGATCTGGTCTGCTTTTGCTTCTGCTTCCGGAATCTTTTCATTACGGTACTTATTGGCATTGTTCAAAGCAGTTTCTTTTCCCTGTTTTGCAGTCTCAACCGCTTTAAATGCACGCATAACATCCTGTGTAGGCGGCTCGGAATCCTGAATGGTAATATTTACAAGCTGGATCCCAATATCTTGCTCCTCTATCTTTTTCAGTATCATCTCTTTGATTTTGCTCTGTATCTCACTCTTTCCCGTGGTAAGCACATCATCTACGTTGTAGCTGGCAATTACCGTTCTTATACAGCTTTGGGAGATGTTTTTCAAAATGCTCTCCGGTGCCCCGGAAGTATAGAGATATTTCACCGGATCTGAGATCCTGTATTCCACAAAGAAATCCACGTCAATAAAATTGTAATCCGCTGTAATCATAATGCCTTCATGAATAATCGTTTCATTTGTATTTTCCTGATATCCGATAGGGAATCCCTGGATGGTTGTATTTACCTTATCAACTTTCTGGATAAGAGGAATCTTAAAATGAAGTCCTGTTTCCGCTACTGCCTTTGGAACTCCCAACGTAGTCAGCACAGCCTGTTCCTGCTCTTGAATCTGATATGTACAATCCATAGCCAGGATTCCTATCACTGCGATTCCCATTACGATTCCTCCCGCCAGCTTAGCATGCCTGCCTGCTTTTGGCATCTTTACCTTTCTTGACCTTGGAGGTCTGTTCATACCCGTTCCATTCATACCATCAAATTCTGTCATCGTTTCTCTCCTTCTTTTTTTGCAGCTAAGTTCTTTTCCATGGATAAAGAACTTCTGCTGGTATCATAGTGTAATAAAGCTCCTATTTCTTTAAAGAAAAGAAAAAGACTTTTATTTCAGTCAGGCCTGGCCTGACTAAAAATAAAAGTCTTGCAGATTATCTCATATCGCGGATACCTGTTCCCAGATATCGTACTGACGCATATATGTACCATTTCCCAAAACACATTCTCGGTTTCAAAGCAATGGCCGCTACTCCCTTTTCTTTGACAGAATTTTAACACAACGCCGCACAAAATGCAAGTGATTTTTTTTATTTGCAGAAAGTCGTTTTTTCATAGACATATGGTTTTTTCTAAAGCCTCATGATATAATTATAAATTAGTGCAGAAAATATAACGTTGTTGGGGAAAAAGTCCCAACTATAATACCTACGGATGGAGGAATTTGTTTGGAAGAAAAAGAAAAAAATACTAATGCAGACTCAAAAGTAATTCTTTTTGAGCAGACGCCCATTCCTAAAGCTGTCATGACGCTGGGGATTCCCACAGTAATCAGTTCTCTTGTTATGGTAATCTACAATCTGGCTGATACCTATTTTGTAGGAATGATCAATGACCCTGTTCAGAATGCCGCCGTTACACTGGCTGCTCCCGTGCTCCTGGCTTTTAATGCCGTCAATAATCTCTTCGGGGTTGGCAGTTCCAGTATGATGAGCCGTGCGCTGGGACAAAGGGATTACTCTACTGTGTATAAGAGCTCCGCTTTCGGATTTTATTGTGCACTGATCAGCGGATTGCTGTTTTCATTACTATATACTCTGTTTCAGCATCCCCTTCTTGCTGTGTTGGGGGCAAGTCCTGAAACAGCAGGGGCTACCGGGGACTATCTGAAATGGACGGTTTCCTGCGGCGCTGCTCCTGCGATCCTGAATGTTGTCATGGCCTATCTGGTGCGTGCAGAGGGTTCCTCCCTTCATGCAAGCATCGGTACCATGAGCGGCTGCCTTCTGAATATTTTTCTGGATCCAATTTTCATCATGCCCTGGGGGCTGAACATGGGTGCAGCAGGCGCAGGGCTGGCTACCTTCCTTTCCAATTGTATGGCATGCGTTTATTTCTTTGTACTGCTTGCTGTAAAAAAAGGAAAAACCTATGTGTGTATCAATCCCAAAATGTTCCGGTTTCATAAGCCCATCGTGTATGGCGTATGTGCAGTTGGAATCCCGGCATCTATCCAGAACCTTCTGAATGTTACCGGTATGACGGTACTCAATAACTTTACCTCTTCTTTTGGATCAGATGCTGTAGCTGCCATGGGTATTTCCCAAAAAATCAATATGGTTCCCCTGCAGGTCACCATGGGCATTTCCCAGGGGATTATGCCGTTGGTCAGCTATAATTATGCCAGCGGAAACCGGAAACGTATGAAAAACACCATTCTTTTTACTGCAAGGCTTTCCCTTTCTGCATTGGCTATGATTACAGGCATCTACTACCTTGGTGCAGGAGGACTGGTTTCCCTGTTTATGAGCAACGAAGTGATTGTTGCCTATGGAAGCCGCTTCCTTAGAGGGCTCTGCCTGACCCTTCCCTTCCTTTGCATGGATTTCCTGGCTGTAGGAGTATTTCAGGCATGCGGCATGGGAAAAAAATCCCTGGTATTTGCCATACTGCGAAAAATCATCCTGGAGATTCCTGCCCTGATTCTTTTGAATCATTTCTTCCCGCTCTATGGTCTTGCTTATGCGCAGCCTCTGGCTGAATTTATCCTGGCAGTTGCCGCAGTCATGGTTCTCAGCAAGATGTTTCAGACCCTGGAAAATAAAAAATAACTTCGTGTCCCAGGAAATTGCCTGGCAATTTCCTGGATATAAAAAAGAGATCCGTAAATCCCGGATCTCTTTTTTTGTATATTATTTATCTCGCCAAATAATTCTGCCTTTAGACAAATCATAGGGAGAAAGTTCAATGGTAACTTTATCTCCTGGAAGGATACGGATAAAATTCATACGCAGTTTTCCACTGATATGAGCCAATACAACATGCTTGTTTTCAAGCTCTACTTTAAACATTGCATTAGGCAGTTTCTCCAGTACAGTGCCTTCCACTTCAATCACATCTGCTTTAGACATATTAAACCTCCTGTGTCTTCCTTCTTTCGGGTAATCACTTTACCCACACCATCTAATAAGTGCCGGTGAGAGTCAGAATTTCCGGTTCACCATCCGTGATCAGAATGGTGTTCTCATAATGAGCAGACAGAGAGCCATCCATGGTAACTACTGTCCAGTCATCATCCTCCCATGCTACATCAGCACGGCCAAGGTTGATCATTGGCTCTACAGCCAGTGTCATACCCGGCATCAGCTTAATTCCTCTGCGCCTCTGTGGGAAATTGGGAATCTGTGGATCCTCATGGAGATGAGTTCCGATTCCATGCCCCACCAGGTCACGGACAATTCCGAAGCGGTATTTGGCAGCGTATGCCCCAATCGCCTTGGATATATCATTCAGATGATTTCCTGCCTTTGCATATCTCAGCCCTTCAAAAAAGCACTGCTTTGTCACATCCATAAGCTTCCTTGCCTCCGGAGTAACTTCTCCTACGGCATAGGTACGGGCTGCATCTGAATGATATCCTTTATAAACCAATCCGGCGTCGATCTTTACAAGATCGCCTTCCTGAATGATTTTCTTCTTGGAAGGAATCCCGTGCACCACCTCATCATTCAAGCTGATACAGAAGGAGCCTGGAAAGCCCTGGTAATTTAAAAAGTTAGGAATGCAGCCAAGAGAGCGAATCATCTCTTCGCCTATCCGATCCAATTCTTTTGTACTGATTCCCGGTTTGATATAATCTGCAAGACCATCATGAACCTTTTCAAGGAGATGACCTGCCTCACGCATTAAAGCGATTTCATGTTCTGACTTGATTGAAACTGACATTCGTTTATTCTCCCAGAATAGCTGCGATCTCCTGGAATACTTCTTCCAGGTTCCTGGTACCGTCTACTGTTTTCAGAACACCCTGTCCTGTATAGTACTCGATCAGCGGCTGGGTCTGATCATGGTAAACTTTCAGACGCTTACTTACGGTTTCGGGCTTATCATCATCACGCAGTACAAGAGCTTCACCGCATGTATCGCAAACATTTTCAGCCTTTGGAGCTGCATAAACAATATGATATGTTGCGCCGCATTTCAAACAAGCACGTCTTCCGGACATACGGTTTACGATATTCTCATCCGGTACATCTACATCAATAGCATAATCTATTTTGCTGCCTAATTTGTTTAAGGCATCTGTCAGGCACTCTGCCTGAGGTATGGTTCTTGGGAAGCCGTCCAGTACATATCCTTTTTGTGCATCATCCTGCTGAATTCTGTCTACAACAAGGTCACAAGTCAGTTCATCCGGAACGAGAAGTCCCTGATCCATATAGGTTTTGGCTTTTTTGCCAAGTTCTGTACCGTTTTTAATGTTTGCGCGGAAAATATCCCCTGTTGAAATGTGAGGAATGCCGTATTTTTCTGCAATCTTCTTTGCCTGCGTGCCTTTTCCTGCTCCAGGTGCACCTAACATAATAATTCTCATACTAATATCCTCCAATAATTCCTCTTGCTATTTTTTTCATGTAGCAAAGTAAGGCTGTGGCACTTTCGTACCACAACCTTCATTTTTAATTGTTCAAGAAGCCCTTATAATTGCGGACAAGCATCTGGGATTCAATCTGTTTCACAGTCTCAAGAATAACTCCGACAACGATAATCAGAGAAGTTCCGCCAAAGGAAACATTTGCCCCGAATACTCCGTTAAAGAAGAACGGAATAACAGCCACAATAATCAGCCCTATTACACCTATAAATATAATATAATTTAAGATTTTCGTCAAATAGTCTGAAGTGGGTTTTCCCGGACGGATACCGGGAATGAAGCCGCCCTGCTTCTTAATATTGTCCGCAACCTCTAACGGATTGAAAGTAATGGATGTATAAAAATAAGCAAAGAAAATGCATAACGCAATATAAACCAGTAGCCCCCAGCTATATTTAATCTGAGCCGGATTACACCAGTTATTGGAGCTTAAACCTCTTAAAATTTCACTTCCAATGCCTGTTCCGTTCGCTTTACCTGCAAACTGTGCAATAATTCCAGGGAAAGACATGATCGAAGATGCAAAAATAATTGGAATAACGCCTGCTGTATTGACTTTTAATGGAATATGAGTTGACTGTCCGCCCATAAGCTTTCTGCCAACCATTTTCTTAGAATACTGTACCGGTATTCTTCTCTCAGCCCCATTCAGGATCAATACAAATACAACAACTACAAGAAGAATAGCAAGGATGATCAATCCTGCAAGCAGACCCTTTGCAATTGTTTTATTCTTTACAAAGTTTTCATACAGCAATCCAAGGTCACTTGGAATTCTGGATACAATGTTTACACAGAGAACAATAGAAATACCATTTCCAATGCCCTTCTCTGTAATCCGCTCACCAATCCACATCAGCATTGCAGAACCAGCTGTTAAGCAGGCAACAACCACAATACCTTTTCCGAAATTCATACCAGGAATTACCCTGCTGCGGCTGAATCCGATAGTCATTGCAGTAGATTCAAACAATGCAAGACCAACAGTCACATAACGGGTAATTGCTGTAAGTTTCTTTCTTCCTTCTTCTCCGTCTCTCTGCATTTCTTCCAGTGCCGGAATAGCAATGGTAAGAAGCTGGATAATAATGGAGGAAGTAATATACGGGGTAATATTCAGCGCAAATATAGACATCTGTTCAAAGGAACCACCGGTAAACGCATCGAAGAAATTGAATGCGTCACCGGTATTACTCTGAAACCACTCTTTAAAAACGCTGCTGTCAACTCCCGGGATCGGAAGCTGGGAACCAATCCTGACAACCAGGATCATCCCGAGTACATAGAGAAGCTTACGCCTCATTTCTTTTACTCTAAAAACATTTTTAAGAGTCTCAAACATTAAATCACCTCTACTGAACCACCAGCAGCTTCAATTTTTGCTTTAGCGGTTTCGCTGACAGCGTTTACTTTGACATTCAGTTTCTTGGTCAGCTCACCGTTTCCAAGAATTTTAACGCCGTCACCAGCTTTGGAAATTGCGCGGCTCTCCAGTAAGCTCTCAACAGTAACTTCTGCGCCATCTTCAAAACGGTTCAGAACATCCACATTGATTGCAATAATTTCTTTGGAATTTCTATTTGTGAAACCTCTCTTCGGCAGACGTCTGTACAAAGGCATCTGACCACCTTCGAATCCCGGTTTCTTGTGTCCGGAACGAGCTAACTGTCCTTTGTGTCCTTTACCGGCTGTTTTGCCGTTTCCTGAACCATGTCCGCGGCCTCTTCTGAAATTATCGCTGTGCTTAGAACCTTCTGCTGGTCTTAAGTTTGATAAATCCATGTTTGGCACCTCCTTTTATTATTCAATCTCAATTGTCTTTGTCATTTCGCAGAGGAAAGCGCTTATTACGCTTCTTCCACTTTTACCAGGTGCTGTACCTGCTGAATCATCCCTCTGGTTGCTGCATTATCCGGCATTTCAACTGTTTTGTGCATTTTGGTAAGTCCCATGGCAACAACAGTTTTTTTGTGTTTCGGAACTGCGCCAATCGGAGATTTAACTAATGTTACTTTTAATGTACCTGCCATTTTTTTCTCCTCCTTACGCCAGAATCTCATCAACAGATTTTCCGCGAAGCTTTGCAACTTCTTCCGGAGTTTTTAACTGACTTAATCCTTCGATGGTTGCCAGAACTACGTTCTGTTTATTTCTGGATCCCATACATTTGGTACGGATATTTTTGATACCTGCAAGCTCGATGACCGCACGTGCCGGACCACCGGCGATAACGCCAGTACCTTCCGGAGCTCTCCTCAGAAGCATCTCTGCACTTCCGAATTTCCCGATAAAATCATGAGTAATGGAACCATTCTCATCTCTTGCTACGGTAACTAATTTCTTCATTGCATCCTCTTTTCCTTTGCGGATTGCTTCAGGAATTTCGGCTGCTTTTCCTAAACCTGCACCAACGTGTCCGTTGCCGTCACCTACTACAACTAAAGCTGTGAAACGGAAGTTACGACCACCTTTAACAACCTTGGTAACACGCTTGATTGATACTACTTTATCTTCTAATTCTAACTGACTAGCATCAATAAGATTACGTTTCATGTGTTCTGCTCCTCCCTTTTAGAATTTCAGTCCAGCTTCTCTTGCTGCATCTGCCAGTGCTTTCACTTTTCCGTGGTAGATGTAACCGCCTCTATCGAATACAACTTCTTCGATACCAGCTTCAAGAGCCTTCTTGCCGATTACGGTTCCAAGATATGCTGCTGCTGCAACATCATCGGTATTTGTAAGTTCAGCTTTTACTTCTTTCTGAAGAGTAGAAGCTGATACTAAAGTCTTACCTTCGCTGTCATCAATGATCTGCGCATACATATGCTTATTGGAACGGAATACAGCCAAACGAGGTGCTGCAGCAGTTCCGTTTAAATGATGACGTAATCTTCTATGCTTATTCTGACGAATTTCCGCCCTGGATGCTTTCTTAATCATTTTCTCACTCTCCTTATTTATTTCTTACCAGTTTTACCAACTTTACGTCTGATAACTTCATCAGAGTACTTAATACCCTTGCCCTTATATGGCTCTGGTCTTCTCTTATCTCTGATTTCAGCCGCATACTGGCCAACTTTTTCTTTGCTGATACCGGAAATGACAATCTTGTTTCCGTCTACTTTGGATTCCAGACCTTCCGGATCTTCCATTTCTACCGGGTGAGAATATCCAAGGGAAAGAACGAGCTTCTTGCCCTGCTTTGCAGCTTTATAACCTACACCGTTCACCTCAAGGGTCTTTGTATAACCTTCGCTTACACCAACAACCATGTTGTGGATAAGGCTTCTGGTCAAACCGTGCAAAGATTTCATTTTCTTTAAGTCATTAGGTCTTGCTACTACTACATGACCATCTTCAACTTTGATATCCATTTCTGTGGGAAGCGCTCTCTCAAGTGTTCCTTTTGGTCCTTTTACGGTTACCACGTTTCCTTCAGCGACTTTTACTTCTACGCCTGCAGGAATTACTACTGGCAGTCTACCGATACGAGACATATTTTTGTCCTCCTTACTTAAATTGTCGGAGAGGGGGATACCTCTCTGTTTTCAGTGATGATATTTCTTTCTTATTTATAAAAACCCAAACGGGAATTTATTACCATACGAATGCTAAAACTTCACCGCCAACCTGAAGCTTACGAGCTTCTTTGTCAGTGATCACACCCTTGTTTGTAGAAAGGATTGCGATTCCAAGACCGCCAAGCACCTTCGGCAGTTCATCCTTGCCTGCGTATACACGAAGACCAGGTTTGGAAATTCTCTTAAGGCCTGTAATGATCTTGTCGTTCTTTGTCTCACCGTATTTCAGGGTGATATGGATGGTCTTAATAACGCCATCTTCGATTAAATCATATTTTGCAATATATCCTTCATCAACCAGGATATCAGCAATAGCAAGTTTCATTTTAGATGCCGGAACATCTACTGTATCATGTTTCGCAGTATTTGCATTACGGATTCTTGTAAGCATATCTGCAATCGGATCGCTCATTGTCATGTTAGTTTCCTCCTCTTAGACCGATGCTTTCTGGTCACAAAGGTATCCTTTTTCCGGATTCCCTCATTCATCAGACTTTACATGTCATTTATAATTTTTCATTTTAAGATGCTGCATATTTCCCCATTTCGGGATGGGCGTATATGAAGCTTACCAGGAAGCTTTCTTAACGCCCGGGATCTGTCCTTTATATGCTAATTCACGGAAGCAGATTCTGCAGATTCCGTATTTTCTTAAATAAGCATGTGGACGACCACAGATTCTGCAGCGGTTATATTCTCTTGTGGAAAATTTCTGTTTACGCTGCTGTTTAAGTTTCATTGCTGTTTTAGCCATGAAATGTTCCTCCTTACTTTGCAAACGGCATATTGAACTGTGTCAATAATTCACGAGCTTCTTCGTCAGTCTTAGCAGTTGTAACGAAGATAATGTCCATACCTCTTACCTTATCAACCTTATCATATTCAACTTCCGGGAAGATCAGCTGCTCCTTAATGCCAAGAGCGTAGTTTCCTCTGCCGTCGAAAGCATTTGGGTTTACACCACGGAAGTCACGTACACGAGGAAGAGCCAGGTTGATCAGACGATCAGCAAATTCATACATCTTCTCGCCTCTTAATGTAACTTTACATCCAATCGGCATTCCCTCTCTGATTTTGAAGTTAGCAACAGATTTCTTTGCTTTTGTAGCAACTGCTTTCTGTCCTGTGATCAGCTCCATGTCTGCGATAGCGGAATCCAGAAGCTTAGCGTTTTCTTTGGCTTCACCAACACCCATATTTACAACGATTTTTTCGAGTTTTGGCACTTCCATAACGTTTTCATATCCAAATTTTTTGGTCATGGCATCCATGATCTCATTTTTATAAAGATCTTTTAATCTACTCACTTTAAATGCCTCCTCTCTTTATTAATCGATTACAGCGCCTGTTGCCTTAGCAACGCGGACTTTCTTGTCTCCATCCATTTTGAAACCAACTCTTGTAGTTTTTCCGTCTACAAGCAGCATTACGTTTGAAATGTGCAGAGGAGCCTCTTTTGTGACGATTCCTCCTGCCTGGTTTGCTGCTGATGGCTTGCTGTGTTTGGTAACCATGTTTACGTTTTCAACGATTACAGTGTTATCTTTTACGGCAAGAACCTTGCCTTCTTTGCCTTTATCTTTACCAGCGATTACTTTTACAGTGTCGCCTTTTTTAATCTTCATAGCTGACATTAGGCACCCTCCTATAATACTTCCGGAGCTAAGGAAACGATCTTCATAAACTTCTTATCACGAAGTTCTCTGGCAACTGGTCCAAAGATACGGGTTCCTCTCGGAGTTAAGTCGTCTTTAATGATTACTGCAGCGTTTTCATCGAAACGGATATAGGATCCGTCTTTACGACGTGCGCCTTTTCTTGTACGAACAACAACAGCCTTTACTACATCGCCCTTTTTAACAACGCCGCCTGGTGTTGCATCTTTGACAGTAGCAATGATTGTGTCGCCGATGTTTGCATATCTTCTTGTAGAGCCGCCCATAACACGAATACAAAGGATTTCTTTTGCACCAGTGTTATCGGCAACTTTCAGTCTGGTTTCCTGCTGAATCATACTGGTTTCCTCCTTATTTAACTTTCTCTACGATTTCAACCAGTCTCCATCTTTTATCCTTGGATAACGGCCTGGTTTCCATAACTTTTACGGTATCACCGATATTGCACTCATTATTTTCATCATGAGCTTTTAATTTATAAGTTCTCTTCACGATTTTTTTGTAAAGAGGATGTTTTACATGGTCTTCAATTGCAACAACAATGGTTTTATCCATCTTATTGCTTGTAACCTTGCCCACACGGGTTTTTCTCAGATTTCTTTCCACGATTCTGTCCTCCTATATTCACTATTTCGCAGCATTAGCCTGCTCAGTGATTACTGTCTGGATTCTGGCAATATTCTTACGAACCTCTTTGATTCGGCTGGTATTGTCTAATTGATTGGTTGCATTCTGAAATCTCAGGTTAAAGAGCTCTTTCTTAGCAGCTACTAATTCTTCATTCAATTCTGCAGCTGATTTTGCATTTAAATCTTCTACGAATTTCTTAATTTTCACTGTTATCACCGCCTTCTAAATCTGCACGAGAAACGATTTTACATTTACATGGTAACTTATGCATAGCAAGACGTAATGCTTCACGGGCAACTTCCTCGGAAACGCCTGCGATTTCAAACATTACACGTCCTGGTTTTACAACTGCTACCCAGTATTCCAGGGTACCTTTACCGGAACCCATACGTGTTTCTGCTGGTTTCGCTGTTACTGGTTTATCTGGGAAAATCTTGATCCAAACCTGGCCGCCACGTTTGATATAACGGGTCATCGCAATACGGGCTGCTTCAATCTGGTTGGATTTGATCCAACACGGTTCGATAGCTACAAGACCGTAATCACCATAGTTGATTTTATTGCCTCTTAAGGCTTTTCCTCTCATGGAGCCACGGAATTGTTTACGACGTTTTACTCTTTTTGGCATTAACATTATTTATCGCTCCCTTCCTTAGTTCCTTTTGTTGGAAGTACTTCACCATTGTAGATCCATGCCTTTACGCCAACTTTGCCGTAAGTGGTATCTGCTTCTGCGAAGCCGTAATCGATATCTGCACGAAGTGTCTGAAGCGGAATCGTTCCATCGCTGTAAAACTCTGTACGAGCCATATCTGCACCGCCAAGACGTCCGGAAACTGCAGTCTTAATACCTTTTGCACCGGCTTTCATTGTTCTCTGCATTGTGGATTTCATAGCACGTCTGAAGGAGATACGGTTCTCCAACTGAAGAGCAATATTCTCAGCAACAAGCTGTGCATCTCTGTCCGGTCTCTTTACTTCTTTGATATCAACGATTAATTTCTTCTCAGTGAATTTCTGTAACTCAACTTTCACTTTCTCAATCTCAGCGCCGCCTTTACCGATTACAATACCAGGTTTTGCTGTATAGATGATGATCTTTACTCTGTCAGATGCTCTCTCGATCTCGATCTTGGAAACACCTGCGCTGTATAATTTCTTTTTCAGAAATGTTCTGATGTTGTAGTCTTCTACCAGGTAGTCTGCGAAATCTGCATCTGCATACCATCTGGAATCCCAATCTTTGATAACACCGACTCTAAGGCCATGTGGGTTAACTTTCTGTCCCATGCTTTTCCTCCTTATTTCTCATCCAGCACGATGGTAATATGGCTTGTTCTCTTCTCGATTCTGTAAGCTCTGCCCTGTGCTCTTGGCTGAATTCTCTTCATTGTAGGTCCTTTGTTTGCATAGCACTCTGCAATGTAGAGGTTATCTGCGCTCATACCGTTGTTATTCTCAGCGTTTGCAATTGCTGATTCCAGTAATTTCTTAAGCACGCTGGAAGCGTATCTTGGATTGTATGTCAGGATACCAAGTGCTGTCTGCACATCTTTGCCACGAATTACGTCTAATACATAGCAGGCTTTCTGAACAGAAATTCTTGCATAAGATAATTTTGCAGACGGTCTTGTCTCTCTATTATTCTCATTTCTGGCTCTCTTAATCTGGCTTCTATGTCCTTTTGCCATTTTAAAGTGCCTCCTTTCCTCTTAATCAATATCAGGTTAAACTGACCTGCTGCCTTCTTTTAAGACAACAGGCAGTTATTTATTACTTACGAACGCCGGATTTCTTTTCGTCTTTTCCGTGTCCTCTGTAGGTTCTGGTTGCTACGAATTCACCCAGTTTGTGGCCAACCATATCTTCTGTGATATATACCGGCACATGTTTTCTTCCGTCATGAACAGCAATTGTATGTCCAACGAAAGACGGGAAAATTGTAGAACGGCGGGACCAGGTTTTGATTACGGATTTATCATTTGCAGCATTTAATGCATCTACTTTTTTCAGTAAGCTTGCGTCTGCAAAAGGTCCTTTTTTCAGTGAACGAGACATGCTTTAACCTCCTTATTATTTCGATAAAGCTTTTCCATCGCGTCTTCTTACGATGAGCTTGTTGGACTGTTTGTTCTTCTTTCTGGTCTTCAGACCAAGAGCAGGTTTGCCCCATGGTGTACATGGACCCGGACGACCGATACCGGTCTTTCCTTCACCACCGCCGTGCGGATGGTCATTGGGGTTCATAACAGAACCGCGAACTGTAGGTCTGATTCCCATGTGACGTTTACGTCCAGCTTTACCGATGTTGATCAGGTTATGATCGCCATTGCCAACAACGCCAACAGATGCGCGGCAAACGATCGGAACCATTCTCATTTCACCAGATGGTAATCTCAAGGTTGCATATTTACCTTCTTTAGCCATTAACTGAGCGCCATTACCAGCAGAACGAACCATCTGGCCGCCCTTTCCAGGATGAAGCTCAACATTGTGTACCATAGTACCAACCGGGATCAATTCTAATGGTAAGCAGTTACCAACACGAACTTCTGCTTCGGGTCCGTTCATTACCTTCTGGCCTACTTTTAAGCCTTCCGGAGCAAGGATGTATGCCTTCTGGCCGTCTGCATAGCAGATCAATGCGATATTTGCTGTTCTGTTCGGATCGTATTCAATCGTCTTAACCGTTGCAGGAATACCATCTTTTCTTCTCTTGAAGTCGATGATTCTATATTTTCTTCTGCTTCCGCCTCCACGGTGCCTTACAGTGATTTTACCCTGGTTATTACGGCCAGCATTTTTCTTCAGAGACACTACCAGTGATTTCTCAGGGGTGCTGGTGGTGATTTCGGAAAAATCAGAACCAGTCATGTGTCTTCTGGAAGGGGTATATGGGTTATAGGTTTTGATTCCCATGATTGTTCTCCTTTCGAATATTATTCATCATGCTTTCCAGCATATAGTTGATAAACAGAGTGTTGAAGATTTCAAGCTTCCCAGGTACACTCGTACATTTATCCTATATCGCTATCAAAGTCCTTCAAAAATCTCAATATCTTTGCTTTCCTCTGTCAGGGCTACAATAGCTTTTTTCGTCTTGGCAGTTTTTCCAACTACCATACCGCGGCGTTTTTTCTTACCATCAAGATTCATGGTATTTACGCTCTTTACTTTTGTTCCTTCAAACATTTTTTCCACAGCTTCTTTGATCTGGGATTTATTTGCTTCCGGATGAACTAAGAAAGTATATTTCTTTTCAGCCATAGCATTCATAGATTTTTCTGTGATGATCGGTTTCTGGATCACATCATAATACTTAATATCAGCCATTATGCAAGCACCTCCTCAATCGTTGCTACTGCATCTTTGGTTGCGATCACGGTGTTATATTTCATAACATCGTATACGTTGATGTCTCCTGCCACAGAGGTCTTTACATCAGCAATATTTCTTGCAGAAAGTGTGATGTTCTGATCATCTGCTGCAATAACTACAAGAGCTTTTCCAGCTTTCAGGTTTGTTAAAACCTTCTGCATTTCCTTTGTCTTTACTTCTGCAAGTGCCAGACTATCAACTACAACAAATTTATTATCCTGAACCTTGGAAGTCAGAGCGGATTTCAGAGCTGCTCTTCTTTCTTTCTTGTTCATTTTCACTTCATAATCTCTTGGTACCGGAGCAAATACAACACCGCCGCCAGTCCACTGTGGTGCACGGATGGAACCCTGTCTTGCATGGCCTGTTCCTTTCTGTCTCCACGGTTTTCTTCCGCCGCCGCTTACTTCAGAACGTGTTTTTGCTTTCTGAGTACCCTGACGTTTATTTGCAAGCTGACGTACAACTGCAAGATGAATCAGATGCTCATTAACTTCTACGCCGAAAACCGCATCGTTCAGCTCCATTGTGCCAACTTCATTGCCTTCCATATTATAAACAGTTACATTTGCCATTTGCGTGCTCCTCCTTTCTCAATTATAAGGACTTTACTGTTTCTTTGATTGTTACCAAAGATTTCTTAGGTCCTGGAACAGCACCTTTAACTAACAGTAAGTTATTTTCTGTATCTACACGTACGATTTCAAGATTCTGAACAGTTACCTGAACATTTCCCATATGACCTGGCATATGTTTTCCCTTGAATACCTTGCTCGGGTCGGAACATGCACCGTTGGAACCTGCGTGGCGGTGATATTTGGAGCCGTGAGCCATAGGTCCTCTGGACTGTCCATGTCTCTTGATGGCGCCCTGGAAGCCTTTACCTTTGGAAACTGCAGTTGCATCAATATGATCGCCTTCTGCAAAGATATCAGCTTTGATTTCCTGTCCTACTTCATATTCGCCAGCGTTGTCTAATTTGAATTCTTTTAAGAATCTTTTTACTACAACGCCTGCTTTGTCAAAGTGGCCTTTTTCCGGTTTATTCACCAGTTTTTCTCTGATGTCGCCGTAGCCTACCTGAACTGCTGCATATCCATCGTTCTCTTCGGTCTTAACCTGAGTTACGACACATGGACCTGCCTGTAAAACGGTTACCGGAATCAACTGTCCGTCTTCATTGAAGATCTGAGTCATTCCGACTTTAGTAGCTAAAATAGCTTTCTTCATTCTTTCTTCCTCCTTATAGCGGATTGCCATTTCGGCAATCATATACATTAGAAATACCATTGCGGTATCTTCTAGCTTAATGGAAAACCATATGCACCAAATCCGCAGCTGCTTATTTGGTCTTCATTTTGATATCAATGTGAACACCAGCCGGCATTTCCAGCCTGGACAGAGCATCTACTGTCTTCTGGGTTGGTGTCAGGATATCGATCAGACGCTTATGTGTACGCTGCTCGAACTGTTCACGGCTGTCTTTATATTTATGAACCGCACGAAGAATTGTTACAACTTCCTTCTTTGTAGGAAGCGGAACCGGTCCGCTTACAGTTGCACCGTTCTTTTTAACAGTGTCGATGATTTTTGCAGCAGATGCATCTACTAACTGATGATCATAAGCTTTTAATGTGATTCTCATTACCTGATTTGCCATAAAAAAAGTCTCCTCCTATTCGTACTCGGTATCGGTACGACAAGCGGCGACTGTACACATCTCCACGCGTATCATAGTTGTTTTCAACGCATGCCCATCCCTAGATGGCTTTCTGAACTTGTACAGTGACTTGTCGTCAGTTTCCTAACTTGACATTCGCTCCACGGAAAACCCGCCTTCTTGGCGGCAACCTCTCGCTTCATTGCTATCATGTCACAGCAATTGTTAGTATACACAATGATTCCCTGTATTGCAAGCTATTTTTCAATTTTTTTGTACTTTTTTTTATACAAAAAGAACCGCCTCAAAGACGGTCCTTTTGTACACTATTACTCTTCCTCAAAGTCCTCAGCATCATCGCCGATGATATCCGAGTAATCAAACAGCGTTACTTTGGTAATTTCATCTTTTACGATTTCAGGATCGTCTCCTTCCCTCTTTGCTATATCAGCCAGCTGGGCTGCAGAACGGATAGGAATCGCCATCTTCTTTACTTCTTCCTGAGGAATATCTTCCTTTGCAGGCTTCTTTTTCGGTTTTGCATTCTTATGGGGTTTCCCCTGTGGGGATGATGTCTTACGGGTTTTCTTCGGCTGGATCCTTTCCGGTTCTTTTGATGCCACTTCATCCGTTTCTTCTGCCGTAGCAGCGGCAATTTCCTTTTTCAGAAGTTCATGAGCTTCGCTTGTAGCAGACTGGACATTTTTGCGGCTCTTGGGCTGCTCCTCTTCCTCTTCCATTTCATCCTCATAAACCTCATCCACAAAGCCGCCTGTTTTGATGATCTTACGATTTTTCTTTTCTTCTTTTTTACGTTTCTTTTCATCCTGGAGAAGCTGACGGTCTTCGTCACGCATCCTGCGTTCTCTTTCTTTCTCTTCGCGCTTCAGTTCTTTGGCACTCTTAATATATTCCCCATCGTCTTCATCTTCGTCATCTTCATCGTCAGCATCCTTTTTCCATAATTCTGCGATTACGTACAAGATGATCAGGAATAAAACAGCCAATCCAAGAATGATCAATCCTTCAATACTTTCTGTTGCGATCAGAAGGTACCCAAGGTAAGGAATTGTGACAACAACCTTAGGCAGACGCTTCTTAATGGCAACATTAATGGATTCCGTTCCATTGGGGTCGATTACCACGCCTGTGCCATTCTCCAGATCCAAACTTACTATATTATAGCGGTATACTGCAGAGTCTCCATGTACAAGAATCGGAGTACCTGCCGATATCCCTTCTGCCTTCTCAGGAATTGCATAGGTTACGGATCCAAGAGCCAAATTCGTTTCTGCTCCGGAATCATCCATGATCTCTGTTGTCACCCCAAGAAACGGCGGGACAGCCAGAGCAACTACACAAAGTATTGTACATATTACAATGAAATGTACGATAAATTTTAAAAATTTCGACATTGGTAACATTCCTCATTTCTGTTTTTTGCTGATTCTGTTGTATTGATACTTCTATGCATTCATTAAGTAATCACATTATACCCTGTTTTTTTCTCCCGGTCAACTTAAAATGTACCGCTTGTTTTTTTCTCCCGGTCAACTTATAATGTGTTTACATTCAGGATACTTTCCTATTTCAATCAAAAAGAAAGGAATTAATTTTATGGATTTTCTACATTTTCTTGCACAGTTGAGGACGCCTGCGGGAGATATCTTTTTTCAGGGAATCACCTACATAGCCCAGGAGTTTTTTGTCATAACACTTATCTGCTGGTATTTCTGGTGTTCCGACAAAAAACAGGCCTATTCCCTGGGATTTGCATACTTTACCTCCGGACTTTTGATCCAGGGCTTAAAAATCACCTTCCGGATTCCCAGGCCCTGGATCCTGGATCCTGATTTCCACGCAGTTTCATCTGCCATTCCCGGTGCTACAGGCTACTCTTTTCCAAGCGGCCATACCCAAAGCATCACGGCGCTTTTCGGTTCTCTCTTTCTGCGGGTAAAGAAAAGCTTCTTGCGGATTCTGTGCTTTATTGTGATCCTTGCAGTCATGATTTCCAGAATGTATCTGGGCTGCCATACGCCCAAGGATGTGCTGGTTTCTTTTTTTATCACACTTTTATGCGTATACCTTATCAACCACTTCCTTTATAAAAAAGATATCACCAAAGGGCATGAGGGGCTGACCTGTATCATCATGGTCATCTTGTCTCTTCTCTTATGCGTATATGCAGTGCTTCTTAATAAAAGCGGCATCATCGCAAAAGAATATGCTGCAGACTGTGTAAAGGCCGCAGGTGCAGGAACAGCCTTTTCCGCAGGCTTTTACATAGAGAAGCGTTTTCTCCGATTTAAAGCGCCTGATTCTTTGAAGGAAAAGGTACTCCGGATGGTTTTTGGATTAGCCGCTGCCGGCCTTCTCCTGGAAGGAATCAAACCATTAATCGGCGTTTCCCTCATCTCGTCCTTTATCCGTTATTTCCTGGCAGTTGCCTGGGTGGTTGTTCTCTATCCAGTTCTATTTACCAGAAAACATCAGAAAGATTGATAAGTAACGCAGAAAATTGCCGGAAAGAATTTTATTCTTTCCGGCAATTTTCTGGCAACCTATAAGAAGATCCATAATATCTTCTTTGGGTTATTACTTCATATTCAGCCAATGATCATTCTTATCAATTTTCTTTACTTCCTTTGATCTCCGTAAATTATTGATTGCTTAAATACCTTTCGATACTGGACATTGCAGCCTCTTCATCTTCACCGTTTACAGAAAGTGTGATTTCTTCTCCTGCATCCAGTCCAAGGGTCATCATTCCCATAATACTTTTGGCATTGACTTTCTTTTTTCCAATCTCAACATAAATCTCGCTGTTAAACTGACTTGCCACCTGAACCAGCTGAGCTACCGGACGTGCCTCCAAACCGGTTGAAAGATTAATAGTGATTGGTTTTTTAATCATAATAACTCCTCCTTGTTGTTCTCCCTCAGATCATCTGCAATCCTGCTCAGCTTGCGAAGCCGGTGATTCACTCCGGACTTCCCCACCTGAGGGTTCAACATTATACCTAATTCTTTTAGTGTAGCCTCCGGATACTGCAGCCTCAGCCTGGCAATTTCGGCAAGACCCTCATTCAGGTTCTGGAAACCTATTGTTCCGGCAATTAGCCTTATGTCCTCCACCTGCTTTACAGCTGCATTCACCGTCTTATTGATATTCGCAGTCTCACAGTTTACCTTTCGGTTAACGGTATTGCGCATTTCTTTCAGAATCCGGATATTTTCCAGATTCATCAGTGCAACATTTGCCTCCATAAGAGCCAGGATGTCTACAATCTGGTTGCCTTCTTTCACATAGACCACAAATGATTTCTTACGCTGCACTGTTTTTGCATCAACTTGAAAACTGCGGATAATATCCTGTAACTGCCCCGCCTTCTTTTCGTCCGGACATACAATCTCAAAATGATAACCTTTACGAGGATCACTGATGGATCCGGATACCAGGAAAGCGCCCCGGATAAACGCTCTCTTACAACAATTCTGCTGTGTCACCAGACCATTGCAAAAAGTAAGCATTTCTCCGTCATGTTCTTCCGCTACCAGTTTCGTTCCCTGAAGCACTTCCTGAATCTGCTTCTGGTCACACAGTTCTACATAATAGATCTTCCCTTTCTTCTGGGGACTGCTGTCGCGGATAGACATTTCTGTTTCTATATTAAAGGTTTTTCTCAATAATGTAAAGTATTTTCTTATAACTGCATCATTTTCCATCTGCAGCTTCAGGTGCCCATCCTTCGTCAGTCTGCCGCCAAAGTTCAAAAGAGCAGCTATTTCTGCAATTCTGCAGTGTCGGGCAGCACCAATCTGTTTGGAAAGTTCCTCTTTCACCATCCCTGAAAAAGACATTTCCCAACCTCGCTTTTTATTTTTTTACAATGGCATCCCTGCCAATATCTCTGTGTTCCAGACGAAGTCCATACTCCCTGGTTTCCAAAAGCCGGGCATACAGCACACGGGCAAGGGTAACAGACCGGTGTTTCCCCCCCGTGCACCCTATGGCGATCACAAGGCTTGTTTTTCCTTCCCGCACATAATTGGGGATCAGGAATTTTACCATATCTTCCAGCTTCACAGCAAATTCCCGGGCTGTCTCATTATCCATCACGTAATTATAAACGCTCTCGTCCATTCCGGTAAGGGGCTTCAGCTCATCCACATAAAAAGGGTTCGGCAAAAAACGCACGTCAAATACCAGATCCGCATCTGCCGGGATCCCATATTTAAAACCAAAGGACAAGACCGAAATTACCATATTCCGAAATCCCGTATTCTCTACAAAGATTTTATCCACTTCCTGCTTCAGCTCTCTTGTAAGCAAGTGAGTCGTATCTATAATATAATCTGCCCGTGCTTTCAAAAAGCCCATTTTTTCTCTTTCCAGGCAAATTCCGTCATCCACTCTTCCGTTCATAGCCAATGGATGGCTTCTTCTTGTCTCTTTATATCGCTTTACCAAAACACGGTCTTCTGCATCCAGAAACAGAATCTCAAACTCATATCCCGCTTCCTTCATCCCATCCAGTACTTTTTCCAGCTCCCTCAGAGAATTCCCGCTTCTGGCATCAATCCCTATAGCAGCATTCTCTGCTTCTTCTCCCTGGCTGCCTGCCATCAGGGAGGCAAACTTTTCTACCAGCGGAATGGGCAGATTATCTACGCAGAAGTATCCGGCATCTTCAAGCATTTTCAGAGCGGAGCTCTTGCCTGCACCGGACACACCTGTTACAATTACTAAGCGCATCTATCCTCTCCCGTCAAAAATCAGAACTCTCCTAGAAATTTCACTTCCGGTTCCAAAGTCACTCCAAACTTCTCAGAAACCATATCGGAAACATTCTTCATCAGTGTACGCACATCCTGCGCAGTGGCATCCCCTGTATTGATTACAAAACCGCAATGCTTTTCAGAAACCTGCGCTCCTCCCACGCGATACCCGCGAAGTCCGCAGTCCATAATGAGCTTGCCTGCAAAATAACCTTCCGGACGTTTAAATGTGCTTCCTGCGCTTGGATACTCCAGCGGCTGCTTGTGTGTCCGCTGATCTGTCAATTCCTTCATCCTTGCACGAATCTGCTCCTGCTCCCCTTCTTCCAGGGAGATCACAGCCTCCAGAACCAGATACTGTGCACTTTTTACAATGCTGGTACGGTAGCCCATCTTTAAATCTCCGGACGAGAGCTTCAGGATTTCTCCGTTTTTATCAAGGACCGTTACTTCCTCAAGGACGTCCTTCATCTCTCCTCCATAAGCGCCCGCATTCATTACCACTGCTCCGCCTAAGGTTCCCGGGATTCCGCCTGCAAATTCAAAACCTGTCAAAGAAGCATTCTTCGCCGCTGCCGCAATAGAAGACAGCAGAGCTCCCGCCTGTGCACGGATACAGGTATCTTCCACCTCAATACCGCACATATTGCGGTAAAGCTGGATAATGACGCCCCGGTACCCTTTGTCGCTTACCAAAAGATTACTGCCGTTTCCTAAAATAAAATGAGGCAGATTTTCTTCTTTGCAAATTTTCAAAATTTCTTTGATTTCTCCAACTGTTTTGGGAATCAAAAAATAATCAGCCGGACCGCCGATCCGAAATGTGGTATGACGGCTCATAGGCTCCCCTGCCAATACGTTCTCTTCCCCCAAAAGTTCACAAAATCGCTGTTTCATTTCCTGCTTCACAAATGTTAATCCTCAATCTTTCTATTTCTAATATAATGCAATAAATTTGACCCTTGACTCATTATATTTATTTCCGCAAAGAAATATCCAGGATATCCCTGACTACTTCTCCTGCAATCATCAGACCTGCCACACTTGGGACAAAAGAAACGCTTCCCGGAACCGGGCGGTCTGTCCTGCCCTTCTTTTCTTCTGTATCAGAAACCTTGATCGGTTTCTCTTTAGAATAAAGAACTTTTACTTTCCGGATACCCCGTTTGCGCAGTTCCATGCGCATCACCTTTGCAAGGGGACATACGCTGGTCTTCGAAATATCCGTAATCTCAAATCTGAAGGGATTCAGCTTATTTCCTGTTCCCATACAGGAAAGTATCGGTACATTGCACGCTTTGGCATGCTCAATGAGCAAAAGCTTTGACGTTACCGTATCAATGGCATCCACGATATAGTCAAATGTATGAAAATCAAACATACCCGCTGTATCCTCATTATAAAATGTCTCATAGGTATGCACCAAAATATTCTCATCGATATCACGGATACGATCCTTGGCAACCATCACTTTGCTTCTTCCCACTGTGGAGCGAAGAGCAAAAAGCTGTCTGTTAATATTAGTTGCGGACACAGTGTCATGATCCACCAGGGTCAGGCTTCCCACGCCGCAGCGGGCAAGAGCCTCAACCACATATGAGCCTACGCCGCCAAGGCCAAACACTGCGATCTTTGCTGCAGCAAGCTTATTTACCCCTTCTTCTCCCAAAAGTATTTCCATACGGGAAAATGCATTCTGCATATGCGAACCTCCCAGATTCTCTCATTCTTTTCTTATTTTATACACGCACCAATACCTAAGTGTTCTCATTATACTATCTGATGCAGGAAATGTACAGTTTTTCATGCATTTTTTAGAATTACGCATAATATCCCCTGCATTTTCCCATACTATTCCCAAATCCAGCAAGTCCGGGCAGACAAACCATGCCAGGCAAAGGAGGGAGTTCTATGTGGCAGCAAATTTTTCTTGCATTTATCGGGCTCAGTGCAGGAACCATTATTGCCGGAGGAGTTGTGGGGCTGCTGATCGGTCTTTCCATTACTCCCCGGTATGCAGGAATCACTCATACATCCGACAAAATGCTTCTCTACGAAGACGCTACCTTTCTGGGCGCAGTACTTGGAAATGTATTTTATGTTTATAAACTTTCCCTTCCCCTGGGTATACCGTTTCTGGCTATCCTGGGACTCTTTTCCGGAATCTTTCTTGGCGGATGGATCCTGGCCCTTGCAGAAATGGCAGACGTCTTTCCTATTTTTTCCAGAAGAATCCGTTTTACGGAAGGGCTGCCAAAGGTCATTATCTGTGTAGCCATTGGAAAGCTTGCAGGCTCTCTCCTGTTTTTCTGGAAAGGCTGGTATTAAATCCCGCTAATTTTACGCTATTTTCTTATTATACGTACAAGGCCGGAAAAAGTCAAAAGGAAATCTCAAACAGCAACAAGAAAGGAACAAATACCATGGCATCAGAACAGCAAATCCAAAAGCAAAAGCAATATGAGCAGTATGTCAAAGAGATCACACCCGCCCATAGTCTTCCGCTGAATATGGCAAAAGCCTTCCTTACCGGCGGCATTATCTGCGTACTTGGACAATTTATCCTGAATTTTGCAAAAAGCCAGGGAGCAAGCCAGGATATGGCAGGAAGCTGGTGTTCCCTGATTCTTATTCTTTTAAGCGTCATACTTACGGGCCTGAACCTATACCCGAAAATCGGCAAATTCGGCGGTGCGGGAGCCTTGGTCCCTATCACCGGGTTTGCAAACTCTGTGGCAGCCTCAGCCATTGAATTCAAAGCAGAAGGACAGGTCTTTGGCATCGGATGCAAAATTTTCACCATTGCCGGGCCGGTGATTCTCTATGGAATCACAAGCGCCTGGATCCTGGGGCTGATTTACTATATCTTAAAAATAATAGGGGTGATCGCATGAATTTACAAAAAATAAGGGGTGCTGCAAGCATTGCCTTTTCACAGCCGGTTTTTGTCGAAAGTGCTGCTTCCATTGCAGGAAAAAAAGAAGGGGAAGGTCCCCTGGGCAATGATTTTGATATGATATGTGAAGATCCCATGTTCGGGACAGACACCTGGGAGGCTGCAGAAAGCACGCTCCAGAAGGAAGCTGCCGTTCTAGCCATCGGAAAAGCAGGATTAAAGCCTGACGAAATCCGGATGGCTTTTGCAGGAGATCTGTTAGCTCAGTCTATCGCATCCTCTTTTGGAATAGCTGAAATGGGCATTCCCTTTTACGGACTTTTCGGTGCCTGCTCAACTATGGGCGAATCCCTGTCCCTTGGCGCTATGGCGGCGGCGGCAGGATACGGAGAACATATCCTCTGTGCAACTTCCAGCCATTTTGCAAGTGCGGAAAAAGAATTCCGTTATCCATTAGGCTATGGGAATCAGCGGCCGCTCTCTGCAACATGGACCGTTACCGGAAGCGGAGCCTGCGTAATCGGGATTAAGCCCCCTTCTTTCCCGTCAAAAGGCGATGCAATGCCTCTTCGACAGGGAAACTCATGTGCTGCCATCACAGAAATTACTACTGGAAAGATTGTGGATTTCGGGTTCCGGGATTCCCTGAACATGGGAGCCTGCATGGCTCCTGCTGCCTGCGATACCATTTATCAGCATCTCTTTGACTTTGGACGATCTCCTTCTGATTATGATGCCATTATTACAGGGGATCTTGGAATGGTAGGACAGAAGATCCTACTGGACCTTCTGTCTGAAAAGAATATTGATATCAGCAAAGTCCATCAGGACTGCGGCCTGCTTATCTTCGATAATAAGACCCAGGATACCCACTCCGGAGGAAGCGGGTGCGGCTGTGCAGCCACAGTATTATGTGCCCATCTCCTCCCCAAAATTATTGCAGGAGACTGGAAACGGATCCTTTTTGTTCCTACAGGCGCTATGCTCTCAAAGGTAAGCTTCAATGAAGGGGATCCTGTTGCCGGCATTGCTCAGGCAGTAGTCATTGAACAGGTAACCGTTTCTTAAATGCAATATAAATATGATGTTGGAGGTTTTATTTATGGATTATATAAATGCATTTTGGGTAGGCGGGCTTATCTGTGCCTTCACCCAAATCCTTCTGGACAAAACAAAGCTTCTTCCTGGCAGGGTAATGGTGCTCCTTGTTTGTCTTGGTGCACTTTTAAGCGCCATTGGAATCTATCAGCCTTTTACCGATTTTGCAGGCGCAGGCGCAAGCGTGCCGCTTCTTGGCTTCGGTCAGACGCTTTGGAAAGGGATGAAAAAAGCCATCGACCAGGATGGCTTTATGGGACTCTTTTCCGGCGGCTTTACAGCCTGTGCAGTAGGCGTCAGCGCAGCTCTGGTTCTTTCCTATATTGCAAGCTGGATTTTTAAGCCTAAAATGAAAGACTGACGCTCCATACAGCTTCTAAAAAACAACGAGGTTATAGAAAATGAGTGATACCTTATATCTGCAATTAGATGAAAATATTGAAGTCCATCATCCCCATGTTTATCTTCAGGATATTGCCAAGCTTTCCTGCAGCAGCCCCCAGATTCTCAACCGTCTCCGGGTGCTCCCTGTGGTCAATCTGGATCCCAAAAAGCCCGGCCGTTACGTAATGTCCGTAATGGATCTGATTGAAGCGATTCAAAAGAAGGAACCTTCTTTGGATATTACCCACATTGGCGAACCGAATTTTGTCATCACCTATGACAAAGGTATCCAGCCCAACCCTATCTGGCGCTGGGCAAAGGTTATCTTTGTATGCCTTGCCTCTTTCTTTGGAGCAGCCTTTTCCATTATGACCTTTAATACAGATGTTGACCTCAGCACCCTGTTCGGAAATATTTACCAACAGGTAACAGGGGAAAGCTCCGGGGGATTTACCATCCTTGAGCTTTCCTACTCTATCGGTCTTGGACTGGGCGTACTGCTTTTCTTCAATCACTTCGGCAGGATGAAGATCACCTCCGACCCAACACCTATGCAGGTGCAGATGCGTCTTTACGAAAATGATGTAAATACAACCATTATTGAAGATATCAGCCGCAAACAGGAACACAAAGATATGAAATCCAACTGAAAAAATAGTACGGCTTGCATTTCTCTGTTTTCTATGGTACACTATGAGCCGTCGAGTGTTCGAGACCTTCCACTCGTAAAACAAAACTAAAGGAGAATTGAATCATGAAAAACAAAAACACCCTGTTCCTTGTACAGGCTGCAGCAATCGGGGCTATCTATGTAGTCCTAACCATGGTGTTCGCACCTCTTGGATTCGGTGAAGTACAGGTGCGCTTTTCAGAAGCGCTGACGGTACTGCCCTATTTTACCCCTTCTGCCATCCCCGGTCTGTTCGTAGGCTGTCTCACTGCCAACTTTCTTGGAGGAGCGCTTCCTGTGGACATTTTATTCGGAAGCATTGCAACCCTTATCGGCGCAGTGTTTACCTATCGGCTTCGCAGTGTAAAATGGATGGCGCCGCTGCCTCCTATTGCCGCTAATACGATTATAGTCCCCTTTGTACTGTATTATGGTTATGGAGTCAATCTTCCCATTCCTCTTATGATGCTGACTGTAGGAATCGGTGAAGTCCTTTCCTGCGGCGTTTTGGGTATGCTGCTGCTTGCAGGTCTTTCCAAATACAAAAGAACACTTTTTAGCGGATCCCAGGCTTAATGCCTGAGCTTTCCGTATTATGGGTCCCAGGTTCTGCACTTCATGCAGAGCCGGGGACTAAATATTTTTCTACAGTTCTTTCCGTATCTGCCCAAGTATCCGCTTCTCCATCCTGGATACTTGTACCTGGGAAATCCCCAGCTCGCCGGCAATCTCCGTCTGTGTCATATCCTGGAAAAACCTCATATAGATCAGCTGCCGTTCTTTGGGTTCCAAAGTTCCAAGAGCCTCCTCCAAAAAGATATGATTTATCAGCTTTTCCTGCGGGTTCTCTTTTTCCGGAAGCCTGTCCATCAGGGAAATCTCCGTTCCTTCCCCCTGGTAGATGGTCTTGTGGAGGGATTCCACCTCTGCCCTGGATTCCATCGTCAGAATCAGTTCTTCCATAGGCATATCCATTTGTGCAGCAAGCTCAAGAAGCGTAGGTTCTCTTCCAAGCTTTCCCTCCATCTCCTCCCGAAGCTTAAATACCTTATATTGATTTTCCTTCAAAGAACGGCTGACCTTCAAAATACCGTCATCCCTTAAGAATCTTTTTATTTCTCCAGCGATCATGGGCACTGCATAAGTGGAAAATTTCACATCATAGGAAAGGTCAAACTTATCAACTGCCTTTAAAAGACCTATGCTCCCAATCTGGATCAAGTCCTCCATTTCCGCCCCCCGTCCTATAAAGCGCCTTGCCACACTATAAACCAGCCCCACATTTTCTTCAAACAATGTATCTCTTGCCTCTTTATCCCCCTGGTGTGCACGCCCGATCAGGGCAAGAGTATCCTCCATCCTTACCTCCTGATTGCTTTTTTCATGTGCACTATCGTCCCCTTTCCCACCTGGGATTCCACGGAAACCTCATCCATAAACGCTTCCATAAACGTAAAGCCCATTCCGGAACGGTCCTTTTCCGGTTTTGTGGTATACATCGGCTCCATAGCTTTTGCCACATCTTTGATCCCCACCCCTTCATCTGCTACGTCTATCAAAAGCTCTCTGCCTCTCAGTCTACAGGAAAGCCGTATCTTATGTACTTTCCCTTCATATCCGTGAATAATACAGTTGGTTACTGCTTCCGAAACGGCAGTTTTGATATCCGCCACCTCTTCCAGCGTAGGATTAAGCTGCGTACAAAATGCTGCTACCGTTACTCTTGCAAGCCCCTCATTCACAGGCCTGCTGTCAAAAACAATCGTCATTTCATTGGTATTTTCCATAATAAACTCCCTTCCTATTCCCCAATATTTTCGCAGGCTGCTTCCTGTCTCTGAATTTCCATATACCGGTGTACCCCGGATAAACGCAGCAATTTCTCAACATGGCCATTTACATGAACTGCACGGATGCATCCGTTCCTCATCCCAAGAGCCTTGTATCTTCCCATGATCAGTCCGATTCCTGAACTATCCATAAAACCAGTCTTTTCAAAATCAAATACAACCGTTTTAATATACGTCTTTTCCATAACTTTGTCAGATTCCTTACGGATCATATCTGAGACCGGATGATCCACTTCAGCCGGAAGCATAATGGTCAGGCAGGCGCCTTCTGTTTCAAACAATGGATTCATAAAGCTTCTCCCCTCATTTCAAGTTTTAGCAGCAGTCTGTCATATAGCATAACTGCTGCTTATTTTTGCCGCTTTCTGTCAGTTTATGCATACCTATTTTCTATTTTCCCATTTTTTGTCTCAAAGAAAAAGAAGATGTGCTTATGCACATCCCCTTCCACGAGGTTTCTCACCAACATGTTTCTTACTTCGTATTCGGCATACTAATAATTTTCATCATCGTAACTTCCGTCATCATAGTTTCCATCCTCGTAATTTCCATCCTCGTAGTTTCCATCATCGGAACCAGCCTCATAACTGCTGTCATCCTGGTTGTTATCCCCGGAGTTTTCATCCCCATCTTCCAATTTCTCACTTGAGATCCCCTTGACACCGGTAGTATTGCAGACATAATCATACATAGAGCGCATACCTTCTGTAAGCATGTCCTCATGCACATTCTGAACAGCCAGTGCCGCACTATCATACTCCTCCTGAAGGATGTAGGAATATGCGTTCAAAAGCCCTTCATAACTGGTACTCTTATTTCGCTCCTGTTCGATCTGCTTGGCCGCCGCCTCGGCAGTGCTGTCCGATTCCTCAGCTTTTCCCTTCGCCTTCGTTAGTTCCGCACCCTGGCTTGCAAGGGACTCACTGTATTTTACAATCTGCTGGTTCGCTTCCCTGTAGATATTCTGCCGTATGGCAGGCATTACCAAAAGCCAGAATGCCGCAGCCCCGGCGGCAAAACCTGTTACCAGCATAAAAAACAGCGGGATCCTGGAACGCTCTTTATAGGATCTGGGATACATTACGAATTCCATACTTCCAGTTTCCTCATCGCCCTCTTCGGAATCGGTCCGGAAAAAGCCCTTCTTCTCCTGCTCAAGCCTGGTTGTCACACCGGTCTGCTCATCCACCTCCCGCAAAAAACGCAAGGTGGTGGTATTGGTTTTATCAATGCGTATGGCTTTTTTTAAGGTTCTTCTTGCTTTGCTCCACTCCTCATCCTTAATCTGAATAAGCGCAAGCAAATGATAGCCCTTGATCAGCTTCGAGTTCTGGGACAGAATCTTTTTAAGCTGAATCGCTGCCATATCCTCATGCCCCTCCCTGCACAAAAGCAAGGCGTGGTTGTATTTTCGTATCGTCTCGTTAATCGCTTCCAGCTTATTGGGGTTTGCCTGAAGCTTGCCTATATATTCTGAAGCCGGATTCCTGGAAGACTGCAGGTTTTTGCTGATAACCCACTCACTTAATGCAGCCACCACTTCCCCCGTTTCAAAATACACAAGTCCCAGAAGGTTCCTGGCAGGAATATTAAGCTTATTATACGCCAAGCTCTGCTTCAGGCAGGTAATTGCACCTGAAAGATCACGTATGCTGGCTTTTTCCAGTCCCTGGTTGTAATAATTCTTGGAAATAAAGTCCACCTTTTTCTGAATCAGCACATTGCATCCGCAGTGGGGACAATAATCCAGATCCATGTCTGTCAGGAATGCGCCGCAATTCATACAATTCATCCGTATATCTCCTTATCTTGCACGCTTGCCGCCCTTGACTTCCCGCAGCAGCTCCTGCAGTACATCCAGGATGTCTGTAAACTCCTTGTCATAGATCGCACCCTCCGCATCTGTCACATCCAGACACGGCTCAAACTTCTTCAGTTCCTCTTCATAATCAATCATATTTTTCCTCCGCCATGCCGCATTTACTGCAGCAGTCGTAGCATGAACTCCTAGTTTCTCTTTCGGATATTACTCTTAATCTCTCCCACAAGATACAGTGAACCTACGCAGAAGGCAAGTCCATCCTTTCCACGAAGTTCAAGTGTCTTTTCAAAAGCCGCAGGAACCTCCTCAAAGGCCTGTACATCCTCATACCCTTCCTTCCGGAAGATATCGGCCAGCGTTTTTGCAGGAACCATGCGGTATCCCCCTACCTGTGTCACCACCACGTTGCGAAAATGAATCTGCTCACAAATAGTATGGATCATATCAGGATAATCCTTATCATCCACAGCCGAAAACAGCAAGGTCAAAGGATGCTCTTCCTGAAAATGAGCAGCTGTCTCCACAAATTTGGCAATCCCGTCCTCATTATGCGCTCCGTCTACAATCACTCCAGGCAGTACCGTTTCCATGCGCCCCTGCCAGCGTGTATTTTCCATGCCTCTTCTGATCGTCTCCAGCGATGCTGAAACTTCCTCTTTTAGAACCTCCATTGCCGTAAGGGCAAGTGCGCCGTTCATTACCTGATATCTTGCTACAAATGGAATCTTAAATATCGTATTCCCATAATACTCATTCTTCAATGAAAAATCAATGCCCCTCTGCGTAATTTGAAGGATTTCCGTATTTTCCCTCTTTACCTCATAGGCCGGACTGCCAAGCTCCCTGGCTTTTGCCCGGATAACCCTTGCTGCCCGCTCATCATTCCCGTCATAAATCACCGGAACCCCCGGAACAATAATACCGGCTTTTTCTACGGCAATCTTTTCGATGGTATCCCCCAGATACTGCATATGGTCAAAGCTGATGGATGCGATCACACAAGCTATGGGATGCTCCACTGCCGTAGTTGCATCCAGTTTTCCACCAAGCCCTGTTTCCAGAGTCACATAATCCACACCTGCTTCTGCAAAGATAATCATTCCCATCAAAAACAGCATCTCAAAATACGTAGGATGATAGCTGCCTTCTTCCACAAGCTCATCCGAAAGCTTCTTCACTTTCAAAAAGGCGCTTAGGAAAGCAGCATTGTCAATGTTTACTTCATTGATCTGGAATCTTTCATTAATCTCCACAAGATGGGGCGATGTAAAAAGCCCGCAGGAATATCCTGCCTCCCGAAGAATGGATGTTAAAAAGGCACAGGTACTTCCTTTGCCGTTAGTCCCTGCCACATGAATGACACGGAATTTCTCCTGTGGGTTCCCAAGTCTGCGTAAACATTCCTTTGTATGCTCCAGTTTATTCTTTGTTGTAAACTTTGGAGTCTCTTCAATATAAGCAACTGCTTCTTCGTAATTCATAAAAAATTCACCACTTTATCTAATGTATTCGCAACAGCTCCAAGGAATTTTATCCTCCCCGGAAAAAACCATTACGATATCATTATATATAAGTGGTGAAAGATGTCCAGTACCAATCGTAAGTTTTTATTTGACAAAGTATCTCAAAACCTACTTATTCGCCGGCAATTTCCATTTATTGTCATGAAAAAGGGCATAGCAGGAGCGGTCATAGCTCTTACTCAGAGCTTTTCTTGTGGAACTGTTGCTTCGCATCACCGCTGCTATCCTGTCAAAATCCTTAAGCTCCCTTCCCGTGATCATCAGTGTGGTTGGATTTACATACACCGTATCATACCACTCCTGATTGATCTGTATCTCCGTAGAGGGCGTAAAATTCGTCCCCCTGATATAATAGGTAAAATCCGAAGAAGAAACCAGCTGCAGGGAATCCAGTGTAATATCATACAGCCCAAGCTTCATCTTTGTCCGCTTGAATGGGTTTTCCCCGTTATATGCGTACCGCTCTCCATAAAGCAGGTCATACTGCAAAGTCTCCAAATCCACCTGATAATTCTTAGTGTTCCTTCTTGCCTGATGGTAGCGGAAAACAGCTCCCTCGTGGATTCCTATCCGATCCATGGCTTCTGCTGCAATCTGATAGGCTGCCAGATTCACATTCTTTTTCTTTAAGCCAAAATTATCCCACATGACATACTGGGTCTGGAAAAGATATTTATTATCCACATCTTCTACTTTCAATCCCATAGTTGGAAGATGGTCCCCATACATCACAAGAACCACTTCCTCGGGATAATCAGAAAGAGTCTCGACCAGCTCCTTAATAAAATTGTCCATTTCCTGAATCTGATTTACATAATATTCCCACTGATAATTTTTTGCTTGTGTGGGAGAACCTGAAACCGTTATCTCCGGATCCTCCAGGATAGGTTCCTCAGGATACGCTCCGTGTCCCTGAACAGAAATGGCATAAATATAATCCGGTCCTTCTGTTACCTCCAGGCATTTCATGATTTCATCTGTCAGGACTTTATCCTTTACCCAGCCAAGAACATTCTTCTGGTCTTCCTCAGGCATATATTCCTCAGAGGTAAACGTATCAAATCCCAAATTAGGGAAAATCGACCTTCTTCCATAAAAGTTTGCCTCGTTGTTATGTATGGCATGGGTGGTATATCCCAGATTCTTCAGAACATAAGGTGCGCTTTCGCAGGTAGTCTCCTTTAAAATACTCTTATATGGATACTCTCCCGGTCCGAAATAATGCATGCTCATTCCTGTAATGGATTCAAACTCCGTGTTAGCCGTTCCGGCCCCTACAGAAGGAACCTTGAAATATCCTGAAGTATATTCCTTCATCAGCTTCCGGAAGGTAGGGATGGGATCTTCTGAAATCTTCAGGTAATTCACCAATGTAGGGTCAAAGAAGGATTCCAGCTGCAGAAAGATAATATTGGGATGATCTCCCTCTTTTGTTTCCGGAAGATTCTTCTCTGATCTCTGAATCCGCTTGATCTCCCTGTCCGAATAATCCCTGGGTTCCCCGATTCCTGTATTAAAGATCGTCGTAGCCAGGCAGTAGGGATATCCGTAGTCCTCATAAGCAAAGGCAATATTCCCGAAATAATTGGAAAGCACCCTTTTCTCCAGGGCAAGCTGCGTCACCCCTGCAAAAGCTGCAGCCCCTGCTGCCACCAGCAAAATGTTATATCGGTACTTTATTTTCCCCTGGTATTTCGGCCCCTTAATAAACAAAGCTAAAAGCAAAAGCAGCAATATTCCGAATAAAACACAGACCACGACTACACCTGCCATGGGCAGATACTTATTGGCGATCTTCAGCGCATCTGTGATCAGATGCAGATCCGGTCCTGTAAAAGGCGTCACTCTGGTAGTTAATAGAACACCGTTGATGATTCCAAGGGTCAGCCAGAAAATAGCTGCCAGGACACGGAAGAAACATCTTCTCCGAAACAAATAGACCACCAGCGATGTTGTGAAGATCAGCGCTGCATTATAGGCAAACACCAACGGCCTCCCTGTCATATACTCCCACGCCGCCAGGAAGGAGTGGCGGGACATTGTCTCTATGAGAAAATATCCTGCCGCACTTCCAAGGGCATGAAGCAGAAGGGAAATTCTGTTCAGAAATTTATACCACTTCATTCAAATGCTCCTTTATTTCATCATCTGCTCCAGCTGCAGAGTTACCTTTTCCATCATTTCTTTATATTTCTGAAGCTTTTCTTTCTCCGCATTTACCTTGGCTTCCGGCGCTTTGTTCACAAAGTTTGGATTGCCAAGCATTCCCTCGCATCGGGAAATCTCTTTGGAAAGACGTTCTCTCTCTTTAGAAAGACGCTCCAGTTCCTTTTCTCTGTCAACCAGATCCTCCAGAGGCAGATAAACAACTGCATTGGAAACCACAATAGAAACTGCATCCTCTCCAATTCCATTCTTTGTCTCCTGTACATGGATTTCCTTAGCAAAAGCCAGATTTACAAAAGAGGCGCTGCTCTTTTCATACATAGCGCATACGTCTGCATTTTTGCCTACGATAAATACATTTGTTTTCCTGTTCTGTGGTACGTTCATGGCAATTCTTGTATTACGGATCCCTCTTACAACTTCCTTGAAGCTTTCGATTGCATCCTCTGCATCCTTAAACTCCCATGCTTCCTTATATTCCGGCCAATTGGCGATCATAATAGATGCTTCTTCCGGAAGAAGGGTACAGTAAATTTCTTCGGTGATAAAAGGCATAAATGGATGAAGAAGCTTCAGGCCTTCCGTCAAAGCAGTCCGAAGTGTCCACAAGGCATCGTTTGCAGCCTTTTTGTTTTCCTCAGCTTTCCACAAGCGAACCTTTGCAAGCTCAATATACCAGTCGCAAAGCTCATCCCACAAAAAGTCAAACACTTTCTGCACAGCAATACCAAGCTCGTATTTTTCCATATTTTCCGTTACTTCCCGGATAACCGTATTCAAATGGGAAAGGATCCACTGATCCTCAGCACACAGCTCTTCCATGTTTTCCGGCTGTACCACAGTCTTTCCTTCCAGGTTCATCATAATGAAACGAGAAGCATTCCAAATCTTATTGGCAAAATTTCGGCTGGATTCCACACGTTCCCAATAGAAACGCATATCATTTCCAGGTGCATTTCCGGTAATCAGGGTCAGGCGGAGGGCATCCGCACCGTATTTATCAATCACTTCCAGAGGGTCAATGCCGTTTCCAAGGGATTTGCTCATCTTCCGTCCCAGGGAATCCCGAACCAGGCCATGAATCAACACATGGTGGAAAGGTGATTTTCCTGTCTGCTCAAGAGCAGAAAACACCATTCGGATTACCCAGAAAAAGATAATATCATATCCTGTTACCAGTACATCTGTAGGATAGAAATATTCCATCTCCTCTGTTTTTTCCGGCCAGCCAAGCGTGGAGAACGGCCAAAGGGCAGAACTGAACCAGGTATCAAGAGTATCCTCATCCTGATGGAAATGCGTGCATCCGCATTTCGGACATTTCGCTGGCATTTCCCCGGCAACAACTACTTCCTGGCACTCCTCGCAGTAATATGCAGGAATGCGGTGTCCCCACCAAAGCTGACGTGAAATACACCAGTCCCGAATATTCTCCAGCCAATGAAGATAGGTCTTGCCAAAGCTTGGGGGAACAAACTCCAAATCCCCTGTATTTAACACTTCAATCGCTGCTTTTGCCATCTCATCCATCTTTACAAACCACTGAGGCTTGATCATGGGCTCTACAGTCGTACCGCAGCGGTCATGAGTACCTACATTGTGGCTGTGGGGAACAACTTTTACCAAAAGTCCCAGCTCTTCCAGATCCGCAACCATAGCTTTACGTGCTTCATAGCGGTCCATGCCTGCATATTTGCCCCCCAGGGAATTGATGGTTGCATCGTCATTCATAATATTGATTTCAGGAAGATTATGACGTCTGCCTACCTCAAAGTCGTTAGGGTCATGAGCGGGGGTGATCTTTACACAGCCGGTTCCAAATTCTTTATCCACATATTCGTCTGCAACTACCGGAATCTCTCTGTCTGTAAGAGGCAGCTTCAGCATCTTGCCTACCAGGTCTTTGTATCTTTCATCCTCAGGATTTACCGCTACAGCCGTATCTCCCAGAAGGGTTTCCGGACGTGTGGTAGCAATTTCTACAAAACGGCCCTCTTCCCCAACAATGGGATAATTTATATGCCAGAAAAAGCCATCCTGATCTTCATGCAGAACCTCTGCATCAGAAATGGAGGTCTGACATACAGGACACCAGTTAATGATTCTGGAGCCTTTGTAAATATATCCTTTTTCATATAATTTAATGAATACCTCCTGTACAGCCTTGGAGCAGCCCTCATCCATGGTGAAGCGTTCTCTCTTCCAGTCAGCGGAAGCACCCAGCTTCTTCAGCTGGTTAATGATCTTTCCGCCGTATTCTTCCTTCCATGCCCATGCATGCTTTAAAAATTCCTCACGGCCGATCTCATTTTTGTCAATGCCTTCTTTTTTCAGTTTTTCAATTACCTTAACCTCCGTTGCAATCGCAGCGTGATCTGTTCCTGGCTGCCACAGCGCTTCATAGCCCTGCATTCTCTTAAAACGAATCAGTATATCCTGCATAGTTTCATCCAGGGCATGTCCCATATGAAGCTGTCCGGTTACATTTGGCGGCGGCATCACAATGGTAAATGGCTTCTTATCCGGATTTACCTTCGCATGAAAGTATCCGTTGTCCATCCATTTCTGATAAAGACGTTCCTCGATTCCCTTAGGGTCATAAGTTTTTGCCAGCTCTTTGCTCATGTTATCCTCCTTGCAAAAATATTATTTATATTGTGTAAGAGGTATAATTCAAAAAAGCCCCTCACACATGCGTGTGAAGGGCGATCTATACCGCGGTACCACCTTCGTTATGCAAAAAATATGCACATCTCATTTCTCTTTAACGCAGATATACGGGAAAGCCTACCTGAAAAGCACTTAAACATTCTCATTTTCAGCCTTCCGGCTCCAAAGCTACCTTGGGCAGTCTCTTCCTCAAAATGCCTTCCACCCGATGGGCATCTTTCTCTGTCAGGGACAACTGCTTACTCCTCTTCTTCTCAGCCTTTTTATAGGCTTTACTATAATTGGATTTTTCCAGGTTGTCAAGACGGATTATGGTTTTTTCACAGTTATTCCACACTTTTCAGCGATTCTACCATATCAATCTTCTTAAGCTTAAAATGCATTGCCAGATTCACCACAGCGGAAAATACGCACGTGAGAACAGCACAGTACAAAAAGCTTACAGGACGTACGTTTCGCCCAAACATGACGGAATCCACTTCTACGGTTACAATAATAAACCGATGAAGGAAAATCCCAAACCCTGAACCAAAAAGAATGCCAAGGAAGGTCAGCAGGATATTTTCCCGAAGTACATACTGGGATACCTCTCCGTCAAAAAATCCCAGTACCTTCAAGGTAGCAAGTTCACGCTTCCTCTCCGTGATGTTGATATTGTTCAGGTTATAAAGCACCACAAAGGCCAGCATCCCTGCGGACACGATCAGTACCACAATAACCATTCCCAAGGTTCCAAGCATACGGTTTACCTGTTCCGCAATGGTGGTGGTATAACTGATGCTAAGAGCTGCCGGATACTTCAGGATTTCCTGTCCGATCATTTCCGCCTCTTCTTTGTATTCTTCCTTAAGGGTAAATTCAATATCCGGATAATCCGGTTTTTCACCAAAGGTTTCTTCATAGACCTTGGGAGTCATATACACATAATGGCCCAGATAATTCTCCGTAATGGCTGCGATCTTCACCTGATAAGCTTTATTTTCCCGCTCGATGGGAAGCATATCCCCAACCTTCAGGTTCATGAGGCTTGCTGTTTTCTCACAGATCACAGCTCCCTCATCCGTAAGATCATATTGCTCGTCAGTTCTGCGGTTCTTAAGGGTTACATCCTTGTGGAAATTTTCCATACTTTCCGGCACATATACGTAGGTACTGATATTGGAGGTTCCTTTTGGAATAGTCATAGTATTGAACTGAACTTTGGTAAAACGCTCTATTTTGTCGTTCTCCTCAAGATAAGATATCAGTTCCTTCCGTTCCTCATCCGTTGCATCCTCATCATCTATCACCGTACCGTCAAAATGCTGAAGCTCTTTATACTGCCGTACAGGAATATCACTAATGGAATCCCGGATTCCAAAGCCTACCAGCATCAGTCCCATACTTCCGGAAATACCGAAAATGGTCATAAACAATCTCTTTTTATAGCGGAAGAGATTTCTAAGGCAGGATTTCCATGTAAAATTCAGATGCTTCCAAAGGAATGTCATCCTCTCCAGAAGCACCCTCCTGCCCTCCTTAGGTGCAGGCGGCCTCATAAGAGAAGCAGGCGTCTCCGCAAGAACCCGGTAACAGGAGGAAACTGTCGCCCCTACAGTACAAAGAATTGCTGCCATGGAAGCGATCAGTGCATATTTCCATTCATAATTGATCACCAGATTGCTGGCCATATTATGATACATGATTCCATAAGCCTTAATAATAATATAGGGAAGGATCTTTTCTCCTATCAGAATACCGAAAATGCTGCCTCCTACTGTAGCTAAAAAGGCATAATCCAAATATTTGGATGCTATGGCATATTTGCCGTATCCAAGAGCTTTCAGCGTACCGATCTGGGTTCTCTGCTCCTCTACCATCCTGGTCATTGTGGTGAGACTGATAAGAGCCGCTACCAGGAAAAAGATAACGGGAAATACTTCTCCAATATTCCGGATCCTGTCAGCATTATCTCCATAGTCTGAATATTCCGGCAGATCAGTACGATCCGTCACATACCATTCCGGCATCTTCAGGTCTTCTATTTCCTTTTCTGCATCCCGGATCTTTTCTTCGCCGTCCGCAATTTCTTCCTCTGCTTCCTTCTTTCCCTCCTCATATTCCTTCCAGCCGTCCTCAAGCTCTTTTTCTCCATCTTTGATGTCTTTTTTAGCGTCTGCAAGTTTCTGCTGGTTTTCCTCGATCTCTTTTTCGCCGTCAGCGATCTTCTGCTCATTTTCCTCAATTTCCCGCTGACCGTCAATGAGCTTCTGCTCATTCTCTTCAATTTCCCGCTGGCCGCAAATGAGCTTTTGCTCATTTGCGGAAATCTCTGCCTGGGCTGATACAAGCTTTGCTTCGCTTGCATTTACCGTATCCTGAGCAGCAGCAAGGGTCTGGTAATTTTTCTCAAGCTCTTTTTTTGCAGAAGCTGCTTCCTGTTCTTTTGATGCAATGGTCTTTTCCCCTTCCAGAAGAACAGCTTCCTGCTGAAAAAGGGCAGTCCTTGCCTCCTGGATTTCCTTCTCTCCCGCCAAAAGAACCCCTTCATTCTGCGCAAGCTCCCCCCGTTTCTGTTCGATCTGAGAAAGTCCGCTTTCGATAGCCGCAAGCCCATCTTCCAGCTCGGCTCTCTTTGCACTTAGCTCTCCTGTCACGCTCTGAAGCTGTTCCTCCAGAGCCGCTACTGTTCCTGATGCTTCCACAAGCCAGGCCTCTGCCTGGGAAAGGACTGCCGCTGCAGCGTCCAGTTCCTCCTGGGGTAAATTCCCTGCCTCCACCTCCTGGCCGACTCTTTCATATTCTGCCCTGGCAGCTTCCACCCCTGCATTAGCTTCCGCCACAGCACCATTGGCTGCATCCAGGGCGCCTTGAAGCTTAGGAATCTGTGCTTCTCCTGCTGCCACCTGTTCAAGCCCCATAAGGCACTGCTGCTTCTGCTCCTCTAAAGAAGCGGCTGTCTGCTCAAGCTCTGTCCTTCCGGAAGAAATCTGAGCTTTTGCCCCGTCGATTTCCTTCTGCTTGGTATCCAACACAGCTTTTCCATCTGAAATGGCCTGCTTTCCGTCTTTGATTTCTTTTTTCTTTGCAGTAAGCTCTTTTAGTCCCTTTTCCAGTTCTGCCTCTCCGTCATGGTACTGCTGCCATGCACAAGCAAGCTTCCCTTTCTCGGGATTAAGCTTGGCCCATCCATCCGAAACCTGGTCTTTTGCATCCCAAAGCTGGGTCCATCCATTTGCAAGCTCCCTTTTGGCATCTGCTAGCTGGGTCTTTCCCTCTTCCAGATCCTTTTTCGCATCCTCAATTTCTTTTTTGCCGTCTTTAAGTTCTTTCTTTGCATCAGAAAGCTCTTTTTTTCCGTCTTTATATTCTTTTTTACCTTCTTTAAGCTCTTTTTCTCCGTCTTTTAATTCTTTCCAGGCTTTTTTCAGTTCCTCATCCGCTTCTCTTTTGCCGTCTTCCAGTTCTTTCTTTGCGTCAGTAAGCTTTTCCTTAGCTTCTTCCATTACACTATCATAACGAACAAGGCATCTGTCTTTTTCGATTCCTTCCACACGCTTTCCCATTTTATCCACAAGGTTGTCATAAGCGTCTGTATAGCTGATCATTTCATCTGCCTGATGGACCCGCAGATAGATCTGAGTATAAACTTCCTGGTCAAAATTCTCCGGAAGCACATATACAAATCCATTGATCTCACCGGAGCCAAGCGTGGTATTCCCTCTGTTGAAGGATATGTAAAGAGGACTGCTGCCGATTCCCACAACGGTAAATTCTTCTCCTTTCAGAAGCTTGCTGTCCCCATCCTGGCGGATGCTGAGCACATCACCTACCTGGTATCCCCGCTTGGATGCAAACATGCTGTCCAGCAGACATTCTCCCCTTTTTTCCGGAAGCCTTCCCTTCGAAGCTGTAATCAGATTCACCCGGTCATCCATACATTCTACATGTACTACCTTTTGTTCATTTCCCTCACCGCAGTACACATCCGTGGAAAAAGAACCGATTGCTTCCTCCACGCCATCTATCTCTTCAAGGGCTTTTACATCTTCCTTGGTAAGCCCCATTGTTCCCACAACCTTCATATCCATCAGCTTTGCTGCATCATAATAAGCATCTCCTGAAAAACGCATATCCGGAGATGCGGCCTGTATTCCTGAAAAAAAGGCTACTCCAAGGGCAACAATAATAAAAATGGAAATAAATCTCGCCTTATTTTTGCGTATTTCCATCCAAAAGTCTTTATGCAATGCTTTTCTCATCAGCCCACCTACCACTCAATTTCTTCAATAGGAGTTGGATGCGCATTCTCCGTCATGGCAGATACCCTGCCGTTTTTGATCCGAATCACCCTGTCTGCCATTGGAGTCAGGGCAGAATTGTGGGTAATCACGATCACAGTCATCCCTCGTTCCCTGCACATATCCTGCAAAAGCTTCAAAATCGCCTTACCCGTCTGGTAATCCAATGCGCCCGTAGGTTCATCGCACAGAAGCAGCTTCGGATTCTTGGCAAGGGCACGGGCAATAGAAACCCTTTGCTGTTCTCCACCTGAAAGCTGTGCGGGAAAATTTCCAAGACGGTCCCCAAGCCCTACCTCTTCCAGAACCGTTCTGGCATCCAGGGGATCCTTACAGATCTGGAGAGCAAGCTCAACATTTTCAAGTGCGGTCAGGTTGGGAACCAGATTATAGAACTGAAACACAAAGCCAATGTCTTCCCTGCGATAGCCGGTAAGCTGCCTGTTATTATATTTTGCCACGTTATTTCCATCTACCCATACTTCACCGGTGGTTGCCGTATCCATACCTCCAAGGATATTCAAAACTGTAGTCTTTCCCGCACCGCTGGGTCCTACGATCACTACAAATTCTCCTTTGGCGATCTGGAAGCTGATCTCATCAACTGCAATGATCTTTACTTCTTTGGAACCGTAAATCTTCGATACTTTTTCCAGTTTCACATAATCTTCTTTATGTTCGTTCATTCAGTCAACTCCTGCTTCTCATTTTCTTTTTGTATCCCTTTTTAGATATTCCCCGCCGAGCTGCTTCCGATCCTTTGGCATCCGGCTTCCAGAAAAGCTTCCATTGCTTCTTCACTTCGGATACCCCCTGCAGCTTTTATCTTCACATCAGATCCCACATGCTTTTTAAAAAGGGCAATATCCTCAAGGGACGCTCCTGCTGTTCCAAATCCCGTAGATGTTTTAATATAATCTGCCCCTGCCGCTGTAACGATTCTGCAAAGCTCCTTTTTTTCTTCTTCCGTAAGATAACAGGTTTCTATGATCACCTTCAGGATATGCTTTCCCGAAGCTTCCCGGAGCACTCTGATTTCTTTTTCTACAGCTGCATAATCATGGTTCTTTACATCGCAAAGATTCACTACCATATCAATTTCATCTGCACCGTCCTCAATGGCCTTCTTCACTTCCATAGCCTTGGCTTCTGTTACGCTGTAGCCAAGAGGAAATCCTACCACTGTACAAATACGCACCTTGTCCTGGAAGTTCTCCCGTATTCTGGAAATGTAGCAAGGGGGGACGCAGACTGACGCAGTTTTCAGCTCTATGGCTTCCTTGCAAAGCTTCTGAATATCTTCCCAGGAAGCATAGGCTTTTAACTGAGTATGATCTACATGTGATAAAATTTCTTCCTTATTCATGGTCATTCTCCTTTATTTCATCTAAAACAAGATTTCCGTCATTGGGTTACTCCTCCAGATTATGTGACGTAAAGCTTAAGGGCAGCAATTGGGAGAGGCTGTAAATCTGGTATTCCTCCTCAGATTTTGGCAAAATGATCTCAAAGTTTTCCGGTTGGCAAAATTCCGCCATTACCTGCCTGCAGATGCCGCAGGGTGCACAGTAATCAAACCGAAGGGCATCCTTTGCCTTTCCTACAATGGCAATGGCCCGGAACTCTCTCTCTCCTTCGGACACTGCCTTAAAAAAAGCAGTTCTCTCTGCACAGCAGCAGGCACCATAAGATGCATTTTCGATATTGCAGCCCTTGTAGATCCTGCCATCCTTTGTAAGAAGCGCAGCACCCACCTGAAAGTTGGAATATGGCACATAAGCCCCTTTCTGTGCTTCAAAAGCTGCTTTTATCAGTTCCTTTTTTGTTTTTTCCAGCATTTATCTGCCTCCTTCCCAAGCCATCACTTACCTGCACTTTTTTACATTCATTAAGTATTTTTATTATAGCACAAAAGGCACTGCCTGCAAATCCCCGGCAATGCCTTTTCACTTAGTTTTCACTTTTTCTTTTTCGTGTCATAAGACCTCCGATGCGGCCTGTCTCTTTTGCTGAAAGGCTTTTCCATCCGCCCTCCAGAACCTTGTCAAGAAGCCCCAATTCCTTGGCGATCTCATACTTCATTTCTTCTTCTGCAGGAAGCTCTCCTTTTCGGAATGCTTCTATTTCCTTATCTTTATTCAATGTCCTCACACTCCTTAATTTGTTTCTTTTGGAGTATGGACACATTCCGGGAAGAATATACATCTGCTTACAAATGTTCTGCCCTTTTATCTGGGAATGACGATCGCTGCAATGATATATGCCCAGAATCCCGCTCCGCCTACACAGGTAAAAATGATCCACGCCAGACGTACCAGCGTTGGGTCAATATTAAAATATTCCGCAATGCCTCCGCATACACCGCAGATCATACAGTTTCCGGATGATTTGTAAAGTCGTTTTCCACTCATTTGATTTTCCTCTCTCTCCTTTTATTATGATTGCCAGTTATAATTCAAAGCTTAATTTAATTTCTCCGATTCCGCATTCCAGATCAACTTCTCCAACAGCGCCTGGATAAGTTATCTCTTTTTCTTTTGCAAACCCGCTGTAGTTGTCATCTGCAATGGTAATTGTCCCGATTCCGCATTCCAGATTATAATTATAATCCTCTGCCTTGCCGTTAAGCGAAATGGAAAGGCTTCCCACCCCGCATTCGCCGTCAAGCTTTTGGGCTGTTATCCCGGTAAGCTCTGCATCTCCGGCACCAACTTCCACTTCCAGGCTTTTCACGGTAATGGAATCACCATTCACAAATTCTCCTGCACCGATTTCCATCTCCAGCTTATCTGCAAAAAGCGCATCCTGAATATCCACGCTCCCGGCTCCTACACAAATCTCCATTTTAGAGAATTTTTTTCCTGCAGGATAAAATACAGTTACCAGACGGCCGCTTTTTCTTTTGCTGCTTTCGATCTTTAATTTCGAAGAACCGGATTTTACTTTTACATTTTGGCCGGGATCGTTTTCTACCTCCACCAGTATATTATTTCCGCTGTGCGCCTGAAGTATCAATTCCTCATAGTAAAGGTCTATTTCCACTACGTCTGCTGCCTGTGCTTCATATCTTCTGATTCCTTCGTCTTCACCGGATGATGCCACATTCTCATGGCTTTTGTCCTCTTCATCATCCCAGTCAAAATCCCAGTCTCCGTCCCAAACCATAAAATCAGTAGCCCGGTAAACCTCTTTTTTCACCTCAGGAATATCCTTCCCCGAAGCTCCCATGGCCGCTCCTGCTGCGGAAAAACCAATTCCCACAGCTAAAAAAACACAGGTTAGTATCACCATGATCTTTGTAAACTTTCTCATATCTCTTCACCATTCCTTCTTCCTCTATGAATAATTTTCCCAATAAAATCCCTTATCTTATAAAAAATCGTCGGGAGGATCCTGCAGGCAAACCATGCTGTCACAATACAGAATAGAAATCCTAATGCAGCTAGTAAACAGCCTACCCCAATGGTCAAAATTCCCTCCGCCGGACTGGAAAAGCAAAGTCCTATGCCGGATATCAAAGTTCCTGCTGCCCCTGCCAGAATCCCAAGAGCCGCCGAGCCAAAGGCGAATACCAGAAGAAAGGGAAGGAACAGGATAGTGATCACAACGCCCAGCATTCCGCCTACTGCACCGGTAATGACAGGCGCTGCAAATACCAGAAATATGAGGATCAAAATTCCTGCATTTGCTCCCTTACCTTTATGTGCCTCTTCCGACTGATAGGCCTGTTCAGCGCGTCGGCCGTTTCTGTCTTGCCGCTCATTCGCACGGCCTCTCCCGAATCTCCTCTCATTGATATCCCTGCCGGTTTCTTCATAGCTCTGATGATAAGCAGCTCTATCGGTTCTGTTTTCTTTTTTTGCAGTATATCCGGTTCTGGCTATGGCAGTGTACTTATCAGGCATCTGCCCAGGCTCCCTTGTTCTGGTATCTTCATATCCCCACTCAGTATATTGTGCGTAAGTGTCATTGCTTTCTTTTAGATTAGCTTTGATAATGGCAGCTACCTTCTCAGGGCTTCCTAGCTCCCGAATGACATCTGCGCTTTGTTCCTCTCCTGCATCATCAAAGTAGTTCTCATAATAGTCAAGCGCTTCCCTGCGTTCCGCCTCGGAAATATCGTCAAGCAGACTTGAAAGCTGCTGCATAAACTGCGCTCTGTCCATATTCTATATTCCTCCCTCAAACATCCTGGTAATTTTTGACGAGTAGTTGATCCACTCTATTTTGTAAAGGTTGAGCTGGGCTGCTCCTTTTTCAGTTAGTTTATAATATCTGCGATTTCTTCCGGCGTGAGCCATATCATATGTTTCCAGACAGTCGTCTTTCTGCAGGCGGCGCAGGACCGGATACAGGGTGGATTCGGATACATCCAGGACACTTCGAACATCCTGCGTGATCTTGTATCCGTAAGTTCCTTCCGGCTCTTTGGAAACTACCGCCAGGACGATGGCATCCAAAAGGGCTGCTCCTGTGTTAAAAATCATGGAATCACTTCCTTTATTTAATTTAGTATATAATACTATTTTGTTAGTGATATTATATATTGTATAGTATTATTTTGTCAATAGTATTTTGAGATATTATTTTATGAATTATAATGATGTTGGTGCTTTTGCCCCCAACATCGTTATAAGAAAAGAAACACAGAAACTGCGTTTAAGGATAACGCCGTAATGGAGGATTTGATGGACAGAGAGCTGAAATTGCCGGAAGCATTCCTAAAGAGGATGGAAGGGATGCTGGGCGATGAATTTGAAGCGTTTTTAGATAGTTATAAGGAAGAGCGTTCCTTCGGACTTAGGGTAAATACTTTTAAGATATCCTGCGAAGAGTTTGAACGGATCGTACCATTTCCGGTAGAAAGAATCCCATGGATAGAGAATGGATATTTTTATCAGGAAGAGAGCAGGCCTTCCCGGTGCCCTCTTTATCAGGCCGGGCTTTATTATCTCCAGGAGCCAAGCGCTATGACGCCTGCTTCCAGGCTTCCCGTAAATCCCGGGGAGTTTGTGCTTGATCTTTGCGCTGCGCCGGGAGGGAAAGCGACGGCTCTTGGGGCAAAGCTTTTGGGGCAGGGACTTTTGGTTGCAAATGACATCAGTACGTCAAGGGCAAGAGCCCTTCTTCGGAACCTGGAGCTTTTTGGCATATCAAACGTATTTGTGGCAAACGAAAAACCAGCCAGGCTTACCAAGGCATTCCCTGAGTTTTTCCATAAAATTGTTCTGGACGCCCCCTGCTCAGGAGAAGGAATGTTTCGGAAGGATGAAGCACTGGCAAAAGACTGGACGCCGGAAAAATCAGAAGAACTGGCAAAGGTACAAAGGGAATTAATCCTGCAGGCTGCCAACATGCTCCGTCCGGGGGGACTCCTTCTATATTCCACCTGTACCTTTGCCCCCTGTGAAAACGAAGGAACCGTCTCCTATCTTCTGGAGCAGCGGCCGGATATGGAACTTACGGATATGGAGGATTATGAAGGTTTCGGAAAAGGAAACCCAGCCTGGGGAAACGGCGATGAACAGCTAAAAAAATGTATCCGTATCTTCCCACACAAGATGAATGGAGAAGGCCACTTCCTGGCTCTTTTCCAAAAGAAAGGCTCTGCCCTTGCCCGGCCCATGGTTCTTCAGGGACAGCCAGACAAAAACACCCAAAAGTGGCTCACGGAATTTTTCCGGGAAATCGGCCTGAATTCATTTCAGGGAGTTCCCTTTGACTGGACCCGTGTAGAAACCCGCAGCGAAAAGGTATACTACCTGCCCCCTGTTCAGGCAGATTTCCGCGGCCTTACCTTTTTGCGCAACGGCCTTTACCTTGGTGACCTGAAGAAAAACCGCTTTGAGCCAAGTCATCCTTTTGCGCTGGCTCTCCATAAAGGTGATGCGGAAGCCAGAATCAGCCTTCCCCTCTCTGATGACCGCCTTTCCCGCTACCTGAAAGGAGAAACGCTTCAGATAGGCCAGGCCGAAGCCCCCCATTTAAAAGGCTGGCATCTTCTCTGCCCGGAAGGCTATCCCATTGGTTTTGGAAAACTGGTAAACCAGATCCTAAAAAACAAATGCCCCGCTGGCTGGCGTCCCTGACGCCAAGGCATGCGGGGCGGTCCCCCAGAGGAAGGGGTGCTTACACTTTAATTACTTCATTTAACTGAAAGGAATAAATATACTTCTCCTTTACTTTCTTTCCTGTCATTCGCTCCAAAGCTTTTGCATAATCTTCAAGCTGCGCCCTGTAAAGCAATGCAAGTTTCTTTCCATTTCTGACCTTATCCGTTTTATAATCCACAAGCACAATTTCCTCTTCTTCCAGAAAATAGGCATCAATGATTCCCTGTACCAAAACCCTCTCCTCATCCGGCCAGGACGTCTCAATTTCCGAAGCCCCCACTGAAATCACAAAAGGCTGTTCTCTATACAGCATCCCCATACGCCAGGCTTTCTGCATCCTCTTTCCAAGAGAAGACTCTGCAAACCGCAGAATATCCCCTTCTGCGATGCACTCCGCCTCTGCGCCATCCATTTTCTGCTGCTCTAAAAGCCGGTCTATCTGTTCCCTGATTGCCTTTTCGGAATCCACCCGGGCATAATCCAGGCATTCCATAAGCTTATGATAAGCCGTTCCTCTTTCAGCCCCTGTATACTCCTTTTCCTTCTCAGCCACGAACCTGGGGATCAGCGGAACAATATCCGGTTCAAAAAACAGGCTGTCCTCCCTGTCATTTTCTCCCCCATAACTTCGTTTTTTTAGTTCCGACACACTGACCTTCACAGGGATGGCCTTTAAATAGTCATAAGGATACTGATAAGAGAACCTCTTTTCAATCATGTTTCTTGTCTCTTCATCGTAAACTTTCTCTGCATCCCATTCTTTCAGATATTCCTCCAGCATCTGGCTTCCTGCCTGCTGCACAACCTCGTCCCCTGCAAGGTCAAAAGCCGTAATCTTTCTAAGCACAAACTCCGCCTCGTCCCCATAAAGCCAGTGACTTCTATATGGATTTTTTCCATATTCCAGATATAGCTCATCCATGCAGCGATGCCTTGCCAGTGCCGGAAGTACATAATCCCAGAATGTTTTGGCCTTCATACGGTTTCCCACACTTAAAAGCACCTCTTCTCTATCTCGAAAGCGTGAAAGTGCCATGATCCGCTCCTCAAGCTTTCCTACAGTTCCGGTGAGCACAAGCTTCTCTTTTGCCCTGGTAAGCGCCACGTACAGCACACGAAGCTCTTCCCCTAAGCTTTCCTTTTGGAGTTCCCTACGAATCGTCTGCTTAAAGACCGTTGGCACCACCACTCTCTGGTCCGGAAAAATGGCATCTGCGCCAAAACCCATTTCCGGATGGATCAAAAGCCTGGCATTCATATCCCGGAAATTAAACTGTTTTCCCATGCCTGCTGCAAAAACAACCGGAAATTCCAGTCCCTTGCTTTTATGGATCGTCATTATCCGGACAGAAGAAGAGCCGCTTCCGGAGAGATTCACTTCCCCGAAATCCACCTCGTATTTCTGCAGGCTTTCAATATAACGTATAAAATTAAACAGACCCCTGTAGCTGGTTTTCTCATAATCCATAGCCTTTTCCACAAGCATCTGAAGATTTGCGTTCCTTTGCTCCCCGCCGGGGAGAGCCCTTGCATAGTCTCCATAGCCTGTGGCTTTTAGCACATGAAGGATCAGCTGGTGGATGGGGGTATAGGCGGCCATATCCCGGATTTCATTCAAGAGAACCAAAAACGCCCGTAGTTTTCCTTTCAGTTCCTCTTTCTCCTCATCTATAAAAAGCTCCATCTGCCCCTCTTCCACATAAGCGCATACGCTGTCATAGAGCATTCCCTTTGGATTGGAGCACCGGATCTGAGCGGTTTCCTGGGAGGTACAGTTCACAATAGGGGAACGAAGAACCCCAAGAAAAGGAATGTCCTGGAGGGGATTATCTGCAATCCGCAGGAAATTCAGGACGGTCACCACTTCCAGTGCAGAAAAATAACCGGTTTTTGACGCCGTATATGCCGGGATTCCTTTAGACGCCAGCACATCTGCAAAGGCTTCCGCCCATCCTGAGGCTGTCCGCAGCAAAATAGCGATATCTCCATATTCCAGCGGCCTGTATCCTCCTGTTTCCCTGTCAAGTACACGTTCTTTTCCTACCATTTTGCGGATTTCCTGGGCAATGGCAAGAGCCTCCAGTTCCTGGGGACTCTGCCCGGAATGTTCTTCCTTAAGCTCTTCCCCATCCTTTTCAATGATAAGCACTTCTGTTTTTACAAAAGAGTCTCTCTGCCCCTCCGGAAATACGGCTCCCGGATACAAAGCTGCCGCATCATCATAGGCAATTCCTCCAAGATCCTCACCCATGATCTGTCTGAAAATATAATTAACGCTGTATAGTACCTCCTTTCGGCTCCTGAAATTCTTATGAAGGTCAATTCTCTGCTCCTGGCTTTCGGAAAGAGTGTAGCTTTTATACTTTTCCATAAAAAGCTCAGGCCTTGCCAAACGGAAACGGTAAATGCTCTGCTTTACATCACCCACCATAAAAATATTTTTTCTGTCATTGACCCATCCGGAAACACAATTGGTAAGAAGCTCCTGCACCAGATTGCTGTCCTGATACTCATCAACCAGTACTTCCTCATATTTCTCTGAAAGCTCCCTGGCAGCCTGGGTCATAGTCACGGTATCTCCCTCTTTTTTTACCAGGATTTCCAGGGCAAAATGCTCCATATCTGTAAAATCCAGCACATTTTTTTCCCGTTTCTTTTCTGCAAAGCTCTTTTGAAAGGCAAGGGTCAGCTCCACCAATGTCTCCATGGATTCCCCGCAATTTTTCAAAAGAAGGGCAAGAGTCTCCTCACAGCAGGAAAAATAGCGCTCAGACAGCTTCTTCCAGGATTCCTTTACTTCCTTTCGAAGAGCCTGCACCTGCTTCTTTAAGCTTTCCTCCCCATCCTGCTTTTTTCTGGAAAATGGTACAAACACCCCGCTATCCAGAAGCTGGCAAGTACCATTATAGTCCTTTTCCTCTGCAAGCTCCTGCAATTTTTCCAATAAAAGAAGATCCTGATCCAGAGCCTCATCATAAAGATAAGGGCCTCCCTCTTCCAAACAGATGGCCTTTGCCTCCTCTGTCATGTTCCGCATGCTTTCCAATTCCTCTTTGCACGCCTCCCACAGCAATTCCATCCATTTTGTATTTTTCAAAGGCGCCTCGCTCCGATAGCCCTCCAGGCATTCCAAAAGCCATTCCTTGGGATACGGGTGGCTCATGGCAGCCTCATAAACCTCCCAGATCAGCTCCTTGACTCCCTCATCCGTTTTTCCGGAAGCATAGCATTCCACAAAATCCACAAACCGTTCTCTATCCTCTGCCCCGTACTTTTCTTCCAGAAGCTTTTTCAGAACATCCTCCCGCAAAAGCTTTAATTCCCCCTCGTCCGCAGTCCTGTAGCCTGGATCTAATCCAATGAGGTGAAAATAATTGCGGATCACATAGGCGCAAAATCCATCAATAGTGGTAATCTGAGCCGTATGGATCAGGGTCATTTGGCGCTGCAGATGATCGTTGTCCGGATTTTCGTACAGAGCCTGTTCCAGTGCACGGGAGATTCGCTCCCGCATTTCTCCTGCTGCCGCCCTGGTGAATGTCATGATCAGCATTTTATCAATGTCTACCGGACGGGTACTGTCCATAATCTTTCCCAAAATACGCTGTACCAGGACTGCGGTCTTTCCGGAACCTGCCGCAGCGCTTACTAAAATATTTCTGTCCCTTAAAGAAATGACCTTCTGCTGTTCCTCTGTCCATTTCATCTTACTGCACCTCCCCAGCAAACGCTTTCCACAAATCTTCATCAGAAAATCTTTTCAGTCTTCTGAACTCATACCCGGGCAACTTTTTATCGAAACCACAGGCACTCTGGTACGGACAATAGGTACAGGCATTTTTCTTCTCCAGTTCATAGGGGGCAAGCTGCGCATCTCCATTCAAAATGGCACTGCGGATTCCTGCAATCTTATTCTTTACATAACGGTTGAGAATATCAAACTGTTCCCTGCTTGCCAATGAAGCGCTTTTTCGGAAACTTCCATCCTTATTCAGCGTAACAGGAATAGCGGAAAAGCTTCTGTCCATTTTCTCCGCCACCTCTTTGTCCGCCTGTACCAGCCCATTCATCTTTAGCTCTTTGAGCACCTCTTTGGTTACCCTTTCCACATCTGTCTCAATGCTTTCCTGAACCATAGGATCTTTTACATTGTAATAAAAAATCCCCGCAGGCTGTACGTCTTTCCCCGGATGCTTTTTCCTTTCCACCTGCAGGGCACCGTCCAGATAGATCATTAACTGAAGCTGCAGGCCGTGATACAAAGCCAGAAGGTCAAAGGAGGTATTCCCCGTTTTATAATCAATGACCTTTACAAGGATTCTGTCATCTTCTTCCAGGATATCCACACGGTCAATACGTCCGCCGCCAAAGGCTACCTCAAAGCCTTCCGGCTGAAATTCCCCTTGCTTGAGCTGCTCCTGCAAAGCCCAGATGGTCCTTTTCAGAATCCTTCTGGTCCGCTGGATCATATATTGATTCCTGGCATTGCTTTGTAATATGGTATTTCCATAATCCAGGGCAATCCGATCCAGACATTCGTCAGCAATGCGGTCCCTGTCTTCATCTCCCATGCTCTTCCATTCCAGTCCGTTTTTTTGGACTTCTGCAGCAAAATCCTCCAGGGAACGGTGGATAATATTTCCCATATCCATAGCACGGAACTCGTACTCTGCCCTTTCAGTAAGCTTCAGCCCGTAGCGCAGAAAATGTGCAAAAGCACAGGCAGCGAATTTCTCCAGCCTTGTGGCTCCGGAAGGGGAAACATCCCCATAGAGAATCTTTGCAGCACTTTTGCTGATACAATCCAAAGGTTTATTATAAAAAGCAGCTTCCGTCAGACTGCGGACAACAGCCCCATACTCCGGACTTCTTAAATACCAGCTATAAAGTTCCTGAAATACAGGATCCTGGCTGTTTCTCTCTGTCAGGCCTTCCAGGAAATAATCCAGACTGGTTCCCGGAGTCTCCAGATAATGAAGAGGCTGCTGTTCCTCTGCTTTCTCTACTTTAAGACCGGGATATAAATTTTGTACAGAGCCGATCAGGTATGCAGGCCCTGCTGTTTCCCCCTTTGCGTTTGAGCGGCTGTAGGAAAGGTACAGACGTTCTCTGGGCTTTGTCAGATTCAGGTAAAGATAAAATCTCTGCATATTCATCTGTTCCCTGGGACTTGGGGCAAGCTCTACTCCCTGATCCCCGAAAAAATCCCGATCCATTTCCGTAAGGATTCCTCCCCCATCTGTATTCTTAGGAATACTGCCTTCATTAACACCCATAAAAAACAATGCCTTAATATCCTTTAATCTGGTTCTTTCCATATCACCGATCAGGATCTGATCCATGCTTGGCGGAATCAGCGCAACCTTTGCCTGCGCAAGCCCTGTTTCCAAAAGCTGCTGGAATTCCAGGCGGCTCACCATTTCCTCCCCAAGGATCTCCACCATCTTATCCAGAAGGTTCATAATAATTCCGTATATCTGTGCATACTCTTTTTCCATGGCTTTCTCCCCTGCCCTGGCAAAAAGCAGTTCTCGCTCTTTGAGCTTCTCCTGAATACGGCATCCTGTAATAAATCCATAAAGACACTGGCAGTAATGACGAACTGTTTCTTTTCCTCTAGAGAAGCCTTCCTCCAAGCATCCCACTTCCTCTATATAGCACTTTCGTATCTCATTAATTTCCTGGATTGCTTCCGGCTCCATTCCCTGATAAATCCGCACCCATTTCTCAGACCATCTGGAATATCCCCGGATGCCCAGGGCAATTACATAATTCTCCAGACGATCCGCTTCCTCCCTTCGGATGTCGGACATGCCGCTGCGAAGATAGCGGAATACACTTTCGTATGGGAAGCCTTTCACCACCATTTCCATAGAAGCTCGTAAGAATTCTACAAAAGGATTCATAAGGACCGAATGCTTTTCGTCCAGGAAATAAGGAATGCCTGCTTCCGTAAAAACCTGCCCTGCAATACCTGCATATTCCTCCAGGTTTCCGGTTATCACGGCAATTTCTCCATAGCGGTACCCCCGTTCCCGCACAAGGCCGGTAATACGTCTGGCAGCTTCTTCCATTTCCTTTAGTGGGCTTTTCGCAGAGAAGATGGTAATTTCCTCCTGCTCTTTCTCATAAACTGCCCTTCTGTAACGGAAAATGTTCTGTTCCATAAATCCAAGAGCAGGAGAGGCGGCAAAGCGGGATTTTTTTCCCCTTGGAATGAGAATCGGTTCTTCTATGTCCCTGGTAAGCTCAGAAAGGGTGTGTATCATTTTGCGGCTCATATAAAAAAGCTGATGGGGCTTGCCTATCACAAAGGGATTTTCCCGGTCATCTAAAGTGACGGTTACATATATCTTTCCGGAGATGGCAAAAAGTTCCCGGAGCACTTTGTTTTGTATAGGGGTAAAGCCTGTAAATCCATCCAGGAGGAGTACGCTGTCTTTTAATTTATGGGATAGCGGGAGGACGTTCATCAATACATCCAAAACCTCTTCACCAGTCATGTAATGCCCTTCCAGGTAATCCTTAAATGCCTGGTAAAGGGTTCTTACATCCTTCAGTTTCATTTGAAGAAGCTTTTTATCACTGGCTTTTTCCATCATCCGCTCCAGCTCTTCTTCCTGAATGTCATACTGCATAAATTCAGAGATCAGGGATTTTACCTCGTCCAGATAGCCTGGCTTCTTCATCTGGCTTCCAAGATACGGCAGATCCTTTTGATGGAGCTGAACCATTTTCTTCAGAACCATGCTCTTCCCTGTTTCCTCCAAAAGCTTTCGGTTATCTCCCCCTACTTCCTCAAATATGCGGTAAGCCAAACGTTCAAAGCTTAAGATATCAATATTTAAAATTCCCTTCCCAGGATGCAGCTCCACCAATGTTTTCTGGGTCTGCATAGTAAACTGCTCCGGGACGATTACATAATAATTCCGATTCGGGTGTTCTAAAGACTCCTCTATGATCTTTTTGTATGAAAAATAGGATTTCCCGGCCCCTGAGCTGCCGATAATGAATTGTAATGACATAGATACCTCCCTGATATAAGCATTCACTTCTCCTTATTATAACAAAAGGGAGAAATAATGTCTAACAGGAGAAAAAACCAGGAATAACTTTACATCTTTTGTAATAGGATATAGAAAGTAAGACAGGAGGCGCATGCTATGAGTTCCAAAACCAAAATTGTTGTATTACATATGAAGGAAGTGGTCTATACAGCCATCTTTCTGTTCCTTGCCCTTGCACTTGGCGTGCTTGTTTTTTTTATGTTCGGTCCTGGGAAAAGCATGACAGCTTCTTCGGATGGGGCAGGGGTTTATACGCCTGGAATCTACCGCTCTTCCATTGAGCTAAATAACAATACCTTTGATGTGGAAGTGACGGTAGATGCACAGCGTATCAAATCCATTCAGCTTGTAAACCTAAGCGAAAGCACTTCCGCCATGTTTCCGCTAATGGAACCTGCACTGGTGTCTCTTGCCAGTCAGATCTACTCTACCCAGTCGCTGGAGGGAATCGAATACCCTTCTGACCAGAAATATACTTCCCTGATGCTTTTGGACGCTATCAGGGAGGCTGTGGATAAAGCAGCTAAAGATTAAAGGATCAGAGCATATTAAAGGGAGGCTGTGACATAAACCTGTCACAGCCTCCCGGCTATTTTTTTATCTATTCCAGCATCTCCGCCTCATCAAGCCAAAGCGTTGCACAAGCATCGCTTGGCATACGCAGATCCCCTCTTGGTGAAACAGCAATGCTTCCCACTTTCGGTCCGTCAGGAAGACAGGATCGTTTGAACTGCTGCTGAAAGAACCTTCTGTAAAATATCTTCAGCCATTTCAAAATCGTTTCTTTATCATACTCCCCTGCAAAAGCCATCAAAGCCAAACGGTAGATTTTCTTCGGCGGGAAAGTACAGCGAAGCATATAAAACAGGAAGAAATCATGAAGCTCATAAGGCCCTACCAGATCTTCCGTCTTCTGGGCAATGACGCCGTCCTTGGGAGGCAGAAGCTCCGGGCTTACCGGAGTATCCAGTATGTCGAGCAGCACCTTGGAAAGCCTCTCATCATTACAGGTATCTGCAAAATACCGGACAAGATGGCGTACCAGGGTCTTTGGCACAGAAGAATTTACCCCATACATAGACATATGGTCACCATTATAAGTAGCCCATCCAAGAGCCAGCTCCGAAAGATCTCCTGTTCCGACCACAATACCGCCGGACTGATTAGCAACATCCATCAGAATCTGGGTCCGTTCACGCGCCTGGCTGTTTTCGTAGGTAACATCATGTTTTTCCGGATCATGCCCAATATCCCTGAAATGAATGTTCACAGCCTCTTTTATATTCACTTCTCTTAATTCAGCCCCAAGGCATTGGCTTAATACACATGCATTGCGGTAGGTTCTGTCCGTAGTACCAAAGCAAGGCATTGTCACTGCCGTAATCTTCTTTCTGTCCATTCCAAGCATATCAAAGGCACGCACTGTAACCAAAAGAGCCAGGGTGGAATCCAGTCCTCCGGATAGGCCGATCACAGCGTTTTGGCAGTGAATATGTGCAAGACGTTTTTTCAGCCCCATAGCCTGAATATTCAAAACCTCATCACAGCGCCTGTCACGCTCTTCTTTCCCATCCGGCACAAAGGGCCTGGAAGCAATCTTTCTTAAAAGATTTGTATCACAAATATCCAGATGGAAGATCCGCTCCTGGTAAACAGGCTGCGTTTTCCCTTCTTCCTCATCCGGGGAGAACAGGAAGGTAGTCATCCTTCTTCTTTCATTAACCAGGCGGTGAATATCCACGTCCCCATAGGTGATGCCATTGACAAATCTCCTGCTCTCTCCAAGGATGGTGCCGTTCTCCGCAATCAGGTTCTGCCCTCCGTAAACAACGTCCTGAGTGGATTCTCCCTCCCCTGCCGTAGCATAAACATATCCGCAGATCAGCCGCCCGGACTGGCTGCATACAAGGTTTCTCCTATAGGAATCCTTTCCTGCAATCTCATCGCTTGCAGAAAGATTTACCATAAGATTGGCTCCGTGGAAAGCATGTCCTACACTTGGGGGCTCGCAAGCCCAAAGATCTTCGCAGATCTCCGCTGCGATCTTCAGCTTCGGCATCTCCTGGCAGGAAAAAAGCATATACGGTGATATGGGTACCTGGTTCTTTCCTATACTGCCCTCTTCCAAACCCGGATCCAGGGAAACGGTTCCGTTCACGCCTTTTCCGGAAGTAAAATAACGCCCTTCATAAAATTCATTATAATTAGGCAGGTAAATCTTTGGCACAAAGCCAAGAATTTCCCCCCTGCAAAGAGCTGCAGCCGCATTATACAATTTCCCCTTATATTCCAGGGGAAGCCCTACGAACAAAATGGCATCCGTACCGGCGGTTTCCCTGGCAATTCGAAGAAGCTGAGCCCTGGCACCAGAAAGCAGTAATTCCTGCCAGAACAGATCACCGCAGGTATAACCGGTGATGCACAGCTCCGGCATTACGATCACCTTCGCACCTTTCCCGCCTGCTTCATTTGCCATGCGGATAATTTCCGCTGCATTATATTCGCAATCTGCTACCCTGACATTCGGCGTACAGGCAGCAGCCTTGATAAACCCGTCTCTCATTGCTCTTTCCTTTCTTCAATCCGGACATTCAGCGTTTGCTTTTCCGGAGGATCTCCTTTAATTCTTCCACATGGAATACATAATTGCTGTTGCAGAAATGACAGTTCAGCTCTACATCCTTTCCTTCCTGGATCATTTCGTTCAGATCCTTACGTCCAATGCTGATCAGCGCTTTTTCTACACGGCTTTTGCTGCAGTTGCAGTAAAACTCTGTTGGGATACGGTCGTTAATTTCCACATCAAATCCCTCCAGCACTTTTTCCAGAAGGCTCTCAGGCGTATGCCCCTCCTCCAGAAGGGTGGTAACGGAGCTGATATCCTGCACGTTTTTCTCCAGCCTGTCTATAACGGAATCCTCTGCAAAAGGCATCACCTGCACAATAAAGCCTCCTGCCTGGCGAACCGTATTATCCTTATTCATCAAAACCCCAAGGCCTACTGCAGAAGGTACCTGTTCACTGGTTGCAAAATAATAGGTCAGGTCTTCTGCGATCTCGCTGGTCTGAAGAGCCACCTGTCCAAGATAAGGCTCCTTCAAGCCCAGATCCTTAATGACATTCATAAAGCCTATGCCAACAGCACCTGCCACATCCAGCTTGCCCTTGGCATTTGCAGGAATACACACATTGGGATTTCCTACATAGCCCTTTACGCGGCCTGCAGAATCTGCAGTCACCGTAATTCCATTCAGCGGCCCGCCGGCCTTGATCTGCAGGGTAAGAATGTCCTTCTCACCCTTCATCATCACCCCCATCATAGCTCCTCCTGTTAAAAGCCTGCCAAGGGCGGCCGTTGCCACAGGGCTTGTATTATGGGCCTTTCTGGCTGTTTCCACAACATCCTTTGTCACTGCTGCAAATGCGCGAATCTGCTGATTTGCAGCCATTGCTCTTACAATATAATCACTCATGCTCTTTTTCCCTCTTGTGTCTTACGAATCTATTATGCTTCTTTTCCTTTTTCCCTGGCAATAAATGTGAGCCGTTCACTGTCTGCCCTAGGTGCATCCAGCGTATAGGCATCATAAACTGCCAGAAGCTCCATCCCTGCCTCCAAGAGAAGTTCTTTCACGCACTCAGCCGTATAGGCCCTCTGGTAATGAACCTCTTCCTCTTTTTCATAAAGCCCGTCTTCCCTTGGCAAAAACAATGCCAGCTCATAAACATTGATCCTGCTCTTTGGATCATAGCTGTTTTCCCAGATAAAGCTGCCGTCCTCTCTGTTCTCAGCAATGGTGCGCTCACCTAGGATTTCCTCATACTTATAAACAGTATTTATATCAAAGATCAGGATTCCGCCGGGATCCAGGTAGTTATTGGCAAGGCAAAATACCCGCAGCAGTTCTTCCCTCTCAGTGATATAATTGATACTGTCGCATACACTTATGATTGCCCTTACAGTACCATATAATTCAAACTCCTGCATTTCCTGCAAAAGATACAAAATATCATGCCCGGATTCCATCCGCTTCTCCATGGCCTCCGCCAGCATTTCCTCGGAATTATCCACCCCGATCATATCGTAGCCTTCCGCTGCCAGCAATTCCGTCATTGTCCCTGTTCCGCAGCCAAGCTCCAGAACAAGGCCGTCAAAGATCCCGTATTCTTTCAGACGCTCAACCAGATAGTCCGCCCATTCTTCATAATTTACGTTATCCATGAATGTATCGTAAACGGAAGCAAATGCCCCATAACTGCAGGATTCCTCAGACTTTTTCACTTTTTCAACCTCGCTTTATTACAAAATGCTCCGCTCCTGGCAGGCACCTGCCTTAGAGCAAAGCGCCTGTCCATTGCCGTACGACAATTATAAAACGGTCAGGCGTTTTTGTCTACTTAAAAAAGAAGCACCAGAAGAGATTCTTCTTAAGAAACTCCCCTGATGCCTTTTCATTTTCTTTTATTCTACAGGCATGTAATAAACGTCTGCAGCCTCGCCATGATAATAGTAATCTACGCCGTCCTGGTCATAGACGTCTTCATCATTAGCAAACTCATAGGTATTTCCGCTGGAATCCACCCAGCCGCCATTGCCGTTTGGCGTGATCACAAGTGGCGCCCCATCGGAATTGCGGTAAATGGTTCTTGTCTGGCTGGTATCCGTAAGCTGCGCATCGCTGAATCCACCGTTCATGATTCCTGTTCCTGAGCCGCCGGATCCCTGGGAATCGCTTCCCTGACCTTCACTTCCCTGAGCATCTGAGCCGTCCGCATCTTGTCCGTCTGCCCCTGCCGCTCCATTGTCTCCAGTCTCTTCCCCTGCACCTGCGCTGCTTCCCGGGGCTGCATTCTTCAAAGAAGAATTCCCCACAATAGCAAAGGACTCTACAGCTCCCTTGATGCCTGCAAGGGCATCTTCTGTTTTTACAGAACCTACGATGGTATAATATTCATCTGCATTGGCAAATACCTTATTTACCACATATGCATACCCGCCGCTCTTCTCAGTGTTAAGCATCTTAGTCACATAGCTGTAGACATTAACGCCGTTTACATCTGTAGCCGAATAATCCTGGATCTCAAAATCAGTTCCCTGCACAAGGTCTGCAGCCTGCTCCAGGGAAACTGCCATATCCTGAGTGCTTGGAAGCACTGCAACGGACATATCCTCTTCCCCTGCACCATGGGTGATCAATATTTTACCCTGTTCCGGAGACTCAAAGCTGTACATATCCGCTTCATCTATCTTATTTCCCCAGGTAGCATCCGGAAGCTTCATGGAGATCGCTTTATCACTGGACTGATAAATACTGGTCTGGGCATCCGGTGCGATGGTAGGTGTAGGTTCCGGCACAGAGGTTGGCTCCGGTGTAGGAGTTACTTCCGATACTGCCGGCTCTTTTCCCTGATCCTCATCCTTATCAAATAAACCGCATGCGGTAAACATGCACGATATGGCAAGGGCCAATATCATGATTGCAAATGCTTTTCTATTTCTCATAAGGTCCTCCTTCACTTTTTCCTCTATCATTGATATATATTTTACATTTTTATTACAAAAATGTCAACAAATTTCGCCTGTTACATTTGTGAAAAAAATATGAAAAAAGGAGCCGCTGCTTACGGCTCCCATGAAATATCACTTATTCTTTTACTGCACCTGATGTCATTCCCCCCACAATGTACTTCTGCCCGATCATATAAACAATGATCACCGGAATACAGGTGAGTACGATATCTGCAAAAATAAAACTCCAATTATTCTTATTTTTTCCAAAGAACTGGTATACGGCCATGGTCATTGGGAAGAGCTTGCTTTTGCTGGACAAATACAATGGAGTCAGGAAATCGCTCCACACACCCATGAACTGCAGGATGAAACAGGTAACCAAAGTTGGTTTCAAAAGCGGGAGGATGATCTTAAAAAACAAGCTTACAGGTCCAGCCCCGTCTATAACTGCAGCCTCATCCAGTTCCACCGGAACAGAAGTAACAAAGTTTCGAATGGTAAATACGCAGAAGGGAATCATGGCGCTGGTAAAAACCAAAATAATTCCGGTTCTAGTATCATTCAGGCGTGCTGCTGATAGTACGCGCACTAAGGTAACATAGTTTACCGGAAAAAATAATCCGCAAAGCACAAAGTAATATAACAATACATTTAGTTTTGTACGCTTTCTGCACAAAACAAATGCTGCCATAGCACAAAGCACTACACCAAGAGTAGTTGCCACCAAAGCATAGGTAAGGCTGTTTACAAAGCCCTGCATCAGTTTTCCCTGTTCAATCACTTCTGTATAGTTACTGAAAAGCCACTGCGTTGGAAGATGCAGGTTCATTCTGGCTGCCTCAGCCTTGGGCTTAAAGGAGTTGAGCAAAACCATATAGAAAGGCGCCAGAACCAGAAGACACAGGATAATGCAGACTACATGCTTCAAAACTGCCTGAATCGTTTTCTTCATTACTGCTGTACCTCCTGTTTTCCTAATGTTTTAACAATAAACACGCCAACCACAGCTGTGATAATCAAAAGAATTGTATTCAATGCAGTGGACATACCATACTGTCCTCTGGAATACAGCTGGAATGCATAGGTTGTAAGAACCTCTGTTGCATGCCCGGGACCTCCGTTGGTAAGAACGTAAACAATATCAAATACTTTCAAACCGTATGTAATACCAAATACCAGGTTGATCATAATAGAGCCAGTCAGCATCGGCAATGTAACATAACGAAGTCTCTGCCAGAAGTTGGCACCGTCGATCTGCGCGGCTTCATAGTAGGATTTTGGAATGGTATTTAATCCAGCAAGGAAAATGGTCATAACATAACCAATGCCGCGCCAGGCATCCACACCGATGATAGATTTCCAGACCACGTTCAGGTCAGATAACCATTTCAGTTTAAAAAAGTCCAGATGAACAGCCTCAAAGAACATATTTAAAAGACCGTTATTATAGTTCAGAATGGATTTAAAAATAAGACCGATGATCACAAAGGGCAGAATAGACGGCAGATAAAGCACCGTACGGTAAAAGCCCTGTCCCCGAAGCCCTTCCTGAAGCATAATGGCAATGAGAAGCGCAGGAATCAGCTTCACGATATTGGAAACGATGGTAAACATCAAAGTATGCCCGATACCGGAAAGATAATTTTTATCGGACAGAAAAATTTCTTTGTAATTATCAAGCCCTACAAAATGTACTCCTGTAAGAACACTCCTTGAATTCCAGTCTGTTACGGAATATCCCACACCCATGATGCTGGGGAGCAGGAAAAAGATTATGTACAGCGCCAAAGGCACGATCAAAAACCACTGGGGGTAAATCCTCTTTTTATTCACGCAAAGCTCCTCCCTTTTCTTTTTTAGAATAAATGGTGCGGAGAATTCTCCGCACCATTACTATGCTGCATTCATTAGTTCCAAGCCGGATCCCCTGCAACCTTCGCAGCCTCTGCACGGTTGGTATCCATGTTTGCCAGAACATCGTTTGCTTCCATTTCTCCTAAGCAGAAGGAAACAAGATCCTGACCGAAGTTCATCCAGTAGTCATTTGTGTATTTTGTTCCATTCTGAAGAACGGATACTGCCATCTTTTCTTCCGGAATGCTGTTCATAAATTCTTCTTCTTCAGGCAGCCAGTGCTGTTCTACAGCATCATCGTTTGCATGGATGTTAGTGTAGGACGGAGAATTGTCCAGGATTTCCTGTAAGCTTTCTGTCTGTGCAACAAAGTTGAACCATTCTTTTACAAGTTCCGGATGCTCGCTTCCGTTATAACCAAACATAGTGGGGCCGGCCGGGCTTGACGGGAACCAGGTGTTGTCTCCAAGAGGCTCAATGAACAGTCCGAACTCATCTTCTGTACCTGTATCTTCTTTGATCTGTTTGATATAGCTGGAGTTAGCCAATGCCATTGCACAGTTTCTGTCAGCAAATTCATTTGCCATATTGGTGCTGTCTGTACCGATCCAGTCTTCTCCGAAGTATCCAGCATCAGAAAACTCTTTAAACTGATTAAGAACTTCAAGCATCTTCTCATTATCAGCAAAAGTAGCTGTGTTATTGTTCAGTGCTTCATATAAACCAGGCTGTGCTTCCTCATAAATGCCGCCGATCTGGAAGAAAGGAAGCTGATGCTGCCATCCGTCTGCACCCGGCATAAACCATGGAGTAATTCCTGCATCCAGAATCTGTGCGCAAAGGGCTTTCAGCTCTTCATAGTTTGCAGGAACTTCCCAGCCGTTTTCTTCAAATAAAGATTTATTATACAGCATTACATACTCCGGAGAGTTATGCCAGAACTGCATACCATAAAGCTTATCATTACATTTACATGCAGCCCGTCTTACTTCCGGAATCTTTGCTTCCCACTCAGCACCTGTAAAGTCGATGCAGTATTTTTCCGGATCAACGATTTGAGACTCTATTGCAAATGGGTTGGACTGGATCCAGAAAACATCTGTACAGGAGTCTGTTGCCAGCTTGGACAGAAGAATATCGGAATACTGATCTGCCGGAATCGTCTGAAGGTCAACAGTTACGCCATAGGTATCTTCAAAACGGTCAATCGTTGCTTTATAACGGTCATCCATCCATCCTGCAGATACGAGAATACTCAGCTCCTCACCTGCAAATTCATCTGTTGCAGCAGATACGTTCATTGCCATCCCTGCAGTCATGGAAACTGCCATTGCAGCTGTCAATACTGCTGATAAAGCTTTTTTCTTCATTTTATCTTCCTCCTCTTAATTTAAGTTCCCGTTGTCTCTGAACTTTTTTGTTGCATTTAGTTTACCAAATTGTCTAACAGGAATCTATGGATTATTCCAATTATATTTTGTACTTTTTTCACAGCAATGTGCGTTTTCCACAATTTTTCATTGTGTCTTTTAACTATTTTGTTCAATACCATTTCCAAAAACCTCAATGATTTTTCCCAAAATCTATGCTATAATGTGAACACTCAAGGAACGTAGGAACAATACAGCAAAGGAGGATCTCCATTTGAGACACACAAAAAAGCTTCAGACAAAGCTATTCCAGGCAGACCTTCTCCTGGCATGCCTTATACTTTTTTCATTTGCCGCCTTTTTTTATATATTTGTATCAAGACAGCTGATCAGCAGCCAGATACAGGCAATGCAGTCTTTGAATGACAATTTCCTGAACCAGGTAGAGTCATCGCTTCGGAGTCTGGACGCAGTATCTGCCAACATTAATTACAGCAACATCTCCAAGGATCCCCTGGACAGCTCCTTTAACCTGAATATTTCTTATGACATGCTCAATGACATGGCAGAACTCTTTATTTCTATCAGCGGTACGGAACTAATGGCAGATCAAATCAATCTTTATGACTTTTCCGGCAATACACTTCAGGCAGGCATGTCCACCATGGTCAAAAAGGCTACGGAAGAACAGCTGGAATTGGCAGAAAAAGCACAAAGCTTAGGCGGAGGGAAGCTTATTACACTCCCTTATAAAACAGATGCATATTCCAAATCTACCAAGGCAGACAAATGGTTCATATCCCTTTACCGCAGCTTTTTTAATCAATACGGCCGTTCTGTAGGAACCATTGAAACTATGAAACAGTGTAAATCCATCTTTAAGGGAATCTCTTCCTATAAAAAAAAGAACAGAGGAGCCGCTGCTTCTGTATTCATTTTTGATCAGGAAGGGAATCTGGTATATCCCTATGATACAGAGCCAGAAGAAACGGCTCTCATACAGAAATATTTTAACCTGGGTCTGGATTCCGGAAAAGCATTCAAAAGCCCTCTCACGCAGGAGCAGGAATACGCAGCATGGTCTGTTTCCAAATATTCCGGCTATACCTACCTTACCATTCAGCCGAAGAAGGTCATTTTAGGCCCTGTTTATCATCTGCTGGAAATTCTGCTGGCGGTTGTAGGTCTCTTCCTGGCAGTTTCCGTTCTGATCTCCTATCGGCAGTCCCGCTCCCTGGTAAAGCCGATCAAACATCTCAAGCACATTATCCAGCGTCTGGAGCTTGACACTCTCGGCCAGGAAAAAGCTACCTCCTATCCTGTCTCCGTCAATGAGCTTGAGGAGCTTTACCAGGCTTTTCAGAATATGAGCGACAGCCTGAAGAATTCCATGAACCAACTGATAGAAGCCCAGGAGCAAGAGGTTAAGTCCCGTACCCTTGCCCTTCAGACTCAGATCAATCCTCATTTTTACTATAATTCCCTCTCCAGCATCATTGTGCTTGCAGAAAACGGAGATACAGACGTAGTCATCCGAATGTGCCGCAATCTCTCCAGGATCATGCGGTATATTACAGATACTTCTTCCACAGTAGTTTCCCTTGAACAGGAAATCGACTATGTAAAAAAATATCTTTACTGCATGAAGGTACGGTATCAGTCCAGTTTAAATTACGAAGTATCCATAGCAGACTCTCTGCTTAATGAACCGGTTCCCAAGCTTCTTATCCAGCCAATTGTGGAAAATGCCATTAAGTATGGCTCCAACTGCCAGCCGCCCTGGACTATTACGGTCCGAAGCATTGTAACAGATACAAGCTGGCAGGTAGACGTTATCGACTCCGGCAGCGGCTTTACAAAAGAAGCCATGGACAAGATCAGCAAAAACATCCAGGATGCGCATAAAAATCCAGGAATGCCTGCATTAAAAATCAATGGGCTTGGCACACTGAATGTATATCTTCGCTGGAAACTTTTCTGCAAAGATGATATAATTTTTTCATATGGAAATACCCCGGAGGGACACGGCATCGTTTCTATAGGACGATATTTCTCCAAGGGTACCGAAAGCGGAGGAAACCCATGAAATACACAGTAATCGTCGCGGAGGACGAAGAATTATTATTAAACAACCTGATCTCCAAGATCCGGAAGGCGGACCCGGATTTTGAAGTCATAGGAAAAGCCCAGACAGGCAGCCAGGCGTATGAGCTTGTGGAAGAATTAAATCCTGATGTCCTTATTACTGACATCCGAATGCCGGTTATGGATGGAATTACGCTTCTCGCAGAGGTACGCAAGCAGTTCCCATTAGTGAAGTTCATCATCACCAGCGGTTTTTCGGATTTCGAATACGCTAAGAAAGCAATCAGCCTGAAGGTATCGGATTATCTTTTAAAGCCTGTAGATTCCGAAGAGCTGAAATCTGCCCTTTTTAAAGTCAAAAATGAATTTCTCATTACCAAAAGCAGCTATGAGGATGTTTTTAATGCAGGCACCACCAGGATGCCTCCCGGAAAAATCGCAGAGCTTTTGAAGGATTTCCTGGTGGAAAACTACAGCCAGGACATCAACCTGAATCTCATAGCAGACAATATGAATTACAGCTCAAGCTACCTTACCAGGATTTTCTGCCAGGTTTATGACTGTACCCCGTCCAAATACATTACCAACCTGCGCATCAGCAATGCCCAGAAAATGCTGCTGCACAACCCGGAGTTTTCTATCCGGCAGATTAGCGAGGCTGTAGGGTATCATGACCAGGGCTATTTCAGCCGGATCTTCAAAAAGCAAACTGGCTTAAGTCCCTTTGAATTTCGGGAGGATGCAGAAATTTAAAATGTGCCGCCCCATTTTGTATTGCGGGGGCAGCACGTTTTATTTCTGGTATTCATACATATGAAGCTCATGCAGCGCCCTGGTTGCTGTAATATAGCGCGCCTGAGCGGCCAGCTTGGTCTTGTCTTTCTTTGGAAATACAGAAAAAACCTGGTCAAACTCCAATCCCTTTGCAAGATAAAAGGTGGTAACCGTAAGTCCCTTACGGAAGCTGGAACTATTTCGGTCCAGATAGGAAAGCTGTTTTTTCGTATCATAGCCCTTGCGTTCCATCTGTTTGTCCAGCATATGGTACGCAGCTGATGCCTCCGACTCTGTACGCAGCAGCACCGCAGCCGTTTCAAATCCTTCATCTCCTATTTCCAGATGTGAAAGAGCCTCCTTTGCAGCCTCTTCCAAGGTGGAAAATTCCTGTTCCCTCACTGCAGCGCCGTGGCGTTCAAAAAGCTCCATATCTGTGATCCCGGCAAGTTTATTGGCATATTCTGCAATCTCCACTGTATTTCGATAACTCTTATTCATCACGATCCTGCGGATGTCCTTTCCGAAAACTCCCGGAAGAAATGCCATTACGTCCTGCATTTTCTCATCCATGGTCTGAGCCTTATCTCCCAGTATTGTCATTCTGCAGGGAAATATCTTTTTCAGGATCAGGTACTGCAGACGGGAATAATCCTGCATTTCATCCACTACCAAATGCTTAATGGTCCGATCCGCTTTCTGCAGGAAAAGGCTATATTTCATATATAAGACAGGATACACATCCTCATAACGCAGCCTCCTCTTTTCAAAAGCCACTCTCTTAAGCCCCTGATAGCCTTCTCTTTTCAGGAAATGGCTATAGAGCACATAAAGATCTCTTGTCTCATACATTCTCATGAATTTTTCCATAACAGCATCCCGCTCCTCTTCCGGAAGATCGCTGCCCCGTAAGGTTTCCACCTCATCAATAAAGTATTCCGCTACTGCTTCCATTCTGGAAAGCAGGGGAATATCCATAAATTTGAAATAGAAAAGCTGTATGATCTCTTTTTCCGTCTTTACAAAGCCCTTATATTCCACGTCTCTAAACCGCATCAGTTCGTCTTCCATCTCCAGGAAAAAACGCTCCATACGGTTTAAAAAGGCTTCTGACTGCTTCTCCTCATAAAGGCTTTGCTGTTTAGGATGGGCAAGCATCCGCTCGATCTGATCATACCGATCCTCGCAGTCGGAAACCGTATCCTGCAGCTCCCGGTAAGCGAATAGATCAAAACTCATCTCCCGGATATTCTCTTCCCCCAGCTCCGGAAGAATGTGGGAAATATAATCTGCAAATACACTATTGGGCGAAAGAACCAAAATATTGGAAGATTTCAGATTCTGTCTGTCATGATACAAAAGGTAGGCGATCCTATGGAGTGCTATGGAGGTTTTTCCGCTTCCCGCAGCCCCCTGGATTACAAGGATCCGATCCCTGGTATTTCGTATAATGGCGTTCTGCTCCTTCTGGATGGTGCGGATAATATTTTTCAGCTGTACCTCTCCATTGCTTCCAAGCTCTGCCTTCAAGATCTCGTCATCAATCTTAATATCGCTTTCGAATTCATAAAGCATTCTTCCGCCCCGGATCTTATACTGCCATTTGGACGTGATCTCCCCTGAGATCTCGCCTGCAGGAGCCGTATAAGCAGCAGACCCTTTGTCGTAATCATAAAAAAGTCCGCTGATGGGAGCCCTCCAGTCATATACCAGCGGGATCCCTCCCGTCCTCTGTGCAAAATTTCCGATTCCTATATAAAACGATTCCGGCTCCGCTTCTCCCTCAAAGCAAAAATCAACCCTCCCAAAGAAGGGTGAGTCCAGCATTTTCCGAAACCGGTGCCTGAGCTGCATTTCTTCCTGATTGGCATTAACCTGATGAAGAAGGGCCTGCTGATTATCAAAGTTTTCATAACCATACTGATCCATCTCCGTATAGTTCTCCCAATAATACTCATGCATGCTCTCTATTTCTTTCTGTCCTTCTGCAATGGCTTCCTCAATCTCTTCTATTCTTTTGTGAAGTCCCTCCAGAACCCTGGCCAGATATCTTTCACTCTCACTCATCACGTCTCTCCAATTCCATAAATATCCTAGGTCAATCATCATGTAACTGTATTATTATACCCCAACTCCCTCCAAAAGTATAGAAGGGAATTGGGGTACATTATCAGTTCTCTGGTTCTTTAGTTTTCTATAACCTCTACGATATAATTCAATTCTTCCATCCCAGGATATTCTCCCTTACGGGGTGCCGCCAGCAGCTTCTTCTCTCCATCATCCCAGGTAAACTCTGTTGCTGCATAAGCTCCCTTTTCGAAATTATAATTATTTCCCTCGTCTTCATAGAGCTTAAAGGATGCATCCGCACCTGGGTAAACAAGGAGTTTCATAGGCTGCTCCGGCTTCTGGGAAGCGTACTGAAGGCCGCTCACTTTCGGAAGGATGGTTCCTGCTTTCACAAAGATGGGCATTCTGTCAATAGGTGCGTCCACAGTTACATACTGACCGCCTCCATAGCATTCATTTGTCCAGAAATCAAACCATCTGCATCCGTCAGGCAGGTAGCAGGTCCATGTTTTTTCTCTGTCAAGAGCCTTGTTGTCTGACTCATAATACATAGGCTTTGTTACAGGACAAATAAGGAGGGATTTTCCAAACATGAATTCCTGGGAAATTCCAATCACATTTTTATCCTCAGGGAAGTCGAACAGAAGACTTCTCAGCATAGTTCCGTCTTCAAAATGTACTTCCGCTGCCAGGGAATAAATGTATGGCATCAGTTCATAACGAAGTTTGATGAACTTCTCGATTGCATCATAGAACATCGTTCCTTTTTCTCCGAAATTCCAGATCTCCCTTGGGGTATCTGTACCGTGAGAACGGAACATAGGGAGAAAGGCCCCCATTTCAAGCCATCTGGTATAAAGCTCACAGTACCCCTTATCCTGAACGCCTTCCTCAAATTTTCCCTGCCAGAACCACTTAGGTGTTGGATCCCCGCTGCATCCGCAGCCGCGGTTCTGCCATTTCTCACAAACGGTAAAGAATGCACCGATATCCAATGTCCAGTAAGGATAACCGCTCATACACATATTCAGGCCCTCTGTGATCTGAATCTTAAAATTTTCCCAGGAAGCACAGGTATCTCCTGACCAGAGCATGGCACCATATTTCTGACCGGAGGCATAGCCGGAGCGGGTCAGGTTCAAGACACGCATATCCTCCCTGTCTTTTCTCTGGTTTTCATAGATTCCTTTTGCATGCATCAGTGCATAGGCATTGGCCCTGGCTGCATCCAGATATTTTTTGTGTTCGTTTCCTACAAGAACATAACGCTCCCATGGTTCTCTTTTCACTTCCCCGTTCCAATCAGGACCGGAAAACGGCTCTGTGGAATCGCACCACCAGGAATCAAAGCCTCCGTCAAACAGTTCTTTTTTTGCCTGCTTCCAGTAGATTTCCCTTGCCTTTTCATTAAAAGCATCGTATGTAGAGAAATCATTGAGCATATAGCCTGCCTCAAAAAGCTCTGTATGATTCTCACATCCTGTATTCATATTTGGCCATACGGAAATCATGGTATGGGCGTTCATTTTGTGGATTTCGTCCATACATTCCTTTAAATCGCTGTAACGCTCTTTATCCAGGACCTTATTGCCCCATTTTCCAGGCTCCCAGCTATTCCAGTCCTGTACGATACAGTCTAAAGGCACCCGGATATCGCGGTAGTGTTTTACCACATCCCGAAGCTCCTTTGCAGTGTAGTACTGCTCCTTGGACTGCACATAGCCATATGCCCATTTTGGCAGCATCTGCGCTTTTCCTGTAAGGAAACGATAATCATGGATCACGCCGTCCATGCTGCCGCCCCCCAGAAAATAATAGTCAATCTGGTCAACGGTATCCAAAAACAGATGGGATCTGCCGCTTTCGTCATGGAAGGTCATTAAAGAACAGCAGTCCACCAGGATTCCGTATCCTTCTGAAGAAACCAGTACAGGCATTGGGATACGCATATTATGCTGGTAGAGATACTGGTTATGTCCTCTGTAGTTATAAATACCTTCTTCTGCCTGTCCAAGGCCATAAATCCCCTCGTCTTCTTTCCACTGGTAAAACAGGCGCGCACGGTAAGCCTTCCTGTCTACTACTTCTTTTAAGTTCTGTATAAAGTTGCGCTCTCCGTCTACGGTTTTTACCCTGTTGATCACAGGCTCCTCTCCGCAGGTGGAGTGATGGATCACGTCAATCTCCATAAGATCTCTTCCCGGTTCTTTAAGCCAGCAGCTTTTGTCCCAACGCATCCAGGTAAATTCTCCGTTATTCAAATTAATGGAAACCTGTACCTTTGCTGTTTTTAAAAGGACTGTATCCTCCTTTTCCTCCGTAGAGAACGCTACAGGCGCATATTCCTTTTTCTCAATAATGAAAGATTCCCCCTGTGTGCATACCTCTTTTTTGGAAATAATACAGCGAATGATTTCTTCTGTAACAGGTACCAGGCGGTAATTCATTCCATCAAAATAAAGGTCTAGACCTGTACTGTCCTTTTTTACCATCGTTTCTGCCATGTTTTTTCGTTCCTTTCTTTTAATATCCCATGATATAAAAAATCCCCCATATCAGGACGTTGTTTATCTACATCCTAACATTAGGGGATCCTTCTGTCTATGTCATTTCTTTGCAGGAATTTGTACTATATTCACAACCTTTTTTAGGAGTTCTTCTCTCTCGGGGGCTTTCCCACATGCTTCTTGTACAAACGGTAAAAATTGGAAATATTGTTAAATCCGCATTCCATGGCGATCTGTGTCACGCTTCGATCTGTAGTACGCAGCAGCTCCCTTGCATGAAAGACCCGAAGCCGCGTTACATAATCGCTGAAGCTGATATTGGTCACTTTCCTGAAATAGGATGAAAAATAATTGGAGCTCATATATGCAGCAGCTGCGGCATCATCTAATGTGATCTTTTCACAGTAATGCTGGTCAATATACGAAAGCGCCTGCTCCAGACGTTTCATGGCATTTTTCTTTTCTTTGAGCATTTCTCCGGATTTGGTATCGTCCTGGTATGCCCGGATCAGCATTGTAAGGATCCTAAGGACATTGGCTTTGATCATAAGAGGATACCCTTCTCTGCGCTCCTGCCACTCCCGGTATATTTCCCGAATTCCCTTGCGGATCTCATGGCTTATGGGTTCTTCGCTGCCAATGCGGTTTTTAAAGTTGCTTCCCCGCTCCACAAAAGGCTTCAGATAATCATGGTCAAAAAAACTCATTTTCTCTGCTATAAATTCCGGTGCAAAAACCATTACCACAAGATGCATCTCTTCTTCCATAAGGCTCCACCCATGAGGCTCCACATTATTAAAAATAATAATGTCCCCCTCTGACATGGTATATTCCTGCCCATTGACAAAATAACGGCCCTGCCCCTTTTCCACATAGGTTATTTCCAGGTAGCTGTGCCAGTGGTAAGTATCCGGATGGCTGTTCTCATCATTTAAAATGACTTCCCAAATCTGAAAAGGGAAATCCTGGTCAAGTAAAATATTGTCCCGTACTAGTTTCATGAGCCTGCACAAGTCCTTTCGATATTTTTGACTGATACATTTGAACTCTTATCGCATTTGGCATAATTTTCATTGCCATTTTATTTCCTTCATCACCGCAAGTATCTTATCCATAGCCTTTATCTGCAAATAGGCGGGATTTTCCCCATCACAGGGCTATCTTTCCCTTTAGGAAATTATTACTTTTTACGCCCCAGCCTTTTCAAACTGGCTGTTATAAAGTTCTGCATAAAAACCGTTCTGGCGCAGAAGCTCTTCATGGGTTCCCTGCTCTACGATGTCCCCGTCCTTCATCACAAGAATCAAATCTGCATCCTTGATGGTAGAAAGCCGGTGTGCGATCACAAAGCTGGTTCTTCCCTTCATAAGATTATCCATGGCTTTCTGAATACGCACTTCCGTTCTCGTATCTACAGATGAGGTCGCCTCATCCAAAATCAAGATCCGGTTGTCTGCCAGGATAGCTCTTGCAATGGTCAGAAGCTGCTTCTGTCCCTGGGATATATTGCTGGTTTCTTCATCCAGCACCATATCATAGTCTCCGGGCTGCTGCATGATAAAGTTATGGATATGGGCTGCCTTGGCTGCCGCAACCACCTCTTCATCTGTAGCATCCAATCTTCCGTAACGGATATTTTCCCGAATGGTTCCGGAAAACAGCCAGGTATCCTGGAGAACCATTCCGAACATTTCCCTTAAATTGCTTCTGTTAAAATCTTTGATATTGTGTCCATCCACTTTAATCGAGCCACCGTTTACATCATAAAAACGAAGGAGCAGCTTGACCATGGTAGTCTTTCCGGCTCCCGTAGGCCCTACAATTGCAATTTTCTGTCCGTCCTTTACCTCTGCGGAAAAATCACGAATAATGATCTTTTGGGGATCATAACCGAATGTTACATGATCAAATTCAACATTTCCCCTAAGGTCTGTAATTTCTGCCGGTTTTTCCACATGTCTGTCTTCCTCCGGCTCCTCCAGGAACTCAAATACCCTCTCTGATGCCGCTGCAGATGCCTGAAGAAGGTTTGTTACCTGGGCGATCTGCTGGATGGGCTGGGTAAAATTCCTGATATACTGGAAAAAAGACTGGATTTCACCAACCTCGATCTTCCCTTTAATCACAAAGATGCCTCCAAGAAGTGCAACGATTACATATCCCAGGTTTCCTACAAACTGCATAACAGGCATCATGATTCCGGAGAAAAACTGAGATTTCCATGCAGACTCATAAAGCTTTTCGTTATCTTTTTCAAATTCCGCAACTACATCCTCTTCTTTATTAAATGCCTTTACCACATGGTGCCCGCCGTAATTTTCCTCGATCTGTCCGTTCACCCTTCCAAGGTATCTTTGCTGTGCCTGGAAATATTTTTGAGAATGCTTCATCACAACGCCGATGATTCCGCCTGAAAGAGGAAGCATCAAAACCGCAGCCCAAGTCATCCAGGCATTGATGGAAAGCATCATGACAAACACACCTATCAGCGTAGTAACAGATGTAATAAGCTGTGTCATACTCTGGTTTAAGCTCATCTGCAATGTATCCACATCGTTGGTAACACGGGATAATATCTCTCCGTTTGTCCTGCTTTCAAAATAATTCAAAGGAAGGCGGCTGATCTTCCTGGAAATGTCCCTTCGAAGATGATAAGTCACATCATTGGAAATCCCCGTCATGATGATTCCCTGAATAAAGGAAAAGCATGCGCTGCACACATACAGAGCCATAGTCCATAAAAGAATGTGGCCTATCTTTGTAAAGTCAATTCCTCCGGTGCCGCTTACCTTGGCTACAAGCCCATTAAACAATTCTGTAGTTGCTTTTCCAAGAATTTTTGGTCCCACAATGCTAAAAATGGTTCCTGCAACTGCAAAAACAAACATAATGCCAAAACGAAGCCTATACTGTCCCATATAATGAAACAGCTTCTTCATGGAACCTTTGAAGTCCTTGGCTTTTTCACCTGACCGCATTCCATGGCCGTGACCGCCCATTGGGCCTCTTTTTACCTGACTGCTCATGCCAATTCCTCCTCTGAAAGCTGTGACATCGCGATCTGACGGTAAACCTCGCAGTTCTTCATCAGTTCCTTGTGGGTACCGATTCCTGCCATATGCCCGTCATCCAGAACAATAATCTGATCCGCATGCAAAATTGTACTGATACGCTGTGCAACAATAATGGTAGTTGCTTCTTTTGTGTATTCCTTCAGCGCTTTACGAAGCGCACTGTCTGTTTTGAAATCCAATGCGGAAAAGCTATCGTCAAAAAGATAGATCTCCGGCTGCTTTGCAATTGCTCTTGCAATAGAAAGACGCTGTTTCTGTCCTCCTGATACATTGGTTCCGCCCTGGGCAATAGGGGAATAGTAAGCATTGGGCTTCTCTTCAATAAACTCTGCTGCCTGGGCTACTGCTGCAGCCTCTTTCACTGCACTTTCACTGATCTTGGTCTTTCCATAGCGAATATTAGAGTCAATGGTTCCTGAAAACAGGATTCCTTTCTGCGGAACGTATCCCAGTTTATCCCTCAGTTCTTTCTGAGGCATTTCCCTTACATCCACTCCGTCTACCCGGACGGATCCTTCTGTTACATCATAAAACCTTGGAATCAGATTCAGCAATGTACTTTTGCCGCTTCCGGTGCTTCCTATGACAGCCACAGTCTGCCCTTTCTGTGCGCTGAAGGAAATGTCAGTGAGTACATTTTCTCCTGCATCCGGATAAGCAAAGGTCACGTGGTCAAATTCCACCCTGCCTTTTTGATCTTCCCTTGCATGCTTTGGATTTTCCGGGTCTTCAATGCTTCCTTCTGTTTCAAGAACTTCATTTATTCTGCTTGCTGCCACATTTGCCCTTGGAAGCATAATGGACATGGCTGTGATCATCAAAAAGGACATGATGATCTGCATGGCATATTGGATAAATGCCATAACATTTCCTACCTGCATGGTTCCCCCATCCACTGCATAGGAACCGAAATAAATAATAAGAATGGAGGTTCCGTTCATAATCAGCATCATGATGGGCATCATGAAGGTCATGCAGCGATTTACAAAAAGATTGGTCTTTGTCAGATCCAGATTAGCACGCTCAAATCGCTCCTCCTCATGCTTCTCCCTGCTGAATGCACGGATTACCGGAATACCGGTGAGAATTTCTCTTGTAACCAGATTCAGACGGTCAATGAGTTTCTGAAGCATTGTGAATTTTGGCATTGCGAGCTGAAAAAGGACAAAGATCACCAAAAGAATCAATACTACAGCTACACCCAGAATCCATGTCATGGAGGAATCTGTCTGCAGCACACGGATCACTCCTCCGAGGCCTAAAATAGGCGCATACAATACGATACGGAACATCATAGCCATCACCTGCTGTACCTGCTGCACATCATTGGTGCTTCTGGTAATCAGTGAAGCCGTGGAAAATTTATGGTATTCCCTGTTGGAAAAGCTCATGATCCTATGATATACGCTGCTTCTCAGATCATGGCCAAGTCCTGCCGCTACCCTTGCAGACAAAAAGGTGACGCAGATTGCTGCAGCCATAATTACAAATGCCATGAGCATCATATGGATACCGGAGGATATAATATAGTCCATCTGAATCTTATCCGCATCCTCTCCCATGGCCTCATATTCCATTCGGACAAAGGAAACTGCCGCCTGTGTCAAAATGGAATCCGGTATATCTGCCATATTTTCTTCCAATGCGCCCATCATTTCCAGATGCGTCCCATTTCCCGCAGCAAGTGCGCCGACTATCATCATGGGCCTGCATAAATAAACATTCAGTTGTTCTCTTGCTTCTTCCGATATATTATCTTTCAGCACGTAGACATCTTCATCCTGCAGGTAAGATTTCAGCACTTTTTCTACTGCGCCTTCCTCCATAAATGGCTTCAGTTTTTCCATGGTGGATACCCGGATCTTCTCCGGTACACCGTCTTCAATCCCCTGCTGCTGGATTCCCACATTGATAATTTTGGATGTATAATCCGGAAGGGAAAGGTCACAGTAGGCCTGAAGAAACAAAAGCCCCATGATCAGGACGATAGATCCGGCTGAGTTTTTCAGGTACTTCATCAGTTTGATCATTGTTTCACTCCTTTTTCTGTTTCACTTTTTCGTCATATCTGGGGCATAGGATTCCTGCCCTTTCAAGGCGCTGAACAAAAGACGTCATACCGGCTAATGGGTATGGCGCCTTTTTTGCAAAGTGATATCATTATATAAACTGGTTCGTATATTCATCATAGTGATAATCTATGGAATCCATCTTTTTCACCAGTTCTTCTTTTCTGATCCCTCTTAATGTGCAAAGGGCTTCCAGGGAATCGTAGTAGTCACGGAGCTGCGTATTTACATAACTCAGCAGCATGACAGGATCTTTTGGTATCATAAACTTCCATCCTTTATTCTCGTAATAAATTCCCTGTTTTCCACATCCAGCACAATCATATCTCCTGCATGGACGTTTCCGGAAAGAATCTGCCTTGCTGCAAGGGTTTCCACATGTTTCTGTAGATAACGCTTCAACGGACGTGCTCCATATACCGGATCGTATCCTTCTTCAATAGCCTGAGCCTTGGCTGCATCGGTAAGTTCCAGGGACAATTCCTGGGTGGAAAGACGTTTGTTCAAATCTTTCACCAGTAAGTCTACTATCATACCAATGTTGTCTTTTGTCAAGGGCTTAAATAAAATTGTTTCGTCAAGACGGTTTAAAAATTCCGGACGGAAATGTTTTCTCAGGTCATTCAGCACCATTTCTTCTGCTTCCGGTTTAATTTCGCCTTTTTCATCAATTCCCTCCAAAAGGTAAGGAGAACCTATATTGGAAGTCATGATCAGAATCGTATTCTTAAAATCCACAGTACGTCCCTGGGAATCTGTGATCCGTCCGTCATCCAGTACCTGCAGAAGAACATTGAATACATCCGGATGAGCCTTCTCGATCTCATCAAAAAGGACAACGCTGTATGGTTTCCTTCTCACTGCCTCTGTAAGCTGACCTCCTTCTTCATACCCTACATACCCCGGAGGCGCTCCGATCAGTCTGGATACAGAATACTTCTCCATATACTCGCTCATATCAATACGAACCATATTCTGTTCATCATCAAACAGATTTTCCGCAAGGGTCTTCGCAAGCTCCGTCTTACCTACGCCGGTAGGGCCAAGAAACAGGAAGGAGCCAATGGGTTTTGTTGGATCCTTGATTCCGGCCTTGGAGCGGAGAATTGCATCCGTTACACGGCGGACGCCTTCATCCTGGCCGATCACCCGCTTATGGAGCTGCTCCTCAAGCCCAAGAAGCTTGGTTCTCTCCCCTTCCGTAAGCCTGGTTACGGGGATTCCTGTCCAACGGGAGATAATTCTGGCGATCTCATCGTCTGTTACAGCTTCATGAACAAGCCTGCGGTCGCTCTCCTTTACGTTCCGCTCTTCAATCTCCAACTGCTGCTGCAGTCTTGGGAGCTCACCGTACTGAAGTTCTGCTGCCTTTTCAAGATCATAGTTCTGCTGTGCTTTCTGAATCTGTTTATTTACATCCTCAATCTGTTCCCGAAGCCTGGAAAGCTTCTCTACAGAATGTTTTTCATTATCCCATTGTGCCTTCTTCGTATTAAAGGCATCCCGCAGCTCTGCCAGTTCCTTCTGGATATCAGCAAGACGCTCCTTACTTAAACTGTCCGTTTCTTTTTTCAGGGCGGACTCTTCAATTTCCAGCTGCATAATCTTCCTGCGCTGCTCATCCAGTTCGGTAGGCATGGAATCCAATTCAGTCTTGATCAGGGCACATGCCTCATCCACCAGGTCAATGGCTTTGTCCGGAAGGAAGCGGTCGGAAATGTAGCGGTGGGACAACGTTGCAGCTGCCACCAGGGCGCTGTCCGTAATTTTCACTCCATGGTAAACCTCATAGCGCTCCTTTAGACCACGAAGGATGGAAATGGTATCCTCCACAGTAGGCTCATCCACCATCACAGGCTGGAAACGCCGCTCCAATGCTGCATCCTTTTCAATATACTGTCGGTATTCGTCCAGGGTAGTGGCGCCGATACAGTGAAGCTCCCCTCTTGCAAGCATAGGCTTGAGCATATTTCCTGCATCCATGGCGCCGTCGGTCTTGCCGGCGCCTACGATCAGGTGAAGCTCATCAATGAAAAGGATGATTCTTCCTTCGCTCTTTTTCACCTCTTCCAAAACCGCCTTTAGACGTTCCTCAAACTCCCCTCTGTACTTAGCCCCTGCTACAAGGGCTCCCATGTCCAATGCAAAAATCTTCTTGTCCTTCAGCCCTTCTGGAACATCTCCTCCTGCTACACGCTGTGCCAGCCCTTCAATCGCGGCAGTTTTTCCTACGCCAGGCTCTCCGATCAAAACCGGATTATTCTTTGTCTTTCTGGAAAGGATACGGATAATGTTACGGATTTCACTGTCCCTGCCGATTACCGGATCCAGCTTCTGATTCCTGGCTTTTTCCACCAGTTCCTCACCGTATTTATTCAATGTATCATATGTGGCTTCCGGATTATCGCTGACCACTCTCTGATTTCCTCTGACTGTGGACAGCGCCTGCAAAAAGCGTTCCCTGGTAATACCAAACTCCTGAAAGATCTTCTTCATCCCCGGACTTGGCTGCTTTAAAAGTGATAAAAACAAGTGCTCTACAGAAACATATTCATCTCCCATGGCTCTCGCTTCGTCCTCCGCACTTACCAGGGCTTTATTCAGGTATTGCCCGAAACGCAGCTCTCCGCCGGATACCTTTACCTTTCCATCCAGAGCCTTTTTCACAGTGTTCACAAAATATTCTTTATTAATTTCCATTTTCTCAATTAGCTTGAGAATCAGGCTGTCCTCCTGGGTAAGAAGGGTGTACAAAAGATGCTCCTGCTCAATCTCCTGGTTGCCGTATTCATAAGCGGCCTTCTCCAGGTTCTGGACAGCTTCTATGGATTTCTGCGTAAATTTACTGATATTCATAGGCTTTCCTCCTCTATTATAAAGAAATGCATTATATCAATACGATTGTTTTCTTGTTCTAGTGGAAATATAACACTTTTCTTTTTTATTGTCAAGAGGATTGTTAGCACTTTCTTTTGACGAGTGCTAACTTCTTTATTTTTTTCCTGGTCTGCCAACTGATAAATAGAGTTCTTCTATCCGTTCATTATCCGGCTGAATACCAAGTTCCTGAAGATTAACCGGCATGCCTATGCTGTGATAATATTTTTTCATTGCTTCAATTCCCTGTACAGCGGCTGGTTTTTCAGATGCTCCCTATTTTTCCAAAACCTTTGGGGCCGCTGCTGGAGTTGCACCAATGGAATAAAGGAAAATGAAATAAATTATTCAAAGAAGCACATATATTTCTGCGTGCCAGGACTAGCCTCCATGCCCGTGGCTTGGTATAATAAAATATCTAAAGCCTTTTATTTTCGGAGGAGCCAATATGGAAAACGCATATGTACTTGAATTATCTGACGCAAAGTTTAAAGATCTCTTTCTGTGTTTCTGCGGCTATGCACAGTGTCAGCCTTTTCACAACTACGGCCCGGCTGTACGCCCCAATTACATCATCCACTTTATCCTTTCAGGAAAAGGTACCTACCAGATAAATGACCGAAAATATCGTCTTCAGGAAGGGCAGGGCTTCCTCATTGAGCCGGAAACTGTTACCTACTATCAGGCAGACAGTACAGATCCGTGGACATATTTCTGGGTTGCTTTTGGAGGTACCAAAGCATCAGAATATGTGAGCGACCTGGGGCTTAGCAGCAATCAGCCTACCTTTCACTGCGCTTACGGAAAAGAGCTGAAGCGTATTGTACTGCAAATGCTGAAAAGCATCAGTCAGGATACCAGCTCCCAATATCATCTCCAGAGCCTCCTGTACGAGTTTTTCTCTGTACTTACCCGGGATGCCGTGGTTTACGCTGACAAAGAAAACTCCGGCGACAGCTTTTACATGAACCGGGCTCTTTCTTACATACGCAGCCATTATGCGGAAGGAATCCGGGTCACCGATATTGCCGGATATATGTGCATAAACCGCAGTTATCTCTACAAGCTGTTTGAACGAAGCCTTGGAGTGTCCCCCCAGGAGTTTCTCACCAGGTTCCGCATTTCCCGGGCAAAGGAACTGCTCTCCATATCAGATCAGGCAATTGAACATGTAGCCCTTTCCTGCGGCTATAAAGATACCCTTGTTTTTTCCAAAGTCTTCAAAAAACAGACGGGTGAAACTCCTACTGTATATCGAAAAAATCATAAAAGAGAAATATCCCGGCGTCTCCTGGACAGTCAGGAGAGTCTTAACGAGCTTATACGTCAGGAAACATTTTGACTGTTTTATGAAACAATTGCTTCTCCTGTATTCTCCCAAATCTGTGTATAATGTGCTTATATTGGATAAAAAGCGAGGAAGCAAAATGAGTATTATTTATCATGAGAAAAGCAAAACTTTTCACCTTTATAATGATTCCATGAGTTATATCATGACTGTCCTTAAAAATGGACATATGGGACAGTTGTATTGCGGAAAGCGTATTCATGACCGGGAAGATTTTTCTTACCTTCTGGAAATGTGTGTACGCCCTATGGGTTCCTATGTTTATGACGCAGACCGTCTTTTTTCCCTGGATTATCTGAAACAGGAATATCCTGTTTACGGTTCCACGGATTACCATGAGCCTGCCGTGGAGGTACTGCAGGGCAATGGCAGCCGGATTTCTGATTTTTGCTATCGTTCCTTTTCTATTTCCGATGGAAAGCCAACGCTTGCAGGACTTCCGGCTACATATACGGAAGAAGATTCCGAGGCTCAGACTCTTACCATCACATTAGAAGACGAAGTAACCGGACTCTTGCTTCACCTGATGTATACTATTTTTACACATAGCAGTGCTATAGCACGCAGCGTATGCATCTCCAATGGCGGAAAGGAAACGGTGCATCTTACAAGGGTTATGAGCCTTAGCCTTGACCTTCCTGATGACAAATACGAATGGATCCAATTCTCCGGCGCCTGGGCAAGGGAGCGCCATGTAAAAACAAGGCGTCTTGAAGAGGGAACCGTATCCATCGGCAGCATGCGCGGCCACTCTTCCCATGAACACAATCCTTTCCTGGTATTAAAACGTCCTACTGCCGACGAACACCAAGGAGAAGCTCTAGGCCTTTCTTTTATATACAGCGGTAATTTCCTTATGCAGGCAGAAGTAGATTGTCATCACATGACAAGGGTTTTGGCAGGCATACATCCTGACTGCTTTGACTGGAAGCTGGAACCAGGTGAAAGCTTCCAAACTCCTGAGGCAGTTCTTGTTTATTCCTCTAATGGTATGAACGCAATGAGCCAGACCTTCCATCACCTTTACCGGAAAAGATTGGCTCACGGATACTGGAGAGATCGTGTCCGCCCAATCCTCATTAACAACTGGGAAGCCACTTACTTTGATTTTACAGAAGAGCGTCTTGTATCCATTGCAGAAAAAGCCAAGGAATGCGGCGTAGAGCTTTTTGTTTTGGATGACGGCTGGTTCGGCCAGCGCTGCAGCGACCGTGCAGGCCTTGGTGATTGGATAGCCAATCCGGATCGCCTCTCCGGCGGCATTACAGGCCTTGCGGATCGAATTGAAGCTCTTGGCATGAAATTCGGCTTATGGTTTGAGCCTGAAATGGTAAATAAAAACTCTGACCTTTACCGGGCTCACCCGGACTGGATCTTAAGTACGCCAAACCGCAGTGAATCCCATGGAAGATATCAGTATGTCCTGGACTTCTCCAGACCTGAGGTAGTAGACTGCATTTATCAAATGATGGCAAAGATCCTTCGTGAAGCAAAGGTTTCCTATGTTAAATGGGATATGAACCGCAGTATTACGGAATGTTACTCCTCTGCCCTTCCTGCGGATCGGCAGGGTGAAGTCTTTCATCGGTATATTCTTGGCGTTTACAGCCTGTATGAACGGCTTACCAGTGAATTTCCCCATGTGCTGTTTGAATCCTGCGCAAGCGGTGGCGGCCGGTTTGACCCTGGTATGCTGTACTATGCGCCTCAGTGCTGGACAAGCGATGATTCTGATGCAGTAGAGCGGTTAAAGATCCAGTACGGAACTTCCTTCTGCTATCCCATCAGTTCCATGGGAACCCATGTTTCCGTAGCACCAAACCATCAGGTTTTCCGAAACACGCCGCTCCATACAAGAGCTAATGTGGCTTATTTCGGAACCTTTGGCTATGAGCTTGATTTAAACAAACTCTCCGAAGAGGAAATCCTTCAGGTAAAAGAGCAGATCGCATTTATGAAAAAGTATCGGGAGGTTCTTCAGTACGGTACATTCTACCGCCTGGTCAGCCCCTTTGAAGGAAATGAAACCATATGGATGGCAGTTAGTGAGGACCGCCGCACAGCCATCGTGGGCTGGTACAGAGTGATGAATGTGGTTAATGCATACTATGAAAGAGTACGTCTGGAGGGGCTTGATCCACAGCTTTGTTACCGCAATTCCTTAAGCGGAACACTCCACTACGGAGATGAGCTGATGAACTTAGGATTGATCACTACAGATGTTACAGCAGGAGAGGTTCTAGGCGGGATGAAACCATGTACGGATTATGACTCCAGGATTTATGTACTGGAAGCAGCCGATGGACAGGCAGGCCTGTAATCATTCTGCCTGGATGAGCACCCGCAAAAGGAGAACTATACGAAATGAAACAGACAAAAATAGAACCCAAAAGATTTTTTTTAATGCTCTTTGGTATCCTGTTTATCGGCATGTGCGTAGCCTCTTACCGAATGAGCAGTTTCGGCGTAGATGCCTTTACCTGTATGAACCTTGGTATCAGCGGATTTCTTCACATGACTTTCGGTAACTGGCAGCTGCTCATTAATGCAGTTATTCTGGTAGTGGTATTCTTTACCGTGCGGCAGTTCATTGGCCTTGGCACCATTGTGAATATGGTATGCGTAGGGTATATTGCAGATTTTCTCTGCTGGCTTTTTCTCACAAAACTGCAGATTACTGTTACACTGCCTCTTCGGATTTTCTTTTTGACACTTGGTACGCTGTTTGCCTCATTAGGATGTGCCCTGTACATGATCGCGGATCTTGGCCTCTCACCCTACGACAGTGTAGCCTTTATCATTAGAAAATATACCAAAAACCGAATTTCCTTCCGCATAGCCAGAGTGGTCTCCGATATATGCGTTATGCTGGTGGGCATCGCATTCTGCCTTATGGCGCATAATAATCTTTTGGAAATCATCGGCCTTGGTACTATTATTAATGCAGTCTTAAATGGACCTTTGATTCAGTTTTTCAGAGGGATGATTGAAAAGAAATGGTCGTTTTCATGGTTGAAATAACCACGCTTTTCATTTCCCCCATATTTATACTTACATCAAAAACCTAAGTGCCGGATCTAAGAGCCCGATTATAAATCTCTGGGCTTTTCCGGCAAATGTGGATTCATTCCCATACAGCTCTTCTCTTTGATTTTCAAAAAGCTCTGCTTCCTGGGCATCCTCCTGATACTTCAGAAAGCTCTTATTAAGCTGTCCGGCAACATCCTTACTGTTGATCACCAGCATCAGCTCCGTATCCTGGTAAACGCTTTTCATGTCCATATTAAAGGAGCCTACAATGGCAAGGTCATCATCAATAACCATACTTTTTCCGTGGTAGGAAATACCGCCATTGTACTCCAGGACATGAAGCCCCGTATCCAGTATTTTCTGTTTGTTCAATACAAAGTCAACAGCTCCGAAGGGATTTCCGTTGTTCTTTGCAGAATTTGTCATAAGGGTCACATCAATTCCTCCGTCCGTGATCTCCCGGAAGGTACGGTACATCATCTCATTGCACATAATATAGGGCGTATGTATCACCGCACTTTTCTTTGCATCTTTCATTAATGTGCCAAGGGAATAGAACACACGGGGTTCTTTTGAATAAAGGCAGGTTGGATTGGAAAGCAATGTAATTTTGTTAACAGGCAAAGTCCCGCTCTCGTAATCCGTCTCTATAAACCAGTCTCCATGCTCTTCTTTCATCTTCTGATAGATTTCATGAAGCTCTTCTTCTGCTGTTTTCACACTGGTGGTTTTCGCAATCCACTCTGCAGGCTTCCAGGCACGGCAAAGCTCCCATATATTTTCAAAATAATCAAGCACCTGGTACACAGAGCTTTCTGCTCCTCCTTCATTGTATACAAGCACATCCCTGTCGTAGTTTTTGTGGCTCTTCTGATCCCCAAGAAAATAGTTGAAGGTATTGCGGCCGCCAAGGATATATGCGGTTTCATCTGCAAGCAGATACTTGTCATGCATCCTGCTCATGGCCTTCCAGGGGGTAAGAAGATTGACCGGATTGTAAACACTGATCTCTATATTTTCCTGCTGCACAAGAGCATAAAAATAGGGATCCCCATCCATATGCAAAAAAAAGTTAAATCCATCCAGCAATATCTGCACCTGTACCCCCTGCTCTGCTGCCGCAAGAAGCGCTGCCATCACCTGTTTTCCTGCTGTATCCGAACGGAAATCAAAAGTAGATAAAATAATCCTTTTCTTGGCGCTTTCAATCAGGCGGATCCGCGCTTTAAGGGCGTCACCGTTTTCTTCTATCACAGCAGCCCTGTCGCAGGATACCCTATCCGAATAGAAACTGCTGCTGTCAAAGGATTCTTTATAGTTTTCGCTGATTTCCGGCTGCTTTATATAGGGAATCACTGCCCCAAGAATCAAATAAGCAGCGATCAGCAGGACAATCCCCACCCATAAAAGCTTTCTATTGGATTTCTTCCCTTCTCTTAATACGGAAATATGGAATTTCACATAGCGTACCAGGGAAAAGATCATAAACGCCATCATCAAAAGAATGATAACGCTGACGGTTTTATAAGGAAGGTCAGGAAACAAAAGAAGAATCAGGATTCCCACATCCATCACGGCAGTGCAGATTTTTCCATACCACTGAGCGCCGTTCCTTACATTTTTCTTTTTCAGAAGATATAACCCCATGATTCCCATGTATCCCTCTTTTATGAGAAACAAAATAAAAAAATTTCCCATAAGAGGATAATGTGTGGCAACTGCAACTGCAAGGGCGCCCTGGGTAAGCTTGTCCGCTACGGGATCCAAAATCTTTCCGAAATCCGTTACCATATGAAATTTCCTGGCAATTTTTCCGTCAAAAAAATCAGTCAGCAGGGAGATGATCAATATGGTAAATGCGATCGTATATTCCTCCCTTGTTTCCGCCCTGTAATATACCAGCAGAAAAACCGGAAGCATCACTATGCGGAAGTATCCCATCAAATTAGGAATACTGAAATATTCTCTTTTTACTCTTTCAGCTTCTTTAAACATAATCTTCCTTCTTTCTACATTTCATTATATTGTCGCATTTTATGTATGTCAATCCGCTTATTTACAAATACTAAGGAAATAAAATAATCTAAGGAGATTGGATATGAAAATAGATGACCCGCATTTCTGGAAGTCCGAACTAGAAGCATTTGAAAAAGCAACTGACGATTTTTATAAAGGAGAAATTCCGGTGCATCAGTATAAAAGCATTTCCGGACTTTACGGAAGCTATTCTCAGCGCGGCGGAAAGCTTGCCATGCTGCGCCTGCGTATGACTGCAGGACGCATCACCAGGGAAAAGCTGAAGTTTCTCGCTGATGTGATCCGCCGTTTTCATATTGAAAAGGTACATTTTACCACCTGCCAGACCATTCAGCTTCACAATCTGCTCCCGGCAGAGGTGCGTACTATCATAGAGGAAGCCTTTTCCTGCGGAATCATTACCATGGGCGGAGGCGGAGATTATCCCCGTAATGTCATGTGCTCTCCCCTGTCCGGTGTGGAAAAAGAAGAGTATTTTGACGTTCTTCCTTACGCAGAGGCGGCCGGAGAATATCTTATGACATTTCTAAAAAAGGAAAAGCTTCCAAGAAAGCTGAAGGTTGCCTTTTCCAACACCCCTGGCAACCTCACCCATGTCACTTACCGCGATCTAGGATTTGCGGCCAAAGAAAACGGCTTCTTTGACATGTACAGTGCAGGAGGTCTTGGAAAATGTCCTCTAATGGGTGTCAAGACTGCAGAAAATGTCCCTCCGGAAAAAGTTCTCTATTATATTAAAGCCATGTGGCTCACCTTCCGCTCCTACGGAAATTACGAAAACAGGAACAAATCCAGGACGCGCTTTATGGTGGAAGCCCTTGGCGGAGAAGAAAACTACAGGAAAGCATTTCACGAAAAACTAAATGAGGTATTGCAATCTGGAGAAAATCTGGATATTCCCAAATCCTCCTATTCTCCCTGGAAAAAAGGGGATGGAAGTTCGGTTGCCCATCCTCGTGCAGTCCCTCAGAAACAGGAAGGACTTTATGCTGTGCACTGGCATCCCATTGGAGGTATACCCTCTCCAAAAGTGCTGTGTAAGCTCTGTGACCTTATTTCAGATATACCTGAAGGAGAAATGCGTCTCTCTCCGGACGAAAGCGTTTATTTTATCAACCTGACAGGTTCAGAGGCGCAAAAAGTTCTCAACCTTACCTCTGACAGCGCCCAAACGCCCTTTGAAGAGTCTGTAAGCTGCATAGGTGCAGGAATCTGCCAGATCGGCCTTCGTGATTCTCAGGCGCTTCTTTTAGAATGCATTCAGGCAGTCAGAGATGCCGGACTTCCCCAAAATGCCCTTCCCCAAATTCATATTTCCGGGTGTCCTTCTTCCTGCGGAACTCATCAGACCGGGATACTTGGTCTGCGCGGCGCCGGAAAATTTATGAACGGCAAATCCCAGCCAGCTTTTCTTCTTTATGTTGGCGGCAGGGAGGTTGAAGGAAGGGAAGACTTTGGTCACGAAGCAGGAACTATCCTTTTGGAGCAGATTCCTTCTTTTCTTGTAGAACTTGGCAAAACAGTGGCGGATTCCGGCATGGATTTTTTGTCATGGCTTGACAAATATCCGGACGGCGTGGATCAGGCCGCAAAGAAATATACGGTATGAACCAATATCGCAAAAAAGACTGCAGACAGGTCTTTTTCGCCTGTATGCAGTCTCTTTTGGAATATTTTCACAATATATCCCGCAGATCAGAAACAGAACTCCCGAAAGAAATCGCATTCTGCGTCATTGCACTGTGCCGCATCCACCGTCTTAATATCACAATGGAATACATGCCCAAGCTGATTTACCTTGTCACCAAATACGCGGTATACAAAGGGAACCTGGTTCTTTGTAAGCCGCTCTACCAGTGCAGGCGCCTGGCCTTTCTGGAAGTCGCTTACAGAAGTCATGCAGAATACAGGTGTATATACATCTGTAATGGTATCCAGCACGTTTAATTTCTTAAGCTCCTCGTCTGTTCCCTGTTCAGGCAGAAGGTCCTTCATAAATTCCAGTGTCTGAACTCCTGCCATGTCTCTGTCCACAGAATAAACGCCGCAGTTTAATGCCATCGCCGTAAGGGCAAAGTTCTCCGGCACTTCAAAATCATACTGTGCAGCATATGCAGGATTGGTACAGATTCCGGCATAAAGTCCCAATAAATGAGCTCCTGCAGAATCCCCTACTGCAAAAATACGCTCTGTGTCAAAATGGTATCTCCTGGCACGCTTCATGATCCACTTGCACACAAGATTCATATCCTCCAGCTGTGCAGGGAACTTATTCTCCGGTGCCAGACGATAGGTAAAGTTCACAACTGCAAATCCCCTCTGTGCCAGGCTCATGCAGTAATACTGATAACGTTCCTTATCTCCGTATACCCATCCGCCTCCATGGACGCTGATGATCACAGGCAGATCCTCATCCTCTGCCTGTTTCGGCCTGTATACATCCAGTACCTGAATATTTCGGTCAATATGCCCGTATACAATGTTATCCCATCTTTCCACATCCTCAGGCGTTGTCATCAGCGCATCCCGAATATCATCATTTTTTTTCGCTTCTTCCCTGAACTTATCACTTATCTCAGACATGTTATTCCTCCGTATCATTATTCTGTCTTTTTCCTGGGAACCCTCTTTGGGCAGGCTTATCCGCTTTATATACTTTATATACTTTATATACTCTATCTGCTTTCATTCCCGCCCCGATTCCATCTCTCCTTATAGTATAACGGATTCCCTGAAAGATTACAATTTTAATTTCTTGATTTTCTTCTTGACATTTCCAGCACCTTAGTGTACTATATCAATAGAACACTAGGACAAAGGAGGGGGACATGGAATTTAAAACAGAGCTTCCCATTTACCTGCAGGTAATGGCATCCATTAAGCGGGATATTGTGACAGGCAAGCTTTCGCCAGGAGAAAAGCTTCCATCCGTTCGTGAACTGGCAGTAAATTATACTATTAACCCCAACACAGCCAGCCGTGTTTATAAGGAGCTGGAGAATGAAGACGCATGTTTTACACGCAGAGGAATGGGAACATTTGTCACCGATAGTATAGAAAGGATCAGAACAATGAAAGAAGAAATGGCTGAAGAACTCATCGGGCAGTTTCTGGAGGGCATGGCACAGCTTGGATTTGCCTTTGAAGAAACCATAAGGCTAATGGGATCCCATAAGAAAGGAGAACAGCAGCATGCTGGAATGTAGAGATATTGTAAAGAAATATGGTTCAAAGACTGCCGTAGATTCCATCTCATTGAAGATTGAATCAGGCAGGATCTATGCCCTCCTGGGGCCTAACGGAAGCGGAAAGACCACACTGATGAAGATGGCAATCGGCCTTGTGAAGCCTAGCCAAGGGAATTTTTACTACAACGATTCTCCCATCGGTCCGGACAGCCGCAGGGAAATTGCTTATATGTCCACAGAGCCTTACTTTTATCCCTGGATGAACGTCAAGGATGTGGGGGACTACTACGCTGATTTTTTTGAAGATTTCTCCATGAAAAAATTTGAAAAGCTCTTGGAAAGAATGCATCTGGAGAAAAGCCTGAAGACCAAATCCCTCTCTTCCGGTATGATGGCGAAATTGAAAATCGCAGTCACTATGGCCAGGAAGGCTAAAGTTTATCTTCTGGATGAACCGCTGAACGGAATTGACCTCCTGGCAAGGGACGAGATCATGACAAGCATTATTGAAGCTGCTGATCCTGACACTGCCATTGTTCTTTCCAGCCACCTGGTAGACGAACTGGAAAAAATCATTGACACTGCATACTTTATAAAAGATGGGCTTCTAGTAAAAACAAGCCAGGTTGAAGAACTGCGTATCACAGAAGGCAAGTCCATAGTAGACGAATATCGGGAAATTTACGGACAGGGAGGAAACATGTAATGGGAATGCTGATGAAATATGAGTTTCGTAAAACAAGAATGTCAAGAATGATCCTTTTGCTGTTAACGGTACTATCAGAAATTCTGTTTCTTTCCGGATTGTTTTTGGACTGGGAAAAGGGTATGTTCTTAGGAATACTCTTCCTGACTTTATGTGCTATGTTTGGTCTTTTTTATCTCGGAATTGAGAGCATTCTTGTGTTTTCCAAAGATCTGAACACGAAGCAGAGCTACATGCTGTTCATGACTCCCAAAAACAGTTATCAGATTTTAGGAGCCAAGGCTTTGGAAAATCTGCTTTGTATTATCGCTGTCAGCGTAATCTTTATTCTGATCGCTTTTGCAGATATCTCCATCGCCGCCATTCATTTGGATGGCCTCACCAGATTCTTAGAGGAAATAAAATACTTTTTAAACAGCATGTTCCATAATCTTCCTACCTGGCAGGAGGTTGTAGCAAGTATCTTTGCTTCTCTTTTGAACTGGTTTATGACCATTACCGTTGGATACCTGGCAGTAACGTTATCTGCCACTGTACTGGCCGGTAAGCGTTTAAACGGCCTGATCAGCTTTATCCTTTTTATCGTTATTTTGTGGGCAGTCGCAGTTGCCATGGAGTTCCTTCCCACACTTCCAAATGTTACGGCAGACTTTGCTATGCAATACGGTATTCTTCTTCTGTTCTCCGCTGCCTTCTATTTCATATCCTGCCAGATCATGGAACGGAAGCTCAGTGTGTAATACGCCCATAAACGCTAAAAGCCCATCAGGGATACCCTCCCTGATGGGCTTTTGCAGTATACCCAGCGTCCAGTAAAATATCCCATGCAGCACAGATATTTGGCCGAAGCATCAGCTTAAGCGGCCCCCTCTATCATACCGGACGTCAATAATGCAGGACAAAATAAAAGCCGCATACCGAATCGAAATCAGCACACAGCCCTTATAACAATTTAAAACTATTTTGCAGAAGTTAAAAATGGAGAGATCTGCTCCAAAATACGGTTATCATCGGAATCATAACTCAGCAGCTGCGGTGCAGTCAAATCAAGACCAAAAACACCAATCACAGACTTCGCATCTACCGTACGGTTTCCTGTTCCAAGGTTAAAATCAACATCCATTTTATCAATGATGCGAATAAAACTTCTCACCTGTTCAACGTCATCAAATTTTACATATACCTGCTGCATTAAAATCATCCCTTTCTGCGTCTGACATTCATTTCATATTTATGTGAATATGATATCGTTTTCACTTTACGCACATTATATATCATGATTTTTATAAAGTAAATTGTCATATTGGACAATGTTTTATGTTTTCTTTGTGCGGGATGACGATATCCTTTTCAGGTATTATGTCCACTTTCTGCAAGTTTATGCATTCATTTCTCTTCCATATTTTCCTTTGTTTCCTTACATCGCTCTTCCATAGGGATAAACTCCGTATGATGCCCTACATATTTGTATGCAGGGCGAATGATCTTCCCTGCATTCACCAGTTCCTCCAGCCTGTGGGCACTCCATCCCGGAATACGGGCAATGGCAAAAATAGGCGTAAACAGTTCTTTGGGAATTCCAAGCATGGTATATACAAATCCGCTGTAAAAGTCCACGTTCGCACACACATTCTTAAACAGCTTCCTTTGTTCCATAATAAGCCTGCCGGCAAGTCGTTCTACAAGCTCATAGAGGGCAAACTCCTCGCTAAGGCCCTTCTCTTGCGCCAGTTTCCATGCAAAACGTTTTAAAATCACTTCACGTGGGTCTGACAGTGTGTAAACCGCATGTCCCATACCATAGATAAGCCCGGAACGGTCAAAGGCCTGCTTATCCAGAATCTTGCGAAGATATCCTTCCACCTCCCCTTCATCTATCCAGTCTTTAATATGTGCTTTGATATCCTCAAACATATCCTGCACCTTCAGATTGGCTCCGCCATGGCGTGGTCCTTTCAGGGAACCGATGGAAGCAGCCATAGAAGAATAGGTATCAGTACCGGAGGAAGTCACTACATGTGTTGTAAAGGTAGAATTATTACCGCCGCCATGCTCTGCATGGAGGATCAAAGCAATATCCAGCACCTTTGCTTCCAGTTCCGTATATTTCCCGTCAGGCCGGAGCATCAGGAGGATATTTTCCGCCAGGGAAAGCCCCTTCTCCGGATTTCGGATAAACAGCGTTTCATCCTTGCGGAAATGTCTGTAAGAATGATAGGAATAAACGGCAATCAGCGGAAGCTTCGCAATAAGCTCCAGACATTGGCGCAGTACATTCCCTGCGGAAATATCTTCCGGATTGGAATCGTATGTATAAAGAGTCAGGATGCACCGCTGCATGGAATTCATAATATTATCATTGGATGCTTTCATCACAACATCACGGACAAACCGCCCGCTTAAGGTTTCCAGCTTACACATCACATCCATAAATTTTTTCAGTTCCGTTTCATTTGGAAGATGGCCGAATAAAAGCAGGTAAACAGTCTCTTCGAAACCGAATTTTCTTCCGTTTTGCCCCTGTACAAGATCATAAATATTATACCCCTGATAATAAAGGCTGCCCTCTGCAGGAATCTTTCTTCCGTTGATCAGGTCAAAAGCATTTACATCGGAAACCTCTGTAAGACCTGTGAGAACACCCTTACCTGCGGAATCACGCAGTCCTCTCTTTACGTCATACTCCACATACAGGTTAGGGTCAATATGGTAATTTTTCATTAGTTGTTCCTGAAGTTCCAGGATGGCATGCTTCAGCTCTCCCATTTCCTCCAGATTCAGCATTTCGTTTTCGTTCATAATAACTCCTCCTCATGTAACTATATTTCCAAAATACTGCCTGCTGACAGATATTCGATCCGGCTGTCCATTTCTTCCCGGAGCATATCATAAGCCTCCACGCTGGTACAATGGCAGGTGTAGTATTTGCAGGAACGTTCCAAAAGCCTTTTGGCCATGCTTCTGCAGAATATCTTTTGCTTTTCCCTCTCCGGGTATGCGTTCATCAGATGCATTCCTCCAAGAACATAATCAATTCCCCCTGGTGCAAAAGTCTCTGCTTTTTTCAGAATATTCACCATACCGTTATGAGCACAGCCTGCAATCAGCACCATTTTGCTTCCTTCCTTCAAAAGCAGATTCTGCTCATGCATAAATAAATCATGAATATGTCTGCCGTTCATAGACGTATACAGTCTGTCGTTTGCAGGGGAATAGCATTCCCTGCCTGTCACCCCTGCGAAAATCTGAATTCCGGCATCCAGCTTATAATCCCCTGTATGAAGAATTACTCTTGGATTCTCCTTCCAGGCAGCGGGCAGTCCAATATACCTGACGGTTCCATCCCCGTCATGGGCATAGAACTCCCCCAAAGCCTTCTTCTGTATATGAATCCCGGCCGTGGAATTGGCTTTCAGAAAAGTATCAATTCCTCCGCCGTGGTCATAATGTCCATGGGAAAGTATCGCAATATCCACGCCGCTGATGTCCGCTCCCAGCTTCCCGGCATTTTTCAAAAAGCCATCATCCTGTCCCATATCAAACAGTATCTTGTGATTTCTTGTCTCAATGTAAAGGCTTAGTCCATGGCTGCATAAAAATCCCTCCGAAACAGCCCTGTTTTCCATCAACGTAACAATACGCATGTGAACTTCTCCCCTTTCCCCAAAAGAATTACTGCATTTTGGCAAATTGTTAATCTGATGCAGAATTCCCTTTTACTATCATAACCTGCGCCAAAAAGATTTACAATACAAATTTGGTAAAATCCCCCTCCTATTTCTGCTTCTGCAAATTTTTCAACATAGCTTCCACAGTCTGCCCCGTCAGCGGATGACGCACTTTAGGTGCGATCTGGGTCAATGGCACAAGCACAAAATCCCGCATATGCATCTCCACATGAGGGATCTGTAAAAACGGCAGATCCACCACCAGATCATCATACAAAAGGATGTCCAGATCCAGCGTTCTTGGTCCCCACACGATCTTACGCACCCTGTGCGCTGCCTGCTCAATCTCATGAAGGGCATCCAGCAGCTCCTCAGGCGATAACAGCGTACGCAGTTCCAAGGCGCCATTGAGAAAATCATCCTGTTCCACACCGCCATAAGGCTCTGTCACAAAATACTCCGATACCTGGCATACCTGGCAGTCCTTCCGTGCTTTGAGCATTTCAACTGCCTGATTCAGGTATCCCCCTTTATCTCCCATATTGGATCCAAGGGCAATGTACGCAGTGTGCCATTTCCTGGATATCTCTACTGCAACCGTCTCCAAAGGCAGGCCAATGGGCGCCCATGGTTTCTGGATTTCAATTTCTACTTCCTGCACCAGAGCATATTCCAAAAGGATCGCCTGTGCCAATTCCTCTGCCAGCCGCTCCAGTAACCGGAATGTATGCGTTTCTGCAAATTGCTTTACAAAATGACAGACCTCCCCATAATTCACAGAGTATTCCAGCACATCCGTTTTTCCTGCCTTACGTGTATTGGCGTGAAGGATGACAGAAAATAAGAATTTTTGCCCCAGCGCATTTTCCTCAGGGTAAACGCCATGCCTGGCATATACCTCCAGTTTATTAATCTTAATCTTGTCCATATGGGCCTCCTAGTGGTTCAAAATTGCTCGGATCATCTGAATTGCCCGCTTATTCTCTTTGATATCATGTACTCTTACAAAAGAACATCCCTTCATCACTCCCATTACCGTTGTGGCAAGAGTTCCCTCCACCCTTTGATCCGATGGAAGATCCAATGCAATCCCGATAACGGATTTTCTGGAAGTTCCTAACAGAATAGGAAATCCAAGCTGATGCAGAACATCCACATGGTGAATCGCCTCCAGATTCATCTCCCAGGTCTTGGCAAATCCCACACCCGGGTCTAACATGATCTTATCGTCTGCAACTCCTGCTTCCTGCGCAATTCTCACGCACTCTTCCATATCCTTTACAAGGTCTGTCAAAAATGCATCGTAAACCGCTTCCTTCCGGTTATGCATCAGGCAGCAAGCTGCCCCATACTTCGCAGTCAGTTCTGCTACAGTTTTATCGTACTTAAATCCCCAAATATCATTTACCAGATCCGCTCCTGCCTTGAGGGCAGCCTCAGCTACCTTTCCCTTATAAGTATCTACTGATACAGGAATATCAAAACGGCTTTTCACTGCTTCGATCACCGGCACCACTCTTTCGATCTCCTCCTCCTGGGTGATCATCTTATGGCCCGGGCGGGTAGATTCTCCGCCAATATCCACAATATCCGCTCCTTCTTCCAGCATTTCTCGGACATGGTACAAAGCAGCATCCAGTGTATGAAATTTTCCTCCGTCTGAAAAAGAATCCGGCGTTACATTCAGTATCCCCATAATATAAGTTTCATTTTTCGTATCAAATTCTCGGCTGCCGATCTTCATCTGTATTCTCCTCAATATTCAATGACTGTATTTTTCTTCTTTGCCGGCCAATTGCATCTTTCTTTTGAAGGGCAGCAAAAACAATCCCTGGACATCTTATCAGCCCGGTAAAGAAATCTCTGCAGGTGATCCGAACATTCCTCCTGCACACTTCGATGGCTTCTGATGGCTTCCTGTATGCGGATAATTTCCTCTTGGGAAAATCCGCATGTACCCAGGATTTCTTCCGCCATCCTCACTCCTGCCAGATCATGGGGCGTTCCCTTTGCCATCTGTTCATATCTTCCGATATCATGGAGCAGTGCGGCGGCATAGATCAATTCCTTTTCAATGCCTGTACCTTCTTCCAGATTATATATATACATCAGCCTTGCAACATCCAGAAAATGTTCCATCGTATGTCTGCAAAACTCCCGATCCTTCTCAGCCTCCTGCAGCAGCAAAAATTGCTTCGAATAAATAGGATTCTGCAAAATCTTATGTAATCGTTCCATGCTTATTGTCTCCTGTTACGGTTTCCCATTACTGTCTTCTTCTTTTACTGTCTGACCATCTGCAGAAATGTTTGCTGCAGGGTATAGTCTTGTGCAAATACACCCTTCACAATAGTAGTTACTGTCTTTGTCCCCGGCTTTTGTACGCCGCGCATTGTCATACACATATGTTCCGCTTCCAGCATAACCATCACGCCCTTTGGCTTCAGGTATTTTTCCATGGCTTCCGCAATCTGTGCAGTCATATTCTCCTGAATCTGCGGTCTTCTTGCAAAGGTCTCCACCGTACGCGCCAGCTTACTAAGCCCCGCCACATGGTTATCTGGTATGTAAGCAACATGGGCTTTCCCGTAAAAGGGCAGTAAATGATGTTCACACACGGAATAAAAGGTAATGTCCTTTTCCAATACTATATTATTGTTTGTAGCCTGAAATTGTTTTTTCAGATGTGCCTCAGGGTCTTCATACAACCCTCCGTAAATCTGTTCACACATACGTGCAATCCGATCCGGCGTTTCCAAAAGACCTTCCCTGGTAATATCCTCTCCAATGCCTTCCAGCATGAGACGGACTCCTTCTTTAATTTTTTCATGATCCATCATGCCCTTACCTCCTTAATTTATTTCGGGATGCAGGCATTTCCGGAATAGAAATGAGATAGACCTATGCGCTGGTCAAAAGGCTCCTGCCAGCGCATAAAAAAAACATCCCGATGTGAATGAGCATCTGGAATAAATAATAACTCTCCGCTTTTCTTCACAATCGAGATGAATATCCTCTGTGTGTTGCAACGGGTGCGAATCCCATATCGTAAGACAGGCTTTTCGTTTCCGTGGCAACTCCCCATCCACAAAACACTTAACGCATGGAATCCTATTTTGCATATTATTTATTTGCCCACAATTATAGCACTTTGCATTGAAAAATACAATTCTTAATCAAGTGAATCTGCACTCAAAATAGCATTTTATTTGATAAATTTCTCCTTTTACATTATAATATGATGTTGGGGGCAAAAGCCCCTAACCATAATGCAGGAGGATAAACAACAAAACATGGAAACAAAAGACACGATGCAATGGCTGGATACCTCCGATCCCAAAAAATTTATTGAAAACACTGTGAGATTCAACAATCTGATGATGATGTACAGATGTGCCATACGGGAAGTCCGCACCAAGCTGGAAGTCCTGAATGATGAATTTTCTGTGGAAAATAAGCGTAACCCCATTTCCTTTATTAAAACCAGAATCAAAAAACCAGAAAGCATTTACCGGAAGCTTCAAAAAACAGGACACGATTTTACGCCTGACAATATCAGCACGCAGCTTAACGACGTTGCCGGCATCCGGGTTGTCTGTGCCTTTGTAGACGATATTTATACCATAGCAGCCCTTCTTGCAGGACAGGACGATATTACGGTTCTCAAGATAAAGGATTATATCAAAAATCCCAAACCCAACGGCTACCGCAGTTATCATATGATCGTAGAAATCCCTGTATTTTTCTCCAAAGGAAAAACACCTATGAAAGTCGAGATCCAGATCCGCACCAACGGCATGGATTTTTGGGCTACTCTGGAACACCAGCTTCGTTACAAAAAAGGAATCGAAGAAATGAACGGATATGATGAAGTAAGCAAGGAGCTTTTGGAATGCGCCGCCGCCGTCATCAGCATGGACAATGAAATGCAGCAAATCAAGAATAAAATCGGAGAATTCCATGATATTTAACTTTTATTCATTTTTTTATTTATTTTTACAAAATATTTTGCCAAATATTTGTGCATTTTAGAATATTTTAAATTTTCAAAAAGTATGGTATAATAGATACAGGTTTTATTCTATATACAAACGATTTTCTACAAAAGATACAATTCATAATATCTGTGCCTTACTATTTCCTGTTTTCTTATGGCACAAAAACTTCTGGAGTTTCCAACCTCCTAGCTCTAATGAAAAAAATAAAATCTACAAAAACTCCCTTTCCGGCTTCTTCCGAGAAAGGGAGTTTTTGTTTTTATTGCTGTTATCGTCCTAATTTTTCACAGAAGGTTCCTTTTACATCGCTCCAGTTCTTGTCCGCATAATCCAAAAGATATTCTGCCTGCTCCATGGACATTTCCGGAAACAGAAGGAATAAGCTGTGGGAGCCGTATTTCTTTACAATACGATCTACATTCTTAATCCAGTCTTCAAATTCTCCTGAGTAGACTTTCACCCAAATGGATTTGCCTGCTGCAATTGCTTTGTCATAAATCACATCCCAATCCGGAAGAGTTCCGTCCGGGCCTGCATCTCCGCTTGTCCACTGAAGTGCGTCAATTCCATCGATCTCCATCAGGGCATCCATATGCTTTATGGCTGCCGGCCCATCCAGATGGTACAGAACATGATCCGCTTTTTCAGACTGTACCCTCAGAGACGGCTGGATATACCGGCGGAAGTCCTCCGGAGACATCATGGCAGAAAAGTCGCACTGAAGCTTCACGGTTTTTCCAGGTCCCCAGATCTGGAATACGGTATAAGCGTTTCCACCTTCTTCGTCCTTGATAACGTCATAAAAACGGTCATAATATTCATAGTAAAGATCCGTTACTTCCTGTATACGTTCCCCGATCATTTTCCCTTCATCCAGAAGATCAAACAAAATGTCCTGTGCACCCCGAAGAGAAGCAAGCACGTCTATGTTTTCCATCAGGTCAGGCATATCTACGTAGAAGTCATTTCCAGCCAGTTCACGGCAGTCACGGGCAAGCTGAATATGTTTCTTAAACCATTCATTCTCAGGATCAAAGGCCAGCTTGGGCACACCTTCCCAGCTCTCCAGGCATTTATTAAACCAAACGGTATCTTCCTTAAATCCGATTTCAGAGCCAAGGTATGCCGCAAGGGAACCAGGCCCAAAGTCAATATTCAGGTTCGGGAAGCTCTCACCAAGGAAATAATGGGTATCACAGAAATAACGGTAGCGGTCTACGATCCTCTGTGCATTCTGGTATTTGTCCTCCATGTCCGTCCAGAAAAGCTCTTTTGGCATGTTGTAATATTTTCCCTGGCAAATCTGATCAAGGTAGCCGCCTTCTACAGGCGTACCGTCAGAGTACTGCTCCACCTCCGGCTTTCTTGCGATCACACACATCAGCGGACGTCCTGCATTTTGATGTTTCCAGTAATTTTTGAATTTTTCTTTGGTTCCTTCCCAGTCTGCTTTGTATCCTTCCCCTGGACCTGGAACATGAACGGATTTTACAGAGCCGTCTACCTTAAAGGATTTCTTTTCTTCTTTTTCATGAGATACCGCCTTCTCCGCCTTCGCTTCTCCCAAAGGTGCCTCCTCACATTTACGCTCTTTTGGCACATCAAACTCTCCTGCAGCCGCTTTTGCACAGAAGCCGGACTCTGCGTATTTCTTTGCCTGCTCTGCTGCGGATGCGGCGTCCTCAGTATAGGAGTCCGCACCGATCTCATCAGCGAATGCCTGGGAAATCGGGGCACCGCCTACCATGATCTTAATCCTTCTTCGGAAGGGCTGTTTTAATAAAGCTGCCACAGTATCCCTAAGAGACGGCATGGTGGTTGTTAAAAGAGCTGAAAGACCTACAATGGTCGCTTCCTTATGCTCTTCAATGGTTCTTACAAAAGTTTCAATAGGTACATCAACCCCAAGGTCAATCACCTCAAATCCTGCGCTTTCGAACATCATTCCTACCAGGTTTTTGCCGATATCATGAAGATCTCCCGCTACAGTTCCAAGAATAATGGTTCCTGCGCTGCCTGCCTCCCCTGTTGCAAGGTATGGCTTTAAGGCTTCCACGCCGGCTTTCATAGCTCTGGCTGCAGCCAGCATCTGAGGTACAAAGATAATCTCCTTTTTGAAATTCTCTCCTACCACAGCCATGGCGCCGATCATACCGTCATTGAGAATCGCTGCAGGATCACATCCTGCGTCAATGGCTTCCTGGACGCATTTGCCGATTTCTTTATTTTTGCCGTTCTGGGTAGCCTTAAAAACTGCCTGCATCTTTTCATCCATGGGACTTGCAGGAGCAGCCGCTTCCTCTTCCTGTGCTTTTTCTGTAAATGCATCAATATATTTCAGGCAAAAATCGTCTTTTTCCAAAAGAGCATTGGCAGCATAGATCATACCGATCATATTTTTGTTTGTAGGATCTACAATGGCGCTGTCCATGCCCGCATTCATAGCCAGCACCATAAATGCCTGGTTTACATATTTTCTTGCCGGAAGACCGAAGGAAATATTGGAAAGCCCGCTGGTAATATGAATATCCGGATATTCTGCTTTAATCCTGCGGCAGCACTGTGCAAATACAGTCAGTGCCGTCTGATCCGTGGATAAGGTCACTACCAGAGGGTCAATATGTAATCTATTTGGTGCTATGTTGTATTCTTTTGCTTTTTCCATAATCCCGTGGAATACCTTCATACGGCGTTCTACTGAATCCGGAATTCCATCATTGTCGCAGAGAAGCGCAACACATTCCCAGTCCGTGTCCGCAATGACCGGGAAAATGGTATCAATTTTATCTCCTTCCAGAGAAACGGAGTTAATAAGACCCGGCCGTTTACAAAACGGAATAGCTGCTACACAGGACTTTGCACTTGGGCTGTCCACGCAAATAGGAGTGTCCGTTACCTCCTGTACAAGGCCGATCATCCATTTCAGGGTTTCTACCTCTGCATCTTCTTCTACAGATGCACACACATCCAGAAACGCAGCTCCCGCCTCCGCCTGTTTTCTGGCTCTTTCTTTAATAAGCTCCCCATCTCTTTTCTCGATTGCTTTGGCTACGGACGGAATAGAGCCGTTCAGCTTCTCACCAATGATAATCATGACATTTTCCTCCTTAAAATACATCCGTCATCTGTAAACATTTTAGCGGAAAACAGGAGGAATCTGCATCTGTTATCTTGGGCAGTTTATGTATTATTTTACGAAATGTATTTCATATTTATAAGATATATCCGGTATTCATAAATGCACCCGGGCTTCTCCGCTGTTCTTCAAGCGGAATGCACGGGGCGTCATATGGTAACGTTCCTTGAAAACCCGATGGAAATAACTGTTATTCTCATATCCTACTGCAGAAATAATATCACTCACCGGCAGATCCGTGTCGCACATCAGCTCCACGGCCTTATTCAGGCGCTTCCGCTGGAGCAGTTCCTTAAAATTATATCCTGTGGATTTTTTAATCATTTTGCTCAGCATATGCATAGGAAGGTGCAGCCTATCGCAAAGCTCTGTAAGTGTAGCGGTTCTGTACTGCTGTTCTATATAATCCAGGGTCGTCATGGTGATCATATTTTCATACTGGTTTGGAAGGCGCATTTCCACATACTGAACCGCATCCAAAAGATAAAGAAAAATCAGCCCCATGGTAGTCTGGTTGATCCGGCTCTGATCTCCTTTTCCTGTGACCAAAGAATAAATAATATTCTCCAGAAGGTTCTGGATCTGGAGAACCTCCGCTACTTTGAAGTGAAGATATTCCCCCCGCTCTTCATCCTGGCGCAGCACATTTACCAAGAAATCCGCAAGCACATTATTCCTTCCCGCCATGGAATATGCCACATCAAAAAATTCCGGCAGCACCATGAAATTAATGGCAATATCGCTCTCCCCTGCCGGAAGAATCTCATGGGTAGTAAATTGATTCAAAAACAAAAGCTCTCCCTTACGTACCACAACCTGTCTTCCGTCAATGATATTTGTCAGGCGGCCCACACACACATAAAGCACCTCAATAAAATTATGTCTGTGGGCTGGAAAATGCACAAAGCGGGTATGGGTTCGAACTGCGATCAGCTTTCCTTCCTCCAGCATCTTTTTGCTGTCCACGGTAAAATCTTTCCCGGAGGTATATAAGTCCTTATCTACCTTGGAAACCCCGTCCAGAATTCTTCTCTCCTCTTCTGAAATTTTTTTCAAATGCTCCAATAGCTCCTGCTGCATATGATATCACTGCCTTACTTTTTATATTTACATTTAAAAGTCTTGTTCGATCATCTAATTTCTCAGTGTAATCTGCATCGCATTTATTGTCAACCGCCGTTTTCCCGAAACCCTCTTCTGGCTCAAGCCAAAAAGCCGTAGTATGCCTGCACACGTAACAAAGGACGGGGCATACGCCCCGTCCTTATGAGGGATTATCATATTCAGTAATGCAAAAGCACAAATTTTAGTACAGTTTAGCCATTTCTTCGATGTTGTCGGAATTGAACTGCAAAGGCAGGCCAAGAACGATTTCTGTACCGCCGTCATCAGCTGTTGTAATGGTGTATTCTCCAAGGTCGCCAGCTGTGAATGTCTCATCCAGAGCACCTGTGATTTCTTCGTTTGCAAGTGCGATTGTTGCATATGCGCTGAGTTTTCCAAGACCCTGCATATCCCACAGATAGAAGTATGGGCAGGAATGTGCATCGTCAGCACCTGTGTACTCGATCATTTCAGACGGAAGTCCAAGACCTGTCAGTTTGCAGGTGGATTCATTATCCTGAAGATATTTAGCAGCCGCTGCAATACCAACAGTTGTAGGAGCGCAGATTACTTTCAGATCCGGATAGTTCTCAAGAAGAGCAGATGTCTGGTCTATGGATTTCTGCGGTTCATCATCACCATAAGCAACTTCTACCAATTCCAGTTTACTATATTTTTCATCGCTTTCCATGATGGATTTCATAGCGTCGATCCATGCGTTCTGGTTAGCTGCCTGAGAAGTAGCAGAAAGGATCGCCCACTGGCCTTCGCCGCCTGCGATATCCAGAACTGCATCCATAAGAGCCTGTCCTACAGCAACAGTACCAGCCTGGTTTACAAATACCTGACGGCTGTCAGAGTTTGGTGCAGAGTCAAAAGAAGATACTTTGATTCCAGCGTCCATAGCTTCTTCCATCTTTGCCTGAAGAGCATTTACGTCATTTGCGGAAATACAGATTGCATCGTAGTCCTGAGAAATCAGGTTATCAAGAACCTTGATCTGTGCATCAGCAGTAGCTGCTTCCGGATAAACTACGTCTACTGTGCCGCCTTCTGCTTCTACAGTTTCTTTATAAGAAGCTGCTGCGATCTCGAAGAATGCATTACCTGCAGATTTTCCAACCAGAGCGATCTTCTTGCCGTCTGCTACGCCAGCAAATACCGGGCAAGCTGCTCCAAGGACCATTGTTCCGCAAAGAACTGCGCTAACTAATTTTTTGTTCATGATTTTTCCTCCCTAGGATATAGTTTTATTTTGCAACTGCCTTTCTGCACAGGAAGGCAGCTAACAACATGGAAATAAGTGAAGCATTTTATTTCTTTACCTTCATTGCTTTCTTCACCTGGCCTATGATGTTCGGCAGGGCAACTGCCCCGATCAGCAAAAGCCCCAGGATCAGAAGGATTACCTGAGCATGCACGTTTCTCTGACCAAGACCTACACGCAGACACACAATGATAAATGCAGAAATCACACCGCCTGCTAAGTTTCCTTTTCCACCAGTGGATGAAATACCGCCGAATACAGCCATGGCAATAGCATCCATTTCGAAACCGTTACCTGTCGTGGTATTAGCACCGTAAGAAGTAGATACGATAAACAAAGCACAAAGTCCGGAAATCGTTCCCATTACCGTGTAAATAATGAAGCGAATCTTCTGCACATGAATTCCTGAATAATACGCAGTAAGACGGTTGGTACCAATTGCATAAACCCGGCGTCCAAAGGTACTCTTTCCCAAGATCACTGCAAAGATCACTGCCATGATCACTACCAGGAATAAAATATATGGCACGCTTCCTACTTTGCCTGCAAGAAGACGGAAGCCGTCGGTATTGCTTGCGGAAATACTTCCTCCGCTTCCCAGGATGATTTCTGCAATACCACGGAAGATGATCTGGGTTGCAAGAGTGACGATCATTGGGGGAAGCTCCTGAAATCTTGTTAAAATAAAGCCATTTACACTCCCGCAGAGAGTTCCCACAACCAATGCGGTAATTACTACTAAAACAAACGGGGCGCCTGTGTTGCAGACAATACAGCTCATGGTTGCGCAAAGGCAGACGATCGATCCTACAGAGATATCAATCTCACCTAAGACCAGGATGTATGCCATAGGAAGCATAAGGAATACTTCCGCCAGGTAAACCGGCATCTGACGCAGCAGACTCTTCAGATTATAAAATTCTGAAAAACATGCGCAGAAAATATTTACCAAGATAAAGACGATAACCAGAATGCCTTCCCAGCTGAAAAGCATTTTCTTTATGGGACTTTCCGGCACATTATTAATACTTCTTCCAGATTTTCCGGCCATGATTACATCTCCCTTCCTTTTAATGCACTTCTGTCAGCAACACGCTGCAGAACAACGTTGGCTACAACAACCACAAGGATCAAAACACCTTTGATGGTATTCTGTGCTAACGGGTCAATACCAACCAACGGAAGCGCTTTGGCAATCGTAGCCAGGATCAGGGAACCAAGCAGAGCGCCAAGCACCGTACCTCTTCCGCCGCTCATGCTGACACCGCCGATTACACAGGCTGCGATAACATCCATTTCACCGCCAAGCTGCATATCCGGCATGGCTGATGCATAAACGGAAACCTGAATGGCGCCCCCAAGACCGGCAAGGAATCCCATGATCATATATACAAGCAGTTTGATATTCCTCACATTGATACCGGAAACCTCCGCTGCATTTGCATTACTTCCTACTGCATAAATCTTACGGCCTGTTCTGGTCCACTTCATAAAAAAGAAGAACACCACATAGCAAAGAATAATCACCCAGATGACACAGCTCAAGCCAAGAATCTTGGTGGTTGCAAAGTCTTTAAAGCTTCCAAGCGCAGCCGCACTTGCCCACTCTCCGCCATTGGAAACCAGGTATCCCATGGCACGGAATACATACATAAAGCCCATGGTTGCAATGATAGGAGGCACATCCGCCCTTGAAATTACAAGTCCTACCAGCAGTCCGCATGCAGTACCGATTGCCAGGGCAATGGCAAAAGCCACCACCGTATTGGAAATATATTCATATTTCAAAAGCATACCAATGGACATACCTGAAAGAGCCAGGGTAGACATGATGGAAATATCAATACCACCTACCAGCATAACACACAGCATACCAAGAGACATGATCATGGTAACTGCATTATTCTTCAGCATATCCGTAACAGATTTCACTGTAAGAAAAGAGGGGCTGATCACGGATACCACTGCAAACAGCAGGATCAGGATCACTGCCAGCAGTGCCTCACGAGAGCCTGTGATTTTTTTTACGATTGATTTCTTTTCCATTATTTAGCGGCCTCCTTTCCTGCTGCATGTCCTTTTTCCATAGCAAGCTCCAGAATTGCTTCCTGGGTCGCTTCTCCTCTGGACAGTTCACCGGTCTTACGGCCGTTGCACATAACAATAATCCGATCGCTCATGCCCAAAATTTCCGGCATCTCAGAAGAGATCAGAATAATCGCATAGCCTTTCAGCGCCAGTTCGCCCATGATAGCATAAATTTCTGCTTTTGCACCTACGTCAACACCCTTGGTAGGCTCATCCATGATCACGACTTTCATTTCCTGGCTTAACGCCTTGGCAACAACTACTTTCTGCTGGTTACCACCGGAAAGAGAACTTGCAGGCTGGAAAATATCCACAGCCTTGGTATCCACATCTTCCAAAAGCTTCTTGGAAAGCTCCCGCTCTTCTTTTTCGCCGCAGATACCATTTTTTGCATATTTGCTGATGGTTGGAAGGGTTACGTTTCTTCCTAAGCCCCAGCTCATGATCAGACCTTCTTTCTGACGGTCTTCCGGAAGAAGGATGATTCCTTTTTCCATTGCATCGGAGGGTTTCTTCACATATACTTCTTTACCTTCCAGATAAACCTTTCCTTCATCCGCTCTTGTAATTCCGCAGACGCTTTCTACAACCTCGGTACGCCCTGCCCCTACAAGGCCGGTCAAACCAATAATCTCACCGGCATGCACATTAAAGGAAACATTCTTATAATAACCGACTCTGGAAAGTCCTTCGACTCTCAGCATTTCCTTACCGATCTTTACTTCCGGCTTCGGAAACAGATCCTTGATCTCACGGCCAACCATGGCTTTGATCAAATCTGCATTGGTAATGCCGTCTACATCATAGGTTCCAATATACTGCGAATCACGGAATACGGTAACGCGGCTTGCCAGACGGTACATATCTTCAAAGCGATGAGAAATGAAGATAATGGATACCCCTTCTTCTTTCAGCTTATCAACAATACGGTATAATTCCTCAGATTCACTCCTTGTAAGACATGCAGTAGGCTCATCCAGGATGATGATCTTCGCATTGGTGGAAAGTGCTTTTGCAATTTCTACCATCTGCTGCTGGGCAACGCTTAAGGTTCCCATCTCTGCAGTGGCATCAAAATCTGCATTCAATTCCTTCAGAAGCTTATTTGCTTCACTGTTCATTGCCTTCCACTGGATCATGTGATTTTTAATGATCTCGTGACCCATAAAAATATTTTCCGCTACAGTCAGATGCGGATAAGATGTGGGATGCTGGTAAACGGCTGCAATCCCTGCTGCCTGCGCATCCTTCGGGCCTTTGAAGTCAACCTTCTGTCCATTTAAGAACATTTCGCCTTCTTCGGCTTTATGTACACCGGTGATCACCTTAATAAAGGTAGATTTGCCGGCACCGTTTTCACCCATAAGCGCATGTACTTCACCGGGTTTCAGCTGAAACTGCACATTATTCAATGCCTTTACGCCCGGAAAAATCTTGGTAATGCCTTTTAACTCAAGAACATATTCAGACACGGCTCTTTCTCCTCCCTTAATTACTCTCGTTTAAGTTACTTATATTTTATCACCCGCATCTTTTTTATAAAATGGGAATATTTTTCGAATCAGGGTAAAATATTTTCCAGTTCGCTTTCCAGGCAGATATCCTCATAGCTTCTTTCCCTTTCGTTCAGGTCATTAATCTCATCTACGATTTCCTGCTCCTTAAACACAAGGATCCTTCTTGCCAGTGTGATTATCTCCGGCATATCAGAAGAAATCAGGATGATGGATTTTCCCTCGTCATTTGCAAGAGATGGGCCTGTTATTTAAGTCCTACGGCTATACCAAGCCTCTTCATTTTATTTGATACGTTTTTCTCGTAATCCCGAAAAATTTGTGTTAAAATGTAAAAAAGACACTAATGATTGATAAAAGGATACGGAGATAAAGATGAAATTACTGATCGTAGATGATGAGGAACTGACCCGCACAGGCGTCATTTCTTCTATTGACTGGAAATCCCTGGGGATTGAAGAAGTGCTTCAGGCAGATGACGGGCTTCACGGGCTGGATGCAGCCCAGAAGTTTCAGCCGGAGATTATCCTGTGTGATGTGAGAATGCCTCGTCTGGACGGCATTTCCATGCTGGAGCGTCTGGAACGAATTCTGCCTGACACCGTTGCCATTTTTATGAGCGGCTACTCTGATAAAGAATATCTGAAAGCGGCTATTAAGCTCAAAGCAGTCAATTATATCGAAAAGCCGCTGAATCCTGATGAGATCCGGGAAGCTGTCCTGGAAGCCAAGGAGCGCTATATCCGCAAACTCCATTCCCACAGGGGCGAGACGCTTCATTCTATGGAGACTGCCTCCAGGCTGGCTCTGAAGCTTACCGTTCCTTTTGGAACAAACAGCGAGGATATCCAGGCCCTGCCAGAAGAGCTTTCCCTTCCCGTCACATCGGGAACTTACTTTACCGCATTTATCGTCAAGCTGGATGCTGCCCTGGAAATTGCAGAGCCTTCTTTAGGCAATATGAGCCAGAAGGCGGAGGCTTTTTTGGACTCCTTCCGCCTGCACTGCATCCACGTACAAAAAAGAAGCCAGTATCTGGTCTATTTTGTATACGGCCCTTTTATGCCCTCCTCCTCTGTCATTCAGGCAGTGGGACAGCATCTTGGAAGCCTTTACGGAGAATTCGGCAGATACTTTATTGCGGCAGGTGACAGCCTTTTAGGAATCTCCAGGGCTTACCAATCCTATACTTCCGCTGTGATTCTTCTCCAGAGCAGCTTCTTTTTCCCGGAAAATACCTTCCTGACTTCAGATCTTATAGCAAATGCTTCTTCTTTGGGATACGATGATCTCCCAGCATCCTTTCACAGGGACTTCAGCGAAGCACTTTCAGGAAGGGATGAGGAAACATGCGGGAAGCTTTTAGAGAAACTTACAAAATATTTTCATAAGAATACCGCACTTTTGCAGAATCAGGTAAAGGATCTGTATTATAAACTGCTTCTTTCCCTTGATGATTCCCGGAAACAGCTGAAGATCACCAGCACCTTGGATAATGTCAGCATTGCGGAAGAAATGGAGCGCTGCTTTACCTTCCGGGATCTGCACAGGGTTCTGGAGGAAAAAACAGAACAGTTTTTCCGGGATGCTGCCACTTCTATGGAAGAAAATCCTACAATTTTTCTCATTAAGGATTACATCAGCAAACACTATATGCAGGAAACCCTTTCTGTAAAGGATATCAGTTCCCACGTATTTCTGTCTGCATCCTATGTATGTACCTTTTTTAAGAGCGAAACAGGAAAAACGCTGAATCAGTATCTAACAGAGTACCGCATGGAGCGAGCCAAACAGCTTCTGGGAGATTCCCGTTACAAAATCACGGATATCTCTTCCAAGGTAGGCTACAGTGACGGCAATTACTTTGGGAAAAGCTTTAAGAAGTACAGCGGTTTTTCCCCATCGGAATACAGGGAGAGACTTACACAATGAAACGGTTTTTACATTCTCTGCGGCAGGGTTACGGAGATATGAAGCTGCAGTCCAAATTCTCCCTGTCCCTGATACTGGCAGTTACCCTTCCTATGTTAATGCTTGCACTCTTCTTTTATGGCAGGCTTTATGATATGACCGTCTCCTACACCATTCGTCAGGAGCAGGATTTATCCTCCAAAACAGCACCTATGATCGAGGAAACAGTGCACAAGGTACTGGATACTTATACGGAATTATCCCAGCTTCCTTTTTACCAGACTTTGTTTCACAAACCTGTCAATTATCCTTTCTCTTCCCTCACTGCAAGTTCGGATGCGAAGGAGTTTCAAAAACAGGTGAAGGAAATGATCGACGGGACTTTGATTACCGATATCCAGATTTATGTGGATATTCCCATTATGTTCTCCAGTCTTTTTCATGCGTCCAGCACAAAGGAGACCTTTTCCCCTATCCGTTATGTAAAGGGCACTTACTGGTACGGCATTTTTCAAAGCAATCCCATTCCCGTATCGGATCTGTACTGCCCTTCCTTTTATCTGGGCACACAGGAAAAGCAAAATCACGGAGATCTGGCTTATATCCGCAGAGGCTCTCTTTATTATCACGGAACCTCCTACCCCTGCTATACGGCGGTTTATTATTCTTCCGCACCCCTTCGGGAAATATTGCAGGATAATCTGGCCCTGGCCGGAAGCGTTTCCTATATTTTAAATGACCGTGATGCGCTGGTCGCATCCTCTGATGAGTCACTTTCCGGAATTTACTGGCTGGACTATGAAAGCATTGAAGAATCCTTTATGTCCTCCAATAACTTTATTGAACGAATGATCCTGGATCAGAAGATTTATGCCGGATTTTACAGTATTTCCCACACAGGCTGGTTTATGGTAACCGTCCTTCCCTCTGATCCGCTGATTCAGCAGAGTCACAGGATCATGCTGCTGTATGTGGCACTGTATCTGGGTTTCCTGGTAGTGGCGATCCTTCTCGCCACTTTGCTGGCGCGTTCCATCAGCAGGCGTATTTCCTCTGTGATCAGCCAGATGCAGCAGGTGCGCAAAGGACCGCCTGTTCCCATGGACAGCCCGGAATATCACGATGAGGTGGGCGACCTGATCGATACCTACAATTACATGACCAGAAAAATGGGAGACTTAATGGAAGAACAGAGGCAGGCAGCGGAGGATCTGCGGATCGCAGAGTTTAACTCCCTTCAGGCGCAGATCAATCCTCATTTTCTTTACAATACCATGGATATGATCAACTGGCTTGCACAGCAGGGGCGTACCTCTGAGATAAGCAATGCTGTTCAGAATCTTTCCAGGTTCTATAAGCTAACCTTAAGCCGCAGGCAAGGCATCAGCACCATTGCCCAGGAAGAGGAGCATGTTTCTATTTATATTCATTTACAAAATATGCGCTATCACGATAGTATTGAGTTCGTCTCGGACATTCCTGATGAGCTGATGGAATACCAGGTTCCCAAGCTGACGCTTCAGCCTGTAATCGAAAATTCCATTCTCCACGGGATTCTGGAAAAGGATTCGAAGTCCGGCACCATCGTTTTAACCGGCTGGATGGAGGATGGCGATATTGTACTTCTGATTTCTGACGACGGAGTTGGCATTTCCCCGGAAAAGCTTCCTGTCATTCTTACCGGTGCAGGAAAAAGCGTCTCCGGCGGCACAAATATTGCAGTATATAATACACATCGGAGACTGCAGATTCTATACGGGCACGCATACGGACTATCTTATTCCAGTATCCAGGGTCAGGGTACAGAAGTACAGATCCGCCTTCCTGCAAAGCGGGGGGCATAAAACAGGCTTCAGGTTTCATTCGAAATTAAGCTCCATTCCTTCACCGTAGCAGTTAACCATATTGTTAATATCAAATTTTTTCCCCAGCAGTGCTTTATCCTGTGTCATGAGATAGAGCACTGCTTTTTTTTCTTGTTTCAGCTTCAGGTGAAAGACCCACTGCATATTGTTGGCATTGGAATCACTCTGGAGCTGCTCTTCCTCTGGAACAGTAAGGTTTTCCCAAATAGTTCCATCCTCACTTTGTAATAAAAGGCTGAGTATCTTTTTTTCTCCGGACTCATAAGCCTTCTTCTGCTCTTCTGTCATCTTGACTGAAACTTTACCCTTTAAAGAAAGAAGAGATCTTCTAAGCTCCGTTACTTCTACTGTATAATCATCAAATATAAATTCCTGATCGTTAAGATACTCTATTTTCGCCCTTGTATTTACTGTAAAGGTCAGATCCTGATTTTCATAGCGCGTATGATTCCCATAAACAATCAATGGAATGGTCACCTCAAATGGCGGCTCCATCTCCAGATTACTGTGATTTACAGTAATCACATAATAATCTTCATCTTCTGTATAATGCCTGGTATCCGCAGGATACCCCATTTTTTCATTGATACACAGACTGTCTGCACCCAGTTCGTACTTCCTGCCCTCTTCCGAAGGAACTCCATAGATCACAAGCCGCATTCCGTCATACATAAGCTCACGTATTTCCAGTAAGGGAGATTTTTCCATAAGTTTTTCCCTTTGGAAAGCTATTTCTTCTGCTCCTTTGGGAACGAATGGTTCTTCCTCTACTTTTACCCGGATATCCCGCTGAAAAATGTCATCCCTGTTTTCTATTCTCTCCGCCTGCATATATTTCACAAAATTAAATAGTTTCTGCTCTTTCTGTGCCGATGCAGCAAGGGCACCAACAGTCAAAGCTGCCGCTGCAATCAAGAAAAATAATTTTTTCATGGAACTTCTTTTCCAAAAGAAATGTTTCTTCGGTTCCGTCAGATTTTTTTCTACAGCCTCTTGCACAGCCAGATGAAAAGCTTCCGGCATGCATGGATATTCTTCTTCCCATCTTTTTTGGTCCATTATATGTCCTCCTCTGACAGCAATGCTTTCATCTTATTTCTGCCTCTATGCAGGCGGCTTTTCACTGTACCCTGGGAAATTTCCAGCATATCTGCGATTTCCCATATCTAATAGCCCTCCAGATAGTAAAGAACCATCACGATTCGAAATTCCGGGGGCAGGGAGTAAAGAGCCTCATATAGGCTTCCGTAATCCTGCTTTTGGGGTGCCTTTTGTAAAGTCTCCCCGTTTTCTTCTCCCCATAAAATCTCCCGGCTTCTTCTGCCTGAAATCCGGCAGCATTCACGGATCAGAATGCGGATGAGCCAGGTTTTGGCGTAGACATCATGCTTTAATGTATGCAGTTTTTCAAGGGCTTTTGTAATTGCCTCCTGTGCGGCGTCTGCACAGTCTTCATCCTTTTTTAGAATGGCCTTGGCAATACGGTAAAGTTCTTCCTCATTTTCCAAAACAAGGTATCCAAAGGCTTTTTTATCCATCGTTTCTCCTTTTTACAGCATTTATCATTTTGAAGTCACCTACACGGATCCGCTTTCCATTAGTTCTATTTATTAGACAAAATCAGGACGCAAAAGGTTCCCGGTATTTCAAAAAAATCAAAAAGGATATTCATCAATGCAAACTGTTTCACCAAGGATTTCTCTGGAAACATATAAAGTCAGGTCTTCTCTTGCAGACATACTCCATTTTACCAGGCTCATGCAGCGGTTCTGAATCTCAATGCCTGTGATTCCATAGGGATGGACACAGCTTCCTGTATTGCAGTAAGGGGAATCAGCATCTTTCGCTTCTGTCTGGGTATTGCTTTGGGCGCAATTTCCAGAAGCTGCAAATCCGATCATAGGGTGATGGGTGTGTCCGCAGATGAGAATGCAGTTCTTTTCTTTTGCCCATTGGGTAAGGATTTTTTCTGATTTCTTCTTTTTCGTATTGTTTTTTGCAGCGCTGGTAGGATCCGGTATGCCCAGAGCTTCCAGAAGCCTCCAGATATAGCGAACCAGAAAACGAGAAAGCCGCCAAAGCGTACTGTTTAACATATCCGCCTGGTGTCCATGGAGGAGGCAGATGTCTGCTTTTTGCTCCTCATCCTTTAGGATAATCCCCGGATAAGAAGGAGGCAGATCCGACGGATTCTCTTTCCGGAATCTGCGGCATTTTTTTACCATGTCATGGTTGCCGTAAATTGCATACATTCTTCCCTCATGGGAAAATTTTTCCAGAAGGGCAAAGCTTTCCGGATGCATTTCACGGATGCACTTCATGGAACGGTTTTCCCACAGCTCATCCCCATCCCCAAGCTCAATATAGGTAAAACCATGGTCAAAATAATATTCCAATGCTGCCAGATACAGGTATTCATTCTTTAGAAAATTGTCATTGGCAGTTCCGCATCCTCTGTGGCAGTCGCTCATTAAAATGTATCTGGAATTTTGGTCAAGGGGCAGATGCAGAGCTTTTTCCAAAGCTGCATTGATCCTCGTATTGCTGCTCATCTTCCCTGTCTCCTCGGAAATACATTCCTCCCCGTGCGCAGCATACGGCGGCAGCAGACCGGAAGAAGAAAATAGAGATACAAAATTTTATCCAGGGTGCAGGAAAATGGGGATGTTACAAGCTGATACAATCTGCAGAACATCTGGTTTTTCCACTGCTGCCATCTTCCTTTTCCAAATATCTTACGGCGGGGCTGGGATCCATGAGGTGTCTTCATGGTAAAAAAAATGGTTTTGCAGCCAACACAAAGTTCGCATTTTCGGTAGCCTGCACTTTTCAGCCCCTCGTAAAAACATTCCAGCATTTCTTCTTCCGGGAATGTAATGGAAACTCTCATAGTCAGTTCTTCCGGCTCACTGTATTCTCCCACACAGAACCCGGTCAGCCACCAGTGTTTACGCAGCAGGCTGCATTGTTTTTTCCCTTTTTTATAAAGTTCCAATGAAATGGGAAGCAGTTCCTCATCCGGAATACTATGAAAAACCGTAGACCTTCTCTCTCCCGGATTTATCAGGGTATCCGTCCGGTATATCCCCACCTCCCCGCCTGTATTCAGCCCGTACTGCCCTTTCCACAGCTCAATCAGCCAGGTTTTCTGGTCGTAATCAAAATAAATAGGCTCGCAGTCAAATACCATCTGAAAATGTACGGCAGTTTCGTCAAAAAATGCGCAGTATCCAAATTCCCTCTGCCATGCATCCAGCGTAGTCGTAACCACATCCTCCCCTGGCACATACTGAAAACCAAAGGGTTTCAGCAGATCATCCAGGCGGCATATTTTTTCGCAGCAATCCATTCTGCAGATCTTGATTCTCATTTTCCTGCATCGGAAAAAGCCGAATATGCAGAAAAACACACTGCAGCAAAGGAGTATTCCAATAAAAAAATACATACTCTATACCTTTCCTTTTTACCATAGTATATGATTTATGCGGATACTTGGTCTTTCAAAAATAAACTTACTTCCTGTTGTCTGTGTAACACTTGCAGGCGTCTGGCACACTTGAAATAAACAGTGTAATATCCAAATAAATCACATCAAATTTGTTCAAATATTTGCTAATTATCTCCGGTTCCAAAATAAATTAGAAACGGAAGCCCAAACAGGCTCCCGTTTCTGTGAATATGTGTATAAAAGATAGGTTAGAAGGCTAATTAATTATGCTCTCTTGGAAAGTACTTCTGCTTCGTATTTTTCTACTTCCTCAAACCACTTCATTCCTGCAGGAACACCGCATGCTTCGCAGTAGTAGTCCCAAACCTCTCCAAACGGGAAGGTCTTTACTTCTTCCTGTACGGTCATAAGCTTGGTCATGTTATTGGATTCCTGAAGAGCTTTCATTTCTGCGTTCGGCTGAAGAAGAGCGAACAACAGAGCTTTCTGCATATTTCTAAGACCTGTGGTCCATGCAGAAATACGGTTAATGCTTGCATCAAAGTAATCAAGTGCAATATATACACGGCTTAATGCATCATTTCTTACGATTTCTTTTGCGATTTCTCTTGTCTCATCATCAAAAAGAACTACATGGTCGGAATCCCAACGTACCGGGCGGGTTACATGAAGAGCCAATTCCGGGAAGAAGCACAAAAGGGCGGAAATCTTATCGGAAACAACTTCTGTCGGATGATAATGGCCATTGTCCATCAGAGGAAGGCATTTATCTTTATGTGCTGCTGCGAAAGACAGAGAGAATTCTGCGCTTCCTGCAGTATAGGATTCTACACCAATACCAAATACCTTGGATTCTACACATGGTTTCACCAGATTGGTATCATATGGCTCGGAAAGGATTTCCTCGATAGACTCTTTATAACGCATTCTCGGTCCAAGTCTGTCACCCGGGATATCTTTGTATCCGTCACCTGTCCAGATGTTCATAACGCAGGGAATTCCTGTTTCTTCAGCAAAATACTGGGAAATACGGATGCATGCTTTACCGTGTTCGATCCAGAATTTTCTGGTTTCTTCGTCAGGGCTTGAAAGTGTCAGTCCGTCTTTTACCTTTGGGCTTGAGAAGAAGGTTGGGTTAAAATCAAGACCCATGCCTCTTTCCTTTGCAAATTCTACCCATTTCTTAAAGTGCTTCGGCTCCAGTTTATCTCTGTCAACCCACTCGCCATCTTCAAAGATAGCATAGCTTGCGTGAACGTTGATTTTCTTCTTTCCAGGAGCGAGGGACATTACTTTGTCCATGTCAGCCAGAAGTTCTTCCGGAGTTCTTGCCTTTCCCGGATAGTCTCCTGTTGTCTGGATACCGCCCGTCAGGGGACCGTCCTGGTCAAATCCCTTTACATCGTCTCCCTGCCAGCAATGCAGAGAAACCGGTACATTCTTCAGGACTTCAATCGCTTTGTCTGTATCTACGCCCATTTCTGCATATCTGGCTTTGGCGTATTCGTATCTTTCCTGTGTGGTCATTGTTGCATCCTCCTTGCTTGGATTTATTATATATTCTTTTATGCCTGATAAATTTTAATATCAAAGGACTCATGGATCACCGAACGTGCATCTTCCACTGCAGCAAATTCCCCTGCTTTAAGCATCTGAGCCGTAATGTTTCCAATGGCTGTAGCCTCTCCCGGACCTGCATGAACTTCCTTACCTGTTGCCTTAGCTGTGAGTTCATTCAAGTAGCCTGCATTGGATCCGCCTCCTACTACGTGGATACGGCTGTAGGTTCTTCCAGTCATTTCCTCCAGTTCCTTAGCCGTTCTTGCATAGCATTCTGCAAGACTGGTGTAAATAACCGTTGCGATCTCACCCATGGTTTCCGGAACCTGCTGTCCGGTTCTTCGGCAGTAATCCTTAACTTCCTCTGTCATGTTTTCCGGAGACAGGAAACACTCATCATTGGCATCTACTCTGGACGGGAAGTCCTTTGCTTCTTCTGCCATGGAACAGATTTCTGCAAAGCTGTATTTATCATTTACTTCGTGACGGACAGACTGAATCATCCAAAGCCCCATAATGTTCTTCAGATAGCGGAAACGTCCTTCATATCCGCCTTCATTTGTCAGATTCATTTCACAGCTCTTTTTGGAGCAGTCTGCCGTAGGTCTTTCCAGTCCCATTAAGGACCATGTTCCTGAACTGATATAAATGAAATCATCATCATTTGCAGGAACAGCAAGTACCGCTGAACCAGTATCATGAGTAGCCGGAGCTACCACTTCCAGGTCAAATCCAACTTCTTCTTTGATCACCTCTGTAAAATGTCCAATGCTGGTTCCCGGCATGATCAGCTTCTGGAAGATCTTTCTTGGATACCCCAGCATATCGATCAGCTCATAGTCCCAATCCTTGGTAAATGGATTTACAAGCTGTCCTGTAGTTGCTTCCGTATATTCGCAGGTCTTCTCTCCTGTAAGCAGATAGTGGAAATAATCCGGTACATGAAGAAGTGTTTCTGCCTGTTCCAGATACTGGGGATATTTCTTCTTCACTGCCATTAACTGATAAATGGTGTTAAAAATCGCTTTCTGGATTCCGGTTCTCTCATACAGATCTTCCAAAGAGATGATCTTGTAAACCTCTTCATCCATTCCCTCTGTACGGTGATCACGGTAACCAACAGTATTTCCTAAAACATTTCCGTCTTTGTCAAGAAGTACAAAATCAACGCCCCAGGTATCAACACCCATACTTACCGGAATTTTATTGATTTCCTTGCATTTCTTCAGACCATTGATGATTTCTTTAAAGAGGCGGTCAAATTCCCAGCAAAGCTCGCCATCCTTCTTCACCATACCATTTTCAAAACGGTAAACCTCTTCCAAAACCATCCTGCCATCTTCCATATGTCCCAGAATGTGACGTCCGCTGGATGCTCCGATATCTACTGCCAAATAATATGTATTCATTTTTAAGTCCTCCTAAATATGTAAGATTTGACACAGCCTGCCTTTTTCTCCTCCTGTACGCCCCCCTGATCCTGTCCGGGAAAAATTGTGCATTATGCTGTATTCACATGTACTCTTTCATATTTGATAATAACATATTACTATACATTTCAGCAAGAGTGAAGAACCTTGTTTGTCAAAAAAAGTGTCCTTATTTGCCAATTTACATCCTATTTTCTTTTTCTGCTCTTCTTAAAGATATTGGATGCGCTTCTGCATCTCCTCTATGGATCTTCCATGACCTGCACTCACCAGGGACTGCAGGGCTGCACCATAGGCAGCTTCCTCTTTGCAGACGGGAATCTGCATAGGCATACGGAAGAGTTCCTTTGCCAGTTCTCTCATAAGGCAGTTCCTTCGGATGCCATTGCCGGACCCCACCAGATGTATGGCTTTTGTTTCTGCCATAGAGCACATTTCTATATACATTTCATACAATTCTTCCAAAATCCCCATAAGCATCCCCAAGGTCATAGCTCCCGGATGGAAGTTTTCCACACTGATACCGGATATTTTCCCCAGTTCCTTCGGATTGCTCCTTGTTCCCGAAAAAGTAGTCCTGATCTTCCAGGCAGCTTCTTTCCCATAAGTCTCCATAAAATCCCTTGCCTGCATTTCCATTCTGGAATAAATGGATCCACCATCCTCGTCTTCCCGGGCCGCCTCCCTAAAAAACTGCTCCAGCATAGCATATGCCCGCCCTCCGCAAAGACCGGAGCCGACCATAAGGTACAGACTTTCCGTACAGGGACGAAGTTCAATGGATCCCCGTGCCTCCACATATTTGGGAATGCCAAAAGATACTTGGCTTCCTGTTCCGATATTAATAAGAACCGTATTGGACAGATCACGTACAGAGCCAAGAACACTGGCCTGATTATCCCCAAGGGATACTGTTACCGGAATTCCTTTTGGAAGATTCCCTGCGGTAGATCCAATTATGTTGTGGCCAGGAAGAATTTCCGGCAGATAAGAAAGCTCCGCCTTCAGTTCCTCTAGCTCATGCCTGCGGAAATCCCCAAGCTCCAGATCATAGCAGCCCCAGCTTGCTGCCATGTCCTTTGCAATAGAAGCCTTTGCGCATCTGCCAAGCTTCATGCCCACATAATCGCTGATGGTAACCATCTTTTCTGCATTATGGGGAATCAGTCCTTTTCTTTGGAGATAATAATGGGTCGTAAACCCATAGCCTGCCGCCGCTGTACCTGCTGCTTCCAAAAGAACCTCCGCACAGGTTCTTCCATCCTCCATTAATTCATTTCCAAGGCCATCCTGCCAGGTATACAAAGGGCTTACCGCTTCCCCAAAGGCATCCACATACAAAAATCCATGCATCTGTCCTGTCATGCCAATACTGGCGGGCTTTCCATTCTTATGAATCATGTCCCTTACAGCCTGCTCCGTCAGATTCCATATCTTACCCGGATCCTGGATCTTGCTGCAGGCAGGACATCCTTTCAAGAACGACTGATGAGAAATGGTTATGCTGTCCAGAAATTCCCCGCTGTCTCCATCAATCATGAGAATACTGATGGTAGTTGTCCCAATATCAATTCCCATTGCAAGCATCTTTCTTATCTCCTATCTTTTCCTTATTAAAACAAACCCTCTAAACCTTCTGGCTTAGAGGGTGTCTGCTTCCCTGCTCTACTTTTTAAGGATACCCATGATTTCCCTGGCTTCCTCTGGCGTAGCAACCTCAAGTCCCATCTTCCGGATCAACTCCGCAAGATGCAACACTTCCTGGTAGTTATATTCTGCCATGGTTCCTTCCCCAAGATAGCGGCTGTCCTCAAATCCAATCCTCACGATAGTGGCTCCGGCTGCAATGGCTGCAGAAAGGAATGTCCAGTTATCCCTTCCAAAATGGGTCACTCCCCACATGGCATCCTTTGGCACAAATGAACGAAATGCCATTAATTCCTCCACTGTAGGCTGCATTCCTCCCTTATGACCGAACACCAGATTATAAAAGACAGGGGTTCTCATTGGAACGTCCTTTTTTACCATCTCCACATTATGGATCATCCCAATATCAAATACCTCCGTCTCGGGAATCACGCCTCTTTCGTAACATTTTCCTGCACAATACCGGATATCCTCAAAAGAATTACGGTAAACTGCTTCCCCAAGGTTTGTTGACCCTCCATTTAAGGAAGCACTTTCCACTTTTTCATAATCCAGGGGATTGCAGCGCTCCTGAATATTCATGTCAGAAACCCCGCCTGTGGAAGCCTGTACTACCACATCCATTTTTTCCAGAATCAGCTCAAATGCCTGCTTAAGATTATCAATCTCTTTTGTAAGCCTTCCCTCTCTTGTCTTGCAGTGGAGATGGCACATAGATGCGCCGTACTCCACACATTTTGCAACGTCTTGTGCCAGTTCTTCCGGTATCAGAGGGTCAGATCCGGCTACAGGCGCAACGGAAATAATTACTTTTCTCATAACTTCCTCATTTTTCTTTCCAATATACATAGTGATTAAGGACAGCCTTTTCGATCTGATCAAACTGTCGCTCCTCTATCACCTTGATCAGCTGCTCATGAAGATGGATAAAGCTCTCATGATCTCCTATCTGTAAAATCTTCTCAATTGTTCTCTTTCTGGAAGGAACCGTGATTCTTGTAATATAATTGGTAATGTTTAAAAGCTGCTCGTTTTCGGCAGCCGCCCCTATTTCACCATGAAACCGTTCATCTAATTCCATAATTTCATCCACTGATGGATGTGCACACTTGTATGCTTGCTTCATCCTCTCCAGAATGGCCTGAAGCTTTGAAACCCTTTCTGTATTATTCTCCTGACGAAGCACCACAAACAATGTTCCAATGTCAAGAACTGTGCGAAGTTTAATAAAATCCTGCCATGTATCCTTCTGAAGAATAATACCGTAAAGCATGGGATCCAGCATTTTCTGATTATAACTGTCACATACAAAAGTTCCTCCGGCACGTTTAATATAAATCACGCCGTATGCAACTAAAATCTTAATTGCTTCCCGAATAGAATTTCTGGCCACTCCCAAACTTTTGGAAAGCTCTATTTCTGTGGGCAGCTTATCTCCCGGTTTCAGTTCTCCCTGTATGATCGAGGAAACAATTACATCAATCACACTTTCTACTACGGATTTGCTCTGTAAGTCCGTAGTTAATAATGTTTTTCCTTCTTCCATTATCCATCACTCTTTACTATTAAATTAGCGCTGCGGAACGTCCGCACCCACATCAGCCCTTCAATTTACGCCTTGGAATTATCCGCCAGGCTTTTGGATAACCCGCTGATGTCAAAACATACGGCACCGGATATTCCCATAAAGCTATAATACATTAAATGGGGAAAAATTTCCAGTGTATTTAAGCATTATATGTTTTCGTTTATAAAAGCCCTCCCCTATGCTCTTTTTCCGTAAGCTTGGATTACTGTTTCTTTCCCCAGTAAACAGGCATCCAGACCATCATTTCTCCATATCCCCGGTTATCCCAGGCGAAATAAGGAATCATACGAATAGGAACTGCATGGACGCCATTGCTATGAACGGTTCTGTACAGTGCATCATTCCCAGATGTCTTTTCTTTATCAGCAACATAGGCTTCTGCTTCCAAAGCCATCAGCTTCTTACCATCAATCATAAAGTCCGTCTCATGGAATTTAGTATCAATGGGCAAAAGCAGATCCCCAAGGTTCTCTGCCGGTGTATCGGGAGTTTCCAGACAGTAAAGAAGAGGCCCTCTCTCTACAGCCACCTGATTTATGTTTTCCTCCAGATAACTATGAGCAGCTGTAAGACGGACCGGCATATCCAGTTTCAGTTCCACCTTATCCCAAGCCGGGCCTTCTACAGGAACTGCATAGTATGTGCCTGCCTCGTCATGTCCAAGAGTCTTGATCTCCTGTCCGTTTTTCCTGATATATCCCCTCTCTGCCCACATAGGAATACGCAGCTTCAAGGTAAAGGGCTGATTCGTTTTTACATCGGAAATCTCAAAGCGGATCAGACCGTCCCACGGATAATCCGTTTTCTGGGTCAAAGTAAATTCTGCACCGTTTTCCAATGTAATATGAGCTGTATTGGCACCATACATTCCCGTATAAATGCTGTCATGGTCTTTCATGTAAATATACTCACTGGATTCTGCAATAAATCTTGCCATATTTGGAGGACAGCAGAAACAGGTCAGGCTTTCTCTTCTCTCCAGTGGCCACATCAGCTCATAATCCAGTTCCTTTACACGTCGAAGGGCATTTTGGTAAAAATACCTTTTGCCGGAAAGACTTACGGATGCGATGGTCAGGTTCAGCATGGAGCGCTCGATCAGGTCAAAATATTTCACCTTGGGATCCGCAGCAAACATACGATAATTCCACATAATATTTCCCAGCGTGGCACAGGTTTCATTGTATGCCGTAATATTGGGAAGCTGATATTCATAGCCAAATGCCTGATGTACATTATAAACCGTCACTCCGTTCAGATGATTAAACAATCCATAGGGAGAGACTCCTGTATACAACGCCCCGCAGCCTCCGTTGATATATAGCTTTTTGTATACACAGTTTTCCCAGACAGCATCCAGCATGGTTTTCAGCTCTTCATCTCCATTTTCTGCATACACATCTGCCGCTCCTGCATAAAGATAAGTGGAGCGCACTCCATGACCTACAATTTTCCGATGCTCTTTTAAAGGAATGCTGTCCTGATTATCATCGCTTCCCTCAGGAACAAGATCCCGTACTGCTAAAGCCATCTCGGCAAGCTTCAAGTATTTTTCCTCACCGGTTATCCTGTAAAGTTCCACAATACCCATATAATGGGAAGGACAAACCTCGGTCTGTGCCACACCTTCCTCTATATATTTCCGGTAAAGCTCTTCCAGATATCCTGCCGCTTTTTTTGCCACCTTCAGGAAATTGTCCTTCCCTGTAATCCTTTTATACGCACAGGCTGCAGTAAAAAGATGACCGAAATTGTATACTTCAAAATCATTAATATCCCCAAGTCTTGAATTTCCGCCCTGCATATCAGCAATAATCTGTTTGGTGGAAATATACCCGTCCTCCTGCTGCACACTGGCGATCAATTCAATATAATCATCCAAGTCTTTTTCCAGCTTTTCATCTTTCCGTTTTGCCATAACGTACATGGCAGCTTCCATCCATTTGTAAAAATCACCGTCTCCAAAAGGAGTACCTTCATGAGTTCCCTCATGGATTCCTGCTGCAACCCGGAAGTTTTCCACTACATGGAAGATAGGAGAGCTATCCTCAAACATTTCCCTGATATGGGGTACTGTTACGTCCGCACAGGTATCAAATCGCTCTTTCCAAAAACCATCATCCCAATCAATGTCCTGTACCGGAATAGGTGAAACCTTGGCATACGCACTTTTTCTTGTGTCAATCAGCATTTTACCGCTCCTTTCTCTATCAGCGCTTTTTTCAATGCAGCAGCTCCGAATCTTGGACTTGAGAGCACTGGTTTACGATAAAGCTCTGCTATATATTCCTCGCAATATGCCATGGAACCCTGCGCAAACAAGATCACATCCGCCCGGTCTGCCGCTTTTCCTGAATATTCTGCCATCAGCCTTTTGAAATTGTCCTGGTCAAGGCCAAAGGCCCCGTCCACCAGCACATCAATGGTTTCTACTTTCCTCCCCATTTCCCTTGCTACCCTGTGAATGGTATTTGTAGTGGGCCGGAGGGTTGTGGGAAGTGTGGCCATCACTGCGATCTTCTTTCCCATACGCACGGCCTCCCTGCACATTTCCTCATCAATCCGCACGATCGGCACGCCTAGGTACCTGGCCACATCCTGTACACAATCTGCCACCTCTCCTACAGAAGAACAAATGTTTAAAATGGCATCTGCACCTGCCAAAATCTGTTTCATGTACATTTCGATCAGCCTGGCCGCCGGAGCTGCAAAAACATAGCCCAAATCCCTTACGTCAGCCAGAATACTCGGATCCTGCAAGCTGATCAGCTCCGCCTCCTCTCCTAACTGCTTTTTTACTTCTCTTTCCACCAGTTCGATCAGTTCCGGGGTCGTACTGGTATATGCAAGTCCTACTTTCATTTTCTCATCACTCCTCCTTATATTATGCATTCTTTGGCTCTAACCCCAAAAGAACAGCAATTACGTTATATAAGCTTTCCTCATTTCCCACATTCCCCGGGAAAATCACATAGGGGATATCGGGAAATTTACTTTCTTTGTTTGTTTTCCACACAGGGATTCCCGGCTGAATCTGTCCCAGCACAATCGCCCGTTTTACCCCAAGTCCCTTTACCCCTATATCGCTTGAGGTGATTCCTCCCTTGGCTACCACAAAGGCAGGTTTTACCTTTAAGTCTCTTACTAAAGACAGAACTGCTTCTGAGATTTTTACAGAGCGAAGAAGGGCTCCTTCCTTTGTATCATTCTCCATAATCAAAAGCTTTCGTTTTGTATAAACAACTACAGTAATTCCCCTTAAAATGTGGGATTCCATTTCCCTGCGTACTCTTTCTGCTTCTTGAAAAAGAGCGTCTCCTTCTAATACCAGGTCGGAGTTCAGTTCTATAAAACGGATGCCGTTCATTTGCTTCAAAGCCTCAAGCTGTCTGGTAGTTTTCTCCGTATGGGAACCTACCACGATCACGCCTCCCCTTTGGCATTCCTCCGTAATCATTTCTTGTCTTAAAAGGAGAGGTTTATCCTCAATGCAGCCCATAGCTTTTACAAAAGCTGCTGCAGTACGGAATAAAAAATGCTTTCCTCTGGCCATTGCCCTGTATAATGCTAAAGCAAAAATCTCCACATCGCTGTTATCTATGGCATTTACGATAATCTTCTGAAAATTCTCAGCCTGACACAGCCGCTTCGTCAGCTTTTCATAATCCATGGAACGAAGTTCTTCTATGGAGATACACATAACACCTGATGAAGGGTATCTTCCCTGGCTTTTTTCTTCCACATATTCCGGAAGGCTCGCTGCCTTATAACCAAACGTTTTATCCTTGGCAAACTCTGTTTCACATGCAGGAATCAATTGTTCTCCATATTTTACATAATGGATATTTCCCATAGTATACCGGCCGCCTTCTGCAAAAAACGGACAGATAATTTCACCATCAAAACAGATTGGATTTCTCTTCTCCAACTGATCCTTCAGGACTTGTGTTTCAAGAGGATAGTGCCCCCGAAGTGTAGAATCGCTTCTGCTAATAACCAGATAGGATTTCCCATTGCTTGCCTTATCTATATTTTCTGCAATTTCCCTATGCGCTTTACGGGTTTCCTCTTCTGTAAAGCTGCGGGAATTGGTTAATATAAAAAACAGCTTTTGCTTATCTGCAAAGCCTTTACGGATACTTTCTGCCGACCAGTCTGTATAAACCGGAATGTCATGAACTGTCTGGACTCCCGTGGGATCATCATCCAATACAATGATCTTGTCCTGATTCTTCCCTACTTCCTCCGCCAGCAAACTCCGTACAAGAGCTCTGTCCACATTCGGATATTGATTCATCGCCTCTGCATTTATCATCTTTTGTTCCCCCTTTCGTTCTACATCCAACGTCCTACATTTTATCTAAAAAAATAATATAATAAAATATTATAATTTTCAAGTTTTTTATGCAGTATCCTCAATTTTCAGTAAAATAAACAATTTACAACTGCAAATTTTATCAAAAAACACTAACACCCTGTCCAAAACACTTTTTTTATTTATGCAAAAAAGAGACCCTGCACCAATTCCAGGTGCAAGATCTCTTTTTCTAATTATCTTTCAAACATTCCAGAGGGCAGTCCATACGGACTGCCCTCCTGGCTGTCTAATAAGAAAATAAATTATTTTCAATTAGTCATAAAGGTTCGGAGCGATTGTTTCGTCTTCGATGTTTGTTGCATCATACCAGTAACCATCTGTAGGAACGTCAGAAACTTCCTGTCCGTTAGCTGCTGCTGTCAGAGCGTAGATTGCATAGTATCCCATCATCAGAGGAGACTGTGTAACAGCACCAAGGAATGTGCCATCCTGTACAGCTGCTTTGATAATAGAACCAGCGTCAAAACCAACACCGATTACATCCCCTGCTGCTGCATCGGAACCAAGAACGTTCAGGTTAGCATTAGCTGCAAGAACACCTTCTGCTGCTGTCTGGTTGGATCCGAAGATTGCGATACAGTTTTCTTTGGAAAGAATAGCCTGTGCTTCTGTGGAGCAAAGCTCTACAGTTGTCTGTGCAGGAACTGCTACCTGGATCACAACGTCAGCATCAGCTTCTGTTGCATCAGCAGTTGTTGCTGCATTTACATAAAATTCATTACCAGCTACTGCTACAGTTTTTCCATCTGCCTGAAGAAGCTCGATCATCTTGTTGATGAATCCGCCGCCGCGCTGCTGAATGTTAAGAGCAGTTGCATCCTGGTTAACTTCACCGATGATAACCTGACCTTCTGCGTTTGCTACAACATCTTTGATTGCTGCATACATATTTTCAGCTGCTACAGAACCAGCCTGTGCATTGTCTGTACAAACCTCTGCTACTACGGAGCCTTCCGGAGCATCAGCAACACCTGTGTCAAATGTAACTACCGGGATTCCCTTATCTGCACATGTCTGAAGAGCTTCTAATACAGAAGAGGTATCACATGCTGCAAGGCCAAGACCAGCCGGGCTTGTTCCGATAGCTGTGTTGATCATGTTTACCTGGTCAGCGATATCAGACTCACTGTTCGGTCCCTGTGGTTTGTAAGTAACGCCAAGTTCTTCTGCAGCCATATCCATACCTTTCATAGCTGCTTCCCAGTATGTAGACTGGAAGGATTTTACCATCATTGGGAACTCATATGCTTCGTTAGCGGTCAGTCCTTCGAACTGAGCTGCCGGATCCTCTGCTGCAAATACCGGTGTAACTGCCATTCCTGCTACCATTGCCGTGCTGATTCCCAGTGCGATCACTTTTTTGATTGTCATTTCTTTGTCCTCCTTTTAATTTATGCACCTTATTTTATGCAAAAACGCCCAGCGTTTTACATACTTTTGATTAATTTGCCGCTTTTTTCTCTTTCAGAATATCGATCAGTACCGCAACGATCAGTACGACACCGGTGATAATCTGCTGCCAGTTTGCCTGAAGTCCGATATACGGAAGGCCGGTCTTCAAAAGCATGATTACATAAATACCTACAAAAGTTCCGAGAATGGAACCGTATCCACCTGATGCTGCAACACCGCCTACGAACGCACCGCCGATAGCATCCATCTCAAGACCTGCACCGGTACCAGGCTGTACAGTAGGAGTAACTGCTGCATAAGCTGTTGCTGCAAGACCTACGAACAGGCCACAGACAACATATACCATAACATGGTAAAATTTTACATTAATTCCGGAAAGAGCTGCTGCTTCTTTATTAGAACCGATAGCGATAGTATAACGTCCGAATTTTGTATGATTCAGAACAAACTCCATCAAAAGAACCAAAAGTATCATCCAAAGGAAACCGATAGGATAACGGTCTGCGCTTCTTCCTGTACCGATGGTCAGCTTATAAATGGAATGGAACCATCCGCCTTCCTGTGTAAGTCCCGGCCATGGAGTTGCACTGTAAAGGGAACCCATACCACGGGTAATCATACAGGTACAAAGAGTTGCCAGGAATGGAGGCAGATTCATAACACCGATCAAGACACCATTCACTGCACCAATGATAATTCCAAGCAGTATACATACCAGCATTGCAACTACAACAGGACAATTGTTATTTCTGATCAATGTTCCGCCGATCAGAGCATAACAAACCATTCCAGTTCCGATTGACAGGTCTACACCGCCTGTAATGATCGGGAAGGTAACACCGATTGCCATCAGAAGATCATAGTAGGAAAAATCCAACAGGCTGAGCATGGTATTGTACTGTCTGAATTCCTTACTCATCACTGAGAATGCTGCTGTTAATGCAATAACAACCAGCAAAACAATAAATCTTTGATCACTTAAAAAACTTTTTCTCTTCTTAGTCATGACTGTCCTCCTTAATCGATATTTCGTGTAGCCTTATTCATAATGTTTTCCTGGGTTGCTTCAGAAATATCAATATTTCCTGTAACTTTTCCCTCGCACATAATGATGATACGGTCACTCATACGGAGAACTTCTGTCATCTCAGAAGAAATCATAATAATTGATTTGCCCTCAGCTGCCAGCTTGTTCATTAATTTATAAATTTCATTCTTGGCACCAACGTCAATACCTCTGGTAGGCTCATCGAAAATCAGAATATCACTGTTTCTTGTAAGCCATTTCGCAATAACGACTTTCTGCTGATTACCGCCTGAAAGGTTTACAACAAGCTGATCTGCAGTAGGAGTCTTAGTTGCAAGCTCTTTGATATATTTTTCAGTTACTTCTTTTTCTTTGGCTGAATTGATCAGGAGACCGCTGGTGAACTCCTCCATAGTTGCCAGAGTTGTATTTTCAATACAGGACTTCTGTACAACACATCCATATCTTCTTCTATCCTCTGACAGATAACCGATACCATATTTTACCGCATCCTGCGGGCTGTTGATGGTCACTTCATGAAGCTGGCCGTCTTTGCCCATGATAGAAATCTTACCGCTCTGCTTTGGATCTGCACCAAACAGCGCTCTGGCTGTCTCTGTACGTCCGGCGCCCATCAGTCCGGAGAAGCCGAGGATCTCACCCTTGCGAAGCTCAAAGCTTACATTCTGAACCATTTTGCCTGCGTTCAAATTCTCTACCTTAAGAACTACAGGTGCACCCGGTGCAACCATGCTGTGCTGCTTCGGATCTTCATAAATAACACGGCCAACCATCATGTTGATGATGTCTTCCTTGGAGCTCTCTGCTGTAACCAGAGTTCCTACATAACCACCATCGCGCATAACAGTTACACGGTCTGTAATAACCTTAATTTCATCCATACGATGGGAAATATAAACGATTCCCAGCCCCTTCTGACGAAGGTCACGGATAATTACAAATAAATCTGCGATTTCTTTTTCTGTCAAAGCTGCGGACGGCTCATCAAAGATAATAACCTCAGCCTTATGAGAAATCGCCTTTGCAATCTCACACATCTGCTGCTTACCCACTGTAAGATTGTGCATTTTCTCTCTTGGATCGATATCAATGTTCAACTCCTGGAAAAGCTTCCTGGAGTCTTCCACCATCTTTTTATCGTCAATACGAAAGCCCTTCTTAGGTTCACGCCCGATAAAAATGTTCTGAGCAACTGTAAGGTCGCCCACCATATTTAATTCCTGATGTACGATTACAATACCTGCATCCTGAGCCTCTCTTGTGTTGTGGAATTCCACCTCTTTCCCTTTGTAGGTAATAGAACCGGAATCCTTCTGATAAATACCGGTAAGAACCTTCATAAGAGTGGATTTTCCGGCACCGTTTTCTCCCATAAGAGCATGTACTTCGCCGCATTTCACCTCGAAATTAACGTGATCCAGAGCATGAACTCCTGGAAAGGACTTATCAATGCCTTTCATAGTTAAAATAACTTCACCCATTGCTGCATCCTCCCTTCACATTAATTCTTTCTGCGTCTTGCAGAAACATCGGCATAAACTGCTACGATTACGATAATACCGGTAATGATCATCTGCTGTCCTTTACCAAGGCCAAATGCCATAATGCCCTGCTGCAAAAGAGAAATGATACATACGCCGATTACTGTACCGCCGATGGATGCAAGTCCGCCGACCATGGAGGTACCGCCCATAACGCAGCCTGCAATGGCCTCGTTATTGTACTGGTCACCATATCCCGGCTGAACCGTTGTATAAGTAGCTACGAAGAACAGGGCTGCAATTCCAGCCATCATTCCGCAGATGATATAAGCAAGCATACGCCATTTCCTTGTATTAACACCGGAAAGACGAACCGCCTCACTGTTGGATCCAAGACAAAGTATGTAACGTCCCGGTTTCGTCCGGTAAAGAACAATACCGCACACAACAGCAACACCCAGGAAAATCACAAGTCCTACCGGAAAGCCGTTATAGGAAACAATGTTTCTGAACCAGCCATTCTCAGGATCATTGCCTAAAGGCCAGCTTACAGACTGTGTTTTGGTAAATACAGATGCAATACCTTTTGCAATGTTCATAGATGCCATGGATACAATAAACGGCGGTACTGACATATAAGATACAAGCCAGCCGTTAAAGACACCAAAGCAGACGCCAACCAGAACGCAGATTACCATAGCCAGTGCACAGGGAACACCGTAGCTGGTCATGCAGTAACCGGAAATCAATGCACAGCAGAACATAACCGGTCCTATGGAGAAATCAATTCCTCCCGTAGCAATTACAAACGTAACACCAAGTGACAAAAAGCCCAGGAAGTAGACATAGTTCAGAGTGGACTTAATACTGTCAACAACCGGAAATTTGCTTCCAAGTGCGACTCTGAACACTACAAACATAAGAATCAGAATCCCCACCAACAGGATTCTGTTTAGTCCGAGCTTTTTCATGATTGGATTTTGTTTCAGCTTTTCCAATTTTTTCCCTCCCTATTTTTCACATTTCTGTGTTTTTCTTTCTATATAATAGCTTGAATTTCTTCTGATGAGAATGGAAAATCTTATAGAAAAAGGTTAAAAATTTACGGTATCGTAAATTTTTAACCTTTTTCTATAACTAACCTTTATTCCTGCCTGATACTGTTAAAAGGGAATAATAGCTTCTCATTTTCACTTGTATACATATTTTCAAGGGTTACCAGCTCTGAACCTGAGTCTATATCTTTATCCACCGCCTCTCCATTGAGCATGCGCACCGTTTCCCGGACGCCTACATACCCCATTTTAAATGCTTTCTGCACCACCAGGGCACGGAAAACGCCCTGTTCCATCAGTTCAACGGCTTCCTGGGAGCTGTCCACTCCCACTACCTGAATCCAATTTTCCGCACCGCAGTCCTTTACTGCCCTTGCAGCTCCCACTGAGGAATATTCATTCATTCCTGCAATGACCTGCAGATTCGGATATTTTTCCATCAGATCCATGGTAAGGTCATAGGATTTATCATACTGGGAATTGCAGTACATCACTTCCACGATATTCTCCGAAAGGTCCCCAAGGCCTTCCCTGAAGCCCAGCTCTCGCTCCACTGCCGTAGAAACCCCTTTTACATGGCTTACTACAGCAATTTGCGTATCCGGCTCCATCATCTGCCGGACATATTTTCCAAGCTTGCGTCCTACCTCCAAATTATCCGTAGCAACCGTCAGATCCTGGATGTTCTCTTCTGTATAGGAATCCACAAAGGTGATTGAGATTCCTTTCTTTTTTGCCTCCTCCAAAAGCTCATTGGAAGCAGTAAAGCTGGATGGGGAGATCAGGATAGCATCCGGCTTCTCCTCAATTGCCTGGGTCAAAAGCTCGTTCTGCTTTTCCACATCCTGTTCACGTTCTGGAGCCATTATGTCCAAGGAAACTTCATATTCCCTGGCAGCCATATGGGCTCCGGAAATAAGTGATGTCCAGAAATCATTGGTTCCGTCCTGGGTTTTGGGGATGTACACAAGCGACCATTTATCTTTAGAGTCTTTCTGCCCCCACCAGCAGCCGCAAATGCAAAGGACTCCCGCCAGGACAATAACTATTATCAGTAAAAACCACTTTTTGCATCGTCCTGGATTTCTAACCCCGTGAGCCGTATGTTCTTCGGTTATTTGATTATGCTTCTTCATTGCCGTCCTCCTGCTTTCCTGGAATCGGTATATGAATGGTTGCAACAGTGCCTTTTCCTTTTTCGCTTTGGTAGATAATGCCGTAATCATTTCCATAATATAGCTGCAGCCGCTTCTGCACATTGTAAACCCCTACGCCATTAGAATGATAATTCACCTTATGCTTTTCAAAAATATGATCCAGAGTCTCCTTGCTCATTCCTACTCCATTATCAATGATCTCCAGCACGGCATTATTCTCTTTTGCATATCCCCTGATAATCAGAAGCCCCTTGCTTTCTTTATATTTCAGGCCGTGGTAAATCGCATTTTCGATAATGGGCTGCAGCACCAGCTTGATGATATGTACACTGCTGATCTCCGGGGCAACCTCGATGCGAAACTCAAGCTTATCCTTATAACGCATTTTCTGTATGGTAAGATAGCTTCTGGCATATTCTACCTCCTGCCCCACAGATACCACTTCATCCTCATTGCTGATGCTCTGGCGCAGAAGCCGTGCCAGGGATGCCGTCATCAATACCACCTCTTCATTCTTTTTACCCTCTGCCATCCAGATAATGGAATCCAGGGTATTGTAAAGAAAATGAGGATTGATCTGAGACTGAAGGGCTTTCAGCTCACTCTTTCTTTTTTCTTCCTGCTCATAAATATTCTGTTCCATCAGTTCCTGGATGCGGTGAGTCATTACATTAAAGGAAGTGGTAAGACTCCCGATTTCGTTTTCCGAAACCACCTCCACGTCTGCTGCTTCAAAATCTCCCTCCTGCACTCTTGCCATAGAATCCCTAAGCCGTTGAATAGGAAGGGTAATATTTTTTGCAATAGCACTGGAAAGCATGAGGGAAACCACAACAAGCACAATAGTAGTAAGAAGATAAATACTCTGAGCCTGTTTGCTGCGTTTCATAAGCTCAGCCACATTGGTACAGCCAACCACTGTCCAGCCCGTCCTTTCCGATCTGGAAAGAGTATAAAGCTTTCCATTATCCCCATCATCTGTGAGAACCGTATCTGAATCTGCATTCATCACGGTCTCAATATTTTCTGTCTGAAGTTCATTATAAAGCTGCTGCTGCTGCGGATGGTAGACCACATTCCCCTCTTCATCCAGAATAAATACATAGCCCTTTTCTCCGATGCTGTTCTGGTCGCACAGTTCACTGATGGCGCTGTAATTCAGGTCAATAAAAAAAGCACCATCGTTTCCGCCCTTATGCTCCAGTGTGTTGGGAATCCTTCGGCTTAAGGTAATTACCCAGGGGCGCTCTCCCTCAATGGCATGCTGTACATGAGAGGAGGTAAGGCCTGACTCTTCCTGGCACTCCATGGCTTTCTGGTACCATTCCTGTGTCCTGATGTCAAGGTTAGGATTCAGATGCTGGGTCCCCTCATTAATCAGGTAATTTCCCCCAATACGCAGGATCCCCAGGTTCTTAATATCGTCACGGCCTTTTAAAATTGCTGTATACTGGCTTAAAAGACGGTCTCTGATTTCTTTGCTTTCCGCTTCCGTATGCAGCCTGTACCTGGCATTCCCACCCTCCATTTCAGAAAACAAATACTGCTGTGCATCCTCGCTTTCTGCAAGCATAGACGCAATATTATCCATATAATCAATATAGGAGTCTATATTCTGGTTCATCTGATGGATGATTGTCCTGGTATATACAACGGAATTTTCAAAAATAGAAGAACGGGTGTATTTCATGGATACTGCCGTAACGATAAGTACTGCGCTTAATACCAGTATGGATACTGCAGCAAAAATCGCATTCTGGATGCTTTTCACTTTCCCTAATACACGCCCATAGTCATTTCCTTTTGTCATTTACGATACTCCCTGGCATATTCCGTAGGGGTTTTCCCGGTCATTTTTTTAAAAGAAATGCCAAAATAATGAGGATCGGAAAAACCGACTTTTTCTGCTATCTCATAATTCTTCAATGTGGTGTTTTTCAGAAGTTCCCGGGCTTTATCCATACGGATCCGAATCAACGCTTCCATAAAGGTGCTCCCTGTAACCTCTTTAAAAATAGTGCTGAAATAGCTTGTACTGATATTTAAATAAGAACAGATTTCATTCAGACTCAGATTTGGATCCATGTAATTATTTTGTATATAGTCCATGGCAAGCAAAGCCTGCCGCTGACCGCCGGAGCTGTTCATGGCGGACAGTTCCAAAAAGACATTTTCTGCATATTCCTTCACAAGACCGATCGCCAGCTGGAAGGTGCACTGCTGAGGCACTTTTCCCAAAAGCTCTTCACTTTGTTTCACCGCCTTATCCCTGTCCGTCTGTACGGAAGCATCTGCGTTTCCGATTGCACGGATCATCTGCTGCAAATACATACATGCACGGCTTTTTTCTACAAAGGCTCCTTTAATTTCCTGCTCCATACGGGCAAGGCATAGCTCCATAGTTTCTTTTTTGCCTGTTTTCAGGCTGTCCGTAAGCTGTTCCAGCGTTTCATACAGGGAAATCTCCCCATTCTTCTGTTTTTCTTCCATATCCAAAAGCAGACATCCGCCAAGAAGATAACGGTGCTGGATGGCATCTGCAGCTGTATCATAGGAATACAAAAGCTTTTCCGGATGCCTTACCCAGATTCCGATTCCTATGGAAAGGTCTATTCCAATGACCTCCTTTACCTTTTGCTGGATTTCCTGGCAGATCTCCTTAATCTTCTGGGAAAATTCCTTGGTACGGTTTCCCTGAAAAAGAACACAGACCCGGTTGCTGCCTTCCTGATAAGCAATTCCGGCAGATTCTCTTTCCACGATCTCATTGCTTATATTAAAAACTACAAATGCCATCAGCGCACTTTCCTGCTGCTTTTCCACATCAATCTGGTACATGCCGGAATACAGGTCAATGTCAAAAACTGCAACTCTGTAGTTGGAAGCTTCCAGTTCAATCCCCATGGTCTTTAGCTGCTCCAGGCTTTCTTTAACATCTCTCGAGCAGGTTACCAAAGCCTCAATGGCTTTGGAGCGGATCATCTGGGCATTTTTATGGTAATTCTCTGAAGCCCTGGTAAGGCTCTCCAGCTTCCGCTTTTCATTATGGCGCTGATCAACCTTTTCTTTCATCTTATTGATTACCGCAGTAAGCTCCATGGCCGTAATGGGCTTTAGGAGATATTCACTTACATTATATTGGATGGCTTTTTTGGCATATTCAAATTCACCAAATCCGCTGAAGATTACAATTACGATGTCCGGATAGTTGTCATGGAGAAAATGGCTTAGTTCCATTCCGTCCATGTATGGCATACAGATATCTGTAAGTACAATGTCTATGGGATGTTTTTTTACAAATTCGGCGGCTTCCTGGCCATTCTGGCAGTCTCCCGCCAATTGGCAGTCCATTGCCTTCCAATCAATATTTTCTCTGATGGCATCGCGCACCAGGATTTCATCGTCTACTAGTAATATTCGGTACATGAAAAAATAGAAGTCCCCCTGATCTTAGATTCTGGGTTTATGTTATCATGTTTTGGGGTATTTTACAATATGGGATGCAAAGGAACGAACGATAGAAGTTGGAAGGGGGACAGCTGAGGGATCAAAAGCTTATAGAACTTTGGATGAGATCTGCCATAGCTAAATTTCCCCTATCCTAAAATCCCTTTTCTGCTGGAAAAACCCGTCCGCAGAAAAGGGATTTTTGTTCTTCTTTATTTTACGATTACTCCATCTTCATCCCAAAGATCATGCCAGTCATTTGCTCCAGGCCACAGGAATACCTGTCCTTTGATCAGACGGTTATTTTTATCCAGAGATTTGATGATTTCCATTTCCTCATCAGTAAGAGGATCTTCTGTTACACACTGCAGGTTCTTGGTATAATTTCTTTCTTTCAATGAGAACGGAATAGGGCTCTGCCCTCTCTGAACTGCCCACTTAATGCATACAACTGCAGGATGGATCCCATGAGCTTCTGCAATTTTCTTCAATTCCGGAAGCTCAATATCTGCAACGTCTTCCGATGTTTTGTCACGCTCCGGACGTTCCGGGGAACCGATCGGGCAGAAACCTACTACTTCAATTTTATGCTCACGGCAGTACTCAAACAGCTCTGTCTGCTGGAAGCATGGATGGAGCTCCATCTCAATGGCTGCCGGCTGGATCCTGCAAAGAGGAAGCACTGCCTCCAGCTTGGGAATGGTCATATTTGACATACCGATATGCTTGGTAAGTCCCATATCAACCAAACGCTCCATCTGCCTCCACGTCTTCATAAAACGTTCTGCAGTGAAAGGCTTGGAATCCGGATTACGGGAATCCACATCGCAGTGAGGTGCATGGTAGTTGGGGAATGGCCAGTGAACATAATACATATCCAGATAGTCCAGCTTTAGGTCTTTCAATGTTTTGGCACATGCAAGAAGAACATCTCCGTCGCCGTGCATATCATTCCATACCTTTGATGCAATGAAAAGTTCTTCTCTTTTTACTACGCCCTCTGCAAAAGCGTCTGCAAAAACCTGACCGATCTGGTCTTCGTTTCCATAGCATGCGGCACAGTCAAAAGAACGGTAGCCTACGCGGATAGCCCCTGCAACGGAAGCAGATACCGCATCCGGATCAGCATGGTCACTCCCAAAGGTTCCCATACCTACTGCCGGCATTTTGGCGCCTGTATAAAGTGTTCTCTGAGGCACTGTGGATGGATCAATAAATGTCATGTCAATTTCCTCCTTAATAAAAATCAAATGAATTATTTAAGTTTCATAATCTGCACTTTTGGAAGGATCTCTTCCATATCCTCTTTTACAAAAAACCCTGTTTCCTCTCTCATAGCTGCTGCTGCAGAAATCGCACTGGCTTTACGAAGTATTTCTTCCATAGGAAGCCCCTCGCTGATTCCAAGGGCAAATCCGGCAATCATGGAATCTCCGCATCCTACAGTATTTACTGCATCAATCTTTGGAACAGAAGCCTTAAAAACGCCCTGGCTGCATACCACAAAAGCGCCGTCCCCGCCCAGAGAAACTGCCACGATCTCCACGCCCTTTTCATGGATTGCCATAGCGGCACTAACAATGTCCTCCATATTATCACATGGCTTTCCTGTGAGCATCCGTATTTCATCAATGTTTGGCTTGATCATAGTAGGGTTGGCCTCGATCCCTGCTTCCAGAAGCTTTCCGCTGGTATCCAGGATCACCGGTTTTCCGGCTGCTTTTACGATTTCTACCAACTTCGGATAAGCGGTTTCGTCAAGTCCTTTCGGTATGCTTCCCGACATGGCTACCACGTCTGCCTTTTCCACAAGTCCTTTAAATTTCTTCAGAAATCCCTGGAAGTCCTCCTCTGTTAAGGTAAAGCCAGGCTCCAGAAATTCTGTCTGCACATGGTTTATCTCATCCCAGATATTAATGCAGGAGCGGCTTTCTGCGTCTACATGATAAAATGCGCTCTTTATTCCAAAAGGCTTCAGATTTTCTTCTATGTAATTTCCCGCATGTCCTCCCACAAATCCGGTCGCTACAACCTCTGCTCCGTAAATAGATGCAGGCTTTGACACATTCAGCCCTTTGCCGCCTGGGACATAGGCGCATTCTTTCACCCTGTTTACTTCTCCAATCTGATAACCTTCCACAACATAGCGCTTATCAATAGCTGCATTTAAAGTAACTGTCAAAATCATTTCTATTTCCTCTTATTTCCACTCTGAAATTTATGTCAGTCTTCATTCATCAGCAGGATCTTGCCTTTTACAAGACCAGGGATTTTGTATAACTGAAAAGCCTCCTGAGCCTGGCTCATAGGCATTTTTTTGTAAATGAAGCCAGGGTCAAATTTCAGCTGGCCTGTTGCAAAGTAATGAGCAGTCAGCTCCCACTCTTTTCCCGGGAAGGGGGAACTGTAGGACATCCAGGAACCGGTAAGCTTAAACTCCTTGCGGTTCATATTTTCCCACTGTTTCGGTGTAAAGCTTAAATCCACATGAGGAGTTCCGATAAAGCATACATGGGCTTTATTTCCAGCCAGTTCAAATGCCATATGCATGGTTGGAACCTGTCCTGCTGTTTCATAAACAAATCCGTAGCCTTTTCCATTGGTAATGGCAAGAGCTTCTTCCATATAATTCTCTTTTGTAGTATTAATAACCGCATCTGCGCCAAGGCGTTTTGCAAGCTCCAGACGTTCATCGCTGATATCAAAAACCACTACCTTTTTGGAGCCGAAAATTTTTGCCCACTGCATCGTAAACATTCCAATGGTTCCGCCCCCCAGGATCGCTACATACTGACCGCCCTGGTAATCATTCTGCAAAAGACCGTGAAGCGCTACTGTGGACGGCTCGAACATGGCTCCCTGTTCATAGGAAATAGACGGGTCAAAAGGAACTGCATTCTGTTCAGGAAGAACTACATAATCTGCATTACTTCCCTGCTCCCTGGATCCGATAAAGCTGTAATGCTTACATAAAGAAAAATTACCGTTCTGGCAGTCATCGCATTTCATGCAGGGAAGAAGAGGTGCGCCGGATACACGGTCGCCTACTTTTATTTTGGTAACCCCTTCTCCTACCTCAACTACGTCTCCGGAAAACTCATGTCCCAAAACGATGGGATAAAAATGGACTCCATTATGCAATACCCTTGGAATATCAGAACCGCAGATTCCGGATGCTTTTACTTTTACTTTAACATAGCCTGGAAGAACCTGCGGTTCCTCCACTTCCTGATATTGTACTTCTTCATTTGCTACTACAACTGCTGCTTTCATGGGGATTCTCCTTTTCAATAATTCTGCCGCTTCATAAGCGGCGTTAAAGATTGGTAAAGTCTTATATATGTATCGTATACGCCATCGTATATCTTCCGGTTATCAGGATTGGGTGTATGGCTGCGGGTGATTTTCACAGTAAGGGCTGCTGCTTCCTCGTAATCTTTATAAAATCCCACTCCTACGCCCGCAAGGATAGCTGCACCAAGGGTGGTTGCCGTATCGGAGGAGGGAACAACGATGGGCTTGCCTGTAATATCAGATTTTATCTGCGTCCATAACAAAGAGTTTGCAGATCCGCCCATGGCACGCAGAACCTCTGCTTTTGCCCCTGCTTCCTCTGCAGCTTCCAGATTGTGACGCAGGGAAAGTGCAACGCCTTCCATACAAGCGCGGACCATGTGACCCTTTGTTTTAGAAAAATCAAGTCCGTAGAAAACGCCTTTGGCGTCCGCATTCCAGATAGGGGAACGTTCCCCAGCCATATAAGGCAGGAATATTACGCCGTCACATCCGGGAACAATGGGTTCTGCAAGCTCATTCAGCTGTACCAGAGAAGACTTTCCTGTTTTTTCCTGACTGGCTCTTTCGTAATCTGCAAACTCCTTTTCAAACCAGCGCATTACACCGCCGCCGCCGGTAGTGCCGCCCTGAAGCAGCCACTGTCCCGGAACCACGTGGAAGCCAAGGATCAGCCTTGGATCTGCTTTGTAGGTATCCATACAGATGCTCATGCCGCCTGCCTGTCCGCCCTGCTCCTGCGTCTCACCTGGATGAATTACCCCTGCTCCCAATGTACCGCAGGCTGCGTCCAGCCCCCCTGCAACAACAGGGGTTCCGGCGGATAATCCGCATTCCCTGGCAGCTTTCTCTGTAACCGTTCCAACAACAGTATCACTGGAAACAATGTCAGGCAAAAAATCCATGGGAATACCCAGCTTTCTGCACATTTCTTTATCCCAGGCCCCTTTTCGCATGTCAAAACAGTGCAGGCCGTAGCCCTGGGAAACATCCTGGGTAATGGCTCCTGTCAGTTTATACGCGATAAAACTGTTGGACTGCAGGATCTTATCAATTTTTTCATATATCTCCGGCTTATTTTCCTTGTACCACAGGATTTTCGCCGTTGTATAGGATGGCTGCAGGGAATTTCCTGCTATCTGAAAGATCTCATGTGAACCAATCTCTTCATTTAGCCTGTCGCAGATAGACTGCGCCCTGGTGTCCATCCAGATCGGCGTATTTGTCAGTACATTCCCATCCCGGTCAATGGCAATGGCAGACCAGCTTTGCCCGTCAATTCCTACGCCTGCGATTTCCTCCGGAAGGATTTCGCCCTCCTTAAGGGCTTTTCGGATGGCACCGCATACGGCACTCCACCATTCATCCGGATTTTGCTCTGCCCATCCTTCCTTTGGATAATAAACCGGATAATCCCCTGAAGCCTGGGCAGCTACCCTGCCATCCCGGTAGAACACTGCGATCTTACAGGCGCTGGTTCCAATATCAATCCCCAATAAATATGGTTTATTCATCTTTTCCTCCATGTTCCACTGTCTATGGGACTTTTCACATTCCTCAGACAAAGAGAGACTACTTGCTGATCTTGCTGACGGATTTTCCCATGATCATCTCTGTCTGCAGCTTTTTGGTAACTTTATCCGTCTCCCTGCTCTCCAGACGAGCCAGGATAATCCTGGCCACTTCCCGTCCAATCTCATTGGTAGGCTGAGAAACAATGGTAAGCTTCGGGCTGCAGGCTCTGGCAAATTCCAGATTATCAAACCCAATAACCGATAATTCCTCAGGAATATGAATCCCAAGCTCGTTCAGCCCGATTACCGCACCCAGGGTCATCTCATAGTTTGTGACAAACACTGCCGTCATGTCCTTATTTCTTTTTACAAGTGTTTCCAATGCCAGCACGCCGCCCTGGATTGTATAGTCACCGTGATAGATCAAAGATTCCCTTACCGGAATCCCCGCAAGCCCATGGGCTTTGCAGTAACCCTCCAGACGTTCCCGGGCAGTAGATACATCCCTGGGACCACTGATAATTCCAATGTTCCTATGTCCCATTTCCAAAAGAAGCTCCACTGCATCCATGGCAGCTTTTTCATTATCCACAAGAACACTGTCGCATTCCACGCCCTTTATCCTACGGTCAATGAGGACAATGGGCTTTCCAGTTTTTTGAAAAACAGTCAGGTGGCTTCCTGTAATGTCTACCGGCATATTAATGATTCCATCTACGCGCTTTCTGGAAAGGAATTCTACTGCATCCCTTTCCAGTATTCTGTCTGTACGGCAGTCACAGATAATCGTAGCGTAACCGTGGCTTCTCAAAATATCTTCCATCCCTGTAATGATTTCCGAGCAAAAAATACTATTCAATTCCGGGATCACAACTCCAATAGTTTTGGTGGCATTGGTTTTTAATCCCCTGGCAACCTCATTCACTTCATAGTGGAGTTCTTCAATGGCCTCCTGGATCTTGACCCTGTTTTTTTCCCTTACATTCCCTCCATTAAAATAGGAAGAAATTGTTGCAAGCCCAAGCCCTGTACGTTTCGCAAGATCTTTCATAGTCGCAGCCACAAAAAACACCACCTTTTCTTTCACATGCTATTCATTCGGATTATTTTCCTGCTTTTCCGTCACATCCGCAAACCCTCATGCGGCTCATAACCAGTGTCTTCACTGCGGCAATTCCGGCTTTCCCATATGCCTTCGGGTCGATGGTATCCGGCTTTTCTTCCAGAAGTTCTTTCACTGCTTTTGTATATGCCGCACGAAGTTCTGTAGCAAAATTCACTTTGCAGATGCCCCGCTTTACGCAGTCCCTTACGTCTTCATCCGTAAGTCCGGATGCTCCGTGGAGTACAAGCGGAATATCTACCACCTGGCGGATCTCACTTAAACGTTCTTTATCCAAAACCGGTGTTCCTACATAGAATCCATGAGCTGTTCCGATGGCTACTGCAAGTGATGTTACGCCTGTGCGCTCCACAAACTCCTTTGCTTCTTTTGGATCTGTATTGGTATCAGCCTCCGCTTCCAGATCATCTTCTTTTCCCCCTACTTTTCCAAGCTCTGCTTCACAGGGAATACCAACTGCTGCCGCAACATCTGCTACTTTTCTGCTTACTTCTATATTTCCTTCAAAATCCAGCTTGGATCCATCAATCATAACAGAGGTATATCCGGCTTTCATAGCCTGCATCGCAAGCTCAAAGCTGCTGCCATGATCCAAATGGAGACATACGGGTACTTTCGCCTTGGATGCTTCTGCTGCAACAATGGCAGAGTAGGTTTCCAGTGTTCCGTATTTAATTGTAGATGGGGTGGTCTGAATCATAACCGGGGCATTCAGCTCCTCTGCTGCCTGAATAATAGCCTTGACCATCTCCATATTCTCTGCATTGAATGCCCCAACTGCATAGCCGCCCTTCTGTGCTTCCAACAGCATTTCCTTTGATGTAACCAATGGCATAGTTCTTTTCCTCCTGATTATCTACGTCTCCGGTTCCAAACCGAAACGTTTCTGTTTGAGCTTATCATACATCAAGCCTCCATTTCTGTCAACCATAAAAATTTCATATTTTCCCGTAAAAAATTCCCTTGTTTTTCTTTTGAAATCGGGTTATGGTATAAAAAAAACTTCTGTTTAAAAGAAAGGAGATTTTTATCATGTTAAAAGGAATTCCAGAAATTTTATCACCAGAATTATTAAAGGTTCTTTGCGAAATGGGGCACAGCGACCGTCTTGTTATCGCAGACGGCAATTTCCCTGTAGAATCTATGGGAAAAAATGCTATTACTATCCGCTGCGACGGACACGGCGTACCGGAAATCCTGGATGCCATCCTGAAACTGTTCCCGCTGGATACTTATGTAGAGCATCCCGTAAACCTGATGGAGGTTATGCCTGGGGATAACGTAGAAACCCCCATCTGGGATACATATAAAGAGATCGTTGCAAAATATGACGAACGCGGCGGCAAGGCTGTTGGAAATATCGAAAGATTTGCATTCTATGAAGAAGCAAAGACTGCATACTGCATCATCTCCACAAGTGAAAAGGCACTTTATGCAAACGTAATGCTGCAGAAAGGTGTTGTAGTTAATAACTAATTTTGAGGCTGTCCTGAATATTACATACAGGGCAGCCGCTTAACATATCAGAGTACAAAATACTGCGGTTCAAAGTCCTCACTCAGCCCGAAAACTCCCACAATCCGTAATATCATAGCGTTTTCCCTCTTTGGGCGGATAGGTATCCGTAAAAATACAGCAGTTATTTTTCATGCAGATTTCCTCCACTCCACGAATTTTCAAAAGACGTTTATCAAAGCAGGAAAACTCATTCCCCTCCAATAATATATGTCCGTGAAAAAAACGGTTTCCGCCGCACTTTACCTTTGGGCAGGCAACAATGGGTGCGCTTCCCCATTCCGTTATATAGGAGCAATTTACAAAACGATTATTCTTAAAGGTCAGCTCTTGAAAAGCGCCTGACTCATACCAATACTCTGCTTCCCCCTCCAAGTAAATCGCCGCACCGGAGGTTTCAAACAAGCAATGGTCCACCATTGCCTTTTTACAAGTGAGCAGCGCTCCTCTCGCCCTGTTTCCGCGAAAAATACATTTTTCCACCAAAACCTCCGGAGATTGTGTCAGATTTTCCACCACCAGGCGGCCTTCCGGCAACGCCGGCAGAGAATTGTCTACTTCCATCTCCATTTTCCCCAATTCACCTGTCCAAATTTTCCGAACTCTCCCCTTCCAAAATGGAATAAGCTCGTTGGCCCTCATCAAAGCCAATTCATCCCCCGCATTTGCCAGACCTACGCCCCTTTGCATGGCATGTCCCCAGTCCAGCTGCAGCCTGTATTCGTCCTCCCGTTTGCTTACAACAGCGTAAAAACCGTGTACATTCAACCCGTCATCCATCTGGTTTTCAAAGCGGCACCCCTGCAGATGAATCCTTCCGCTGCAATTCACAAAGTGCGCAGCATCCGCCGCCACCGAAAAGCACCTTCCCGTTTCTCTGTGAGGAAATACCTCAACTTTCCTTAAACAGATATTTTCGCATCGTTCAGCCAGAAATCCCATACCAGGCGCATGATGTATCTGAATATTTTCGCATATGATATTTTTTGAGTCCACAGCATAAACTGCGGGTGACGTACGGGGATGATGACGGAAAACCATCAGGTTCCCTGAACGGCTCCCTGCAAAAAAATGTTCCTCACCCTTCAGATCAATCTGTACCATATCATCTGAAATTGCGGTGAATATGGGATGTCTTCCTACTCTCTGGGTTTCCGTACAGAAGTACAGGTCTTCCGTCCCATATGCTGGTGCATGGGTTCCTGCATCCATTTCCAGGCACAGGTGTACGGCATACGCAAAATCGTCCCCGCTGAAAATTAATCTATTATTTTCCACATACCAGGGATATTTTTCCGGATTTATCCGGATGATCATTTTCTGCCTGCTTACTTCCAAAATTTCTCCCTGGGAATAAACCGGACGGGCATAATCCACGGAAAAATTTTTCAGGAACAGTCCGCTGCTATCCTTTATATAGAGTGGAAGCATTCCCTTATGTAAAATCCAACTGCTGCCTCCCCCGTCAATTGTAAAATCATTTGCTCTTTCCATAAAAAGTGCTACTGCCAGCCCATTACACGAATCATGATTGGAAATATTCATCTTTTGCAAAGGCGATTCCGGATAAAAATGGTACTCCCCCGGCTCCATTTTCAACACAATTCCTGTCTTATCCCCCAGCCCCTCCATAAGTTCCCGAAATTTTTTTGTCGTTCCCTCATGGCAGCCCGGAAAAATCCCCCAATCCGCTGCATTTACTTCCCTCTTCATCACCATGCCCTCCCTTCTGCGGTCAATACCAGCCGTCATAAAAGGGGCGGGAACACTTCCCACCCCATATCTTTCAAGAAAACAAATTTCACATCACTCTACATTTGCCGAGAGGAATTCCTGCGCCTGCTTCTGCATTTCCGCATACACCGTTTCCGCCCCTGCTGCCGTCATTTTTTCTTTCAGTTTTGTGATATCGTTTTTCGGATCGTCCGTAAAGCCCAAGCCCAGCAGCTTGTAGTCCGTGTTAAAGATTTCAGTGATAGCCGCAATTTCATTTTTTACATTGCTATCATCAAACACAAACGTCTGAAAGCGTCTGCTGCGTGCGTTCTCTTTCCAGACATTATTCAATTCCTCCAGACCGGGGATACCGCCCTCAACGACACGCCAGCTTGCATCATTGCGCACGCCCCAATTACAGTTGCCATCATATGCATAATTTGCACTGTCAGGCAAAGATACCAGTGCATGATCACCGGAAGCTTCCCAGTGCTTTCCTTCAATACCGTAGCAGAACAGATTGTTGATTTCTACATCGCTGCGCAGATAATCAAGTGCCATCAGGGCACGCTCCGGATTCTTTGACTTTGAGAAGATGCTCATACCGTTTGCCAGATAAGAATTTAGAACAGGCGGTACGCCGTCCTGGGCATCAAACACGCGGATGTCCCATTCCGGATGCTCTGTTGTCAGCTGAGCGTAAACACTTTTTGCAGTATTTGCATTGCACAGAGCCAATGCAGACTTGCCTGCCTGGAAGCTCTCCGTATTATTCTGGGTATTTACTACCGCATTTTTACTCCAGAATCCCCGGTCTTTCCAGTCCTTCAGTCTCTCCACAACGCCCCCGAATTCTGCCTGATCGTAATTACCCTTTACCACAGCCTCATCATCCAATTCGCTGACACTGCCGATTGCCTGCCATGTACCGATACCGGACACCTTCTCTTCGGATTCCCAGTTCGCTTTTTCCCACATACGGTCAAATACAAATAATTTGTCGTAATCAGAACCTACGTCCAGAGGAATCAGGGTTGGCTCGTTGGCTACGATCGCATCCATGTAAGCTTCCGCCTCGTCCAGAGAAGCAACCGATTCGATATTATATTTATCCATCAGATCGCCACGCACCATATAAACGTAGGAAGTGATTTCTTTATAGTTCATAGGCAGCATAAATACCTGTCCGTTTACCTTTGCCTGTTCCCAAGCTTCGGGATAAATGGTCTCCGCCGTCATAGGCGCATAAGTCTCCAGCGCCTCTTTGGTAATCTCATAAAAGCCTTGCTTGGTCGCTTGGGCATTATAGAAGCACCAATCAGCTGTATAAATAATATCCCAGTCTTCTCCCGAAGCAAAGATCAGCGGATATTTCTGCTCGTATTCACCCCAGCTCATGAATTTCACATCGATAGTCGCATTGATCTCAGCTTTCAGCTTCTCATTAATCTTTGCAAACACTTCATCGTTATCCACGGGACGATCGCCGATCAGGTACATAACAAGCGTCACTTCTTCGGAAATATCCGGTGCGGACACCTCAGAAGATTCCGACGCAGCAAAAGCCTCGCTTCCACACACGCCCAAAGTGCCAACTCCCAGCAGAAAGGCCGTAAGCAAAGCACCAATTCTAGTTTTTCTTCTCATAAATCATTCCTCCTTTTTGATTCTTTTATAAAAATTCTTCCGAATTTTTTACCCACAAAAAACATGACACAGATATATCTTTACACGAGCATGTCTTCGTATGCGGCAGTACCCAGATGACACATTTATCCTTTTACCGCACCAATCGTAACTCCCTTTACAAAATATTTCTGTAAAAAAGGATACAACAAAATAATAGGACCTGTGGCAACCACCGTCATAGCCAGCTTCATTGGTTCACTGGGCACATCGCTTGCTGGAATGCCGCTTCTTGCAGCAGCGGCGTTCATGGCCTGAGCCTTAGTAAGAATATTATTCAGGAAATACTGCAGGGGATACAGATCCCGTCTGCCTTCATCCAAATACAGCATTGCGTTATACCAGTCATTCCAGTAATTCAGGGCAATAAACAGCCCCACTGTGGCAAGACCCGCTTTCGACAACGGCAATGCGATACTTATGTATATTCTGAAGTCTCCAGCGCCATCCAATTTCGCAGATTCATATAGCGATTCCGGAATACTCATCATATAACTTTTCAGAATCAGCAGATAAGTTACATTGATCAGAATCGGAAGGATCAGCGCTATAATGCTGTTATGAAAATGAAGATATTTTGTATTAAATATATACCAGGGCACCAACCCACCCCCGAAAACGGAGGTAAAGTAGAAAAAGAAGGATACCTGGTACCGATACCGAAAATCGCGGTTCGCCAGTACATAAGCCGCCATACTTGTAAGCCACAGTCCGATCACCGTCCCTGTCACAGTGACAAAGATCGTAACACCGTAAGCCCGCAAAAGCTCCTCAGGAATTTTAAACAGCATTTTATATGCCTCAAAAGAAATCTCCTTGGGAACCAAGCTGTAACCGTGCAGCGAGATAGCATACTGCTCAGATATGGAACCGCTTAATACCAGCAGAAAAGGTAGGAGACAAGCTCCAGAAAGCACCGCCAGTATTATATAGGAAATGATGTTAAATATGACACGATCCCTCCCTATGGGTTTCTTGCACTGATACTTTGCGCCCACCATAGACCTGTTCTCCCTTCTATTCCTCTTCCATACCCCACTGTCCTTCACCATGGGGCAGTCATATTGCTAAAACAGTGCATAATCCGGTTCAACCTTTTTTACCGCATGATTTGCGATCAAAACCAAAATAAAGGATAAGCCCGACTGATAGAGTCCTGCCGCACTTGTCATGCCAAATTCCTGGAGATTAAGGAGGGAACGGGTCACATAGGTATCAATAACATCCGTCACATCCAGCACCATCGGATTATTTCCAGTCACCTGCCAGAACATCTGGAAATCCCCTTTCATGATCGTGCCCATAGCCATCAGGAACAGAAGCACCACGGTAGGGCGTATGCAGGGCAGTGTGATGTATCTGATTTTCTGCCACATGGAAGCACCGTCCAGATCTGCAGCCTCAAACATTTCTCCATCTATGCCGACAATACTTGCCAGATACATGACTGTTCCATATCCTACATTTTTAAATGCGCTGACTATGATCAGTATCACCGGCCAGGCAGCTTTATTCGAGTACACATCCAGCGGTTCCATCCCTAAAGCTCTCAGAAAACTATTCACCGCCCCGAATTCATAGTTAAACATATTGTAAATGAACGCACCCACAACAACCCAGGAGATAAAGTAAGGCAGGAACATGATGGATTGAGTAATGCGCTTAAAGTATTTCCCCGCCAGTTCACTAAGCAGTATGGCACAGGTAATCTGCAGCAGCGTGTTTACGCACAGAAAAGCAATGTTATAAAGAATCGTATTTCTTGTTGTAGTCCAGGCTTTTCCTGACTGAAAAAAATATTCAAAATTTTTGAGTCCTACCCAGGGACTGCCGAAAATACCATCGTGATAATTAAATTCCTTAAAGGCCAGCACGATACCTCCCATAGGAATATAACACATTAAAATCACGACGATTGCCGCCGGCAGAATCATGAGCCATTTTACGCGGTTCTCCTTCAGATCGTGTAAAAACGGGTGTCTGGTCTTTTTCATCGTCACTCCTCCTCCATACCTCTTTCCTGCACTGATCTTTCGATGGTTTTATTCTAACAGAAGCATTTCCGGAAAACAACGGAACAACATTTCGAAAAGAGGGCATCTTTGTGTTCTTTGTCTATTTTCTCTCTTTTACGGGGTAATAAGCTTGAATTTTTGTAGCATTTTATATATGATTGTATCATGAAATAAAAAAGCCGAGGTGAATATGATGAATTTTTCCGTACTTGTCGTGGACGATGAGGCAATGCCCCGTACCGTCCTGCAAAACCATATCCCCTGGAAGGAACTTTCCGTAACAAATGTCTATCTGGCTACTGATGGCGAGGAGGCCGTAGAACAGGCGCGCAGATTCCGACCAGAGATAATCATTAGCGATATCAAAATGCCCCGCTTAAATGGTTTGGAAATGGCGGCCGCCGTGCGGGAATTTCTGCCATCATGCCAACTCATCTTTCTAAGCGGTTATTCTGATAAAGAATATCTAAAAAAAGCCATCAAACTGCGTGCCGCAAGTTATGTGGAAAAACCGCTGAACCTGGAAGAAATCACAGATACCGTCAGAGAGGTTACATCACAGCTTCGCCGACAGGCAAAACCTACGGCACAGGAGCTGTTCTTTCACGGGGAACACGATTCTGAAAGTCCGTTAAATGAAAAGGTGTTCCATGCTGATGAAGCCCTGCTCCCTCAGTTGGACAAACTAATCCGGCACAATCAAAAAGAAGGTACCCTTATGGTTTTGCAAAGGCTGCATGAAGAAGTCCGCCGCTGCGAAGCAACCTCCCCTGAGTATCTGCGCCAATTATACTGCCGCATCCTCATTTTATTTCTGCAGGCTTGCGAAAACCGCCACATCCGTACGCTCACAGCACAGGCGGACCACCTGCTGTACACTGTATCAAGGCAGGATACCCTCACAGGGCTCCAGAATATCCTGCTTAAGACCGCACAGGAATATTTTACTTCTCAGGCTTCTCCCTGTCATGATATTTTCACACAGGTGGAAACCTATATTGAAAACCATTACGGCGACTGTTCCCTCACAGTACAAAGCATCGCCAGCAATCTCGGTTTTACAAACACGTACCTGTGCGCCGCATACAAAAAAAGCTGCGGCAGAACCATTAACAGGCGGCTGACTGAAGTACGTCTTTTTCACGCAAAAGAACTGCTGGCCGCAACCAACTATAAGCTCTATGAAGTAGCAAACGCCGTAGGGTACCAGGACGGCAAATACTTTGTCAAATTATTCACCCGCGAAACGGGGCTCTCCCCCAGGGAATACCAGCGGAGGCATACATATGAAGAATAAGCTTATACAATGGCTGCAATGGTCCTCTGTCCGGGGCAAACTTGCGGGCAAGTTGCTGTGCATTTATTTCCTGCTCATCGTCCTCCCATTGGGAATGTTTTCTTTCTATGCCTATCTGCGGGTCAAACACATGATACAGGAGCAGACTTTTCTGGCTGCACAAAATGCTTTTGGCGATACCTGCCTGGCTCTTGAGCGCCTGCTCGGTCGTCTGGACGGAGTGATCGACATTCTTGCCACGGATCCCCTGATTTATATGACAGCTTCCAATGATCCACGAGATTACAGTTATATCCATCGATTAGAAGATTCCGATCAGCTTGCCAAAACATTTAAGTATCTCTGTATGCTTGCGGATGTAGATCTCATCCGGATCTACGTGAGCAACGATTATTCTTATTCCAACAGCAAAACCAACATTGTCCAGATCAGCGAGGTGGATCAATATGGCTGGTATCAAACTGCCTCAAAAAACGGCGGGCGTCTATGGTTCGCCCCTGCTGACTATGAGACCGCTTATGACAAAGGAGAGACGCAATGCTTTTCCTCCGTACAGATGATCTATAATCCCAGCAGCATAAAAGAACCTCTTGCCCTCCTTCGTGCGGACATCGAAGCCGGCCGTGTGGAAGAGCTTGTAAAGGGAACCTCCATAACAGAAAACGGTCTGCTGCTGCTTTTACGGGGAGAGGACATTTTGCTCTCCTCTGATCCTGCCCCCTCCATATCCCATACAGATACATTGGTGAAGCAGGTTCAGGATCTCACCTCAGACACCTGGGAAACAATCCAGACGGAAGGCACGGAATACTATGTCCGCTGCAAAAAAATCGGTCCGTCAAACTGGTGTATTGCCAGTATTCTGCCGCACCGGGACGTCTTCCGGCTAAGCCGTGAACTAAGTACGGAAATGCTTGCTATTGTTATCTGCGTAGCGCTGACGGCATACCTCCTGGCCTGCCTGATCAGCCGGTCTACCCTGAAGCGGATCGGGCAGCTCACCACAATCATGCAAACCGTAGAAAAAGGCAATGTAACAGTACGGCTGGAGCCCTCCGGCAACGATGAAATCGCACAAATGATGAAAAGCTTCAACCAGATGATGGATCGGGTAGATGCTCTGATGGAAGAAAGCGTGGAACAGGGACGCCAGATCCAGAGTTTGGAGCTGAAAGCCCTGCAGGCACAGATCAATCCCCACTTTTTGTATAATTCTCTGGATTTAATCAACTGCACCGCCATAGACCGTAATGTCCCTGAGATCAGCCGTATGGTAAACGCCCTGGGGAAATTTTACCGTCTGTCCCTCAGCAAGGGGCGAGAGGTAATCTCTTTGTCCGATGAACTGAAACATGCAAAACTCTATGTGGAGATCCAGAACCTGCGCTTTGAGAACCGCATCCAGTCAGAATGGGATATCGATCCTTCCGCAGACCGCTGTCAGATTATCAAGATCGTTCTGCAGCCTATCATTGAAAACGCCATACTTCATGGTATCTTTGAAAAGCCTTCCAAATCCGGTCGTCTGAAAGTGACACTGCGAAGGCACTCTGATGGAATCCGGATCACTGTGGAGGATGACGGAATTGGTATGGATCAGAAGACTCTTCTTAAGATCTTTTCCCGGACGGTGCTGCCTGAGCATTCCACAGTCTCCGGCGGTTATGGAATACGCAACATCCAGGAGCGGCTGACTCTCGCCTACGGCTTCCCTTACGGGCTGTACTGCAAGAGCTTTCCTGGAAGAGGAACCTCAGTTACAGTACATATTCCGGCAATCATTCCGGAAGAAGATAAGGAGGATATTACATGATACGGTTTTCTGTTTTTCATGATACGGACTGGATCTACCCAGATACAAAGCACAATGCCATCAACCATATCACCATGCACCTTCCCCGGGGAGGACATGACGGTGCCCAGCTCCTTGTGGACGCCGGTCATGCGCCTGTATCTGTATCCTGGAGCCCTGATATTCCCTACTCTCCAATTGAAGGCTCTTCCCCCATCCTGCGGATATACCGGCTGCACTCCGTGGGCGTAAACGAAAATACCTCTCCCACTGTGATGACTACTACCGACTACGAAAGCTGTCGGGAATTTGTCACTCGCAAAGCGCCATTTGAAGTCTATGACGCATTGGAACCCTTTTACGGAGAAGTCCCTGAGGGCGGACGATTTGCTCTTTACCTGTGTACAGAAGCTTCTCCGGAAACAACGCCCGGCATATATTCCGGCAGGCTTACAATCAGACAGCGGACCTGTGAAGTAATCATCCCTGTACATTACACTGTACATATGCCCGTTGTCCCCGCTCTGACACAGGCCAGGCTTGGCATGCTGAACTTCTTTGACTACGAAGGCCTGGCTTCCCAGAGCAAAACCGTAAAAGGCAGCACCGAATACTGGGATAGTTTCCGCCAATATGTCAGGGCTCAGATCGACCTGCGCTGTACCCATATCCTACTGCCGACAGGGGATGCCATCCATCAGGACGGCCTGTTGACTGGATTCGATTTCTCCATGGCCGAACGGGCTGGGCAGATTGCCCTGGAGGAAGGCGCCGTCATGTTATGTGGCGGGCATGTGGCCCATTGGCATGAGTGGGATGAGGATGAGTATTATCCCAACTGGAACCAGACCACAGGCATTACTACCCTGCAAGGTTATATGGAAATGCGTCTCTATTTCTCAGAATGGTTCCGGATTATCCAAAAAAATGGCTGGGAAGCCCGCATGACCCAGGCTTTGGCCGATGAGCCCCAGACTCACAACGATAGAACCTACCGCATCCTTGCAGCCATGTTCCGGAAATTTCTGCCTGGCATACCCATTATTGACGCAGTAGAAACTGTCAATCTGGGCGGAGGCATTGATATCTGGGTACCCAAACAAGACACTTACGAAAAATGGAAAAAGGATTACGAAGCTCTGCAGGCTGCCGGGGAAGAAATGTGGTTCTATACCTGTGCATTTCCGGCAGGCCCGACAATGAACCGCAGTATGGATCTTCCCCTCACCGTAAGCCGTCTTGTACTGTGGATGGGTGCGCTTTACCGCTTATCCGGATTCCTGCATTGGGGATTCAATTACTATATCGGAGAGGACATCTGGCACAGCGCATGCTGCCCCCATAAGGGTGCGCTTCTGCCCGCCGGAGACGCTCATATTGTATATCCCGGAAAAAACGGGGTTCCCTGGCGAAGTATGCGCTTTGAAGCTCAACGGGGCGGAGCCGAAGATTACGAACTGCTTATACAGGCAGCGTCTGTCTTCCCTGAAAAGACCGATGCATTAATTCGAACGGTCTGCACCACTTTCCGTGATTATACCAGGGACGGCAGGTCAGTGTCCGCCGCCAGACAAAAACTGCTCACTTTTTTGGAAATGGAGGATTTTTACCATGGCTGATACAAAATGGTTCCAGGAGGCGCGTTTCGGCATGTTTATACACTGGGGGCTCTATTCCGTCCACGCCAAAGGGGAATGGTATGCCAGCATTGCTCAGATACCCTCAGCACAATACAAAAAGTATTTTGATTCCTTCAATCCGGTGGATTACAATCCCCGCCTATGGGCACGTATGGCAAAAGAGGCTGGCATGAAATACGCCGTCCTAACAGCCAAGCACCATGAAGGTTTTTGTCTGTTCGATTCAGCTTATACTGATTACAAATCCACCAATACCCCGGCTGGACGCGATCTTATCCTGGAATATGCAGATGCGTTCCGCTCAGAAGGTCTTCACGTAGGAATCTACTATTCTCTTGTGGACTGGCATCACCCCGATTACCCCGCATATGAAGATCCTTTCCATCCTGAAAGAGGATTGCCGGCACGAAGGGACGAAAACTGCTCCTTTGACCGATATCTGGACTACATGCACATGCAGGTCAGGGAACTATGCACCAACTATGGAAAGATTGATCTATTCTGGTTCGATTTTTCTTATGAGGGGCACTCCGGTGAAAACTGGCGTGCAAAAGAACTGGTGGACATGGTGCGCTCGCTGCAGCCAGGCATTCTCCTCAACAGCCGGCTGGAAGCAAACGCCGGCTCCCTCGGCAGCATACTATCTGACATGCCTGCGGCTTGGGCCGGCGATTTTGCAACACCGGAACAAATCATTCCACCGAAGCCGTTCTTTACCCCCGGAGGAAAGCCTGTCTGCTGGGAAGCCTGTCAAACCATGAATAACAGCTTTGGCTATACAAGAACCGATTTATGCTATAAAACTTCCCGCACCTGTATCCATCAGCTTGTGGAGTGCGTCTCAAAAAACGGCAATTATCTGTTAAATGTGGGACCGGATGCCCGAGGCAATATTCCCAACCGCTCCGTTGATATTTTATCTGAAATTGCCCAGTGGATTCGCTTGAATGGGGAAAGCATTTACCGTTGCGGATTAAGTCCTCTTCCCGTCTCCGCCTTCGGATGCCGTATCACCGCCGGGGAAGGAAAACTCTATCTCCATGTAATGGAGCAGCCCGTAGGCCCCCTTGCCCTGACAGGTATCTCACCCGTTCAGATCAAAGAAGCATACCTCCTCTCTACCGGCGCAGAAATTGAAGTGTTAAAAAACGGTTGGGCAGTGCAGAATTACCCGGAGATTACTTTCTTAAGCCTGGCTGCACAGTCTAATGAGACCATTCTTCTGCCGGACGAAAAAGATACCGTTATTGTACTTGTAATTTCCTAGGACTTCACTGTGTTAAGCCAGCTTATCCGCCATGTACGCCTTATATCAGATTTCTGTTCATCGCCAACTACGCCCCTTATGAACTTTCACCACATACTAACGGCCTGCCCGTCATACGCAAAAAATCTCCTGCCGGTAATCGGCAGGAGATTAAATTCTTCTTACTTTTTATTCGTTATTGTCTCTCTTTTTGAAATGATAGATTAGCAGGATGACCACTGCAATGATCACAACAATGATAATCCATACAAATGGATTTTTCACAATAGAAGAAACGCCTGTCACCTGATCCGCAGATGCTTCTTTGCTGTCAGTCTCCTTTGGCGCCGTTTCCGCTTCTGCTTCCTTGACTGCTTCCTTCGCAGGTTCAGCCGTTGGCACAGCCTCTTTTGTCGGTTCTGCTGTTGGAGCAGGAGTCTCCGTAGGTATCTTGGTTGGCTCAGGTGTTGGAACCGCTGTAGCGGTCGGCTGCGGAGTCGCTGTGGGCGCCTTGGTGGGTTCTGGTGTCGGAGTCGGTGTGGAAGTCGGCATAGGAGTTGCCGTGGGCGCTTTCGTTGGCTTCGGTGTAGAAGTAGGAGCCTTCGTCGGCTCCGGACTTGGGGTCACCGTAGCAGTCGCCCCCTTGGCAAGGAGATCCGCCTCCTTGGGATCCTCTGCTGGCTCCGTACCGGTCTGTTCCTCACTATTAGACTGATTCTGTGCTTCCCCTGACACTTCCGGAGTTCCATTCTGTGTCTCACCTGCTGCTTCCGGAACCGTACCCTGTCCATCGTCAGTCTGCTGACTCTGTGTATTGTTACTCACTTCCATGTTTACAAGATTATTATCAGTATCCGCCGTACCATAAGGCTTCATTCCTCTCATGTTTACCCAGCCTTTAGTACCGTTCTGTGTTTCTGCCTGCACCCAATGGCTTCCGTCTTTCATATCTGCATCCAGGGTTACATGAAGCTTCGAACCGCCGGGAATGGCATCTGTGCCCGGAACCTTACCGTATTTTTCTCCAGGACCCTGATACAAATAAACGCTTCCTGCGTCCTGTCTTGGCTCTATATCATAATCTGCATTGTAATCCACATTGTCTTTCCCTGCAAGGTAAAGCTCGGAATCGATGCATTCTGATTTTGTAGCAGGTCTTAAGTCATCCTCCAGAATATATCCGTACATTCCGTGATACTGTGTATAACCCCATATGCGGTTATTCTCATCTGTCTTCTCGCCTTCAATATGAAGTGCGGTTCCATTGGGAATCAGTTCATTGTTCAGCTTAGAGCTCTCAGCGCTTGCATTGGAATAAAAATCCAAGCCTCCGTCCGGTGATTCCACGATCATATAATAATCTGTAACCAGATCTGGTCTATGAGACATGCCCACCTCATCTGCGTACACATTCACAGTCATCAGAATGCATATCAACAAAGCCCAAAATGCCTTCACACACTTCCTCATAATTTCCCCTTCAATCTTTCTCTTTATAAAGAGTATTTTTCTTTTCATATTATGCCGTTTCAAGATGCTGTTACTATTCTATCATACATTTCCTAAAATAGTAATCCCCTTTTTTACAAATTTCACGAAAAAAATCGACAACAGCAAAAGCCCCTCCGGTCATCCGGAGAGGCTTTGGGATATATGCGGTAATTATTTGTAAAGAGGTCCGTAGTTCTTGCAGGCTCTGTAATCTGCGCCTTCTTTGTCCATACCAAATGCGTTCCATGCCGCCGGACGGAAAATCTTCTCTTCCGGTACGTTGTGCATGCAAACCGGGATACGGAGCATAGAGCACATGGTAATAAGGTCAGCACCGATATGTCCGTAGGAAATTGCACCATGGTTAGCTCCCCAGTTATTCATTACATCGTATGCAGTCTTGAATGCACCGTCTTTTCCATCACATCTTGGTGCAAACCAAGTACATGGCCATGTGTAGTCCGTACGTTTCCAAAGTTTGTCAGAAACTTCTTCCGGAAGATCCACAGTCCAGCCTTCTGCAATCTGCAGAACCGGCCCAAGGCCTTTTACAAGGTTCAGACGAATCATAGTTGCAGGCATTTCAGCCTTTGTTTCAAATCTGGAAGAATATCCGCCCCCACGGAAATATCCGATATCAGCAAAGTTCCAGGTCGTATTCTTCATGATTGCATCCTGATCTTCTTGTGTTACTTCATACCATGGCTTCATAACAGGATTTCCGTCAGCATCTTTTGCAGCGCCGTTGGCATCCAGACAGCATGCTCCGGAGTTGATCAGATGGATAAATCCTCCGTTTGCTGCTGCAACACCTTCTACATCATATCCGGTAGCTTTCTTAACTGCTTCCGGGCTCCAGTAGGTACGAACATCTGCAAACATCTGAGCGCGGTTGGTAAGAAGTTTCATAAACATCATGCCAAGTCCGTTCAGAACGTCATTTTCTGTTGCCAGAACGTATGGCTCTCTTGCGCCGTCCCAGTCAAAGGATGTATTCAGCATAGCCTCTGCAAAGTCACCGTTTGGATAGAAGTCAGTCCACTGTCTCTGTCCCTGGAAACCTGCTGCAAGAGCATTATGGCCTACCATCTCTTCTTCACAGCCTTCCGGAAGGTTTGGATTGCCGTTCATCAGGTCTTTGATAATAACAGCCATCTTAACAACAAATTCGAACTGCTCTTCCTTCTTCGCATCTGTCATCTGAAGTTCTGCCGGGTTCTTATCGAAACCGATGATACATTTTTCTTTAGCCCATGCAAGAGCTTTCTGGAATTCTGCTTCATCGTAGATTCCTTCTGTCATACGACGGATAATCTCTACTTCGTCAACAGATTCTACACGCATGCCAAGGTAGGACTCAATAAAGTCAGAATCAATAATGGATCCGCCGATACCCATGCAGATGGAACCGATCTGTAAATAAGATTTTCCTCTCATGGAAGCTGCTGCAACTGCTGCACGGCCGAATCTTAACAGTTTTTCCTGAACGTCTGCCGGAATAGAGGTGTCGTCTGCTTCGCAAACGTCATGTCCGTAAATTCCGAATGCCGGAAGACCTTTCTGTGCATGTGTAGCCAGAACAGATGCAAGGTAAACTGCACCAGGTCTTTCTGTTCCATTAAAGCCCCATACAGCTTTGATGGTCTGAGGATCCATATCCATTGTCTCGGATCCGTAGCACCAGCATGGAGTAACGGTTACAGTAATGTCAACGCCTTCTCTTCTGAATTTATCAGCACATGCTGCGGATTCTGCAACACGGCCGATAGTTGTATCAGCGATTACTACCTTTACAGGTTCGCCGTTGGAATATCTAAGATTTTCTTCGAATAATTTTGCTGCGGATCTTGCCATATTCATGGTCTGCTCTTCCAGAGACTCACGAACCTTCAATGCGCCGCGGCGTCCGTCGATGGTTGGTCTGATACCGATTACTGGATAGCTTCCGATTAATCTGCTCTTTGCCATGGTTAAAATACCTCCATTATATATGTATTTACGGACTATAACGCTCCTTACAGTCCTTATGATTAAATTATACGATTGCCAACATGAAATTACTTGTGTTATAATAGCAAAAAATAGGACAATATTCACTTTTCCAGCATTATTTCAAAAATGTCTCTAAAATTTTTATAAACAATCGAAAGAAGGTGTTATCTTGCATGACTTAGACCACAATGAAGACAGGCCCAGAGGTACGTATGACTTTCCTTTTGAGTTTCATCATCTGGACAGTGCCCATCCCAGATATGTTATGTCCTACCACTGGCATGTGGAATATGAAATCATGCGTATCCTAAAAGGAACACTCACTGTCACTTTAGACGAAAAAAGTTTTACCGCAGTGCCCGGAGATGTGATTTTTGTCCATAGCGGAATCCTGCACAGCGGCATTCCCGAAGATTGTATTTACCAGTGTCTTGTATTTGACGGAAATGTATTCTTAAAGCATAATTCCACCTGTGCGGGCTATATGCAGAAAATTATTCACCAGGAAATTATGGTCTATCATCATTTTACAAATAAATATCCTGAAATACTGTATGCGGTAAACCGTCTTTTTGATGCCATCTGGAAGAAAGGATCCGGATATGAGCTAATTGTTCTTGGACAATTTTACCACTTTTTTGGTATTGTTTTTAGTAATCATTACTATCTGGACGGCATTACCAAAGCACGAAGGGATTATAAGCGCATTCTTCAGCTAAAACAGGTGTTGGAATTTATCGAGCATAATTATGCAGCGCCCCTGACTTTGCAGCAGATGTCCGCTTCCGTCTCCATGTCACCTAAATATTTCTGCAGGTTTTTCTCGGAAATGACACACCAGACTCCTATGGATTACCTGAATCGTCAGCGAATTGAGCAAGCCTGCTACCAGCTTTCCACTACTGATGATTCTATTACGGAAATCGCCTATCGAAATGGATTTAATGACCTGAGTTATTTTATCAGGACATTTAAAAAATATAAGGGAATTACTCCCGGAAAGTACAAGAGAGCCTGAAACGGCTCTCTCTTTAATTTCCCGCACTTTCATATTTTGTAATTGCTTTGTTAAAAATCAGCCTTCTAAGCCATGTGATAAACACCACGGAGCAGGGAACGCCAAGGATATAGGGCCAGAGTGCCAGCCGCCCAAGAAGCAGGCATACGGGAACATAGCTGACCACTGCATGAGGAAGAACCGTCACAAGGACCACACGGACTGATTTCGGATAAATAGTAAGAGGATACTTGGCAAAGTTCTGCACATCATACAATATATTTTGAAGACTGGATACATTGATCAGGCAGAAGGCAATGGATTGTCCCATCAGCTCCATATTTGCCCGGATACAAACTCCGAAGAGCAGATTTATCCCAAACAAAAGAAGCATTCCTGCATGGGTTTCCAGGTGAAGCCTGCGCAGTGCATACACCATCAGGCTGCAGGCAGTAATCAGGGTACATAATCCTGCAAAGTTGATCTGGGCGCCCAGAATCTGCGTGGTAAGATTCACCGGACGGAGCATATATCTGTCAAATTCTCCTGTTCTTATCCGGTGTTTCATTCCCGTACTTCCCTGGAACAAAAGTGTATAGGCGCCCTCGCTGAACATCACACAGCCGTACAGAAGCGACACCTCATACATATTCCAGCCTGCCACAGAAGAAATATTGTGAAACAGTGCAAACAGAAATACAAGACCCACAGCCTGCCATATGCCCCCTGCAATGGTGGATACGATAAAATCATTTTTATATTCCATCAGCCCCCGGATATTCTGGGCACTGTATCGGAAATAGAGTTTCAGATTCCTAAGCATTTTCATCCTCCCTGAATTGTTACTCTGCGGATTGCAAAGCGAAAGAAAAAGTACCCGAATACCCATAACACGATCACCCACACAAGCTGCAGAAGCAGCATGTTGACTGCCTGTGCGCCCTCGGTTCTTCCCAGAAAGATCTGCGTGGGTGTATACATGATGGACTGAAAAGGCAACACTTTCGCAATTTTCTCAAACCACTCCGGGTAAAAGGACAGAGGAAGAAGTGCTCCTGAAAAAATGTCCGTAATTACCTGCCGCATGTAGATTACCCCATATCCGTTGCTGGTAAAAAAGCAGCAAAGCCCGGCAAGATAGGAAATACAAAACTTCACAAAAAAAGCCATAAGGATACTCACCGCAAACAAAAAGAAACGCTCCGGCGCCAGATATTTTCCAAGATCGCAAAGGCATACCGCTGCAGTTCCGGTCACAAATGCGGCAACCGCCCCCTCTGCCGCAGCGGACCCTATCGTCTGAAACAAACAACGGCTCTGAAAGCTTATGGGCTTGATCAGATCCATAATGATGGAACCCTCCAGCACAGAACCTGCTATCTCCCATTCCGTACCATTGCCCAGGATGGACTGCATTAGAAATACGATCATAAGGTAAACGATCATATCATCCCTGGTATATCCGGAAATGACAGACTGTTCCTGAAACAGTACATTCCATAAAAACAAGGATGCTACAAGGGATACGCTGGCATTTACAATATTCATAAGCAGCGCCCCCCTGTAGTTCAGTCTGGTGCTGATAGTGCATCCTGCAAAACCTTTATACTTTCTGAAAAATCTGATCATCAGCTATTCACCTGCAATTCTGAACGATATATTTTTTCAATTACCTGCTTAATATCCGGCTCGATCACAGAAATATCCCGGATGTCCGCCAGCTCTTCCACCAGACTGATCACCTCATAAGCCGTATGGATATGGAGGTCAAACATCACCGTGATGGTATGGGCATCCTCCATTTCCAGGCGAAGCTCCGGGTGCTCCAAAAGTTTCTGATAAACATCCCTCCCCGGCTTTTTCAGACTGATGCGCACACCCCTCTCATGGGCAAACATGGACTGGAGCTGTTCCCTTTCCACATCGCTTATGATACGGCCCTGATCAATTACGATCACCCTCCTGCAAAGATCCTCTATGTCCTGCAGGTCATGGCTTGTGAGAATGATGGTGGTACCCCGTTCCCGGTTCATCATCCGGATAAGCTCGCGCATATTTTCCTTGACTGTAACGTCCAGCCCGATGGTGGGCTCGTCCAGATAAAGCACTTTCGGATCGTGCAGAAGGGAGGCTGCAAGGTCTGCCCGCATTCTCTGACCTAAAGAAAGTCTCCTTGCCGTCCTGGTGATAAATTCCCCAAGCCCGAAAACCTCCTTAAAAAGTTCCATATTTTCCTTATAACGTGCATCCGGGATTTCATAGATATCTTTCAGCAGCCTGAAAGATTCCTCCACGGGAATATCCCACCAAAGCTGTGTCCTCTGACCGAACACAACACCAACGTTTCTGGCATTGGCAATCCGATCCTTATAGGGATTTACCCCCTGAATCTCAATCTCTCCGCCGCTGGCGTGGAGAATCCCTGTAAGCATCTTGATGGTAGTTGATTTTCCGGCTCCGTTCGGGCCGATATAGGCAACAGACTCTCCGTCATGGATTTCAAAGCTCACATGATCCACCGCCACTTTTTCCGTGTACTGCGGATGAACCACGTGCTTTAAGGCCCCTGCAATTCCCGGCGCATGTGCCGGCATCTTAAAAACCTTGGTAAGGTCTCTGGCAATGATCGGCATTTTCTCTTCCCCCTTTTTCTCGTATTTCTCATGCACACCTATTGTATCACACCATTCCCGCTGCCATTCCCTTTTTTGTCAAAATGGCTGTTTTTCAGGTCCAAACGGTATCTCCGGCAAATTGACAGCAGCTTCTCTGCCATGCTATACTTTTTTAAGATAGTAAAGGGAGGCGCCTATGATTCGAATTGCTGTATGTGATGATAATGAAACAGAACTGAATGAAATTCAAAAAAAGATTCTTAAGCACTCTGAAGATTATTCCGTAACGGTTTATCCGTCCAGCAGGGAATTATGGTTTTCCATACAGGACCGTGACCTCGGGGATGTGTTTATACTGGATGTGGATATGCCGGAAATTGACGGTTTTCAGCTAGCAGAGCAGATCATGAAATATCACCCCCAGGCTCTTTTGATCTTCCTTACCGCCCACTCTGAGTTTGCGGCCCTGGGCTACCGCTACCAGGCTCTCCGCTATGTTCACAAACTGCGCATGGATACAGAATTATATGAGGCGCTGGATGCCGCAGTCCTCCGTCTTTCGTCCATGCAGAAATCTTATCTTACCGTAAAGCACAGCGGCAGCTATTATCGGATTCCCCATAATGATATTCTGTACGTGATCCGGGTATCCAGGCTGTTGGAAATCCATACGGTAGACCGGACAATCACAGACAGACATGGGATCCGGGAGCTTTTTGAACTGCTTCATGACTTAAGGTTTCTCTTTATTGACCGCAGCTGTTTTATCAATACGGATTATATCCGGCATATTTCCGGGACAGATGTTACCTTGATAAACGGGGAACAGCTTCCTGTCAGCAGAAGGATGCTGGCCAATCTCAAATCTTACATTGCAAAGGAATGGAACGTGTAATGGATATGCCCCTTTTTTCCGGCTTAGAGCTGGCTTATGAATATTTCCGTAATTTTATTGCTATCCGGATGATCACCTATATGACCGATGCAGATGAGGACCGCAGAGCCCTCAGGCAAATTATCTATATTTCGCCTGCCCTTATGACTTTTATCAGCTTTGTTTTAGGAAGGATCCAAGTCCAATCCTGCTGGATCCTACTGATTACGGTTCTTTTTTCCGCATGCCTTGCCGGGTATTCTTCTTCCGGCGGCCTTATGCTCCGCGTTACGGCCAGCGTACTGTCCTTTTTTCTTGTTGCAGCGGTAAGCATCTTCCTGGGAGGTGTTATGATCCTGCTTTTCCGGGATCCCGCTGGTATGCACTATGACCTGACTATGTTCCATAATCCAGGGTATTTCTCCCTTTTGCACAGACTTTTATCTGCCGCCGCATCCGTCCTGCTCTTTTTCAGTCTCAGAAGCTATTATCCCTATCTCAGGGTGCTCGGAAAGGGCAGGCTGCTTTTGGTTCTTGGCATTAGCGGGACATCTTATACGATTCTTTTTGTGCTGCCAACTCTGCTCTTTTCAGATTCCCTTCTTTTTCTGCAGAGAGCTGTTATTCTTTTGGGACTGCTCCTATTGTTACTGGCAGCCCTTTGTTTTCTGCTGATCGCATGGTCTGCCCGGTATCGGCATACTGCAGATGAGCAGGGCTTGTGGAACTATACAAACCAGCTTTTGGCAGACAACTACCACAGGCTTTTTTCCAATCAGAAGACAATTGCCAAACAGGTACATGATTTTACCAACCACCTTCTCACACTGCAGGAGCTTTTAAGCGATGACACACCTTTGGCAAAAGAATATATCCGCAGCCTTCTGGATGCCGCCTCAGAGCAGGCTGCCTCCTGCCAGAGCGGCAGCGAGGTGATCGACGCCATCATAAACTGCAAACAGGCGGAAGCCAGGGCACTTTCCATCCAGTTTACCTATATCATCCACCTGCCGGTCTCCCTCTCCATCCCGTCCATTGACCTGTGTGCCGTGCTTGCCAATCTGCTGGACAACGCCATAGAAGCCTGCCAAAAGCTTCCGAATCCCAAGGAACGATTTATCCACATCTCCATCGGATACAAGTACAATTTTATTTTCTTCCGTGTGGAAAACAGTGTGGAAAATAATCCTCTGGGCACCGGCCGTACCCCCGCTACCACCAAGAAGGATCGCTCCCGTCCCCATGGGCTTGGCCTGAAAAATGTTCTGGATACAGTGCGTCGCTACAGCGGTGCACTGGAGCAGGAATGCAAAGAACACCGTTTCTCCTCTGTGGCCATGATGCAATTGCCTGCGGAAGATGTGAAAAAGATGGATATATTGTGGAAAATGGATCCAAAAGAGCAAAAGAACTGACAGTTTTTACGCTGTCAGTTCTCTTTATTTAAACAACTCCGGTTCATTTTCAATCTTAAAAATGGTATGACGAGTCATGAATACTGCAGATGAATTCTACCGTTTTCATGCCTTCTTCTCCATTAGACATAATCGCAGATTCGATTCAAAAGCTGCTTATATACCTTGCCTACATCCACAGGAACATAGTAAACGTCTTTTGTGGTAGTTACCAGAAAATGACAGGGAAGCCAAACGCCTTTTACAGTAATATAATCGGCTGTAGCTCCGTTTTCAAAGACAACTGAATAGCTTTCGCATTCATTTCCGTCTACTGTTCCTCTGGAAGAAAACCTGGTACTTACTGCACCTTTCAGCATGCCGCCTATAGCCTCCACTACATGAATCCCGTAATTGAACTCATCTACTCCGCAGGTTCCCATAATATGAAGAATCTCTCCACGTTCTTCTACTGGTCTGTTCATAAACTCCGTAATCTCAGAAGCATAACGCAGAGAGGAAGACCCAAGAATAACTGCCCCTTTTTCAACCAGAGCTTCCAGTTTCTTACATTCTGCCAGGTTTCCTACGATAGGCTTATCAATGAACACAGGGTTTTTCCTGTCAAGAAAAATCTGGGCATATTCCAAATGCTTATCCCAATTGCATCCCTGAATAAAGCCGATATCAACACAATCTGCCAGTTCCTCTACGGAGCTGCAAATCTTTTCCAAATGTCTTTTTTCGCAAAAAGCTTTTACTTCGTCCTCCCCACGGAAGCCTTCATTATAAACCGCCGTATATCTGGCTCTGTTTTCCTCTTCTAAAATTCCTGAAAAGGCAAGAGGATGAGACACATCAATATTTACAACGCCAATTTTTATCATTGTACAACACACTCCTTATATCCCAGTTCAATCAAATGTGCTACATCCTTATCGCTGTGGGCACTTTCATCTGCCGCTACCCTTACGGGTAAGTCTCCCACCTGTATATCCGATCCTTCTTTAAATGGTTCTTCTAAAAGAATAATCTGATCTAAGGCATGAATCTTTTTTGCATGTTCCAGAAGCTCCAGAATCTGTTCTTTACTTTCATACCTTCCATTGGCATCCAGATAATAAGGGATCTTTCCATTTTCTGTATATGGTGTTCGTGCATCTTTCAAAAGCCAGTGAATCTCTGTCAGCCGGTTTTTATCCCATTCCAGCATCTTTTTCGGATCCTTGTCCCCATCAGGATCACATCCGATTTTTATTTTCAGGAAAAAGGAACCCTTTTCCACTTCTTTTCTAATTTCTTCTACGCTCATTCCGTAGGTAATCAATGGAATCGCTGCCAGCTTTTCCTGATGGCAAGAAAGCGCCATCTTTGCAAAATCAGGAAGCATCTGATCAAAATCTGTAATTCCCTGTTCTTTTGCATAAAGCTGCCATAACGTCAAATCTATGGGAACCAGTGCATTCAGCACAAAGGTCTTTCGCAGGTCTTTTTTCCCTGTGACTACTTTTGCATATTCATATACCGCTGGAAAAATTTCATCCAGAAGCTGTATGGGATTTTCAAAACTCATCCCTTCTAGTCTCTCCGCTGCATACTGGGTAATAAGAAACATGGCAGCATTTCCTCCTGCTTCCTTCATTTTCCCAAATACCTGCTCGTCTGACCAAAGTACGCTTTGCAGGCCAAGTCCGATTCCCTTTTCTCCAGTCTGGCTTTCTACATAGACACTGACCTGCCATGTGGAAGTTACATATCCGCCCTTAAATCCAAAAGGCGCCATCAGCCTTTCCTTTTCAAATCCAGCCCCTGTTCTTGCAATTTTTATCATGCCTTTCCCCCTTTGTACAGTTCTGCCAGCTTTTCCAAAAGTTCTGAGTCCAAAGTATTTCTCATTTCTTCCGCAGTCCCAGGCATACCATAAACCAGTGTCTTATCTCCATAATAATTAACCTTTCGTCTGTCCATGTAATAGGCTTTCCCCCTGCTACAGGAAGAAGCAGCATCTCAGCCCCCTGATTCGCATAATCTCTGGATACTTCCGGAAACCATTCATCATAACAGATATGAATGGCAACTTTCCCAAAATCCAATTCAAAGACAGGATACTGATTTCCACAGCTAATTCCATCTACCAATTCCCCAAAAGTAAGATGTGTTTTATCATACTGACCCACCAGCTCCCCATCCCGCCCAAAAATAACAGCGGTATTAAAAATATGTTCCCCTTCTTTCTTCAAAATCCCCGCCACAACATACATTCCAAATTTTTTCGCTTTTTCCGAAAGAATTTTACATACATCTCCATCCGGTACCCTTTCTGCTGTCTGGTAATACAGATTTGTATTTTCTTCCTCCAGGAAATCTTTAATTTTTTTAAACTCGTACAAATTATGTTCATGTACTCCACAGATAGGCGCCATTTCTGTCAAAAGAACAAGATCCGGATGTACCTTTCCTGCATCTTCCAGGGAATCTCCTATACGTTTCCGAAGGCTTTCAAGCGTTTGTCTATCTTTATCATTTAACTGTGGAAAATGTACGGCAGCAATCCTGGCAATCCGCTTCTTTGGTTCAGGAATCTTCCTTAGTATGGGTTCTTTCCATATAACACTTCCTTTTGCTGTACTTCGAAGAAACAGGCAAAATTTTTCTTGATACTCTTCTGTTCCCTGATAAAGAAAGGTCTGCTTCAAAAGGAATCTTCCTTCTCCAATATCTTCTGCCTCTAAATAGTGACCGGCAGCCACAGCAAGTAAACTGATTTCAGGATTTTTCATATTTGAAACATAAGCCTGTACACTGGCTTCATACCAGCAGCCTTTCTCTAAACAAATTTCTGTTTCCCAGCATCCAAACCCTTTTTCATCGCCATTTCCTTCTGTTTCCAGATAAAAGGGGGCTCCTTCAGGAAAACGGAAAATCAATTCCAAAGCTCCCGTTGGAGAAAATGTCCTCCAATATTTTCTATCATACTTCAGATAATTCTCTATTTTATATGTCATTGTCCTCTGTTTTCCTTTTCTATCAATAAAAAGGGATGCTGCCAAAACTGGTGTCACCTAAACAATCAGCAATCTCTGTTTTACAGCATCCCTTTTACCTTTGAAATGAATCCGCCTTATGGCCTAATAGCCTCCAGGTCTGCTACCACATCTTCAAATCCCTTTTTCATATCCTGAATTCCTTGCTCTACAGAAACTGTTCCGTTACACATGGCCTGGATATTAGAAACAAATACCGGACTAATGGTTCTGGCAGCGGCATGATTTGGCTCACCCTTCACAGCATCCACATTGCCGTAGGCAATGCTGATTCCCTCGTTATCTGGATACGGATTTTCTGCATCGTTTCTTGCAGGAATCAGTCCCGCAAATTTTGTCCACTCATCATTATTCTTTTTATTCACAAAAAACTGTGCCCATTTTGCAGCAGCTTCAACATTCTTTGAATTCTTTGTAATCGCAATGCTTGCACAGGTAGACATAGTATACTTTCCTGCCGATCCTTCCAGTACAGGACCCGGTGCCCAATTAAAGCCAATCTGCTCTCCTTTTCTCATAAAGAAAGCAACGCCGTCCGGAGAAAGTGTGCTGGCTACTTTTCCGCTTAGGAAAGCAGCATCCTGGTCAAAAACGCTTAAAGAATCTTTTGGTGTATATCCATTTTTGTACCAGTCTGTAATCATGGTTAATACTTTTTGTCCGTTCTCATCATCAATGGTCACTTCTCCGTCAGGAGTAATTACATCACAGCCATAGCTGAACAGCATAGCAAAGGTGTAGCTGTTTAAGGGTCCTGTGGAATACTGATAATAAACACCCGGAATGTCCTTTTCCCCTAGTTTCACCATCAGATCATTATATTCATCCCAGGTTTTCGGCAGGTTTTCTTTTGTAACCCCTACCTCCGCCAGCAAATCAAGGTTATATACCGGAACTCCTACATCTACCAGTGCAGGTGCGCCGTAAACTTCCCCGTCTACAGTAACCTGTTCCAGAATGGATTCAGAAAAAGCATCTGTAAATCCTTCCTCCAGATATGCTGTCATGGGTTCCAAAACATCATTATACTGGAACAATTTTAAGATATCAGGGTTTAGATATACACAGTCCGGTCCTTTTCCTGCCGCAATGGCAGTCATCATCTTTGTCTCTCTGTTATCCTAGGGAAGAAGCTGTAAATCCACAGTGAGCCCTTCATTTTCTGCCTCAAACTCCTCAATCATCCGGTCATACATGGCACGCTCTTCCGCAGCCCTTTCATCTCCTCCCAGCGGAAACATCCATACTTTAATTTCATATGGCTCGTTGTTTGTCTCTTCTGCCTGGCATACCATTGTACCTCCTGCTAACAATGATGCAAACAGACTTACTGCAATCGCTTTTGTTTTCTCTTCTTCTTTTGTTTGATTTATACGAAGTATAACATCTTATTTTACACATTTCCTTGCACTTTTTGCCAAAAACCATTCATTTCTTGCTGCCGGATTTATTCACGCACAAAATTAGCTCCCATATATCGATTCTTTATCGCATACTTTTTAGGGGTAATACCAAATTCCCCCTTAAATGCCCTGATAAAATTTGAGTAATCTGTAAATCCGCATTCATAGCAGACATTGGTTACAGATACCCCATCTCTAAGCATTTGTTTTGCTGTCAGCATACGCTTATAATGAATGAATTGATGAAGAGCAAAGCTTGTACTTTTTTTAAATTCTCTTGCCAGATGATACTTACTGAGATATACATGATCGGCCAGGGTATCTAATGATAAATCGCTTTTTAAATGGGTATTGATGTAATAAATCAGATTTTCAATAGCCGGATTATAGCTAACGTCTTCCATAAGCTTTTGGGGATCCTGGTTAAAATATGCCTAATTTAGATAGACCAATAGTTCCGTCAAATAGGATTCTTTTAAGGTTCTTATTAGGTTCTTATTAGGTTCTTATTTTCCTGTTTATGCTTATTGTTAAAACAATGAAGCAAATTTATATTTTCTCTGCTTTTCCCTGCAATAAACTCCGGTCGTATAAAAAGTACAATTCGCTCATACACTTTTTCTGATAAAATAAGTCAATCTCTAAAGAGTGTATATTTTATATTATCAAAAAGCAATGCTTAAACTTTAAATTTTTCTTCCATTTTCCGGAACTTCTTTAACACTTTCCAAATTTATCAAAAAGGAACCTACTACTAACATGGAATTACCTCAAAAAAAGCAGGAAAACATACTGAATCATCAGTCACTTTCCTGCTTATACTCCTATTATAAATTTTCATCCAAAATTATTTCGGAATTTTCCGTAAGCTTTACAAGCGTGCATTCATCATGAAATCGTAATATCTCCGGAGCTGCAGCTTACTGTAAGACTTTTATTCCCGGTGCCCTCCTGATAAAAGCTTTGCTCATCCGTTTCTTGTTCAAATCTACCCGTTCCAGGCACATGGATTTCACCATAGTCTGTATTCAGATTTAAGGTAAACTCTTCCAGCATTCCGCTCAGGCACATTTTAGCGCTGCCGTAATCCAGGCTGATCCGCCCATGTTTTTTCAGGATAAGTTCCCCAATTGTAACATCCCCGCTTTTATCTTCAATATTCAGATTTTCTCCTTCTAAAGTCTGCACTTTCAAGTCGCCATAGTCCATAGAGATTTCCAGCTTCTGACTGCCAGTTATCTCATCTGCATCCATTTTGCCGTATGTCAGATCCAGTTCCACCTGTTCTCCCTGAATGGTACCTGCGTGCAGATCTCCATAATCCAGGTTCAGCTTAATGGAAGTGCCCTGCAGATTCTCTGCCTGTGCGTCTCCATATTCATGATTCAGGTCAAAATTTTCAAAATATACGTCCTTAGGCACATATAAGTTCATGTAATGGGATCTTCGCATATCTGAAACTCCAAAACTCATAATCTGAAATCCCTCCGAAGCAGCCGGCTCTTCCTCAAAAACAAAGGTTCCATCTTTTATTTCATATTCCGGCTCCCTGCCGTCGCCGCTTAAGCAATATTCCAAATAATAATCATCTGAGGGAATGACAGCAAACTCTCCATACCTAAGGTGAATGTCTGCAGAAGTAAAATCAGAAAGTTTGGTTTTTTCTAAAACATACTCCTCTCTCTTGTCGCCCAACATGCGGATTCCATGGGAATTAACGGCAACTCCGGGCCATCCTCCTGCCATAATACCACCTGCTGTAAAAACAATCCCCGCTCCAATGCAGACTGCTGCTGCCAAATATAATTTACTGCTTTTCTTCATTGTTTCCGTCTCCTCCTGTCCAACCCTTTGATGCAGTTTTACTATAGGCCTGGCTGCATCCTTGCTTTCATTCTTCATGTTTTTCTTTCTTATGTTTTGTAAAGCCTTTTATCATTCTGGCAAAGAGCTTTACAAAGAGCTGCATACATTTCTTTGTAAGAGCCACTGCAACAGGGCAGAGCAGCAATCCAATTCCTGTGCAAAAGAATCCCGTTCCCATAGTTGCCACAGCATTTGCCGGTGACTGGAAAATCATAATTGCTCCCAATATCACAGATACGACGCCTCCTGCTATCACTGCCGCGCCTGCCATAACCAACGATGCCATTACAAGCACAACCGCTAATCCTAAGCTTCCTGCCACTGCTACAAGCGCAAAAGCAAGAGGAAGCGCAATGGGTGCTGCAAATACAGCCAGCATTCCGATCCAGACAGCGGAAAAGCTCCTTTTTACCTCTGCTTTTGGAAGTTCTTCGCTGTTTTTTACCGCAATATCCATAATGATCTGGTCTGCAGCCTGCTGGGGTGTTCCCAGATCCTCGATGGCCTGCGCTTCATTTTCCGGTCCTGCTTCTTCGAAATACTCCCGGAAATATTCCATTGCCATCTCCATGTCTTCCCTGGGAAGCTTCGAAAGTCTGTCTCTTAAACTTTTCATATAAATATCCCGGTTCATCTTAACCCTGCTCTCCATCACGGTTCCCTCCATTTACAATTTCTTCAATAGCCTCCCTGAAGTCCTTCCACTCCTCTAAAAGCTCCGCCTGATGCATCCTTCCTGCTTCTGTCATGTGGTAATATCTCCGGTTCCTCCCCTGAAACGGCTGATCATAGGTTTCCACCCAATCATTCTCCTGCATTCTCTTTAAAACTGGGTACAAAGTAGAATCTTTCGCATTCGATACTTTTTTTAGGATCTGCCCGATCTGATACCCATAAGCATCTCCCTGGGAAATCACCGTGAGAACCAGGAAATCCAGCATTGGTGCATTCAATGTAAAAATCATTCCATTGCTCCCTTCTCACATATTTACTATTTTTGTATATACTTTATTTTTGTATATTATATATTATATAATATGCTTTGTCAATATATATATTAAATACAAAGACCAACTTTACATCATTCCCCAAAAAGGGTATAGTAATAGTAATAGTAATACGAATGACAAACATTCTAAGATAAAGTCAACCTATAGATCAACAGGAGATAACAGAAATGAAAAAACTTGCAGTCATCTTTCCAGGCATTGGTTATACCTGCGCCAAACCCCTTTTATACTATACAGCATCTGCTGCCGCTGACCATGATTACGAAATCCTACGCCTGGATTACGGCCAGGACATTCATACTTTCTGCGGACGTACCGCCCTGGAGTTGGAACCGGTTACGAAGCTTGCCCTTAAGAGAACCCTGCGGCAGCTACAAGCCGTCCCTTTCCAGGAATACGAGAAGATCATATTTATCTCCAAAAGTATCGGAACCGTTATCGCCTGCGAATCAGAAAAGCAGTTCTCCCTGACAGATAAGGTGCGGCATTTTCTTCTGACTCCGATTCCTGCAGCAATGCCTTACTTAAAGCAGGCAAACGGCGTTTTCTTTTCCGGCACCGCAGATCCCTACATTCCGGAAAAGACCATCCGCCAGGCAGCCCGTCTCTATCCGGAAAAAACCGGCGGCATTTTCGAAGGCTGCGATCATTCCCTGGAAAAGAAGGGGAATATCATGGGAAATCTGATTAATCTCGGGAAGGTGATTGAATGCCTTCAATGGATGCTGGCTTCCTAACAACAGGGCAGAAAAAAGCTGCTATTTCACAGAAATCATCCCTGTGAAATAACAGCTTTTTTCTTTTCTATCATCAATCACAAAACCTCAGCCAGATGCGTCAGCCCATATTCTGCAAGGCTATGATCCTCCTCGCCAGTACCGCCGCTGACACCCAGGCCTCCGATGATCGTCTCTCCTACTTTAATGGGAATTCCTCCGCCGAAGATCACAATCTTTCCGCCGTCCATTTTATCTACACCATAGAAGGTTCCCCCGGGCTGGGCAATCTTGCTTAATTCCATGGTGGACATTTTCACTGCTACAGAGGTGTATGCTTTTTTTACGGCAACGTCAAAGCTTACCAGAAAGGCTCCGTCCATTACATGGACTGCAATGGGATTTCCATCAGGACCACAGACTGCAATAACTGCTTTTTTCCCCCTGCGTTTAGCCTCTTCTTCAATCTTTTCAATTAAGCGTTTGGCGCTGTCCAGGGTGATTTTTCCCGTAATGCCCATTCGTTTCAAAACCTCCTGGATCACAGTCTCATTTACTGTGTCTTTTTGATTTCCTTCCATATACGCAGCCTTCCTGTCTTCTTTATCAGCCGTATCTTCTTTTGTCTTCCCGGCTTCCAATGCATCCGTATATCTGGCAAGCACATAGAGATAATCTGCCAGACGGTTCATGTACTTCTTGGTTCCCGTATCTGCACCGAATTTCACGCTTACCATAGCCAGGGCACGTTCAGCTCTTCTTGCAACGGTACGGGCAACGTCAATTTCTGCAGACAGTCTGCATGCACCCGGAAGAATAAATTTCTTCGGACGTTCAAAAAGTCCTTCCAGACGGTCGATCTCCTCTTCCAGAACTGCCGTTTTGTCATCGTTGATCTTATATTCTCTGTTATATGGGTCTGCCACTCCGGCCATCACCGTAATCAAGGTTCCCTGAATTTTCTCCAGGATCCGAACTACATCCTGATCCTTCAGCATAGTCTTCACAACTCCCAGATGACTGGTCAGCTCATCGATCGTTCCCACTAGCTGAATACGGTCATCCGACTTGGAAACATTTTTTGTACGGATCAGATCTGTCGTCCCTTTATCTCCGTTTTTCGTATAAATATTCATAACGGCATCCCCCGCAAATAATCTTACTATCCTACTGCTTCTCGCCATACACCGCCTTAAAAGGCATCTTCTTAATGGCTCTGGCACTATTGGCCCCCAGATTCCTGCACTGCCAAAATGCCGGTGCATTCAGTTCAAACACATTCTGCCCCTTGGGAAGCCTCTGCATCTGCATAGCCAGTCTCTTCCCTGTCATGCCGATTCCGGCTCCAAGCATAGACTCGTTCGCAGCCTCATAAGCCAGCGTGTCCAGATCGCCTTCGTGCTGCAGCACCTGAAAAAGAACTCCCTCTTCTTCAATCCCCGCACAAACCTCCTGAAGCAGATCTCCATCCGCCTCCTGACAATATATAAAGATCGTCGGCCTGTTCACAACCATAAGCCCTGCCCTCCAAACCAGTATACCACTTGGCAATATATCTGTAAATCGCAATACGCTTTATCTCTTAACTCAAATAGGAAAGCAGCAACCCCGTAGCCACCGCATTTCTTGGTCCTTCCACCCCGCGAATATTTCCTCTTCCGCAGACAATGCGGTAATCCGCAAGTGCCTCCATCAGCATCTCCGGAATTTCAAAGTCCTCCGCAGATCCTCCCACAAGCACCACATTGGGAATCTTCCTCAGATCATTTCCCGGAGCCACGATCTTCAGCGCACGGATGGCGTTCCTTACGAACACCTTCTTCTTTGCTTCCCTGCGCACCTCCAGAATCCTCTCCATAGGAATATCCTCATCAATTTTCACCATTTCTCCAGGAGAGAGAAGCACCACATGTCCATAATACCTTGGATCAATGGACTCTTCAAAAAACTGCATAGCACCATTTTCCAAACGCATATGGAAAAGGCTCTCCACTTTTCCCATAGGATATTTCTTAATCTGTTCTGCCGTAGTTCTGCTATGTAATCCAAGTTCTGTCTGTATCAGCATGGAAACCAGCTCTCCGGCTCCTGCCTGATGTGTAGTTCTTACGCTTCCATCTGCCTCAATGACAGCCGCATCCGTAGACCCGCCGCCCATATCCAGAATGGCAAGGGGAAGCTTTGTTCCCGGCGTTGTCATTGCTCCAATGGAAGCCATAACTGCCTCCACTCCGGCAACCACAGCTTTTACATGCAGTTCCTGTTCCAGCCTTTCTGCAATCTTCTGCATGGGCAGATGCTGAGTCTTTACCATGGCGGCAATTCCTACTGCTTTTTCCATGCAGGTTTCTCCTGCCAGGGAACCGGAAATCTCCACAGGTGCCAGAGTATCCACAGCCAGAATATCCGTGATACGGATATCACTGTCGTGCTCATGCTCCTTTGCAACATCCGCCATACTGGTCTTGATCCTTCGCAGCATATTTCCCACATTCGTGTCCTGCTGCCCGTCAATATCGCAAATTTCCCCGGCAGATCCCAGAGCATTCATAATTTCATCCGCTCCGGCATCAATATTTATCCTTACTTCCCGCTCTCCGTGAAAAACCACCTCACCGGCAGGAAGAACATTTTCTCTCATATTTCCATGAGGGGTTCGAATTACCACTGCACTTCTTTTTCCCACAAGGCTCTTTGCAATGGGAGTAACCGATTTGGTCTCCTCTGCATTTAGGTTCAAAAGTGTTGCAATCCCATAAGGATTTGACAACATCCGAATACTGGTTCCCGGAAGCGCCACCTCGATGGCAGCGGTTTTTCCCTCCGGCACCTTGCTGATGTGCCGCACTTCATCCACAATAGGCATCTTCTTGTCAGGATGACCTTCTGCCAAACCGCCATACATCTGGCCATTCAGTCGGTTTCCCACAAGAACCGCTTCATCAGCCTGCAGGATCAGCCCCCGGATATCCAATTCCGGAATACGCTGATTAAGCCGCGACGCCACTTCTTCATAAGAAAACTTACTGGCTGCCGCTACAATATACGGAACCCCGGGCTTTCCTTTCCAGATATTCTCCAGAAAAAGCAGCTCCCCCACAGCCACTCCTGCACCAGCGGGCGTTGACGGATTATGCCCGATCATAGAGGATTCCGTGATAATGGTCTCCGTGATCGTCTCCATCGCCGTATCGCCAATTACCGGTGCCGCCTCATTCAAGCGCACCAGATCAAGGGCGTTTAACGACTGGTTTATCTTATCCATCGCCTCTTCAAGAGCCGCTTTGATTCCCAGAACATTCGGGAGGGTTCCCTTCGTCCCGGTGGTCATACGGGAAGCGCTGGAGAGAAAACGAAATGCTCCGTCCTCTCCCACTGCGCCGATACATACTTCAGTTGTGGAATTTCCTATATCAACACCTGCGATCAGTTTCAAAGAAGAATTCCCCTTTTTTCGTAAATTTCCGCAGCTTCCAATACCAGCTTCGCACAATGAGGTGCCTGGTATCTGGAGAGCAGTTCCTGTGCCATCAATATCAGCTCCCGTTTTGTGGAGCGGTTTGGCCGAAGCTTATCATACATCTTCAAAATCACATCATCCGGGACATTGGAAAGCTCTGCTGCTCTCTCAAAATTTGCCGCCATCTGAGGATTATCTACAGAGGCTGCCACCTGTCCCTGGCGTCTTAACATTTCCGATGAAATTTTAATATCTTCTGCAGTAACCCCGCCGCGTTTTACCTCTGACAAAGTAATCTGGGAAAGCTTTTTCCCTGTTTTTGAGGTAATCGAATCCGCTTCGTTCTGCCCTAAAGGATAGTTGCTCATCTTGCGCCCTCCCATACAATCATGCCTTTTTCCGAGTCAAGCTGCTCTGTCTCGATAATGTGCATGAGAGCTGCTTTTACCTGAAATTTTGCACGTACCATGGGGTCATTGGTACACTCAATGGGAGTAACCTTTTCCCCTTTTACATATTTCGCTGCATTTCTGCCGATCTTACGGTAGGTAGTAAGATCCATTAAAGGTGCCTGTGGGAAAAGCTCAAGGTTTGTCAGAGGATACAGATCTTTCTGATGGATTACCGTTGTACCCTTTGACTGGATTCCGATCCCGATCCCGGATCCGGATAATTTCGCTGCCGCAAGAGCCATAAAGCCTACATCAGAGGTATCCAGCACTTTTACCACACGGGAAACCATGCCTTCCTCCTCAATTCCGGCTTTTACATTGCGGAGCACCTCATCCAGCGGAATGCCGCCGATGGTTTTTGTGATCTCCGTCTGAAAAGCAGCCCCGACCCCAATCACAACTTCTTTGGGATCCGTACCCTGTTTCGCCCTCACCGCACCTTCATAGGAATGCTTCGGGCGCATTCTTGTTTTCCCTGCAAGGCTCTGTGTTCCTGCATTTGCAGAAGACATGCCGGCCGGAGACTTCCCGCCATTTCGCTGCAACTGCTCAACGACCGCTTTGGCTATGGCTTGTATCAGTTGTTCGTTCACTTCCATGGCGCACCTCCTAAAATTCGTTTACATTGATTCTGTGAGGAATGGCTTTGATTTCCTCCCAGCGTTTTCCGTCTACACGATAGCCGGTTCCAGGTCCCATATAGTCATTGGGCGTATTCACACCAGACATTACCTGGAAATTCTCATCCAGGATGGCAGCGGTATGCATGTAATCCCCGATCACTCTCTGTTTCAGCATATTCAGGATATTTCCTGCAAGTTTCTCAAAACCGCTCTCTGCCAATGCCTTCACTACGTCAATGCCTGTGATTCCCCGTTTAAGCATATCATCCGCAGCCATCAGGTCAGAAGCTACGTCACGCTTCAGGGTATCCTTGCTTCCATGTGCATAGGTCACTGCTTCCACCTGCTCATCAGTTACTTCTGTAAGCCCGAGATACTTAAATACAGCCTGCACAGCTTTGCCGGCCTCACGGCGTACATGGATCACGTCCTCTTCCGTTACAGGGCGAAGGCCTCCGTCCACCTGCATATCCCGCTGCATTACATTATAATCATCAAAATCTTCTGCGTCAAAATTAGAGCCTGCAAACATATTGTCATAGTTTGGCTCTGCTGCATATCCGGAGAAAATGAAATCCGTACCCGGCATAAACTGCAGCATGGTTCTTGCAGTTCTTCTCATATCAGAATTAGAGAAGCTCTGGTCATTGGAGGACGCACACTCCAGTCCCAGAAGAGCGGCAACCAGATTCTCTCCCATCACCTCACGGATACCTGCCGGAACACCTGCAGCAACACCGATACAGCTTACGGAACCATTCTGGATACCCTGGCTTCCTGCTCCTTTTGTTACAAATAAGCACCTGCATTCCAAATACAGCATGGATTTTTTTTCGCTTGAGCCCATCAGGACCTCTGAACCCGCACCTGATGTGAAACGGACCTTCAGACCGCGGGAGGCATAAGCAGAATTCAAAAATGCTTTGGAATAGGGGGTGTCATCTCCATCAATGAAAACTTTTTCGGTACCATAAACAGAAAGGGTTTCCGCATAAGTAGTAAGCCCTCTGATACCCAGTTCAAGCTCTGTTGCTTCCTCTGCAGAGCACTGAGTCAGTACTCCCGGACGTCCCACCTGGGAACCAATGAGAAGCGCCATAGCGCTGAAGGGTGCATATCTTGCAACACCCATGGTGGTTTCCTCTTCGCTGAATCCCCGAAGTGCTCCTTCCGCAGCGTCTGCGGCGATCTGAACGGGATCGTCCTTTAAGTTAGTAATATGTGCCTGGTTTCCCGGCACCTTTCTGGCACGCATCTTCTGCATACCCATCATCATCTCCACCACATTTAAGTAGTTAATGACTTCTACCATTTTGGCCGGAGTAATGCCAGATACGATCTCCAGGATTTCTTTGCGCGAGGTATGGATATCCACGATCTTCCGGGCAATTTCCAGGGAAGGAATTGCCATGGATTCTTCCGCACGGTCAATACGGATAGAATAATCCGCAATAAACTGATCAATAAAATCAAAATCTTCCCGCTTCTTTCCATCCAGCTGCGTTATAATTCCATTTTCTACAATTATGGAAGGCTTGGGATCATAAGGGCTTTTCATTGCCGCAAAGCCCATCTCCGGCCACTCGTCAATAAATCCGTCTTTATTGACAGCACGCTGATCCAGCGCCTCAATTCTTTTTGATCTTTTCATATTCTCTACCTTTAGAATGACCAAAGCTTTGTATATATCTTTACGATATCTTCCTTGGTGGGAACTCTCGGGTTATTTGTCGTACATGCGTCTGCAAGGGCTGCCTCAGCCATCTTATCCACCGCTGCAAAATAAGCATCCGGTGTGATCGTTCCCATCTCTTGTATGGTCAATGGAATATTCATCTCTTTCTGCATAAACTGAATCCAGTTTACAAGCGAACGTACGCTCATCACTTTATTATAATTGCTCAGCCCCAGAATATGGGCAATATTTGCATAACGCTTTACAGCCGGGAAATATTCCTTCTGGCTTCTGCTGTGCTTATTGATGTTTGCGTTAAATTCCACAATATGGGGAAGAAGCATGGCATTGGCTCTTCCATGAGGTACATGGAACAGCGCACCCAGCTGATGAGCCATGCTGTGGGTAATGCCAAGCCCTGCCGTATTAAAGGATAGTCCGGCAAGACAGGATGCCACATGCATTTTCTGACGTGCATGCATATCACTGCCGTCCAGATAAGCCCGGAGCAAGAATACACCGCAGATCTCAATAGATTTTTCTGCAAGAGCAGAAGAAAATTCATTGTGCTCTGTACTTACGTAGGATTCCAGCGCATGGGTAAATACGTCCATGCCGGTATCAGCCGTAATGGCCGGCGGCACGCTTTTTACCAGCTCTGCATCCAGGATCGCCTCGTCTGCTGTCAAGCTGTCAGAAATCAAAGGATATTTCACCCTTGCATCTGTATCGTTCACAACTGCAAAGGATGTTACTTCTGAACCTGTACCGCTGGTGGTAGGAATAGCGATCAGTCCCACCTTTCCGTAGTCATTGATCTTAAGCGCAAACTCCCGAATCGCTTTGGACGAATCAATAGCAGAACCGCCTCCCACTGCTACAACAGCTTCAGGCTGAAACTGAAGGAATTTCTTTACTCCCTCTGCAATCTTTCCTACAGGGGCATCCGGCACTACGTCCTGGAAAATATCATATGCAATTCCGCCTTTTTCCAATGGTGCAGTGATCAGGTCGATCATTTTGCTCTGTACAACAAAAGGATCCGTAATGATCAGAATCCTTTTGTAAGGGAGAACCCTCAGCCTGTCCAGTGAATTTTCGCCAAAATGAATGACTGTTTTCATTTCGAAGGTTTTCATATGAACTGCTCCTTTTCTATGTCACAAATAAACCTGAAATGTGAGGCTCATCTTCTTATGCTTCCTTAGGATATCTGCACTCGATCTCCATCTCTTCAAAATCCTGAAGCCATTTCTCAGAAGGCCTTTTGTCTGTTACAACTACATCCACATCCCGCAGATTTCCTGCTACGGAAAAAGCGGTCTGATCGAACTTTGTACTGTCGATCACCAGGATCTTTTTGCGTCCGGAAGCCATCATGGCTTTTTTGGTTGTTCCAAACGCTTCCTGGGATTCCATAATTCCCCAGCTGTGATCCAGGGCCTTGCAGGAAACAATTACTTTATCTGCATAAAAAGAGCGGATGGTTTCTTCTGTCTTGGAGCCAAAGAAAGCAAGATATCCCTCTTTCATCACGCCTCCGGTAGAAATAATATTCCACCCGGATACATCGGAAAGCTCCAGAAGGATCTCCATGGAATTGGTGATCACGGTAAGGCGCTCCCGGTCTTTCAATGCTTTTGCAATAAAAACAGCTGTCGTACTGGCATCAAGGAAAATGTGATCCCCGTCCTGTACCATCGACGCCGCAATCTCCGCCATCTTCTGCTTCCCTGCCACATTCTGGTTTTTACGGATGTTAAAGGGCAAATCAATACTTACATCCTCATTGATGACTGCGCCTCCGTAGCTCTTGGTTGCAAGTCCTTCCTTTTCCAGCTTATCAAGATCCCTGCGGATGGTCTCCTCAGAAACATCGAACATCTGGCTTAATTCACTGACAACCACACGCTTCTCAGTCTGCAGCTTCTCAAGGATCAAATTGCGTCTCTCTAATGCCAGCATATACTTTGCCCTCCTGTATTAAGGATGTTTTATAAAATTGAATCAATCATACGCTTGTCAGGATGGGCGATCACGGAAGAATCCAGGTACATGCCCTTTTCTGCAACAAGCGCTTTTGCACTCTCAATAGAAGCCTCTACTGCGGAAACCTCTCCGGTAATAAGCATATAGGATTTGCCGCACATACCCTTTGCAATACGCAGTTCGATCAAATCCACAATTGCTGTTTTTGCCGCCTGGTCTGCTGCTTCGATAATGGAAGCTGCGTCATAGGTTTCCAGAATTCCCAGCGCACTGATTCCCTCTACTGCTGTAGTACCGTAGATTGCCGGAAAAATAGAGTCATGGGGATTGCCCAGCACAAAGCTGTCAATACACTTGTCTTCATAAGTTGTAACCGCTGCATCAACGGCTGCCTTTACCGCACTCAAATCGCCGGTGATAATTGCAATATATTTACCCGGACATACGGTCTGCGCTTCCACGATCTCCACATCAGATGTCTTAACCATGGCATCTGCTGCAGTGATACCTGTAGCTGTGGTTTTAAATTCAATCATTCCGATTGCTTTACTCATGTTCTGCACGTCCTTTCTACTTTGCCGCAATTATGATGTGGCGGTCCGTAACCTCGGTTACTTTTCCGCAGATAGATGCATGGATGCCAACACTTAAACCATTGGCCGGCGCTGCGATCATCTGTCCTCTGGTTACGTCATCCCCTGCCTTTACAATTGCCTGGGCCGGTGCGCCGATATGCTGGCTTAAAAGGATCTTTACCTTTTGAACTCCCACAAGGTTTTCATCCATTGGTGCATCTTTGTCATATTTGGTCAGTGCCAAACGAGCCATCAATCGTTCTTCCGGAACTTTGCGGTACTCTCTGGATGGTTTTACAGGCTCTGCCTGAACACCCTGGGGAGGTTTTACGCCTGCCGAGCGAAGCCCGCCCTTCATATCTGCAAGGAGGCTTCTGGGAGCCAGGCTCTGGGGACAGGAATACATCTCACAGACACCGCAGGAACTGCAGAAGCTTGCATCCAGATAAGGATTCAGATCCCTGAAGTCATCATTGGATGCTGCTCTCATAAAGCGTGCCGGATCAATGGGATGTCCCAGATTATTTCTCGGACAAAGATCCGTACAGGTATTGCACTGGCAGCAAATAGACGCTGCCCTTTTTAAATCTATGGCAGAAGTTCTTAACTTCTTCATTACAATAGGATGGTCCTTGGGAAGAACCAAAATTGCATTCGTTGTTTTGGTTACCGGGTCACAGCCGCTGCCGATGCGTCCCATCATAGGCCCCCCCACAAAGTATACGGGATCCTTGACAGTAACTTTTCCTGCCCTGGCAACTACTTCATCCAATGTACAGCCAATGGGAACCCTGACCGTCACCGGATCACTGACCTCAGCCACAACGGAAACATATTTATCCGTTACCGGTTTCTGTTTTTCGACAGCCCGGTATACATTGTAGATCGTTTCTACGTTAAATACAGCCACGCCCTGCTCAATAGGCAGTCCGCCGGGTCTTACCACCCTTCCGGTCGCTTCATAGATCAGGACTACTTCATCGCCCATAGGATACACCTCTTCCAATAGATGGATCCTCATGTTAGGAAATTCCTCAATATGCTGCTGTAACGCTTTTATTGTCTGTACATAAGATTTCTTAATTCCAATGATCGCTTCCCCCGCACCAACGGTTTCTGCTACCAGATGGAAAGTTTTCATAATCTCATAAGCGTGCTTCTCTAACAGCTGCCTATGCAGCTTCAGTAATGGCTCGCACTCTGCACAGTTCATGAGAATCGTATCTGCTTTGTCGGTAAGCTTCGCATAGGTTGGGAAACCGGCGCCGCCTGCCCCTGCCACACCATTCTCCTGCATAATTTTCTGTAATTCTTTGATTTCCATGGCGTTACTCCAATCCTGCACCGTCATCAATGATACCCACAATTGCAGCATCAACCGGTGCCGTTTCTACGCCGCAGCCAATTCTTGCTGCGCTTCCCTGTGCCACCAATACATATTCCCCGATTCCTGCGCCGATAATATCAATCGCAACGATCCGGGAAAGGTCAGCCTTCATATGATGCACCGGCTCAACTATCATGAATTTCTGTCCAATTAATTTATCACTCTTCCGCGTGGATACCACGCTTCCAACTACTTTGCCTACAATCATATGAGCCTCCGCGTTATCCTTAAATCCTTTTATGCCGGTGGCGAATGCCACCGGCCTATGTCCAGTTATTTAATAATGGCAACCGTATTGCCTGTGGCAATCTGTGCTGCATTTGCTTCGTCTGTATCAATATGCATTTCCAATGTAAAGCTGTCATGTACGCGGATTTTCACACGGTTGAAAATAGTTCCGCGCTCGTTGTCAGCCTTAACAGAAACGATATCGCCGTCCTTCACACCTGCTGCCATGGCATCCTTTGGAGACATATGTATATGGCGCATAGCCACGATACATCCCTCGTTCAGATAAATAGCGCCCTTAGGGCCTACGATGGCAATGGGAGCACTGCCTTTCACATCGCCGGATTCACGAACCGGAACCTTCATACCAAGCTTGATCGCATCTGTTGCAGATACCTCCACCTGGGATGCTTTACGGACTGGTCCAAGGATCCTTACATTTTCGATTGCGCGAAGCTTCAATCCTACAATGGTAACTGTTTCGTTGGATGCAAACTGTCCGCCCATCAGCTCTTTTTTCTTGGTAAGCTGGTATCCAGGTCCAAACAATGCTTCCACGTGCTCCTGCGTCAGGTGGATGTGTCTTGCGGAAACTCCAATCGGAACTACGAAGCCGCTTCCTTTGTCTTCGTTCTTATTAATGGCCTCAATGACCATCTTGGTAATTAATTCGATGTTATTCGCTTCCAAGAGTACACCTGCTTTCTTTCCGTATTATAGGAATACGTGATTTATTTCAGTACCGGAAGAATCTTTTCTACGTCAGTGTGTGGTCTTGGGATTACATGGGTAGCTACTAATTCGCCAAGTCTGGATGCTGCTGCGCTTCCGCTTTCTACTGCGGATTTTACTGCGCCGACATCGCCGCGAACCATAACGGTTACAAGACCGGATCCAATCTTCTCTGTTCCTACTAATGCAACATTAGCAGCTTTGCACATCTGGTCCGCTGCTTCGATTGCTGCAGTAAGTCCTCTGGTTTCTACCATTCCTAAAGCTTCCTGTGTCATGATTTTATCCTCCTTATGGATTAACAATTCTTCTTATTCTTTCTCTTCATCGTCCGTTATCTTTTTCCAACGTTTCGCACTTAATTCCACCAGTTTCACAATTTCTTCATGGGGCCGTGCGATCACTGCATAACTCGCCGGTTTTTTAATGGCATTTGCCGCTGCTGCTTCCACAGCCTCCGTGACAGCCGCCACATCGCCTTCCACAATAATGGTCACCAGTCGTCCGCCCAGCTTACGTTCCCATGACGCCAGCTCAACGTCTGCAGTTTTACACATGATGTCCAGGGCGTCCAGCGCCGCAACAACACCAGTGATTTCAATAAACCCATATGATTTACCCATGAGCGAACTCCTTTAATTCTGTTTATGATCAGATACTAGGCAGAATCTTCTCAACATCGTTGTGCGGTCTTGGGATTACGTGGGTAGCTACTAATTCGCCAAGTCTGGATGCTGCTGCGCTTCCGCTTTCTACTGCTGCTTTTACAGCACCTACATCGCCGCGAACCATAACGGTTACAAGACCGGATCCGATTTTTTCCGTTCCAACTAAAGTAACTTCTGCTGCTTTTGTCATTGCATCTGCTGCCTCAATTGCAGCGGTAAGTCCTCTGGTCTCTACCATTCCTAAAGCTTCCTGTGCCATGCTTCATTCCTCCTAAATAGAACTCATTTATATTTTCCGTGATAAAGGATCTAGTCCTTATCCAAAGCGCTGATCTTCAGCATTTTTTCCGTACCCTCTTCGGGATTTGGAATAACGTAGTGCTGTACCACACCTGTCATCCGGTTGGCGACTTCCATTCCGGCTTCCACTGCTGCCGTTACATCCGTCACACTGCCGCGGAATTTGATGCACACCAGAAGCGGTACAGGCAGGCTGTCTGCATTGGCCGGCTTATTTTTATCAAACACTTCCAGGCGTACATTGGCTGCCTTACATCCGGCATCGCCTGCAACAAAGGCTGTGACCAGCCCGAAAACCTCTAAAATTCCTACAGCTTCTGCCATCTTGCGTCTCCTTTACAGTCCGGATTATTTATTAATGATCGCAATCTTCAGACCAGTCATAGCAAGATTTGTCTGGTGAGCTTCGTTAATCTGCTCTAACGGGAATCTGTCAGTAATCAGATCAGACATTGGAAGTCCGATTCCTTTTGCTCTCTTAAGGAAATCAAAGGTTGTTACATAGTCTCTTAAGGTATATACCCAGGATCCCACGGTTGTGATTTCTTTGGAGCAGATATCAAAATGCGGGTTAATAGTTGCATCGCCGCCGTTGATAAAGAATCCCAGCTCGCAAAGTCCGCCGCCGTTGCGGATGAACTTATAAATGTTTGCATGAGCTACAGGAGATCCTGTACACTGGAATGCGAAGTCTGCAAGATGGCCTCCGAAAGCATCCTTCACCGCACCTGCAAGTGCCTCAATTCCCTTGTGGTCTTTAAAGTTTACGGAAAGGCTTGCGCCCATTTTCTTTGCAAAATCAAGACGTTTCTGTTCTCCGTCCACTGCACAGATGTTCTCAATACCCATTGTACGCAAAACTGCGATACAGATAAGTCCGATGGGTCCGCATCCCTGTACAACAACTCTGCTGTTGAAACGAAGGATGCCTGTGGATTTTGCTCTTTCCACTGCGTGGATCAAAACTGCACACGGCTCAATGAGGATACGGGAATCCAGATCCAGGTCACTTACATTAAAGAAAGTGGAACCAAACTGACCTCCTCTGATGAAGATGTAGTCAGAAAACCATCCATTCAGATGAATATCATCATCCGGAAGAAGTCCGTATACATCAGCGCCGCCTACATTTTTCTTGTTCAGATCATACATGGTGATCTCCGGGTCATCTTTGAAGATCATACATGTAACTACTTTATCTCCAACCTTTACCGGTTTTCCTGCTGTATCCACTTTTACGTTCTTGCCCATTGCTACGATCTCGCCGGTTCCTTCATGTCCCAGAGCTACCGGGATAAGACCGAATGGATCTCTTTTGAATTCGTGAGCATCAGTACCGCAGACACCACAGCCTTCTACTTTTACAAGGATATCATCATCGCCAAGAGACGGGATTGGGAATTCCTTGATATCGTAATGCTCTAAGGATGTCAGCATTGCTACTCTTGCTGTTTTCGGAACTGCATTTCCTGCAGGAGCAGCCGGAGCCTGTGCAGGTGCATTTCCTGTCATGCCGGAGAGAACTTGTTTCACGATCTCTTCGATATTAATATTATTCATATCCATTGTTCTACTCCTCCTGATTAACGAATGCAAAGGCTGTCAGACATTACGCAGCGTCTTCTCTTGGTAAAGGTGCTTGCACTTGTAAGCCCCTCTCCTGTACGGCTTGCGATTGTAAATGTACAGTAGCCTTCTCCGCCGAATCCAAGTGCTGCATAGGAAGGTGCATTCTTAACAAGGATAGCGGTATCAATTGCTTTCGCATATTTGGTAATATTGTCAATATTTTTGGAATGGATGTGTGCGGAATGGCGGTTGCCATGCTCAAGCCATACAGCCTGCTCTACCGCATCATCAAAGCCCTTTGCCCTTACAACACCGAGGATCGGCATCATAAGTTCTTCTGCAATAAGCGGATGCTCCTTCGGTCCTTCAAAAACGATGCAGCGGATATTCGCCGGTACGTCCACACCGATCATAGACAGAAGGGTGCTTGCATCGCGGCCTACACATTTGCGGTTTAACTTGCCGCCGGCAAGAACTACTGCCGTAAGCTTGTCCTGTTCTTCTTTGGAAGCCAGGTAACAGTCATTTTCTGTTACCAGATAATGCATCAGCTCATCTACTACAGAAGAAACTGCTACGATCTCTTTCTCTGCGATACAGGGAAGGTTATTGTCAAAGGTACATCCATTTACGATATCCTGTGCAGCCTTACGGATGTCTGCTGTTTCATCCACCAGAGCCGGCGGGTTTCCTGCGCCTGCGCCGATTCCTCTTTTGCCGGAGGAAAGAACTGCAGTTACAACACCCGGGCCGCCTGTTGCTGCGATCAGCGGGATATCTTTATGTTTCATCATGATATTGCTTGTTTCCAGCGTTGGCTTCTCTACAGTTACAGCTATGTTATCCGGGCCTCCTGACTCCAGGGAAGCTTCGTTCAACATGTTGATAGCATAGATGGAAGTTTTGATTGCTGCGGGATGGGGGTTAAATACAACCGTATTTCCGCCTGCCAGCATTCCCATGGTATTGCACAGAATCGTCTCACTGGGGTTGGTACATGGAGTAATCGCTCCGATTACACCAAAAGGTCCCATTTCGATCAGGGTAAGTCCTCTGTCTCCGGACCATGCGGTTGTGGTAATATCTTCTGTTCCAGGTGTTTTATCAGCTACCAAATGGTGTTTCAGGATCTTGTCCCCCACATTTCCCATTCCGGTCTCTTCAACGCCCATGCGTGCAAAGATTTCCGCATTTTCTTTGATTTTTTTACGGATGCAGGTAATGATTTTTTCTCTCTGGTCCATGGACATTCTCTTAACGATCTGTTCTGCCTTCTTAGCAGCCTCGATCGCTTCATTCATATTCTGGAAAATGCCATGTTTCCCGGCCGGAGCTTCTGCAATCTGCATTTTTGCCATTACTTCCTGTACAATTTCCTGTACGATGTTTTCACTTATTGGCACGAGATTGTCCTCCTTATTCATAAACAACTGCTGTATTATTTCATTCCTAACTGAGCCATTACCTGTTTGGTAATATTTGCTACTAATTCAGCGTCTGCTGCCGGAGCTGCTCCATTAGTATCTTTTCCAACGAAATCATACTGATATCCCGGGAACTGCTTGTATTCTTCGCTGTGGCATGCGCCGCCGCAGTTATGGCAGTTCTTTTTATCTTTGTTCAGGCAGATGCTTGCCGGATGTTTTCCAGGCATACCAAATTTACGGCGGATAGCGTACAGTTTTTCAATATTCTTCTCATCGAATTCCTTCGGTCCGCCAAGGAGTTTGGACTGATACAGAAGCTGTGCATAGAATTCAAGGGATTCCATTTTCATATATGCGGCATTCAGGTCTGTACTCCAGGTAAGAGCGCCGTGGTTCTCAAGAAGAACTGCATCGAAGTATGGAAGGTATTTTTCCAGATTGTCCGGAATTTCCATAGTGGAAGGTGTACCATACTCAGCGATCGGAACACATCCAAGAGCGATAACCGCTTCCGGCATGATCGGCTGTGTCAGTGGAATGCCTGCAATCGCAAAAGATGTTGCATAAACAGGATGAGCATGTACAACAGATCCCACATCCGGTCTCTTCTCGTATACTCTCATGTGCATTTTAATTTCGGAAGATGGTTTGAATCCCGGGTTAGCCTGGATCACATTTCCCTTAGCATCTACTTTACAGATATACTCCGGAGTCATGAAGCCCTTGGAAACACCTGTTGGTGTGCAAAGGAATTCATTGTCGTTGAGTTTCACGGAAATATTTCCGTCATTTGCAGCCACCATATTACGGCTGTAGATCCTTCTGCCGATGTCGCAAATCTGTTTTTTGATTTCAAATTCGTTTACCATGCTTTTTTCCTCCTTAAGCGTTTCGGCGCAATTATTTTTTATGTATGCACCGTTTGGTTTCTTTTTGTTTCTATAAAAATTCTACTCCATTTAACGAAATTTGTCAAGCTATACTTGTTGTTTCATGTTGTTTTTATTGGTTTGTGTTTGTTGTTTTTTGTTGTTTTCCTTTTTCTTCCTCATCCCAGGGCAGAACGTCTCCTTCTTCCCTTAGATATTCCAGAATTTCCGGAATTCCCTGGTACTGTTTGGAATCCACATAAAAGATTTTTTTGCATCCTGCCAGGCGAAGCCAGGAAGCTGCACGCTTCACATTAGCCTCCGGGTGATTGATCTTTGTAACGATCCCCACCACCTCCCTGTTAGCCATACAGGTACAGCAGGGCGGAAACAGGCAGTAAGGCTCAATCGCAGAACAAAGAAGCCCCACAACATCCGCCTCATAGGTATAAAGCGCCAGCGCATGGCCAAGCCCCTTTGTCTGTGCATATTCCCCGGGGGTATCAATGATCACGTCAAAATAATTCACATACTGGGTTTTGTGATAATGAATCTTTTCTCCTTTCAGAGCCTGGGTCAAAGTGGTTTTTCCAGCTTCGCTCCGGCCCATCAGGGCAATCTTTTTCATAAATTCTTTATGTCCTGGTAATAGGGCATACAGCGAATCCCAGTTTTTCGCCTACATAGCCCAAAATGGCGTTTACAGCCGCTTCCACCTCTGAAACGGTTCCCGTAATGATCAGGCTCCCGCTGAAGCGGTCTACAAACCCAAGCTCCACTCCTGCAGATTTGATAGCAATGTCCCCCATAATAATGGCAGTCTCCGCAGGGCTGATGGTCAAAATCCCGATGGCAGACCTGGAATACTCAATGGCCGGGTCAAGTCCCAGTTTTGTATAAAGAATCTTATCCGGATTGGCAATAATATGCGCCAATGATATCTGTTTTCCAGGAACAAGCTCCTGCACGATTCGCTGCTTCACTTCCGGGGATAAATCATCTAAATATGCCATTTCCTAGCCTCCTATCTGGCAGTCCAGACTGCATACCCCATGTACTGCCTTTTTCAGTGTATCCATATGTTCCATAGACGGAGGAATGATCCCTTCCATCATATACTCCCTGCCAAGTCCTTCATATTTGTCCTGACCCAGCCTGTGATATGGCAGAAGATGAATCTTATCCACCCCTGGGAGGGATGCTGCGAAACGAGCAATCCCCTGTATTTCCTCCACCGTGTCATTAAAAGTAGGAATGACAGGAACCCGGATCACCAGCTTTGTCCTTCCCGCAAGCGCTGTCTTTCTGGCATTTTCCAGCATCAGCTCATTAGATCTGCCTGTAAATTCCTGATGCTTTGCCGGATTCGTATGCTTAATATCCATAAGATAGAGGTCAAGATAAGGAAGCAGCATTTCAATGCGCTCAAAAGGTGCACAAGCCATACTTTCAATGGATGTATTGATCCCCCGTTCCTTGGCAGCCCGAAGAAGATCCCTGGCAAATTCCGGCTGGCAAAGGCATTCCCCTCCGGAAAGAGTCAAACCTCCGCCGGAACGGTAATAGTAAGGACGGTCTTTTTCCACCTCTTCTATCATCTCCCTGACAGTTACATCACGGCCGATTACCTTGTCTTCTCCCTGCACCTTCATAGTCTGTATGGCATATTCCTGGGATTCCGGATTACAGCACCAGCGGCAGTGCAGAACGCATCCCTTTAAAAATACGATTGTCCGGATTCCGGGCCCGTCATGGATGGAATAGCGCTGTATATCAAAAACCCTGCCCTTTGTCTCTAAATAATCCATAGCCCTCTCCTTAAAATCCCTGTTCCGTACGCCGGATAATGTCATCCTGAAGGGAACGTGACAAAGTAGTAAACAATGCGCTGTAGCCAGCCACCCGGACCACAAGATGCTTGTATTTTTCAGGGTTCTTCTGTGCATCCAGAAGGGTTTCCCTGCTTACTACATTAAACTGCATATGCATTCCCTTCTGGTCAAAATAGGAGCGGATCAATGCCACAAATTTCTCCAGCCCCTCTCTTCCTGACAATGCAGAAGGATGAAATTTCTGATTGAACAATGTACCATTGGATACAACAAAATGATCCAGTCTGGAAACAGAGGTTGCTGCTGCCGTAGGCCCATTTACATCCTTGCCTGCTGATGGAGAAACCCCGTCTGCTACAGGAGTATGTGCATAGCGTCCGTCAGGAGTAGCTCCAGTCTGTCCTCCCAGCGGAACATTGGCAGATACGGGATAAAGCCCCGCCTGATACTGGCCGCCTCTTGGGTTCTTATATTTTTCCAACGGCCTTGTATAGGTATAGGCCACATCTCTTGCAAACAGATCCACGTCCGGGATGTCATTTCCGAACTTAGGCACTTCCTCAATCATCCTGTGGATTTCGTTGTACCTTGCCCTCTGTTCTTCTTTTGGCTTCACGCTCATAATGGTTCTTAATATAGAAGAAACGCTTTCTGCGTCAGCAGCCCTCCCCTGGGCTTCCAGGTTTTTCAGTACTGCTGCAGTAATTTCAAAAGCGGTCTTCTCGTCCATTTCTTTTCCGTAGTTCCAGATCAGCGCATTCTTATATTCTTCCATGGTGACCTTTTTATCCTGGAAAACAAGCTTCCGGATGGCATACAGGGAATCGGCCATATTGGCAATTCCAAAGCCCTGCGGTCCCGTAAAGTTATATATAGCGCCTCCCTCCTGTACGGTTTTCCCCCGTTTCAGGCAGTCATCAACCATGCTGGACAAAAATGGCAGCGGGCAAAGTTCCCCATGGGCTACATCAATAGCATTATCTGAATTTACAAGAAGGGAAATGCAATATTCCATCTGTTTCTTGTAAGCATCATAAACCTCTTCAAAGCTACCCATCTTCGTCACATCCCCTGTAGGAACGCCTACCATTTCTCCTTTATCCATGCCATTTGAAAAGACAAGCTCCATTGGGCGGCACATATTAAAGAATGCAGCATCATGCCATCCTTCCGTCTTACCGGCCTTCTGAGGTTCCACGCAGCCGATAATATTATACTCACGGGCGTCCGCAAGAGAAAGGCCTCGGTTCTGCAGTGCAGGAATGATCACCTCATCGTTATAATACGCCGGAAGACCAATTCCAGTTCTGGTAAGCTCTGCAGCCTTAATCAGAAATTCATGAGGGGAGCCGTTCCAAACCCGCACAGAAAGAGAAGGCTGCGGCAAATGCACATGCATGGATGCCAGGATACACATAATCGAAAGGTCGTTGGTTACATCCTCTCCATCCTTATTCTGTCCGCCTGCGATCAGGTTCTGAAACAGGCTGTATCCAGCAAAGCCCTCTGCAGAGGCAGCATCCCGGCATTTATTCAGGTCATTAAGTTTTACCCAAATACAATCCATCAGCTCCTGGGCAAATTCCCGGGTAATATTGCCGTTCTCTATATCCTTCTGATAATAGGGATACATATACTGGTCAAAACGCCCCGGTGAAATAGAATGTCCGCTGGATTCCATCTGTAAAAGCTGCTGCACAAACCAGAAAGACTGACAGGCCTCATAGAATCCGGACGCACCCTTGGCTGGAACACGATTACAATTCTGTGCAATAATCTGCAGTTCACGTTTGCGCGCCGGGTCGCTGCACTGGGAAGCCATTTCATCTGCCAGCATTGCGTAACGCTGTGCATATTCGATCACTGCTTCACAGCTTAATATCACTGCCGCAAGGAAGCGGGAACGTTTTGCATAATCTCCGTCTCCCACCTGGCATTTCTGAAGCTCTTCCCTGGCTTTGGCAATGATCCCCTGGAATCCAATGGCAAGCACCTCTTCATATTTTACTGTAACATGCCCCACGCCATTGTAAAAGTAGTTGCCCGGCGTAAAAATATTATGTTCGATTGCCTTAATTGCTTCCGGAGCCATATAGGACAGCGCAAGTTCACTGGTGGTCTTCCCTTTCCAGTATTTATGGATTTTCCGAAGCTCCTGTTTCGTTTCTTCAGCAATGTAAAACGGATCCGCACTCCTGGTTTCAACTGTGTCCAATTCATCTTCCAGCCACTGATAGGAAAACTCCGGGAATGTCTGGCAGCCTCTTGGTGACAGTGTACTGCTTCCAACGACCAGTTCCTCCTCACGGATAATAATAGGAATGTGACGCAGGATATGGGCAAAAGCCTCTGCACGTCTTGTTATCACAGGCTGTCCCTCCGTAGCCTGATAGGACTCTGTAAGAAGCCTTGCCCTTGCCGATTCAATTACCGGCATCTTCGCATACAGATTGTCTACTAATCTTGTAATCCTGGAAGATTTTGGAATATCTGTGGTATTAAACATCTACACGCTTCTCCTTTCTCACAGCAGTATCATACCGCCATGTTTCCCTGGAATGTGGTCCGTTTTCCAAAGATTGCGGACAACATTTCCCATATGTTTCATTATACGCCACCGCAATTGTAATGTCAACAAAATCCAACATATATGGGCGGTTTTAAATGTGGTTTTTGTTTGTTTTTGTGTTAGGTTTTTGTTTGTTTTTATTTGAAATATGGTTTTTCCATTTTTCCGCATAGAAAAACCCGGATACCGGAAAGTAAATAATTCTTACCTTCCCATATCCGGGTCATATTGTCTTTATTAAGTCTCTTCAAAAACCAGAATAATCCCCCCCTTATTTCTGGTTGGGCGTTTTCACAACCTCCGGTCTCGGGGATATTTCTCCTGCTTTCATAAGAGAAACCTTCGTAAGCAGCGGACCTGCCAGCTCATAGACCAACACAGAAAACAGTGTAATGTTTCGTATCAGTCTTCCGGCCTCTCCCATGGTTTCCGTCACAGCCATAGACATTCCAAGAGCCACGCCCGCCTGGGGAAGCAGTGTGATTCCAAGGTATTTTCGAATGGTATCGCTGCACTTCATCCATTTAGCACCAGCATATGCGCCTGCCCATTTTCCAATGGAACGGAAAACAATGTAGGTAACGCCAATTCCCACAATAGCCATATTACGAAATACCCCAAGCTCCAGCTCTGCGCCGCTCAATACGAAAAACAGCACAAAAAGAGGCGCCGTCCATTTGTCAGCCCTATTCATCATGTCCTCCGAGAAATCGCAGATATTGCAGAATATAGTTCCAAGCATCATACACACAAGAAGTGAAGAAAATCCAATTTCAATTCCTCCCACTTGGAACTTCAGCATGGAAAGAGCAACTGTAAAAAGCACAAAGGTAATAATAATGGAAAGTCTTCTGCTGTTTGATTCAAAGTACCTCTCGGCAATGGTGAGAAGCAAGCCCATCAAAGATCCCAGAAGCAATGACAAAACGACCTCCAGCAATGGCTGCACCAAAACAGAAACAAGGCTGACAGAACCGCTCTCCAGCGCATTAGCCACACCGCAGGATACTGCAAATACTACAAGGCCAATAGCGTCATCAAGGGCTACGATGGGCAGCAAAATACTGGTCAGCGGTCCCTTTGCTTTATACTGGCGCACTACCATCAATGTAGCTGCAGGAGCCGTTGCTGTTGCGATTGCTCCAAGCACTAGCGCCATGGAAAGGCTCATTACATCCGGCATAAGAAAATGAAGCCCGATCATAGCTGCATCCACCAGGACCGTTGCTAGCAGCGCCTGTGTAAAAGCGATCACCGCTGCCTGTTTTCCAATGGCTTTAAGCTGGGAAAGACGGAATTCATTTCCAATGTCAAACGCAATAAATCCCAGTGCGACATCACAGAAGATTCCATACTCCTTTACATTCTCTGCGCTGATAAGCCCAAGCCCCCGGATTCCAAACTGCCCAAGAACATAGGGACCCATCAGGATACCTGCCACCAAATAGGCGGTTACTGCAGGTAGCTTCAGCGCCTTGGCCGCTCTGGACATCAATAGGCCAGCCATCATTGCAACACTCAGACTAAATAATTGTTCCATAATATTTTCCCTCTTTCTTTATTCATCCACGCAAACTATAGCGCAGAATGAATGATTTTTCAAGTATGGATTTCAAATGAAAAGCCTGCACGATAGTCCGTATAAACCGCCCCATAATTGACAACCACATTTTTTTCTGTCATACTATTGAATAGAAAATGGAAATGCAGCAAATTCCCCTCCTGCATCCGCCATACTTTTACGAAAGGATCTTTTTTTATGTATCTTTCTGATATGCATACCCATTCCATTGCAAGCGGGCACGCCACCTCCTGCACCATCTCTTATATGGCAAAAAGTGCCGCCGCAAAAGGCTTAAAGCTCCTTGGCATTACGGATCACGGACCAGCCACCCTGGCTTCCGGAACTGCTTCCTATTTCCGCAGTCTCACTTTTTCTCCAAAAAAGCGTTTCGGAGTGGATTTATTCTATGGAGCGGAATTAAACATCCTTGATCCTGCCGGGCACGTAGACCTGGAAGACGACCTGCTGTCAAAGCTGGACTATGCCATTGCCAGTATGCATGTTCAGAACTACCGCCCAGGTACATGCGAAGAGAACACGCTGGCCTATATAAATGCCATGAGAAATCCCCATATAAAAATCCTGGGACACTGTGACGATCCCCGCTACCCAGTGGATTATGAAGCCCTGGCATCCAGCGCTAAAGAAAACGCAGTGGTTTTTGAGATCAATGAAGCGTCTCTCGCCCCTTATGGCTACCGTGGTGATACCAGAGCCAACAACCGGGAAATCCTGCGCTGCTGTGCCAAATATCAGATTCCCATTCTTTTGTCCAGCGACAGCCACGGCGCAGAACATATCGGAGATTTTACATATGCCGCAGAATTCGTGCATGAGACTATGTTTCCGGAAAGCCTGATCCTGAATAATCAGCTTCCCCTGCTTAAGGTATTTTTACAGACAAGGCTGGTATCCGTTCATAAAATCCCATAAAAGAAAGATTTTTCACTATTAGGAGGAAGCATTCATGAACCAAAATACAGAAACGCTGAAAAATCCCCTGGGGACCGCTCCTATCAGCAGCCTTCTTCGGAAATTTGCCATTCCAAGCATCATCAGCATGGTAGTAAGTGCACTTTATAATATCGTAGATCAGATCTTCATAGGACAGGGTGTGGGAATGCTGGGGAATGCAGCTACCAATGTAGCGTTTCCCATGACAACCATTACCGTGGCCATCGCCCTGCTGCTTGGCATCGGAGGAGCGGCTAATTTTAATCTTTCACTTGGGCGCGGTCAGACAGAACGTGCAAAAAATATTGCAGGCACAGCCTTTGGTTCACTTGTCCTGTCCGGTGTCTTTTTTTTCATTGCCGTTCGGCTTTTCCTGGAACCCATCGTTCTGGCATGCGGCGCTACAGAGCAGACACTTGATTATTCACTTTCTTACATCGGAATTACGTCCCTTGGTTTTCCATTTTATATGCTTACCACAGGTGGCAACCATCTGATCCGCGCTGACGGAAAGCCAACCTACTCCATGCTTGCCATGATATCCGGCGCAGTCATCAATACCATCCTGGATCCTTTATTTATCTTCGTATTCGATTTCGGCATCCAGGGCGCTGCATGGGCCACAGTTATCGGACAGATCTTTTCCGCATGCATGGTGCTTGTTTATCTTCCCAAATATCTGGGCGGTTCCTTATACTTCAGGGATTTCCTGCCCAAGCCGGATTGCCTGAAGGCCATTGCCTCCCTTGGTTCTGCCGCCTGCTTAAACCAGCTTGCCATTACTGTAGTTCAGATCCTTCTGAATAATACACTGCGTCACTACGGCAGTCTCTCCCCATACGGAAGCGACATTCCTTTAGCTGTTGTAGGTATTGTTATGAAGGTTAACATGCTGTTTCTCTCTGTAGTCATTGGGTTGTCCCAGGGAGCCCAGCCGGTCATCAGCTTCAACTATGGCGCAGGGAAATATTCCAGGGTAAAGGAAGCTTACCTGAAAGCTGCCGGAGCTGCAAGCATTGTTGCCATTATAGGCGTTCTGTGTTTTCAGATTTTTCCCAGGCAGATCATCAGCCTCTTCGGAAACGGCGACCAGCTTTATTATGAATTTGCAGTGAAGTTTTTCCGAATTTTTCTGTTCTGCACTTTCTTTAACGGACTGCAGCCGGTAACCTCCAATTTCTTTACTTCCATCGGCAAGGCAACCAAAGGTATTTTCCTTTCTATGACGAGGCAGATCATCTTTTTGGTTCCTTTGGTAATCATCTTCCCTATCTTTATGGGCATCGATGGTATAATGTATGCCGGTCCTATTTCAGATGCGGCAGCCGGAATACTGGCTCTCCTTCTTGTACGGCGGGAATTCAAAAAAATAGTTGACAGTAATCCGCAATAGTGTTAGCATAAAGCTAGTATAATTCCATATTGAACATACGAAGTGCTGTTTGCATTCCGCATTGCGAACAGAAGAGGGAATCAGGTGCAACTCCTGAACGATCCGGTCACTGTAACAGATGAGCAAGTTTTCATAAACCCATTGTACTTTCTGGTATGAGAAGGGGAGAACAAGCGATGATCCTGAAGTCAGGAAACCTGCTTTGTATGGCGAGGTTAACCTTCCGTGTAAAGTGTATCAGCCAACCTATGATATCCGCAATCATCAGGTGTTGTCTGCTTTCCGTGAAGCAGACATTTTTTATGGGATTCGCCTGTTCGTATGAATTATACATGATTGTCTTTTTAGAAGGCAGGATTAAATGGCAGGCGGTACTGCTTCGGATGCATTCATTCCCTCCGCTTATTTGAATGGTGCATTTCTACCCCGGGGCAGCGTCGTCCCTCATAAAGTTTTCTATCGGCGTTTCGGCGCCTTTTTTTATTTTCAGATATCTCATTATCATTGGAGGAAAATCATTATGGATAATCCTGTTTGGAAGAATAAAGAGTATTCCTTTTTCAGCCATAAAAAATGTGAATATTTCCCCTGTCATCAGGATGCTGATCCAGACAATTTTAATTGTCTGTTCTGCTACTGCCCCCTTTACGCCCTGGGGGACAAATGCGGCGGAAACTTCCGGATCACCACAAAAGGAATCAAGGACTGCAGCAGCTGCCTCATTCCCCACAAAAGAGAAAATTACGGTTATATCACCGGCAAATATCAGGAACTGGTAGAATTAATGAAGTCCCAGGGAACCCTGCCTCCACGTTAAGAACCGCTTTGGGAAGTTTCCCGGATCATCTTTTCCAGCTTCCTGGCCGCAATACTGGTTGGGCGTTTGGGATCCCAAACCATACAGATATGCCTTGCCGGAATCTTTTCTGAAAGCATCACCTGAAAGATCTCACCTTTTTCCAGCGGCTCACATGCCAAATGTCCTGGAATAAAGCCAAGTCCCAGCTCATTTCTAACCAACGGCAGGATCTGTTCTGTAGATGCAGCCTCAATGTCCGGCTGCAAAACCAATCCCTGTTGTGCAAAAAGCTGATTATAAAATTGATATGTTTTTGTATCCCGCCCAAGGCAGATCAAAGGAAACTTTGTTATTTCCTTTAAACTGAGGACTCTCCCCTTAAGGTTTGAAAAATGCTTTCCTGCCACCAGGATATCCTGCACCTCTGACAGCTGAAGCATACGCAGAGACCGATCCAGATCTTCCGGCATGGTCACCACTGCAAATTCTACCTGGCCGCTTTTTACTCCTGCAATTGCCTGGGGTGCAGAACAATTGGTAAGGCGGATATGAACCCCAGGATATGTCAGACGGAATTCCCGGAGCACAGGCAGTAAAAGACCGTGAAGGGCTGTCTCGCTGACTCCCAGGGAAACCGTCCCTTTATCCAGATTCTTATCACCGGCAAGCTCCGCTTCTGCTGCCTGAAGCTGTTCCTGTGCAATCTGCACACGCGCAAAAAGCTTTTCCCCTTCTGGCGTCAGAGCCGCCCCTTTATGAGATCTCCAAAAAAGAGTACATCCCAGCTCCTGTTCAAGATTGTTCATAGCCCTTGTAATATTAGGCTGGCTATTCATTAAAATGTGTGCTGCTTTTGTAAAGCTGTGGTATTTTGCCACAAAATAAAAAATGCGGTAATAATCATAATTCACTGCCATCCTGTTCCCCTTCTTCCCTTTTTCAGTTTTGCTCTTCCCAAATATTCCCCATATTTTTCATATCATTTTTATATGCAAGTCATACGAAATATACCTTTTACTTATCGCCTGTTTCCAAGTATAATACCAATGGGTCTTGAGAGCAAGGCCGCATCTACAAAAAGGAGAGTCTTTAATTATGAATCAGGATCTTACTGTGGGCAGGCCGGAAAACGTGTTATGGAAATTCTGTCTTCCCCTCTTTGGAAGCATTATCTTTCAGCAGCTTTATAATATTGCAGACAGTCTTGTAGCAGGCAAATTCATCGGCGAAAACGCCCTTGCAGCAGTAGGCAACAGCTATGAGATCACCCTCATCTTTATTGCCTTTGCATTTGGATGCAATATTGGCTGTTCCGTCATTGTATCCCAGTTATTTGGAGCTAAGGATTATACCGGGATGAAAACTGCAGTCTATACTGCATTGGTTTCCAGCGCAGTACTTTGTGCAATTTTAATGTTTGCCGGTATCCTAGGCTGCCACAGTTTGCTTCAGATCATTCATACTCCAAAGGAAATCCTTATGGATTCCAGATTGTATCTGGAAATTTACCTGTGGGGACTTCCGTTCATGTTTTTTTACAACATTGCCAACGGTGTTTTCTCAGCATTGGGAGACTCACGTACACCTTTTCTTTTTCTGGCCGTATCCTCTACTGCAAACATCGCAGCAGATGTTTTGTTTGTAACTGCCTTTCATATGGGTGTGGCTGGTGTGGCATGGGCTACCTTTTTATGTCAGGGAATCAGCTGTACCCTTGCCGTTACCGTTGTTCTCAAACGTTTAAAAACCATTGACACAGACTCCCACATCCCTCTGTTTTCCTGGATTCTTTTCCGGAAAATCGCAGTTATCGCTGTTCCCAGCATTCTGCAGCAAAGCTTCATTTCCATAGGAAATATTATTATACAAAGTGTGATTAACAGTTTTGGAGCCAGCGTAATTGCAGGATATTCCGCAGCAGTGAAGCTGAACAACCTTGTCATTACCTCCTTCACAACCCTTGGAAACGGTATCTCCAATTATACAGCCCAGAATATGGGCGCCAATAAACCAGGACGCATCAAAGAAGGCTTCTGCGCTGGAATTAAACTGGTATGGCTTTTAAGCCTTCCGCTGTTTCTTCTTTATTTCTTTGCAGGCCGGTATGTATTGTACTTATTCATGGATACTCATTCAGGGACTTCCATTTCCACAGGAATCCTGTTCCTGCGCATCCTGTCCCCATTTTATTTTGTGGTATCTGCCAAGCTGGTTGCTGACGGAATCCTCCGGGGCGCAGGGATTATGAATAAATTTATGATCGGAACCTTCTCTGATTTGATCCTTCGTGTGGTTCTTGCCAAAATTCTTTCCCAAACAGCCCTTGGAGCAGCCGGAATCTGGTGTGCATGGCCTATCGGATGGACAATCGCCACTTTTCTGTCTGTTCACTTTTACAGAAATGGGCCATGGAAAAAGAAAGCCTAAGAAAAAGCTTCCTCCAGATGCTTCATATAAATGCGGCGGATTCCAGGATATTCTCCAAGACCTTTCAGTTCACAAGTTACATGATAGCCTTCCCTTTCAAGAAGGCTTTTCCAGGAATCCTCCTCATCGCCTGCAAGATCATTGTTGGCATGATCTCCTGCAACCAGCATAAAAGGCACCAGCTTTATATTTTTTTCTTTATGTTTTTTCGCTTCCTTTACCACATGTTCTACTGAAGGGTAGGCTTCTACAGTGGCAATAAATATATTTTCATGTCCCAGATCCTTTAAAAGAAAATTCAACGCAGCATAAACCGTATTGGAATGATGCTCTGTACCATGTCCCATAAAGATCAGAAGCTCCCCATCTGCGGGCTGCATTTCCTCAAGAACCGCTTTTATAACTGCTTCATTATCTTCCTGTCCGTTCAGAAGAGGTGCACCTATTACAACCTTTTCGAACTGATCCTGAAACTGCATTGCCGCTTTTATCATTTCATCATTCTCAATTCCGTTAAGCAAATGCGTAGGCTGTATCACAGCCTCCTTAATTCCATCCTCTTTCATCTGCTCCAGGGCTTCTTTTACACCGGGGATAAAGCTTCCGTCTCTTCGCAGGATCTTTTTGCGGATCATACCGCTTGTCCAGGCTCTGTATACATGGCATTGCGGATAAGCTTCCCTTATTTCCTCTTCTATTTTCTCAATGGTTTTTCTGCAGGTTTCCTGATAGCTTGTTCCAAAACTCACCACAAGAATTCCCCGCTCCGATCTTTTTTCCATAATTTCCTCCATAGTAAATACTTTTCATATCAGCTTAACGCCCTGTCGGCAATAAAACATTTGACCAAACTTCTTTTTTCCGATAGAATAAAAAATAACTTTAAATTTTATAAAACAAAGCAGGCAGACTGTCTGCCCAAACTAAAAGCAGTTACTGCCAGAAAGGATGATTATCAAGATGAATATCCCACCCCTTAACTGTTCTGCAGATGAACAAGTTCTCTATCGCACGGCCGAGCTCTTTAAGGTCTTTGGGGATCCCACCAGGATCCGTATTCTGTATGCCCTGACGGCAGGGGAGCTGTGTGTACAGGATATCGCTGATAAGCTATCCATGACCCAGAGCGCCATTTCCCATCAGCTTCGTATTTTAAAGCAGTCGGCACTTGTGAAGTTCCGCCGTGAGGGCAAAACCATTTACTATTCTCTGGCAGACGACCATGTAGCAACCATCATGCAGCAGGGATTAGAGCACGTCTGCGAATAAAGTAAAAAAATACGCCTTTTCTTAAGGCGCACTTTCAAACATAAAAAATGAAGCCTTTCTCATACACCGTAAGAAGCAACAAATTCTCTGATGCAAGCAGGTCTCCTGACTCAAGTTCATCGTCTCCTATCGTCTTCCCGCTTTCGCAGTGACTATCATAATAGGAGGCTCCCTCTTACAGTGGCGGGACCGTACCGGATTTTCACCGATTTCCCTTTTAATCCAAAGGCAATTGGAACATGCATCTGATATATCATTGTAAAGCATTAAATTTCTATTAATTTTAACATTTGACCCAGGCTTTGTCTATATTATTATTAAAAAATATTATTCTCCATGAGCCTTTTCAAGAGCCTGTTTATGAGTAACCAAAGATATAATGAAATATAAACTTCTTGACAAAGCTCTGTATTTCTATTATACTTTATTTGAATAGTTGCTCATGTGTTTGTTTAATCATATTTTAGGAGGTTTCCATGAAAAAGAAAGTTTATATCCTGGAAAATCTGGGATGCGCAAACTGTGCTTCAAAAATCGAACATAAAGCCGCATCTCTTCCGGGAGTGAAAGAAGCAACCATTACCTTTGCCACAAAACAGCTTCGGCTGATTGCAGAAGACCCGGATTCGCTGATATCAGAAATCCAGAAGATCGCCAATTCCCTGGAACCTGACATCAAAATCACCGAGCAAACACGCCGGGGAACCAATATCCCCCAGGAGCATGAAGAACATCATCACGAACACACTGCCTGCTGCTGCGGGCATGAGCATTCCCACAAGGAGCATCATCATCACCATAAACACGATTCCTGCTGCTGCGGGCATGAACACTCCCATGAGGAACATCACCATCACGAGCATGCCCCCCAGGCTCCAGAAGCCGCTGTCAGACCCGGCTTCTTTTCCTGGCACTCTAAGACGCTCCTTACTATTCTTCTTGGTACCGCCCTGTTTATTGCAGGAGAAGTCCTGGATTATATGCAAATGGAAATTCCCAGCATCCTTTTGCTGGTTATCGCCTACATCCTTTTAGGCGGGCGCATTATACTGACTGCTGCGAAAAACATGATCAGAGGCCAGATTTTTGACGAGAACTTTCTTATGAGCCTGGCTACCCTGGGAGCTTTCGCAATTCAGGAATATCCCGAGGCTGTTGGGGTTATGCTTTTCTACCGCATTGGAGAATTCTTTGAACACATTGCTGTTGAAAAAAGCCGCAGCCAGATCATGGACGCAGTGGATATGCGCCCTGAAGTAGTAAATCTCGTCATTGGGGACGAAATAAAAGTAATTGATGCAGGAGCGGCCAAGGCAGGCGACATCCTCCTAATCCGTCCAGGTGACCGCATTCCTTTGGATGGTGTTGTGGCAGAGGGGGAAAGCCGCATTGATACCTCTCCTGTAACCGGGGAGCCTGTTCCTGTAAAAGCAGGCAGCGGTGATGAAGTTATTTCCGGATGTGTCAATACCTCCGGCCTGCTAAAAATCCGTGTAGAAAAAGTCCTGGAGGAATCCATGGTTACCCGTATCCTGGACTCTGTGGAAAACGCAGCAGCCAGTAAACCAAAAATTGATCGTTTTATCACTAAATTTGCCCGGATCTATACTCCCGTTGTGGTCATCCTGGCAGCATGCACAGCTATCATTCCTTCCCTTGCTTCAGGCAACTGGAATTACTGGGTATATACAGCGCTAAGCTTTCTTGTTATGAGCTGCCCCTGCGCCCTGGTTTTAAGTGTACCCCTGGCTTTCTTCTCCGGAATCGGAGCAGGCTCCAGGCGCGGCATCCTTTTTAAGGGCGGGGTCTCCCTGGAAGCCATGAAGAATATCAGAGCAGTTGTTATGGATAAAACAGGGACCATCACAAAGGGAAATTTTGTACTCCAAGAAACTATGCCAAGCAAGAACTGCCCGGACGCAGACACCCTCCTTTCCTGGTGTGCAGGCTGTGAACTTTCCTCTACGCATCCCATTGGAAACAGCATTGTTTCTGCTGCAAAGGACCGTAATCTAAAAATCATCCGTCCCTCTTCTGTAGAAGAAATCCCGGGCTACGGCATCCGTGCAGTTTTTCCGGAAGGAGAAATCCTCTGCGGCAGCAAAAAACTGATGGATAAATATCACGTTTCTATGGAGGAGTTCCATAGCGGCAGCTACGGAACCCAGGTTATGGCTGCCAAAGACGGTATCTTTATGGGAGCCTTAGTAATCTCTGATACCCTGAAAGAAGACGCCCACTCCGCTGTTTCCCAGATCAAAAAGATGGGAATTGCAACCGTTATGCTTACCGGCGATACCAAAGAAAGCGCAGACGCTGTGGCTGTCGCTGCCGGTATTGAAGAAGTCTGCGCAAGACTCCTTCCCCAGGATAAGCTTACAGAGCTGACAAAAATCCGCAGTTCCCACGGCCCCGTTATGTTTGTAGGAGATGGTATCAACGATGCCCCTGTACTTGCAGGTGCTGATGTTGGTGCTGCTATGGGAAGCGGAGCCGATGCTGCCCTGGAAGCTGCCGATGTGGTATTTATGACTTCCGACGTGGAAGCCATACCTCAATCCCTGTCGATCGCACGTGCCACCAGCAGAATCTCCTGGCAAAATGTTATTTTTGCCTTGATTATCAAAGTATTTGTTATGATCCTTGGGCTTTGCGGCTTCGCCTCCATGTGGATGGCCGTATTTGCAGATACCGGCGTAGCAATGCTGTGTATATTAAATTCCATACGTATTCTGTACAAAAAAAAATGAACACACCGAAAGCCGGGACAGTATTGCCATACATCCCGGCTTTTTACATATAATCTCCAATATACAATTGCCACACAAAAGAATTTATGCTATGATGACCCAGGAAAACCCAAAATCACTTTAATATCCTGTTAAGCGAGGAAATCCATGAGCAAAAAAACAGCATACCTGGGACTTTTTTCCGCAGTGGCTATTATCTTTGGTTATGTGGAAACCTTAATCCCTATTTTTGCCGGTATTCCCGGCATTAAACTTGGACTTGCCAACCTGGCAGTTTTATTTATTTTAGAATATTATTCATGGAAGGAAGCAGCTTTCGTATCCCTGGTACGGATCCTGGTAATCGGCTTCCTCTTTGGCAATTTATTCAGTATTGCCTATAGCCTTTCCGGTGCTTCCCTAAGTCTTTTGGTTATGACCCTTTTTAAAAGACAGAAGGGATTCAGCCTGATCGGCGTCAGTATTGCCGGAGGAGTGGCTCACAATACAGGACAGCTTCTGATCGCTATGCTCATTGTGGAAAACACCAGTCTCCTTTACTATGCTCCTGCCCTTTTAATCTCCGGTGTTATTACAGGATTCTTTATCGGGCTTCTGACAAAGGAAACATGCAGGAGAATTCTATAGAATATCCCCTTAATGTAACTTTTGTTCCAGATACACCATTACCAGTATATGTTACTGCAAAATGTCCTGCAGTAACATTAACATTTCTATTGTACTTTCACCCCTTTATCATGTGCTTAAAGGCTTCAGCCCTTCATAATATTATATATCCATATTGTCTCTCAAGTTCCGTAGGCCAAATCTCATTTTGGCTTATTCCTGAATAAAATACTACAATTTTGTCACCAAGATGTGGGGATTATCTTTCATAATATCTGCACTAATTTAAACCCAAAATCGGAATTGTCTTCTCTTATTATGTAAATATATTGTATTTGTATAGTACTACATATTTTCCAAAAAATCAAATCAATCTTTTCATAAAAAATCTTACAAATTTCCAAACAAATGCCTTACTTTACTGGACTTTTGCGCATTTTTGTTATAAAATGTCTTTAGCTTTATACTCTTTCGTGTAAAATACTAAAAACATTCAAGAAAGGATACGAGTATGCAAAACAAATTAGGCCTTACCGAAACTCAATACATGATTATGTGCTACTTCTGGGAGAAAGACTGCGAACTGACCACAGGTATGGTACAAGCCCATTTTGCAGAGAATGGTTATCCATGGGCGATTCAGACTGTCCAAACATTCCTGGAAGCTCTGGTAAAGAAAGGTGCCCTTGCCATCAAACGACAGGGACATCATAAGAAATATTATCCTCCTATGCCCCGTCTAGCTTACGCTTCCATCTGGCTTGGACAGATGATCACCCAGAATTTCGATAATGGTGTAGAAGATTTTTTAACAGCGCTGGCAGGATTTCGCAATAATATGACAAAAGATCAAAAAGAGAAGTTAAATAAAATCTGGAATGAATGATCTGATTATTTTCATGAGTTTATCCGGCAGCATCCCGTTGATTTTCTATTTTGGAGTCAGATTACTTTTTAAGGAGCAGTGTGAGACCAGGAAACTAATAACAAAAAAGCCCTGAAATTGTAAATCCGATTAAGGAAGAAGCCTTTTGGCTTCAACCAACGAATTCGCAGTAAAATTCCCTGATTATTCTCCTATTTTTTATATTATAATATCATTCTGGGTCATTGTTTTGGCTATTCTCTCTTTAAAGACCACGTTCAAATACAGGAAGTCCGGCTTTCTCCATCCCATCATTGCCCTTCCGGCACACCTTTCTCATGGAGAAAAGAATCTGGTTCTGCTCCATGGGCTTTCCCACATAAAAAGTATGGATTTTCTCCTGCGGTAAATAAGCGCCCACACTAACTTATTTCTATAACCACAAGCATCCCCTGGAATTCATCTCTTATATCTCTGAATTCCAGGGGATATTAATTCCAGGCTCTTCCGTCTATATAAGTCACTCTTAGTCTCTCGTCATCTTTCTGACCCAATAGCCGTAATTTACCTCCAAATATGCCGGTATGCATTTAAATACCTGATCAGCATTTAAGCAGCAAAATACCACTGCCGGAGATGCCTTTACTACAAATGCCATTACAAAAGCCAAATGCCCGTATGGTCGTTGATAGCAAAGTCGATACGCTTCATCACGCCACCGTCTACTAATGCGTCCATGAGAAAGTCATACCAGCTTCTTTGTTGTGCCAGCAGGTAACTTTCAAACTGCCTGCAACCACGTCCCTTTAACTCTAAAAGGACACCTTTTTCTTCGTCAGCCGACGTATAGATAAAGATGTCCCCTAAAGAATAATGCTCCGTATAACTGTAATGTCCGTAATCTTCATGGAGCATATAATTGATATTCAGTTTTAATATATCTTTGATGATGTGCTGTATATCCAGCGTGGGAAAACGAATTTTCACATAATCAAACAGCATGGTAAGCGGTGCTTCTGGATTGAACCTTGCCAGTTCCTTATGCAAAGTTTCCAGAAGCTCCTTTGACGGCTTCATTTTTCCGCTTTCTATCTTGTTGAGATATTCCCTTGTGATACCAGAAGCCACCGCCAGCCTGCCTTGTGAGATACCGTAAGCAAGGTGCTTGTCGCTGGCTCTGATACGGTGTCCTTTATTCCAAATCTTACGCATAAATCAATCACTCCTTTCTGGGTATGAAAAAAGCAGTCAATCCTAAGAATAACTGCTTTGTGTGTCAATATATGAATTTATAACTTAAATTTATGCAAAAGCAACCAACATCGAAGCAATAAAATTACCAGCACCATGTAATAAAATACTAGGAATGATTGAACCATTAAAAATCTTCTCATTTAACCACCCCAATAATAATGCACCCGTTCCAGTAAAGACAAATGTTAATGTATGATACCATAAGCCAACTTCAAGACCAGCTAAAACATATAATACATTGTGCATTAGTCCAAATAAAACTGCCTGCAAAATTATACCTTGTACAGTTCCTAATTTATTGCAAAGTCTTTTACATAAAAAGCCCCTATATAAAATTTCTTCTGCGACACCATTTGCCACAAAATTTTCAACGAAAGCAGGTAAAATTGCAGTAAAACCTATTCCTGCAAAAACATTTGCCGATACGGCAGAACTACTTTCTATGTATTCTAATGTTTTAGGATCAACAAGCTGTGTAAAATCAAAATTGTAAAAGAAATAATACAGAACAGCAAAGATAAGTAAAATCCACCATTTACTTTTTAATTGTGGTCTATAAAAACCTATCCATTTAAAAAAGCCCGTTTCTTTTCTGTGTCTGAAAAACCACCAAATAACAGGTACTAATGAAAAAACTATTAGGTTGATAATTGCAGTCGTTATACTTGATATTGTAAGTTCCAACATGATGTCCTCCTTAAAATGAAAAATTTCGTTTAACATTATAGCACTCTCAAGCATAAACTACAATATTTTTCCATAGCACACAATCAAGTTTGATTTTTCATACTTATTTTTTCTGTTGTCCCTGCGGTGTAGGGTTCTGCGGATTGCCTGCGTTCTGGTTGCCTTTATTCTTCAACACAATATCCTTTGCTTTTACATACCATTCCACATCTGCACCCGTATAGGTCTTTCTTGATACCGTATCGGCTATTGGATTAACAAGCTCCACAACTGCATTGTACGGAAATTCCCTTAACGGTACTTCTGGCGGTACAGATACGGGGATAATTCCGCCATGCAGACTGCACTTCAAATCATAAATACGCTTTTTAAGCTGGGTACTTGGTGTCCCGTCCTCATTCTGTAAGAACACATCACGCACCGCTGTAAATTTTAATTCTCCAAATGTTTTCTCTTTGTCAATGACAAACCCGTTTGATAATCTCATAAATTCTTCACTCCTTTACTTTTCTTCAACTGCTACAATATCATCAGCAAGCAACACATAATCGGTATGTCCCATATCCCCGATTGCGTAACCTCTGCCGTATAACTTCGGATTGACAAGTTTTACTTTCTGTTCATACTTGAAATGCTTTTCGCCAGCCTGCACGGGAATTTCTACCACAACATTTTCGCCTCTCTGTACATCTGAATAAAGGTTGTAGCTTCTTCTTGCGAAAAATCTGCGGTTATTTTTATCTCTTTCAAAGATAGGCTCACTTTCGCCTGCAAATTCAAGAGTTCCAAAAGACTGTGCCATATCTGGCACGACATATTTCATTTCCATATTGTTTTACCTCGTTTCTTTCTATTTTTGATAAGTTGATTGATTGTGATTTCTTATTCTGGCGGTTTGGGAAGTACCAGCAATCCCCCAGATAGTAAAGGGTAAAATAAATGCTTACGCACCCTTGACTATCCGTGTTCTTGCAGGTTATTGGCAGACAAGCCAGAATAAGCGGAAGTCTGCTGTTTGACAGCTTCGGCGGAGAGCGTGATTTTCCTTTCATGCTATTCGTCCTCACTTTCCGTCAATACTTCTGCGATACCTGTCATGATATGTTCCGCACAAGGAAGTGCGATTGCGTTACCAAGAGCCCGACATCTTGCATGTCAAAAGCAGTATTTTTCAATGTTGCACTTCCTTGTGGTTTGGTATCTCCCGTTTCTAAATCTCGTTTCTGAATTTTGACACCGCCACGAATGACTTTGTCTGATACGGAAAACTGGTTACTTCCAGTAAGTACGGCAAGGTCGCCGTCCTCGGTAATCTGTGTTACATATAAGCCCTTAATCTGTTCGGACTTGTCGCCAGCCTGCATATATGCACCGTCCAATAAGTAACCGTTTGGGGCTTTTGTTTCCTCAACGGTTAGCGTTCCAAGTGGAAGAACCGCTTTTCCGTCCTGCATATAGAAGCTGTCGCCAGATACTTTGTATGCGTCCACTAATTTTGTGATGTAGTGGGTTGTCCCGTCGCTGTCTGCCAGACTACAAGCTGTCTTAAAAGGTAAGCATGATTGCTGCTTATTCCGCTGTGGCTGTCTGTGTACTGTTTCACATATTCGATAGATAAGGCAACGTCGCTTATCTGGTCGGTACTCATACGGGTGCTTGCGTCAGCTCTGGTTTTATAGCCGTTTTTGAATGCTGTATTGATGTCAATACAATAAGCGTCCTTGCCCTCAACGGTCAAATGTCCCTCATTAAAGGTTTCAGTAATAGAGCCGTCATTATTAACACGTTCTACGATACCGACACGTTCGACAGACTCCGTCCAATACTGTGTTTCCGACGCATGAACGAGTGTACTCGGTAAAGCAGTAACGACAGTCGCAAGAGCAAGTATGCCAGTACATAA
>CAMNTH010000004.1 GCA_946557785.1 uncultured Blautia sp.
CCTCTATCATGCGGGAGTAGGCAGAACGGTCAAAAAATCTGCCGCTTTCGTCATCATCAATGTAGTGCCGGATATTGGTTAATTTTAACTGTCTGGCATAGCTTTCCAGAAATTTCTTCTGGTTCTGTATGGAGTTGCTTTCGCCGCCGTCCCTGTCCTCGTCCCCCACGGATAGGCGGGAGTAAAGGGCTGTGATTTTGCTGTAATCATTCATGTGCATATCCTCCTGCGTCAATATAGGTGTTGCTTACAGTTAAGATTATGCACTCCAACGGGCAGAACCATATTCCTCTCCCTGCCGGAATTTCTTTGCATTTTTCCCTTTAAAATAAACGGCCAGACGGAACACTGATGCTCCTATGATACCTACTGTAATATCCTGCAGATGCAGGCTCGGAAAAGGATTCTGAAATGCAAGGGAAAAATTCAGAAACAAATTCATAAGTTTCTTTACCATACTGTCCCCTGTGCAGTAACGATATAACCAGGCTTCCTTTTCTACCAGATAAAAAATGATAAAATAGGGAATATTCCTTATGAGCAGCTTTTTCATATCAAGCCTTCCAAACTGCTCTTTTACCTTTCCCTGAACCATGGCAAGCCACGCACTTCCACCGGTCTTTTCCGAAGGCAGCTTTCTCTTTGCTGCCTTCCCCTCTCCGTTCTTTCTTTTTAACTGTTGTTTTCTCATCTTATAGGCTCTGCCCCCTGTCTTTCTGTTTTGTTTTTTCTCTCTCACGCTGTTTTGCTGCTTTCTCTTTCGCAAGAGACAATCTTTTGCGGATGGAAACCCGTTTGTTCTTATTCAGTACCACGCCGCTGTATTCCTGGAATGCTTTTGTCATAACATCCACATCTTTCGCCTTAAAAAAGACCATATACTTTGGCGGTTCAACAGACTTATCTTTCCGCAGGCTGTAATCAATCCCGTATTTCCGGGCAACCTTATCAAAAGATTTGATATTATTGTCCGTCACTTCAATATTAGTAAGCTGGCTTCCCTGATCCATCAGCTTTTTTAAAGTCTGCTTTCCCCTTACCGGGGCATTTTTTTCAGCCTTCTCCTGTGCTGCCTTCTCTGCTTTCTTATGTTTTACCTCCTGTTTATGCTTTTCCCTGTCTGAAAGATACTTCCGCATCAACCCTTTTAAAACATCCGCCGTCATTTTCGCACATCTGGTACATAAGGCAATCGTTTTCTGATTCACTTCTTCCTGCATCTTATCTGCCGGATTTTCCGGCTCCCTCCTTTCTCACAGCCATATCCAGACAGGTATGTCACTGCTTTTTCATTTCCATCAAAAGTTTTACCATACAATAACCGATACACGGAAAATATTTCCCGTATGGGCAGAAATCGCAATCCCCGGCTTTCTGCTCTTTTATATCTTTTTGTCCTTCTGGAAGCAGATAAAAGCATTCTTTTCTGATACATCCGCCTTTCTTTCCGCCCCACCAGTAACACCATTCGCAATCTTCCGGCTTATCATTTGCATACTGCGGGCTACCCATCTTTCCACTTATCCTTTCTGCTCATCCAGCACCTCCATTAAAAAAAGGCGCATACAGACTTCTCCTGCCTATATACGCCCTTCCCGATCATTCAGTTTTCTTATTTTTTCTTACGTTTCAGATACCAAAGGGAACTTCCTGTCCCCACACCTGCCAGCAGCAACAGGAACATCCAGACAAGGGGGTGTCTGTCGTCCCCTGTTTTTGGAGTATCCGGGACTGGTTTTTCCGGTGTTTCCTCATTTGGTTTTTCCGGTGACGCTTCCTTCTTGTCTTTCATAACAACTTTCTGGATTTCTCCTGTATCTTCCACCGTAAATTTCACATCCTCTGCTACAAGATAGCCCTCTGGTGCTGCTTCCTCATGCAGTGTGTATTCACCGATTGGAAGTTTTTCCATATAATAAGGCTTCTCACTGGATGTCCAGCTTTTTACGGTTTTCCCATTCTTATCAAGAATACACAGCTTTGCTCCCGGAAGTTCTTTTCCAGTTGCAATGTCCTGTTTTGAAATCTCTACTTTTGTCACATCATCCTTCATTTCCTGTTTCTGTACTTTTGCTGTATTTTCAACAGTAAATGTAATGCTCTCAGCAGTGACATATCCCTCTGCCGGTTTTGTCTCTGTCATGGTATAAGATTTCCCAACTGCCAGCCCTTTGATCACATGTGCTTCTTCTCCTGAAACCCACTCGTCTGCCACGTTTCCTTCTTCATCCTTCACACAAAGATGTGCCCCTGGAAGTTCTTTTCCTGTAGTAAGATCCGTCTTTGTAAACTCCATGGTGGTCGGCTCATTCTCAAACGTAAATTCATAGCTGACCTCTTCCTGTCCAGCTCCTGCATATGTAAAAGTAAAATCCTGTTCTTCCTCTGTTGCCACAAATCCCTCTGGGGCAGAAAGTTCTTTTACATAATATCTTCCATCTACCGGCAAGTCTGCCCTGAATACGATCTGACCTTTTTCATCCGTTGTCTTCTGCTCGATCAGGCTCTCTGCTTCCATCAGCACTTTACCATCTTTATTTTTGATGTCCTCTCTTGTATAAAGTCCGAAAACTGCTCCTGGAAGGACACGTTCCCCGTCTTTTTCTTTCTTGAGGATAGATACCTGAACCTTCTGTCGTCTGTTCTGCCACTCTTCCTGAAATGTAATTACCGGCGTATCCTGATCCCGATAACTTAAATCCACATATCTCGGTTCTTTATCCAGTACAAATCCATGTGCAGTTTCTACTTCTTTCACATAATATCTGCCTGCCGGGAGATTTTCCATCTGTGCAATCCCATTATCGCCTGTAACAATTTTTCCTACCAGTTCATCTGCTTTAAAGTAATCCTCGCTGACACCATCTGCCGCATGAATATCCTCTGCCGCATAAACCTCAAATGTTACTTTGCTTAAGTTTCCGGAAATATATTCAAAAAGATGTTCCACAGCTCCTTTTACCTGATCCAGAAGCGTAATTTTATCAAGGAACTCCCCTTTTTTGTTGACGATCAGAAGTCCCGTAGGCACTTTGTCTTTCATTTCCACTTTCTGAATTTGAGCAGTATCATCCACCGTAAAAGTTATTTCTTCAGCTTTCAGATACCCGTATGGTGCAAATTCTTCCCGAAGTATATAGGTTTCCCCCACAACAAGACGTTTGATACTGTGGGGTTTCCCTTTTTCCGAAGTCCACTCATCCACAATATTTCCATCTTTATCAAGCACTTTCAGGCTTGCTCCATCCAGTTCTTCTCCTGTGGTAATATCTGATTTTGTAAACACAAAGGCTGTCGGTTCGTTTTTCTTTACTGCTTTTAAAGTAACTGTTGCAATCTCCTGGCCCTGATAAGAAGCATCAAATTCCAGAATTTCATCAGAAGTGACATACCCAGCCGGAGATTCCAATTCTTTTACAAAATACTTTCCAAGCGGAAGATCCAGAGTACAACGTGCAAGACCTTTTTCATCAGAGGTCATTTCCTGCAGAAGCGTTCCTGCTTCTACGATCACCTTACCATCCACTACAATGTCCTCTTGATTATAGATGCCAAAGACTGCACCAGATAAGACCGTACCATTTTCTGCATCCTGTTTTTCAACTGTAATCTCAACTTTCTGCCGTTCATTTTTCACAGTCACTTCCTGCTCCACTACCGAGGTATCCTGGTCTTTATAAACAAATACAACCTCTGAAGGCTCTTTTCCCACCACGAATCCATCCGGGGCAGCTTTTTCCATTACATAATAGCCACCTAATGGGAGATTATCCATCGTTGCTTTTCCATCTTCCCCTGTTTTGACCACTCCCACAAGGGAATCTTTTTCATAAATCAGGATGCGGTTTCCATCGGAATCTTTCTGAAAGTCCGGCGTATAAATATCTTCTGCCGCATATACTTCAAATTCTACATCTGCAAGATATTTTTCTTCATACAGAAAATCCTTGTCAAATCCGGCAAGCATCTCTCCTTTTTTATATACTGTGAGTTTTCCTTTTACCGGATGGTTTTCATAAGAAACTTCAATCACTGCATCGCCGCTGACTGCATCCATCTGGTAAGCAGTATTGGAATCCACTTTGATCTCCACAAAGTTTTCATTTATGGTATAACCGTCCGGGGCTGTCACTTCCTCAATACGGTAATTTCCAATTTTAAGATTCTGCGGAAGAATCAAGTAGCCCTGGCTGTCTGTGAAATAGGATTTATGGATGGTCGTAACCGGATAAGTCGTTACCTGTTCCACATACTTTTTATGATCCATGTCATAAACCTTAAATTCTGCACCGGCAACCAGTACGGGCTTCTTCGTTTCATCGTCTTTTTTGATAATCTTCAGCTTTGCTGCAAATTCCTTATCCAGAAGCACCCTCCATACCTGCGGCTCGTCCGGATGGTTTTCATGGATCGTCACCGTAAAATCCTGAACCGGCGTATAATTATGCGGTGTGGTAGTCTCCCTCACAGTATAAGTTCCGTATGGAAGCGGAATGCTGCAGGCATAACCCTTTTCATCCGTAAACATTTCTGTTGCCCCATCTGCACCGATCACAACAGGTTCTGCCGAATCAAAGTCATAACTTCCATCCGTTTTCTTTTTCAGGCTGCTTTTTAAGTAAGCCGTAAATCCGGCTCCCTTTAACAGCGCTGCATCCGTATCCCCGTTATTCGCTGCTTTGATGATCTGGAACGGCTGCTTCATAACCTGTTCTTCCGATTCCACGTTACGCTCAACTGTTTTTACCGTGTCGCCTTCATAGCTGCAGTCCACTTCATACTCTGTTTCATCCAGAAGATAGCCTGCCGGGGGAGTGATCTCTTTCACAAAATACTTTCCTAGATACAATTCCCCAATCTCTGCCTTTCCCTCTTTGTCTACGTTAAATGCTGCCACCTGTGTTCCGGCTTTATGAAGGACACCGGTGCTTCCATCCGGATGCACAATATCCTCTCTTGCATACAAACCATAGACAGCTCCTTCAAAAACAGCATCCCCCTGTGGTGTACTGCCAGTCTCTTTGTCTTTCTTTACCAGAGAAATCCGGGCATTGACACGTTCGTTTTCAAAAATATGGGTAAAGGAAATCGTTTCCTCCCTGTCATTGGTATAATCAAACCTGAATGTAAATACTTCTTCGCTGTTCCTATAATATTTTTCAGGTGCTTGAAGTTCTTTCACATAGTAGGAATGATTGATCGGCAGTTCTGACTGATATACCCCATTTCCGTCTGCCCCTGTTGTCACCTTTTCAATCAGCGTATCTTTTGGGACTACCATTTTTCCAGATACATCCTGAATATCCTCCCCGGCATACAGACCATAAATTCCTCCGGAAAGCGGATTTTTCGTCAGATCATCTTGCTTTCTGACAGAAACATTTGCTCTTTGTCGTTCATTGAAAAAGGATACACTTCCAACTGCCACTTCTACGTTTTGTCCTGAATAGCTTAATGTAACGGTTTTCGATTCTCCTTTACAGACAAAGTTTTCCGGTGCCTTTACTTCCGTAACTTCATAAGTTCCAAGATGCAGGTTTTTCAGGACTGCACTGCCATCCTCCCCGGTTGTAAGGTTTTCTTTTACAAGTTCCCCTTTTTTATAAATAAGCGTACCGTCTGCCGCCTTTATATCTGCTCCAGCATAGACGTTGTAAACAGCCCCTTTTTGTCTCTGCTTTGTATAAGTAAACACCACTCCGTTTTCCGTAACAGAAGCCCCTGTCAGCACCTCACCTTCTTTATAAACAGTAAGGTCTGCAAGCTGCTCTTTATCTGTCACAACCTTATTTGTAGTCTTTCCAATCACCAGATTTATCCCGTATGAAGTTCCGTCCAGAACATAACCAGCCGGGACAGAAATCTCTTTTAAGTAAACGGTTTCCTGTGTCTTTTCAATCGTGATGGAGGATGCACCATTTTTATCCGTTGCAGGCATTGCAGTGATCAGGTTTTTCCCTGCCTCATCCCTGTAGATTCCATAAACTGCACCTTTTACCAGTGCATTGCTTCCACGGTCTTTCTTTACGATACTGACGGTTGCCATCTTTACCCATTCCACTTTAAAATCTACATATTTTTCATCATCCACACCTTCTCCAAATACCAGTGCCAGATCCTGTGTTCCCGAACCGGTTGTGATCTTATAAGCCGAATAGTCTTTTGTGATACTACCCTTCATAGTTGCAGACCAGGAGCCTTTCACATCTTCTGCCTGTGTCAGCGGCGCACTTAGATAAAACTTCGTACCACCGGACACTTCCACACTTGCTCCTTCCTTACTTGTCTTCCCGGTTGTCACATTGTGGAATTTTACACCTGACGGAAGTTTCATGGTGATCGTCTGCTGTGCATCTGCACGGAATGTAACCTCTTCTATCCTCTGTCTGTTTCCCTCGATATACGCTTTCACATTTCCATTGGAAAAAGACATTTCCACATCCGGAATATCCGGCTGCTTGACGCAGTAATCATAAAGTTCCATGGCCAATGCCTTTCCTGTTGCATTGGCACCGGAAAAAGCATCACTGCTCCCATTTGCGTAAGCCGCTGCAAGATGGGTGATGATAAATTTTTTCCCTGCTGAAAAATCCGGATATTTCTCTGCAAAGAATCCTTCACCGCCACTGGCTTTTGTTCCGTAATAACACACTTTTGCAAGTGTTTTCCCATCTTTCAGTCTTGTAATGGTATAAGTTCCATCCCCAGGTCCCGGTTTGGACGGCTGCACACAATAAGCAGTTGCCTTGACATTCCCAAAGGAAACAGTATAATGGCAGGTCAGATAACTTCCAAGATCATAATCTGCATAATGATACCACTCCCCTGCTGTTACCGTTACCTGCTGTGTAGCTTTTGCAGAAAACAGGTTTACACTTCTGGCAGTAAACTGAATGCTCTCCCCCTCTTCTAACTCCAAAAGGTTGACTCCCTGCTCTACTGCCTGCAGCATAACAGTTCCAAGCGATAACCCTGTTTCTGTGTCTACTGTTTCCTGTGTTTCTGCTTCTTCCAGCTCCTGATCCAGCTCTTTCTCAGAATGAATCTCCGTTTCTGGTTCTGTGCTGTTTTCCTCCGGCAATCCTGTTTCCATCTGGATATTTTCTGTCATCTCTGCATGATCTGGATCTGCATCCTCACTTTCTGCTTCTTCCTCTGCATCGCCAGAGTCTTCTCCTGATGCCGCTTCCGCACTTTCTTCTGTCTGTGTTACAGCAGCCCCTTCTTTTACAATCAGTTTTCTGCTGATCTGATATTTGGGATGGTCTGTTTTCTGCGGCTCCACATAATAAACTGCCGTATAGGTATCCTCATGGTCTGTAGTAAATGTTTCTCCCTGTTCATTGAACGCTTCTTCAAAAGTCACTTTTACCTTTTTTCTGTCTGCAATCTTAATGCCGGAAAAATCCGCTTTTACATCAAAGGAATACCCTACCCCGATTTCCAGGTCATGGGCAGTCACTACTTCATCCACATCCAACTGATCTTTTACCTCTTCATAAAGAGGCGGTTTTTCCTTTGCTACATCTCTTTCAGCCGCATAAATATTTACTGGCTGAAATACGGTAGAAATAAGTGTAACTGCTGTAAGAAAGCCAGATACAGCCCGCTTCATTCTTCCTTTCATCCTTAAACCTCTCTTTCATTTTTTTCGTTGTTGTTTTTTCCTGATTCCATTCTATGTTTTCACTGGTACCCTCTCCTCTCGCTCTTTTATAAATTTGTACCGTTTTATCCTTAAATGTCCCGATAACAGTACATAAATACAGCGGTAAGGTCACGTTTTTCAAAAGCATTACCGCCACATCTATCTATTGTTATTCCTAATATCTCCCGGTACCGGTTTCCCCTTTTCAATCCACCTTCTATATGGCTCGTACTCTTCAAAACGTGGACATTTTGTTAAAATCTGTATCTGTCCGCACCACCGCTGCATATGCTGGCAGACCTTAAATGCCTGTAATTCTCTCTTTGAATATCTTTTTGCAGCATCCGGCAACCAGCGTCCGTTTCTGTCCACAAATTTCTGTTTATCATAGATCATTACAAATGGCATATACCCCATCTCCCGCAGTGTATAAATCCGGTAAAGATCCTCCTCCATACTGCTCCAGTAATTTGTCAGCACATATACCCTGCACTGATTTTTTGTTTTCAGACCGGATTCTTTGAAGAAACGAAATTTTTCTTCTAACAGTTCCCGTGGATCATCCCATGCAAAATGATAGTCCTTCACTCTTATTTTTCTTAATACTGCAATAATTTCTTCATTCAAAAACCGGACATCCATCCCACCGTTAAACTCCACCTCCGCACCGAATGCTGCTAACTGCTCCAAAAGCTCCATACGTTCTTTGCAGGCAAGCAGGTTCTGATCGAGGAGAAGGATTTTTCTCTGTCCGTGCCAAAACTCTGCAAGATCTGCCGCTTTCCTGCTGATATATCCATCCTTTTTCGGTGTGATACAAAATCTATGATTCTTCCTGGGACATCCCCTGGTCAGGAATCCATATGCTGTGTCTTTTGTAAATTGAGGATACAAACTGTAATCCGGATAAATATGCTCAATCTGGTCTGGAAGTGTATTTTCCAGATCATAACCACTCCCTCCCCGGAAAATAATTCCGGCTTTTGGAAGTTCCGGCTCTTTTGTATCCGTAAAAATCTTGCTCACGAACAGTACCTCATATTCCCCATCTTTTTTGGCAAACTCTACGTTATTCCCTTTCGCCTTGTAATAAGCCGAAAGTTTCATCAATGGAAGATTTGGAAAATGGTAACTGTCACAATCAATAAGTCCTATCTTCATAGCGTCCCCCTTCCTTTTTATTTTTGCTATATAACAGCACATATATATGGCGGTAACTGCTTCTTTTCAGACAGCCACCGCCACATCAATCTACTGTTATTTTTAGATTTGAGCGTTTTCCTGTGTTCTTCCCGGACACGTTCCTGCTCCGGTTCCTGATGTTTCCGCAGCGTCATGGTTTCCCACCACCGACAAGGCACGCAAAATGCACACACAATGCCAGGTATCTATCCGGGCAGGGTATGAAATTTTCAAGGTTCAGGAAAGGGTAAAAGAAAACCCCTTCACTAACTGCATAGTGAAAGGGGTAAAATTAAACGGGGATATGAAATTTTCATTTTCAGAAATCAATGGTTGATGTTGAATATAGTCAGCACCATCCATTTTCTCAATCCTAGTTAATGTATGCTTTTTAAGCATTTCGAATATTAGCGAATTGAAAAATGAATTCCTATTTTCTAATATTTTTTATCATTTACCAAACTATTTATTGACACATAAGATCAAAAGTATTATACTGAGTAAGTATATAATTTAGAAAGGGATCTCTTTTAGGGAAAAAGGTTATTGTTATCATGAGCCATATGCTTATAAATGAAATGAAAAAAAGTGGTCGAATCCTCACAAAAGTCCCAACAGAAAAGAGACCAACATCTGCCTCTTTAAAAAGATTGGAAAACGAGATTTCTTCAAAACTCATTTCAAATGAACTTATGAGAAGTAGAAGTTTTCAAAATGCAGGGAAGACTTTTTGCCGTTGATTGATTCGGATTTATAAAAGTAGAGTGATATAAGATATATCATTGATTTTTGAAAGGTAACACCATTGTAACAGTTACAAAATTGTATGTCGACAGCGGGCAGGAAATCTGCCCGTTTTTTGGCGTTTTTATTATTCTGGTAAGCGTCCTTATACATGATGCTCAGTTCACCATAGATTTGTACCCAGTTCCAAATAGTTGCAGTCCATTTTTTCGTGTCTTCAAATGCGGATAACTAAATGGCTTTCAAAAGAGCTGTATCGCTTGGAAAAACACTTCTCTGAAGGTTCAGCTTTCGGTAGGTAAAATTCATTGAAACATCGGCATAATTATTTTTTCAGGATAAGTCGTATAAATCAGGTCTCAGGATATTTCTGGATACTTAAAATCCATGAATAAAATTCACCTTATTATCTTTCCAATTATTCGTAATCTTCAGGTATTTACGATCCTTTTTCTCTTCAATGCTACCCACCTCAGACAAATCCATTTCTTCTATTATTGCAACATATACACATTTCAAATTAACCAGCAAAGATTAAAGATCTCCCCGTAAAATACAAATTTTATTGATAGTAAGCACAAAATAATTCGACGGATTGCATTGCCCTAAAACTCAGTCCATAATAATTAATAGAGAATGCAAGCATTTTACTCTATTCGATTTATGGAGGAGTGCTCATGAGAAGCAAAAGAATACCTACCAAAGAACAATACCATCTCATCATGGAATGCCGTCAAAGTGGATTAACAGATCATCAATGGTGTATGGAACACGACATCAAACCGGGAACTTTTTATAACTGGGTAAAACGACTACGCAAAAAAAGCTGTGTGGATTTACCAGCATCAACCGGACGCAGTTATCGTGTGCCGGAAAGTCAGGAAGTTGTCCGAATGGATTTTCGTGATACGGATACACTTTCATATAAACAACCATTAAATAGGATTCCGGTATCTACGAAAAGAAATAACATTTCCGTAGCAAAGCCAATGAAACTGTCTGTTGGAAGTTTTCTTTTCACTATACCAAATAGAACAGATCCGCAGCTCTTGGCTCAAACCCTCTGCATTGTGAAGAAGCTAGAATGTTAGGGAATATCGCAGCCGCCGATGAAATCTATATCGTAACAGGGAGAACGGATATGCGGAAATCCATTGACGGACTGTGTGCGATTGTAGAAGATCAACTTCATATGGATACAAGGCGAAATACCCTGTATCTTTTCTGCGGAAAACGTTGTGAAAGGATTAAAGCTTTACTCTGGGAATCCGATGGGTTTGTGTTGCTGTATAAACGCATGGAAGTTCAGGGCAGATTTCCGCTGACCTGGAAATCAGTTTATATCTGACCGCATCATTATTTGGCGGTTACCATTAAACAATAATTTTTTCGAGATTATCACGGTATCCTTCGAACAAGGGTTCCTCTTCAATTTCAAATTGTTGCTCAAATAGTGTTCCTGATTGTTCAGGTTCTCGAAAAGTAATTATGTTGGGATAGCGCATCATAATAAGGCTTCTATTATTTGCCCCACTTCTCATAGCGGAGGTCGCATCAACAACCACCTCTCCAAATGCTTGTAGATTGTCATAATCCTCTACTCTGAATAGTTCACAAACCCATATGAATCTTGGCATTGCAATTTGTGAATAGAAAACTCTCGTATCTATATTTTTAGCTTTTGATATGCGATATCTTTTAAAACTACGCGATGATGCCATAAAGATTCTAATAATTACATCTTCTCGCTTTTTTAGAAAATCTCCACTCCAATTTTCAATTCCATAAACCGAATCATTTAAAACTGAAGTTATTATTGCAGCGGCATCAGGAGCATCCAAAAACATCCTTTTATATAAAGGGACTGCCAGATTACTGACTTTCATATCTGGGTATATTGATAGATTAGCAAAATCTCTTATCTGGTAGACTGCTTCATTATCGTCTATTACAACATACTCTGAATAAAAATCAGCAGAATTTATGAGTGCATGCCCATTCTCCCTATTTGCCCACGAAATCCATTTATTTTCTGCTGCACGCTTTTTCATTTCCTCTGTGCTCTGCCCATGTCCCACACATAACAGAGAGTGCCCTGATCCCCTAGAATTAATTGGCTGTAAATTTACAGCAACCGGAATTCCTGATTCTATGTAATAGTGAAGAATACGCTTAATTTCATCACTAGGAGAAATTCCAGAAAGTGCATTTGTAACAACTGATGCTAAATTATATAATCTTGGAGAAAATCCAAACTCAGCAAGTACTTTTGTAAAAATAGGATAAGTCGTACCAGAGGATGGCAATACTCTCTCATGACTATACAATTGCTCTTTTTCCAATATTTCACTTGGAACAACTGATTTATAGTCTTTATAACTATTGGAATAGTATTCTATAAGATTAAGCATTGTTACCTCCGCACATCGCATAGTTTCTTCATCTTGCATTCGATAAGGAAATGCTCTAACTTTCAATTGTTTTCCATATACATTGATTACAAATTCTGACAAACGTATATAAACAGGAAATGCTTTTCCTTTCTTCATAATGTATACCGGATTAATTAATGTCCTTCCCAATACTCCTGACAACAATGGATTGATCACACAAGAACCCATAAATCTTTTTTTTACATTTTCATCCTGATCTAAATCATACGAAAAAAATTGTTCTCTAGTAATTATTTCATTAAAAAATGATAATCTTCTTGAATATCTTCTTGTTTTAAAATGCTGATTTGAATAATAATGATAAAATGTATCTCTATAACTCGCATCTATATGATGATCTTCCTGAACAATTGTATACGGAACCTCAAATTTTTTTAAAAAATCACATAAAACATTAATACAATTATACAAATTTGCATCTAACATTTTTCTTGAATCATCCGCATAAATATCAGAAATTATTCCCTCATCTTCATAAAAAGTATCAATAATGATATCCCTACTAATATTGAATAAAATTTCATCTTGGTTATCCGATGTAACTGAAATAAATGCCTCATCAGCATAATTTATCTGTGTATGTTCTTCCATAAGATTACCTCTTTATTTTACAAATTGGTAAATTTCTTGTCTATCTCTATATGAAGTTATTTTCAAGATATCTTTCTGCACCAATGATGCTATCGCTTGTTCTATATACACTTTTATATTGCAATTCTCCGTTTCATCTATATAATAACAACATTTCCATATAGAATTATGCATATTACAGGTTAAATTTGTATCATTTGGAAACCATGCTAATAATTCACTTTTTGAGAATTCTTCATTTTCACAAAAATGAGTCCTTGCCTGCAAAAAAACACAAAAATCCCAGTCATCCAATTTTTGCACTTTTGAAAAAACCTCGTATATAGCTATTGCAATAGTTACGGATGTCGTTATTCCTATTTTCATCGGAGTTCTGGCCTGTATGGATTCGATTATTCCTTCTATTATTCCAGATGTTATAAATGTTTTTAAAAATCCCATTATTCCACTCTGTATTGCTATATATCGTTTTCCTAATAATAATTCGCTAGGTTGCGATATCTGATTTTGCCATAAGTCTACCATGTCTTGGATAGCTTCGTCTCTTTCAATACTATTTGATTCATATTCACATAAAAAGGCTGCCATTATCTCTGATTTATGATCTTCAAGTAAATTTACATCTCCAGCGCCAGATGAAATACATTCATCTATATATTCCGAAAATTCTTTGTATGTTAAATAATACTCTGCCATTTCTTCCTCCATTATTATGTTATACTGTTTCATAGTGATTTTATCGTAACTAGCTATTTACTAGAATATTCTATTTTTTATTTTATATCAAGTTAAATTTTTCTTTCAGTCTTTTCCATTGATTCAAAACTATTACCTTCATTTTATAGCCCAGTACTCTCCCTAACTCCTCTATAAGCTCTTTCATCGTTCCAAATATGAAATAGTTTATCCATCCTTCTTTTATTTTTTGACTTAAGTACACACCAGACAGGCTTATGATGATTTGCACCGTTTCCTTAAACGGCATCATTTTTCCCACAGGCAGAGTTTCGGGTACATATCTGATGAAAAATTAACAACGGCAGATATTTATGATTTGATGGATGATCTCAGCCAGCAACTCCCATGGATTGGACTTTGCATCAATAAAATTGATGTAACAAATGTGGGCCGGCAGCATAATCTGACGGAACTTCTGAAACCATCTGAAGAAGTCACTCTAGATGATTCCTTATTGCTCATCCAGTCAAATGATACCGACACTAGATAAACCGAAAAGACAGGCAGAGCTATTTTTTGCTGGCTCTGCCTTTTTCCTTTTATACTTTTTCTAATATTTCCCTAAGTTTCTGCAGCACTGCTTTTTTTCTGTTTGTAATCGTTTTTCGACTGTATCCAAGCTGTGCCGCTGCTTCTTTTACTGTTTTTTCTTCATAGAACAGCAAAAAAATCAAAAGTCGTTCTTCTTCTGACAAAGCCTGAATCCCCTGTCTCATCCATTCTTTCTTTTCTTTTTCGATACAGGCTTCTTCCGGACTGTTATCCCATATGTTTAGTCTTTCCTGTGCAAGCTGCCCTATTGTCTCCAGACTGCATACGCCATGTTTTTTCTGCTTTTCTATCTGGTATTTCTCTCTGCGTCTGGATTGATACCACTCCAGGTAAACCTCCTTTGTTACTTCCACCAAAGAATCATTGATATAAAGCACATACCGTTCCCGTTCTTTTGGTTTTTTTCCACGCATCAGGCATTCCTCCCTTTTACTGCCCCTTCCTATCCAAGGAAGGGTATTCTCTAAGTATCCTCTGCCTTCCCCTGATTAGAAGCCACGACACTGCTGTAACTGTAATCCCCAGCTCTTTTGCAACTTCTTTCATGGTTTTTCCTTCTACAGCATAAGCTTCCATAACCCTTCTCTGGCGTCCTGTCAGACAGCCCAATACATTTCTGATCATTTCTCTTTGTATTACACAGTCAAAAACAGAATCCTCTGCATCAGCCAATTCCTGCCAGTCCTCCGCAACAAAATGGTAGGATACGGTATGGTTCTGTTCCTTTGTTTCCAGATTCCTGAACAGACGGTCCTCCCCTTCCAATACCAAACGGATATACCATGCCTCTTTTTCAAAAAGCCTTGCAGACACAGTACAGACATAAGGTGGGAATCCATAACAATAATCCCCACACGGATGTACCGGGAAAACAGTCGCAGATCCATCCGCTTCATAAAGGGCATACCCATTCGGATAAACCGTGATTGCTGCTGTTTCATTGATTTTTCTTTCCATAATGCTCCTTTCATTATTTTTCAGATACTTTGCTGTTGGGATTCTCTGCTCCGGAACCGGGCAGCCAATGAGTTGTTTTAATTCCTGCAGTGTTACCATATCTACCATCCTTTTCCCGGATGGCTGGAACTGTACCGCACAGGCAGAAAAGGCAGAAAAAAACAATTCCAGCTCACCCGTTTTTTTTAATGGGAGCCGGAATCTTCTTCTACAGCCTGTACGTCGTCCGTTCTCATGTATTTATTTTAGAAAAAAACAGCCCTGTTTTCCTCAACCGATAAGTGGAAAACAAATTATTTAAACACACAATATGCAGAAATTCCTTATCTTCTCTCTAATCCATCAATCAGCGTTTCCATTGTCTTGACTACAATCTCCTGTTCTTTTTCCTGCAGCTTCCATATTCTACGGCACACATTTTGTATCTGATGGTTTTCCTGCGGTGACTGTCCAACAGTATCTAATAAAGTATCTGCACCCATACATAAAACTTCCACCAGCTTTCGGAACGTCTCCACAGACATTGCCATCTGTCCTCCTTCAATCCTGCTCACTGTGTTGGAATTGATCCCCGCCCGTTCTGCCAGTTCCTCCTGTGATAGTTTCAATTCTATACGTCTGCTGCGGATACGCATTCCCAGTTCCATCAATTCCCTGGATTTAACACGGTTTCCCAACACAATACCCTCCTTCAACATGTTCCAACTTTGCGACACTGTGACGCAAAGTTTATTTTATTTCCTTTGTTTCTTTCTGTTTCTTCCTATATTCCCGTTCCTTTCTTCTCCACTCTTCACTTTTCCATGGTCCTGAAAAAAGGGTAGAAAGAAGAAAAATAATATCTACTGACAGCATCAATGCTGCCACCACTAAAAATACAATTTCAAATACAAGCATTTTTCATCCTCCTGAAACAAATTTCTCGAATCAAAAAAGCAACCAAATTTCCATTTAGCTGCCTTTTTTTAATCTCCTATTCTGTTTTATTCTTCCCGGTCAGAAAGGCTTCCGCCGTCAGCCGTGTTCCCAGTGCCATTCCCTGTATAAAACATTCCTCATTTTCCATAGTTGCCAACAAACTGAAATACTCCTTGTAGTTTTCCAACAGTTCCGCCTGCTCCTCTGTAAGCTCTTTTTTCATATCGCTTTCCAGTTCATCCAACAGATGCATGGTATCTTTGTATTCCTGCTTCTTTGGACAGCACATTTCCCTGGGCATGATTCCGTCCTGGAATAACTGTTCCATTGTCCATCCCATCCTCATTCCTCCATTCCTGATTTTCTTATCCTGCATACCCACACAATACCTGCATATATTCCCCATATCAAATAGACAGCCGCTTCTGCCAGTTTCCACAGCATGACTATACTTCCGACAACACCTCCAATCAAAATCTGGAATACCAGAAATCCCAGTATCTCTCCCAAATCAGTTTGTCCCGGTACAATCCATACCAGCATTTTCCCTATTCCAAAGGGAATCCCCATCAGCAAAACCAGCAACCAATAATCACATTTTCCCTGCTCCATACAGAACGGATGCAGTAGAAAAAACAGGAGTATTGCTGCCAGTACCGGATATACCACTTTGCCAGCAAATTTATGTACGGTCATTTTCATCCACCTCCATACAGGTCATGGTTGACCTCTGCGTGATAATAGTGATCCATTGTCATTACGGAATTATAAAGTGTGGTCAACAAATATGCTTTAATATTTCCGACCTTTGTTGTGTTGTTTTTCAGGCATTCCGTAACATATTCGATATGCGGATACCGAAGCTGCATAAAGCGGCTCTTTACAATCTCCGCCGGCCTGTCTGCTCCAGCAATCCGTACCAGTTGCCCTTTCGGGAGCATCATGGCTTCTACCATCAATTCTACCAGTTCATCAACCTCTTCCTTTGTTCCATATCCCCTGTGTTCAAAAACTTCGTAAGAAATATTTTCACGGATCAATGTGCGGTAAGCATTCATCCTCTCTATCTCATCCATCGTCTCCTCTTTCGTTTTACCTGCAGCATAAGATGGATAAGATAGATAATCCTCAGTATCACTAATATCCGTCTTACTAAAATCAATATCACTATACTCAGTATTATTATTATCAGTCTTATTACCGTTTGATTTTGGAACTTCTGGAAGTATGATTTTCATACCTCTGGAAGTTCGATTTTCATACTTCCTGAAGTTTGATTCTGGAACTTCCTGAAGTATGGTTTTCACACTTCCTGAAGTTTGATTTTCATACTTCTGGAAATTTGATTCTGGAACTTCTGGAAGTTCGGTTTTCATACTTCTTGAAGTATGATTTTCATACTTCTTTGTATTTTCGGCACTTTCCGGGCATTCTTCTTTCATTTCCGGAATATTTTTCAGCATGAAATTCTTCACATAGATTACATTTGGTCTGCCAAGACCTAACCTTTTCTTCTCAATCAGACCAATCCCTTTTTCAGAATCAAGCTCTGCAAGGTTCTTGACTGCTTTCTGTCTTCCGCATCCCAGTAGTTCCATGATCTCCTCTATGGTAAAAATGATATATACCCTGTCCTCTTCATCAAACCAGCGGTTTTTAATACTGAGGCTCATACGATCCAGCATCAGACCGTATAATACCTTTGCTTCACAGGACAGTTCTTTAAAGCATTCTGCCGTAAACAGGACTTTGGGAACACGGTAAAAACTATACTGTTCCGCTTCCATGCCCCGAAAATACTCAAACTGTATCTTTTCCATTTACCGGTTCCTCCTCTCCCATTTCTTTTTTCCACTGCTCCAACAGCCCGTAGATCACTTCTTCCATCTCTGTTTTTGTATATGAAGGTGGAAAATAATCACGAACCTTCTTTGCTGGGATTGTAACGCCCTGGCTGCCCTTTTCTTTTCTGATAAGGACTGCAAACACTCTTCCTTCTGTCAGCTCCCCGCTCTCCTGCATGGTCTTTAGCTGCTCTGCCTGTGCCTTTGACGGATATACACCGCAATCCGCAACTGCACCGGCTACCCAGTTTTGTGCTTCCTTTGTCAAATAAGACAGCTTCTCCCCTGCCATCATGGGTATTTTCCCGTTATCTACTGCGTCCAGAAGTTCTTTTACAAGTTCCGCCAGACGGATATACCTCTGTACGGTTCTTCCGCTGTCACCAGCAGTTTCCCCCACAAGGACTGCCGTATTTTTTCCTTTGCTTCCCTGGTGTTTCAATGCTTCATACTTCATTTTATAAGCATAGGCTTTTTCACTGGGTAGTATATCTTCCCTCTGGATGTTCGTATCCACCATGATCACTGTGGCTGTATCATCATCCATTTCCCGGATAATCACTGGCATTTCAGAAAGACCTGCCAGCTCACAGGCCCTCCATCTACGATGTCCGGCTATTACTTCATAGCCTCCTGCCGGATATGGACGGACAATTCCCGGCATCAGCACTCCATATTGTTTAATACTTTCTACCGTCTCCTGCATTTTTTCATCATCCGCCACACGAAACGGATGGTCTTTAAAAGTATGTAACTGGGAGAGGGGAACGGTTGTCACCCTTTCCCCTGAATCTAAAGAAGCTGTGCCAAACAGATCATCAAAAGAAGTCAGCTTTACTTTCTCTGCACTTTTATTCATTGTCCAGTACCTCCTCCGTCAGATAACGGTATCCCTCTGCTACGATTCCTTTCGGATCATGACGGTAAATGCTCTTTCCCTCTGCAGGTGTTTCTGCTGCTCTGATAGACATGGGGATGCAGTTCGCAAAAATATGTATCTGGTTTCCATAAACCTCCCATATCTTCCGGGCAATATCCCTTGCAAAGTTTGTACGGCGGTCTACCTTTGTAAATAAGATTCCCATAATGGAAAGCTCCGGATTCAGTTTCCTGCGCACTCTTCCTATGGTTTTAATAAGCTGCTGAAGCCCTTTGACCGGAAGATAGGTTGCTTCAACGGGTATCAGAACACTGTCTGCAGCTACAAGGGCATTAATCGTTATCATACCAAGGGATGGCATACAGTCAATCAGGATATAATCGTAATCCTTTTTCCGATCAGCAAGATACTGGCGTAATATCATTTCCCTGCTCATTACATTCACAAGGGCGGTTTCCACCCCTGCCAGTTCAATATTTGCAGGAATAAAATCAATCCCTTCTTCATGCCGGATCATTCCCTCTCGTGGTTCCAGCTCCTCATCATTAATCACTTTTTCCATGATATTTGCAAGTGTGACCTCCAGTTCATCCGGCTCTTGTACTCCCAGGCTTGCAGCCATGCTTCCCTGTGCATCTGCCTCGACTAATAGCACCCTTTTTCCTGCTCTTGCCAGTCCAATTCCTAAATTTACACATGTGGTGGTCTTCCCCACTCCGCCTTTCTGGTTTGCGATTGCGATTACTCTGCACATATTACTTTCCTCCGTCTTTTATTTATCTTCTTTTTCTATTTCCGCATAAACACGAACATATTGATCTGTTCCCTTGTTTTTAAACGGCTTCGACACATCCTTCACTTTAATTTCCCCGTGACGTTCCATAAGTCCCTTGAACCAGCGAATATCCTTTAAGGTTCCCTGCATCCTAATTTTCAACATAACTGTCCTCCCAATCTACAGAAAAACAATACTCCGGATAGCGTATTTTGACTGCTTCCCAAAAATACCGAGCGTAACCACAGCAGAATAACTCCTCTACCGTATAAAGACTGCACTCTTGTAATTGCCCTTCCAGATCAGAATCTTCAAAATTATAAATACTGGGTGTTCCGTTGCAGTAAAGATTAAACGCCATCCGGATAATTTTTACACTGCCGCTAGTTTTCCAGCCTTCCTGCAGACACTCTGGTTTCACACATCCTGTCTGAAAATCATAAATCTGCTTCACATGATCTCTGGTGTCACGGTCAATTCCAAGGCAATAGACCAATGCTTTATGGTACACATCCTGATACCGGCATTTTGGCAGGTACTTTTGATAAAATTTTTCATGTTCCTTGTTCTTGAAAGTAATTGTGCAAGTTGTTTTCTGATTTTCTCTTACCGCTGTGCTTCTCATGTTTCATTCCTCCTGATTTTTAATTTTTAAAAGAACATTCATTCACAAATGTTCAAATATAAAAAATAAGGACACCCGTATTTAACAGGTATCCCTATAATCTATCATTTATCTGATAGCCAAATATTCACTTTCATATCTCAGGATTTTTTGTGTTCCCCGTACCGAGGTCTAAGGCTACAATCACCGTTACTTTATTTACAAGTACCTTTTCCTTATGATTTTCACCAATTTCATTGAAACTGAAAAACTCCACAAAGTGCGTAAATTCAAGGATTTCTACATATCTTTGCGATGTAGTCCCACCACAGTCTCCACATGCACCGTCTCGCAGAATTGGTCAACACAGCAGGCCTTCTCCACCTTATACCCGGCGGCCAGAAAGGCTTCCAGATCCCGGACAAGGCTGGTTGGTTTACAGGAAATGTATACGATCTGTTCTACCCCATACCCGATGATCTTCGGAAGCGCTTTGGGATGGATGCCGTCTCTTGGCGGATCCAGTACGATGACATCCGGTTTTTCCTCCACCTCGTCCAAAATTTTTAAAACATCCCCCGCAAAGAAACGGCAGTTAGAAAGTCCGTTTAAAGCCGCATTCTCCCGAGCTGCTTCCACAGCCTCCTTTACGATCTCCACCCCGATCACTTCTTTTGCAACAGGTGCCAGAAGCTGGGAAATGGTTCCTGTTCCGCTGTAAAGGTCAAAGACCTCCATGTCCTTTGTGTTTCCTATATAATTTCTTACAATGGAATACAATATTTCCGCAGCCAGGGAATTAGGCTGAAAAAAGGAAAAGGTACTGATTTTAAATTTCAGTCCCAGAAGAGTTTCATAAAAGTAATCCTGGCCATAAAGGATTCTGGTTTCATCGCTTTGCACCACATCGGAAAGGGAGTCGTTGATGATATGCATAATACCAACGATTTTTCCTTCCAAGGGAAGCCGCAGAATTTCTTCCTTCAAGGGCTGCAGATCATACTCTTCCTGGCTGGTGGTGACCAAATGTACCAGGATTTCCCCTGTCGTAACGCCTCTTCGCAGCAGCAGATGCCGCAGATAACCGATATGCTGCATTTTCTTATAATATGAAACGCCTCTGTCATGAAAATACCGCCAAACACATCCAAGAATCTTCGTCATATCTTCATGAACCAGCCTGCAGTCTCCTGTATTCAGCACGTCATATGTGCTTCCCTTCTTATGTAATCCAAGGGAAAGGGGACCGTCCTTATATTCATCCCCAAAAGAAAACTCCATTTTGTTCCGGTATCCAAATTCAATTGGGCTTCCCTTAATGCCTTCCCAAATATAATCTGGTTTTCCTTCAGAGTTGGTCTGCCCTCCTGCAATCAATGCCTGATCCAAAAGCTCCCTTATCTGGCATTCTTTCATTTTCAGCTGTTCCTCATAAGGCATGGTCTGATACATGCATCCCCCACAGGCCGGAAATGCACTGCATACTGGCTTGCGCATCTCCAGCGGAGACTTTTCCAGTACCTCCAGAAGTCTTCCCTCTGCCCGCCCGGAACGCTTCTTATTGATCATAAAGCGCACCTTCTGGCCTGGGATTCCATTTTTCACAATAACCTTCTGACCTTCGACAAAAATATACCCTTTGTTCGGATAATCTACTTTTTCAATTACACCTTCATAAATTTCGCCTTTTTTCATAATACCTCCGTTAAAAATAGCCCCGGTATGTGCCGGAGCTATTCAGTCTTTTATTCATGTTTTTCGTCTGCCCTTAAACTTCACAGACTGTGCCAAAACCAAAGGATACAGCCGATTACTCTTCTTCATCCTCAAAGTAATCATCAAAATCGTCATCAAAGTCTTCCTCAAAATCTTCCAGGTAATCCGGAGCGAAGAAATGATATACTGCAAATGCAATACCTGCTACTGCAGCTACAGCACCAACAATTGCCAATACCCAGAGGACCGTATTCTTCTGTTTCTCATCTTCTTTTTTCTTTAATGCAGCTAAAACATCTTCGATTTTAATATTCATAATCGCATCCATCCTCTCATAATTCTTGCTGGCAGACTTTTTTTCAGACTAAACATCCTAAAACTCTGCCGGCCCATCGCCCGAAAGCCGGCCGATCTGCTGATTGTGTGCAGGGAATCCGCACAATCCCAATTACAGATTCCCTGCGGTTGCTTTTCTTATTATACCACCATCTATTGGATTTTACCATAACTTATCGAAATTTTCGAAGCAAAATACAGCCAAAATCCAGGATATCCTTAAATCTTTTTCAGCTTTGCAAACCCGGCAAACATCTTTTTTATGCCATATCGGTCAAATTCCACGGTTACCTCAAAATCCCTGCCGCCGTCTACAATATTCTTTACGATTCCCACGCCAAATTTTACGTGGCGCACCGTATCACCCACGTCATACTCCAATGAAGAAGGTTTGGATACTTGGAATTGCTTGGGTTCAAAAGCTTTCGCACGAAAGGCCATCTTCATCTGCTCATAGCTGCTTTTTACCGGAATCACATCCTCAAGCTTAGGCTTTTTTTCCTGAATGGTATGCCCAAGCTCCACAAGCTCTCTTGGAATTTCACGCACAAACCTGGAAACCCGGTTATACTGTATTTCTCCACGGATCATTCTTTGCTGGGCGCTTGTCAGCGTCAGCTCTTTCATAGCTCTTGTGATCCCCACATAGCAAAGCCTGCGCTCCTCTTCCATATCAGAAATATCACCGCTGGAAATGCTCATATAGCTTGGGAAAATACCTTCCTCCATTCCAGCCAGGAATACGTTGGGGAACTCAAGGCCTTTGGCACTATGCAGGGTCATCAAAAGCACATAATCCTGATCCGGATCAACTGTATCAATATCTGCGATCAGGGCAATCTCCTCCAAAAATCCGGAAAGCGTAGCCGGCTGGTTCATATCCTCCATAGCTTCCTCATAAGAAACAGTTTTTGAAATTAATTCGTCAATATTTTCAATACGCGCCTTGGCTTCCTCCGTATCCTCTGCCCTCAGTTCGTCCACATATCCCGTGAGGTCAATGATCTCCTCCAAAAGCTCATGCACGGAATACGCCTCTGCCTTGCTTTTTAAGGACTGGATAAAGGTTACGAAGCCCTCAATTTTGGAAAGGCTCCTGCCAAGGGACGGCACCTCCTCAGCCACCCTAAGGGCATCATAAAAACTGATGTCCATCTTGTCTGCATAGCTTTGTACCTTGCTTACAGTGGTTGCTCCGATTCCTCTTTTGGGCACATTTAATATCCTGCGCACAGCCAGGTCATCTCTGGCATTATCCACAGTTTTTAAATAGCAAAGCAAATCTTTAATTTCCTTGCGGGCATAAAAGTTTACACCCCCTACGATCTTATAAGGAATATTGGCCAGCAGGCATTTTTCCTCAAAAAGGCGGGACTGGGCGTTGGTACGGTAAAGAATCGCACAATCCCGGTAATGGCATCTTCCCTCCCTGCGGGCTTTGGAAATCTCCCCCACCACATACTCTGCCTCCTCAAAGCCATTCAAAAACTGCCGGAAATGAACCTGGCTTCCTTCCTCATTCTCTGTCCAGAGACGTTTTGGTTTACGCTCTGCATTGTTCTGGATTACTTCATTGGCAGCATTTAAAATATTCTGGGTGGAACGGTAATTCTGCTCCAGGCGAATCACCAGTGCATTAGGAAATACCCTCTCAAACCCAAGAATATTTTCAATATTGGCTCCCCGGAATTTATAAATGGACTGATCATCGTCGCCTACTACGCAAAGATTCTCATATCTGGATGCCAAAAGACTTACAAACTTGAACTGCACTGTATTGGTATCCTGATACTCATCTACCATAATATAATGAAAACGGTTCTGATAATGCTCAAGCACATCCCCGCAGTTCTGAAAAAGCTCCACTGTTTTTACCAGAAGATCATCAAAATCCAGGGCATTGTTCTTTCTCAAAGCAGCCTGGTATTCTCTGTAAACTCCTGCCACCTTTTTCTGATTAAAATCTCCACCTGCATTCATCTCCATTTCATCCGGCGTGATCATCTCATCTTTTGCATGAGAGATCAGAGCAAGAAGGGTACGTTCCTTATAAAGTTTAGTATCAATATTCATACGCTTGCAAATATCCTTCATAAGGGTTTTCTGGTCATCTGCATCATAAATGGCAAAATTATTGTCATATCCTATCCTGTCTATGTATCTGCGCAAAATCCGTACGCAGGTTGAATGGAATGTGGAAACCCAGATACTCTCCGCTCCCAATCCAACAATCTTGTCAACTCTCTCCCGCATCTCCTGGGCAGCCTTATTGGTAAAAGTGATTGCCAGAATATTCCAGGGATTTACCCCCTTCTCATCAATCAGGTATGCGATTCTGTGAGTCAGTACCCTGGTTTTCCCGGAGCCTGCCCCCGCCAGTATCAGCAGCGGTCCTTCTGTATGATAAACAGCCTCCTGCTGCCTGTCATTCAATGTATCATATATACTCATATCCCTGTTTTCTCCTTAACTATGTAAATGCGCTTTCCTATTATAGCATGACAGCCGGCAGTTCTACAACCTATTCCCTCCTTCATTTCGTATATTAAAAAACTCCCGCAGCAGTGCCCGGGTTCCTTCTCATGGAACGCCCACTGCCGCAGGAGTCTTTCCTATTTCACATTTCACACAACGCTATTTTCTACACACACATTCTAACTTCTATTTTTCTTCCACAAAATGGAAATTCCAGCTCTGGTATTCCTGTGCTGCCTCCGGCATACGGAAGCCAGCATACATCAGCGCACCGCCCAGATACCGCGCACCGTCGTTCATAATATAATACTTGTCTTCTTTTAAGCCCCGGAGCTTCACATAAATAGGAGCACCGTTGGCGTAAATTTTATTTGCCACCACGCTCATCAGCGCTTCCCTTCCATCCCTGGATGTAAATTCCCATACCGTATAAACTTCATCCACAAAAGGATTCGTAAGGCGGTGGTATTTCCCGTCCTGGATCAGGTCATAGTAGCCCTTAAAGGTCTGGATCTGCTTTTTAATCTGATCTTTCTCCTCATCGGAAAGCTTCATAGGATCCAGCTCATAGCCGAAGGTTCCTGCCATGGCCACCGTAGCCCTGGTATCCAGCGGTGTTACACGTCCTGTCTGGTGATTGGGGCAGGCAGATACATGGGCGCCTACCGTGCTGACAGGATAAGCAAAGGATGTGCCGTACTGAATCTTCAAACGCTCAATGGCATCCGTATCATCGCTGCACCAGATCTGAGGTGTATAATAAAGCATACCTGCATCAAACCGTCCGCCTCCGCCGCTGCATCCCTCTATCAGCATATCCGGATAGCGGTTTCCCAGTTTCTCCAGAAAATCATACAGACCAAGTACATAACGATGGGAAACCTCCCCCTGTCTGTCAGCCGGAAGGACTGCGCTATAAATATCACTGATACTGCGGTTAAAATCCCATTTCAGGTATTCCACCTTTGCATGATCCAGAACATCACACATCTGTGCAAAAATATGATCCCTTACATCCTGTCTGGAGAAATCCAGCACAAGCTGGTAACGCCCCCTCATAGGTTTCCGGCCCGGAATGGTGAACGCCCAATCCGGATGCTCCCTGTAAAGGTCACTGTCCTCGGAAATACATTCCGGCTCAAACCAGATGCCGAATTTCATTCCAAGCTGATGGATCCGTTCTGAAAGCTCCGCCAAAGTACAGCCAAGCTTCTTTTCATTTACAAACCAGTCGCCAAGGCCGCTTTCATCGGAATCTCTCTTTCCAAACCATCCGTCATCCATAACGAACAGCTCAACGCCTAAACAGGCTGCCTCTTTTGCCATTTCCACAAGCTTATCCCCTGTAAAATTGAAATACGTCCCTTCCCAGTTATTTATAAGAACCGGCCGCTGGGCCTTTTTATATTTTCCTCTGCAAAGATTATTCCTGAAAGCATAATGAAAGGCATGGGACATTTTTTCAAATCCGGCGTCACTATATACCATAGCAACCTCCGGCGTCCAGAAATCTTCTCCCGGTTTCAGCTCAAACTCAAAGTTATCCGGATGGATCCCCATCAGCACCCTTGTCTGATTAAACTGATCATATTCTGCTTCCCCCAAAAAGTTACCGCTGTAGAGGAAGGAAAAACCATAACAATTTCCCTGGATTTCTGTTGCACTGCGGTCTGCAAGCACTATAAAAGGATTATAATGATGGCTTGAAGTTCCCCTCACACTGCCCACAGACTGCACTCCGTGGTGGATATGGGAGCGTGAAAGCTTCCGTTCCATTTCGTGTTTTCCGTAAAAGGACAGGAAATCATAAGAGCCATACAGCTGATCCAGGCACATGGACAACGCCCGTTCCAGATAAATGGACTGCTCTGCACGATTCTCTATACGCACGGCACGAGTGATCACATCCAGATTTTCCATGACTCCGTAATAGAGATAAACAAAAACCCCGCTTACATCATCCTTCAAGATTATTACAAGCGTATCCGCATGATCCCCTTCCCCTGCATAAATAGCCGGAAGGCCTGGAATGGCATACTTGCCTTTGAGAATCTCATATCCTACATAGCGCAGTTCCAGCGCACGCGCACCCATATGATAGCGGATCTTCAGTGCGCTTGCCCTGTAATCACCGCTTCCAAAGCAGGAATACTCCTGAGGAAGAACCTCCAGGGAATAGGTTCTGTCAGTCCCTGCCTGATAAGGGTTGCCTGCAAATCCCCTGTCCCTGCAGGATATCAGATAGGAATAGTCAATCACCCCTGTCCTTTTTCCGTAGTAAGTATGCAGCAGCACTCCAAGGTTATCCACCTTCATCTGATACATGCTGTTGTTGGTATATAATGTAAATAAGGACTTGTTTGCATCCAGTACAACTGCCATAGGTCTTTCTCCTTTATACACATAATTCTTCTGCTTCTGCAGTTTGCGGCCTGCACGCTTGCAGGCCGCCTTTTTTCATTATAAGCTTAAATCTATGGCTGCGATCATATCACTTGACAGCGCCGTTTACAACACCATTCAAAATCTGCTTCTGGCATACCAGATAGAAGATCAGGATTGGGATCAAAGCCAGCAAATAAGAAGCAAATGCCAGGTTATAATTTGTTCCGAACTGAGTCTGGAAATTCAGCTGTGCCAGCGGAAGGGTATTTTTCGCAGTACCTGACATAATTACCAGCGGCGTCATAACGTCATTCCATACGCTCAATGCCGTCAGAACTGCAACTGTTGCATGCATTGGCTTCATATTCGGGAAAATAATGCTCCAGTAGGTTCTCCATGTGCTTGCACCATCCACACGGGCAGCTTCCTCCAGGGCAACGGGAATGTTTGTTAAATATCCGGAATAAAGCATTAGGTTCATAGGCATGTAGAATACTACATACAATACAATAACACCTACCCAGTTTCCGATCCCCATCTGTGCCGTCTGTTTTACCAGGGGCATCATCAAAATAGCAAATGGAACGAACATACCGCTTACAATGTACAAATAAGCAAGGTTGTAAAATTTGCTTTTTGCTTTATTTCTTCCAATGGCATAGCCTGCCAGGGAATGGATGATAATCGCAAGGAGTACAGTAGAAATGCTGATAAGCAAACTGTTTCCAAGGGAATTCCAAAAATCCGTAACCTCCATAGCTTCTCTGAAGTTTTCAAAGCCCCAGGAAGAGGGGAATGCCAGTGCGCCGGCAATGTCATTTGTCATTTCTGATGGTTTTTTAAACGCAATGATCACTGCCATATAAAGAGGGAAGAATACAGTCAAACAACCAATAATCAGCAGAATCGTAATCGGCCAATTTGTCTTTTCTACAGTGCTTGTCTTTTTCATTATAGCTGTTCCTCCTTTTTGCCTAAAACTGTAAGCTGGAATACAGAGATCAATACAATTACCACAAAGAAAAGAACTGCATTCGCACTCTGGAAACCAAACTGTCCGCCATCCATACCATTCTTATAGATCAGGTAAGAAATGGATTCCGTGCTCTGCGCAGGACCGCCGTTTGTCAATGCTACGATCTGATCGAATGCCATCAGGAAGTTCTTCATACAGAGGACCATATTGATACTAAAAAACGGCATGATCAGAGGGAAGGTCAGGCTCTTAAATTTCGTCCAGCCTGTTGCTCCGTCAATGGAGCCTGCCTCATATACATCCTCCGGAACGGTCTGCAGACCGGAAATGTAAATGATGGTATTCATGGCAATAGACTGCCATGCAGCAACTACAACAATGGCAAACCATGCCCACTTTGTACTGGAAAGCCAGCTGTTGCTCAAAAAGCCAATGCCTGCTGCTTTTCCTGCTGCAGGAAGAATATAAGTAAAAATAAATCCAAAAATGTAGCCGATAACCAGTCCGCCCAGAATGTTGGGAATAAAGTAAATTCCTCGCAGCGCACTTTTAAAGCGGATCTTATTGTTCAGAGCGAGCGCCATGATCAGGCTGAGCACATTTACAATAAGGGTTCCCACAAGTGCAAATTTGAAGGTAAACAAATAGGATTTTCCAACACGTGCATCCTGGAACAGATCTATGTAATTCCGAAGGCCTACAAAGTCATAGCTTCCGTAACCCTTAAAGTTCGTAAAGCTGTACATAAAGCCTTTGATCAGCGGCAGGGTGTTAAAGACAAAGAACAATACCAAAACCGGTATGGTAATCATCATAAATGTACGTTTTCTATCATTTTTCATGACCTTTCCCCCTCCTTCAGTTCGAGCCGTGTTTTGCTTCATAATCCTGAACCTTGCGGATCAGGTCACGGTTATAGCGAATCCACTGCACATCAAAATTCTCAAGGAATGCATCTGTGTCGCCTTCCATAAGATATGTCTGGATCAAAGCATCCACACTCATCTCAGCCGGGTAGTAATGATCCTGGTAATCCACCATCTTACCTGCTTCAATATACTCTTTCATACCGTCCAGCATGGATGGAAGTGTAAAGCTGCCTTCCTTACAGGGAACTGCATTCTGGTCATTAAGGTAGATCTGAACGGTTTCATCCTCCAGAAGGAAGTTCAGCACCTCATAAGCAGCCTCTTTGTTCTCACAATCCTTCATTACAGAAAACTGCAGATCCACACCGGAGTTCAATAGCTGTTCATCTGCATTGTCATTTGCCGGAAATACAAAGGAATCAATATCCATCTCCGGATTCACAGACAAAATCTGAGGAACTGCGTAGCTTCCGATACAGTACATTGCAGATTCACCTCTGGCAAAAGCTGTACATGCATCATTGTAGGAGTATGCATACGGATCAGCCTGGGCATAAGGAAGAAGCTGGATGATCTTCTCAGATAATTCCCTGTATTCCTCTGCAAAAGTAGTCTCTCCTCTGTTTACCTGCTGGCACACATCTGCAGGAGCAAGGTCACAGGCCATAGCATTCCACGGTGCAAGACATGTCCATGTATCCTTAAAGCCGAAATATAGCGGCTGCTGTCCGGATGCCTGAATGGTATCCAATAATGTAATAAATTCATCCCAGGTAGTTGGAATCTCCCAGTTGTTCTCTTCAAACATCTCTCTGTTGTAAAGAATACCTGCAGCATTTGCCACATAGGGAACAGCGTACACTCCGTCCATAGGGATAAATTCCAAATTTTTATCAATATCCAGATATGCCTGTTTAATAGAGGACAGACCTTCAAAATCAGAGATATCAGCCAGCATATCAGAATCTACAAAGTTAGAAAAGTTTACGTCACCGCCAATGCCTATGATATCCGGTGCGTCTTCTTTGATAAAGCGTGTCTTCAAAACAGTCATTGCATCCTTGGGAGAAGAAATCTTCAACTCAATATCATCATGAGTTTCATTAAATTTCTTTTCCATTTCTTCAAACGCCTTTACTGCTTCGGGTTTGTAATGAACCATTTCGATCTGGACCTTTCCATTGTCTGATCCGTTCCCACATCCGCCAAGGAGCAGTCCCAAGCCTGCTGCTGCCAGCACTGCTGCCAAACCTGATGCGGCTCTCTTCTTGTTAATCATGATAGTTCTCCTTTCCGAATCCCTTTTTCTCAACCATGGTTTCAAATTTCCCCAGGTACGTCTACCCGGATATTGCTGACTTAGAAGCTTTTAAGATATTACGATTTTATCATTTGTATTTCAATTCGTAAATGTTCTGTTTAGTCCATTTTATACCATAATGCTATTTTTCAAGAAAATGATTGAAGTATAGACTCATTATGGTATATAATATAAGAAAAAGGCAATATTTTAGTGCTTTTTAACATATTTTTGTCACTTTTTCTGAGCAATTTTACCAAATCAAAAGCATGGAGGGATGCCAAATATGCCAAATCTCTTGTTTCATATGTTTTCTGATGATCGTTTCATGGATCTAAGCCTGTACCAATACGGATACGAAAAATGCCGTCCTCTTCATTCCTACGGTCCCTTTGTCAGGAATCACTACCTGTTTCACTACGTAATTTCCGGCAAAGGAACCCTTTTAACAGACGACACCCACAATCATTCTGAGGAATACCATGTGGAAACCGGACACGGATTCCTTATTGAGCCTGGAAGGGTCAATACCTATTTTGCAGACAGAGAGGAACCCTGGGAATATGTCTGGATCGAATTTGGGGGGCTGCGTGCCAGGGATATCCTGGAAAGCTCCGGCCTTTCTTCTGAAACGCCTCTTTATACCCCCAGTTCCCCGCAGGCAGGGGAGCAATTAAAAGAGCGGCTTCTTTATCTTGCCAATCACGACCAGGAATCCCCTCTTCATCAGATCGGTTACCTGTACCTCATTATGGATGCCGTTTATTCCGGCTCTTCCCAGAAGCGCAAGATACAAGGCGGCAAGCTGTCCGAATTTTATGCAAAAGAGGCTGTCACTTTTATTGAGCAGAACTATGCCCTTCCTGTCACCGTGGAAGATATGGCAGGCAGGTGCAACCTGGATCGAAGTTATTTCGGCAAGATCTTTAAGGACACCATGGGGCAGTCTCCCCAGGAATTCCTTATACGCTACCGCATGAACAGAGCTGCAGAGCTATTAAAGCTGACGGATCAGTCTATCCATGATATCAGCATTCAGGTGGGTTATCCCAACCAGCTCCACTTTTCCAGGGCATTTAAGAAGATTTTTGACGTTTCACCCAGAGTTTACCGCCAAAACAATAAGCTTCTTTAAAAAAGCATTTACAAGTAGTATTCAAAACTATATAATAGAAGGCAGAGGTGATAAACGTATGAATATTGATGCCAAAGACATGATTAACAGTATCCTGAATAGTATTTCCAAAGTTGACTATATTAAACCAGAGGACCTGCCTAATATTGACTTATACATGGATCAGGTAACTACCTTTATGGAATCCCAGCTTGTTTCCACCAAGCGTTATCCTGAAGACAAGATCCTGACCAAGACTATGATCAACAATTACGCCAAAAATAATCTGCTTCCCTCCCCTGAGAAGAAGCGGTATTCCAAAGAGCATCTGCTTATGCTGATTTTTATATACTATTTTAAAAACATTCTTTCCATTAATGATATTCAGACTTTGCTCGCCCCCATTACCGGCAAATTTTTTAAGTCAACAGGGGAAAAAGATCTGACCTATATTTATAATGAAGTATTCAGCATGGAAAAAGGGCGTATTGAATCTCTGAAAAAGGATTTGTTCAAAAGCTACCAGGCAGCCCAAGGCACCTTTGAGGACGCAGATGAAGAGGATCGGGAATTTCTGAAAAACTTTTCCTTTATCTGTCAGCTCAGCTTTGACGTATATCTGAAAAAAATGCTCATTGAACATCTCATTGACGACATGCGCCCGGAAAAACCCACAGGAAAAAACCGCAAGGAAAAAGTGCCTAAAGCAAAAAAGGAATAACAAATACAGCAGGAGCGCCGCTGCAGACAACTTTTCATCTGCAGAGGTGCTCCTGCCGTTTATACACAAATTCTTATTTACTGTTCTTCCCCCTGGCTGCCCATTCTGGCAAAGACCATTTCGTATCCATCGTTTCCATAGTTAAGCGAACGGTTCACACGGCTGATCGTTGCAGTCGATGCACCTGTTTTCTCGGAAATATCCAGGTATGTTCTCTTATCCATCAGCATTTTGGCAACTTCAAAACGCTGGGATAAGGAAAGAAGTTCATTAATCGTACATACATCTTCAAAAAAAGTGTAACACTCTTCTTTATTCTTCAGGCACAAGATTGCCTCAAAAAGATGGTCAACAGCCTCTGTTCTGATTTTTTTACCCATATCCCTGCTCCTTTGAAACAATTTTTTATCACTCAGCAATATTAATATATTAACACGCTACAGTATCATGGGCAAGTGGTTTTTTCATAAAATCAGTTTTATTTTGCAATAAATGATTTCCGCTTACTTACTACATCAAAAATAACAGCAGCCAAAAGAACGGCACCTTTTACAACCTTCTGCATGTTCTGGTCTGTTCCCATAATACTCATGCCCTGGTTGATAATTCCCATAAGAACAGCACCAACGATTACTCCCGGAACCGTACCGGTTCCGCCGTATGCAGATGCACCCCCGATGAAGCAGGAACCAATGGCATCCATCTCGTAGTTCTGTCCATAAGTAGGCTGCGCGGAGGTCATTCGGGCAATGGTCAGAAGGCCTGCAAGTCCTGCAAGAAATCCCATATTGGTATATGCAATAAAATATACCCTGTTAGTATTAATTCCGGAAAGCTTGGTAGCCTTCTCATTTCCTCCTACGGCATAGAAATGGCGGCCTACAGTAGTTTTACTGGTAATATAGCCGTAAACCAGGACAACTAGCAGAACCCATACCAGAGAGGTTGGAATTCCTTTATACTGCGCAAGCTTAAAGGACACAGCAAGCACTACAAGAGCGATCACTGCCATTTTACAGTACATTCCAGCAACGCTTCCTGTTTCATAGCCATTTTTCTTACGGTTTAGATAGCTATGCATAGTCATGACAATATAAACCACGCTGACAATGATACCAAGGGCAAGTGCTACACGGTTCAGCCCTTCTTTGCCTCCAAGGAAATCAGGAACATAGCAGTTTGCACCGCCGCCGAACAGCTTAACAAAAATTTCTGATTTGATAGGAAGTGTTTTTCCTGCAAGAACCACATTAGATAGTCCCCGGAACATCAGCATGCCTGCCAAAGTCACAATAAACGGAGGAATACGCACATAGGCAATCCAAAATGCCTGCCATGCGCCGATCAGTGCGCCAATCACGAGAGCCAGAATGACCGCTGCTCCGTCCGGCAGCTTCATATTTTCCATAAAAATACCGCACAGTGCTCCTACAAAGCACACAACAGATCCAACGGAAAGATCGATATTGCCCCCTGTTAAAATACATAGCAGCATACCTGTTGCAAGAACAAATACATATGCATTCTGCGAGATCAGGTTGTTAATATTCTGCGGGTAAAGAATCTTGCCCTGGGTGCCCCAGGTAAAAAACAGAGTTACAAGAACAAGAACGATAATCATTGTATATTTTTGAAAGCCGGCTTTCATTTTTGCTTTATCCATTGCTTACTCTCCTTTGCTTGAATTGAGAATACATGCCATGACTTTTTCCTGGGATGCCTCCGCAGCATTTAATTCCCCGGCAATCCTGCCCTCATTCATGACATAAATGCGGTCTGACATTCCCAATACCTCCGGAAGCTCGGAGGATATCATAATTACTGATTTTCCTGCTGACACCAGATCGTTGATAATGCAGTAGATTTCATATTTTGCTCCTACATCAATGCCTCTGGTAGGTTCGTCCAGGATCAGAACGTCAGGGTCTGCAAACATCCACTTGGCAAGCAATACCTTCTGCTGATTGCCGCCGCTTAAGTTCCCCACATTCTGTTCTACAGACGGACACTTGGTTCTCAGCTTTTCCTTATATTCCACAGCAACTGCATACTCTTTGTCCGGATTGATCACGCCTCTGCTGCTGACCCCTTTCAGGTTCGCAAGGGTTGTATTTGTCTTAATTGCATTGCTTAAGATCAGCCCGTCACCCTTCCGGTCCTCCGTTACATAAGCAAGCTTATGCTCAATGGCATCCCGGGCACTTTTCAGATTCACTTCTTTTCCATTGAGGAGAAGGCTTCCGCTGATATTCGTTCCATAGCTTTTTCCGAAAACGCTCATGGCAAGCTCCGTACGTCCTGCCCCCATCAGCCCGGAAATTCCCACAACCTCACCTTTTCGTACATTCATGGACACATTATCCACTACTTTTCGCTCTGAATAAAGCGGATGGTAAACAGTCCAGTTTTTTATTTCCATATTAATTTCACCGATCTTCACGCCGTTGCGCTTTGGGAACCGGTCTGCAATCTCACGTCCTACCATCCCCTTAATGATCCGGTCTTCCGAAAGATCATCCACACCCTTTCTCAGGGTTTCAATGGTTGAGCCGTCACGGATTACCGTAATTTTATCGGCAACATAAGAGACTTCGTTTAATTTATGGGATATAATTATGCAGGTCATACCCTCTTTCTTTAATTTCAGCATCAAATCAAGAAGCGCCCTGGAATCCGACTCATTTAAAGAAGAGGTGGGTTCATCCAAAATCAAAAGCCTTGCTTTCTTAGCCAGAGCTTTTGCAATTTCTACAAGCTGCTGCTTTCCTACTCCAATATCCTTAATAAGTGTTCTGGGGGACTCTGAAAGTCCTACCTGCTTTGTATACTTTTCTGCCATACCATAGGTCTGATCCCAATTTATGGCAAATTTTTTTCCCCGTTCATTTCCCAGGAATATATTCTCTCCGATGGTCATATACGGAATCAAAGCTAATTCCTGATGGATGATTACAATTCCCTTTGCCTCGCTGTCCTTAATATCATGGAAACTACAGATTTCTCCATTATAAATAATATCTCCGGTGTAAGTTCCATGGGGATACACACCGGAAAGGACATTCATCAGCGTAGATTTTCCTGCGCCGTTTTCTCCTACAAGTGCATGGATCTCGCCCTCCTCTACCTGCAGGTTTACATTATCAAGCGCCTTAACACCAGGGAATGTTTTGGTGATGTTCTTCATTTCCAACAGTATCCTTGCCAAAATTTCTCCCTCCCATCATTCAAAAGTCCTATAGGCTTCATAGAAACAGGCGGGCGCGCCGGCCCGCCTGTGTATTACTTATTGCTTACGCATGCGTCAATATGTTAGCTTACTGAAGCTGATCCTCTGTGTAGTATCCTGAATCAATAAGCAGTTCTTTGTAGTTATCAACTGTTACGGCAATCGGCTCACACAGATATGACGGAATCACGCCTGTACCATTATCGTATGTTTCTTCATCATTTACAGGAGCTTCGCCGCCCTGCATGATAGCGTCAACCATTTCTACAACCTTGGATGCCAGAGCACGGGTATCCTTAAATACAGACATAGCCTGTTTTCCGTCAATGATGTTCGGCATATTCGCAATGTCACAGTCCTGGCCTGTGATCAGAGGATATTCTCCTGTATAGTTTGCTGCCAGAGCATTTTCAACACCAAGTGCTGTAGAGTCATTGGAAGCAAGAACAGCGTCAAGGTTTGTACCGTCTGCATAATAGGAAGAAAGAATATTCTCAAATCTTGCCTGTGCTGTTTCTGTTGCCCATGCGGCAGTAGCAACCTCATCCTTTGTTACCTGTCCGGAAGGAACTACCAGCTTGCCTGCATCAATATAAGGCTGCAGAACATCCATAGCACCGCCGAAGAAGAAGTTTACGTTATTATCGCCAGGGTCACCTGTTACTAGTTCCAGATTAAACGGTCCATCCTGATTTTCCAGATCCAGGGCGTCTGCAATGAACTGGCCCTGTGTCTTTCCAACCAGATAGTTATCAAACGTTGCATAATAGGAAACTGCATCTGTATTCATGATCAAACGGTCATAAGCGATTACGGGAATTCCGGCTTCCTTTGCCTGTGCAAGAACGGTTCCGAGGGAATCGCCTTCAATGGAAGCAATAACCAGTAACTGGTCTCCATTTGCGATCATGTTTTCAATCTGAGAAACCTGTGTAGCAACTTCATTGCCAGCGAACTGAAGGTCTACTTCGTATCCCTTTGCTTCCAGTTCCTTCTTCATGTTTTCGCCGTCCTGATTCCATCTCTGAAGATCCTGTGTCGGCATTGCCACGCCGATCAGGCCTTTGCTTTCAGCCTTTACTGCTGCCGGTGCTGCAACCGTTCCAGCTACCATAGCGGCACACATAACTGCTACAAACAATTTTCTTTTCATCTTGAAATCCTCCATTTCTTTTTTAAGTGTCCATATTATACCATTTCCTATACAGGATTTACTTGGCAAGTTATGGGACATTTTTTCCAAAAAGCAAAAATGCCCTGCAAAAAGCAAGACATTTTTGCTGCAAAAATTTGCTATTGACTTTTTATATTACTGCATTCTAGTTTTCCATTGTTCTTCTTCTTTTTCCACATTCAGAAAAACGTCCTCTTCTGAATGAAAGCCCCCGTCTATGATAATCTCATCCATATTATCTTTTGTCACGGCAATGGGCTGGATCATGCAGAAAGGAATTTCAGCACCACCGTCATCTATACTGCTGTTGATTCGTTCCAATTCCTCTCCTTTTGCCATATTAATCGCATATCTGGCGGCTGCCTTTGCAAGGATTTCGATAGATTTAAAGGCAGTCATGGTCTGGGTTCCTTCTACAATTCTCTGGCAGGCAGCCAAATCCCCGTCCTGACCCACCACCTGCACGGAACCTGCCATCCGGTGTTCAGAAAGAACCCGGATTACCTGGGAGGCAATGTCGTCATTTCCGCACATGATCCCCTTCACATCAGGATGGCCTGCAAGAGCCTTATCCAGATGGTCTGCTGCCCTCTCCGCCAGCCAGCCTTCGCAGTTTCCTTTATACACTACATGAAGATTGCTTCCTTTTATTTCCTCCTCAAAGCCTTCCCGTACGAGACGCACATTATTGTCCTCCTCAGGTCCCTGAATCATAAAAATATCGCCGCCATCCGGAATAGTTTTCAGCAGAGCCTTGGCCATTAAGCTTCCAACCCCCTTATTATTAAAAGAAACATAAAGATCCACCCCTGCATTCTGGATGAGACGGTCATAGGATATCACTTTGATTCCTGCCTCTTTCGCCTTGGCAACCACCTCCGTAAGGGCGCTGCAGTCTGTAGGAACGATCACCAGAACATCCACCTTTTTATCGATCAGATACTCTATCTGGGAAATCTGCTCCTTTACGCTTCCGTTGGCATTCTGTACATTCACTTCTGCTCCCAGTTTTTTTGCGGTGGATACAAATACATCCCGGTCCCGGATCCAGCGCTCGATCACATAGGAATCAAAGCTCAGGCCGATCTTTACAAAATCGCTGCTTTCCTTTGGGATGTCCGGATCTTTTGTTTGAATCTCCGTCTGGCCTTCACCACATCCTCCAAGCAGCAGGCATATGCAGCAGAGAAACGCCAGAAACATCTTCAGCTTTTTCATATTATCCCAACCTCTCTCTGTATTCGCTTGGGGTCATCCCCTCATATTTCTTAAATATCCTGCTGAAATAATTGGGATCACTGTAGCCGCTCATAGCACAGACCTCTTTAATACTGTAATTTTGATTTTTTAAAAGTTTCCGCGCTTTCTGCATACGGGTTCTTGTAAGATATTCGATAAAATTCTCTCCCTGTTCCTGCTTAAACAGTTTGCTGAAATAATAAGGGCTGATATCCACCAGCCTGGACACCTCATCCAGGGAAATATCTTTCTGATAGTTCTCATCAATGTACGCTTTAGCCTTTGCAACCACAGATTCCGATTCTTTTTCCTTGGTGGTAGCCATTCCTCTTACAACTGCTTCCGTCTTTTCCAGGAACCATCTGCGCAATTCCTCATAGTCCGTACAGGATTGGATTTCCTTAAGATAATTTTCCCTGTAGCGAAATCCGTATTTCATGCTCCCCTTAAAAAAAGCCGTATATTCTACCCGCATTACAAGCTCCAGAACCTTGATCTCTATATCGTTCCGATAGTCTCTGTAATTCGCCGTCATCCAGTTAAAGAACTGATTGGCTGCTTCCGTGCTTCCTGCATAATCTGCCTCAATGGTTCTCTGAAAATACTTATTTTCCAAATCCAATGGATACTCTCCGTCATAATCCTGTACCCTTGGAATATCGTTGATATGGGCTACATGGCTGTTTCCCTCCCGAAGAGCGCACAGCGCTTCCGTATAGGATTCCTTTACAGTCTCCAAAGGGCGGACTCTGCCAATGCCTGCACGGAACTTGCTGTCAATTCGGTTTTCCAGCTTATGAATGAGGTTACGCACCCTGGTCACGATTTCCACGCGCTCCTCATATTCTACATTTCCAGACTCATGAGGAACCAGGATCACAATGCAGTTTCCCATGACAGGCCCAACAAGGCAGTCAAAAAATCCTTTGGTAATCTCCCGGAATTCCGGATAAAATCGGCTGGCCCGGACGCTGGCACCCACGGCATTGGTCAAAATACCGTCCTCCACACTGTCTCCAAATTCCACCACAGCCATAAAGGCATATTCCTTTTCAATGTTCAAAAGCTCCCTGTAATTGCTCTGATATGTATGAAATTCGTCCTGCAGAAGCAGATTGTAAATATAACCGGATTCGATCATGGGAACTACGGTCTCCAGCTTCTCCCGGATCTTCAGATCATCGCTGCGCCTTCTTCGGGTCTCATCCACCTGCTGCATAGCTTTGGAACAGGCCTCCAGAATTTTCTTTTTGCTCACAGGCTTTGTAAGATATTCCATTACCCCCAGATTAATGGATTCCTGAGCATAGTAAAATTTGTCATATGCTGAAATCACGATAAAAATAGTACTTTTGTTAAATTTCCGTACCTCCTTCATAGCCTGTATACCGCTTAAACCAGGCATCTGGATATCCACAAAAGCGATATCGGGACGGAAGTTCTCTGCCTGCTCCACCACAGCCCTGCCGGTTTTGGCACAGGCAATTTCACACTCGTTTCCATAATTGCTTGTAATAATATTTTTCAGTGATTCCAGCATAATGCCTTCATCATCCGCAAGTAAAATACGATACATATGCGTTCCCTCTCTGTCATTCCACAGGTATGGCAATAACTACCTCTGTTCCCTGATTTTCTCCTTGGCTCTCAATTGTAAGAAGGTTTTTCCGATTATAATAAAGTTCCAGCCTGCTGATCACATTGTTCATTCCAATGCCTGTAGAATCCCCCTGATCTTCCTCGCTTCTAATTTCACCGCTTAAGATCTGCCGGATTCTCTCCTTCTCAATCCCCTTGCCATTATCCTTTACACTAATACGGATCTGATTTCCCTTGCTTCGGATATCAAGATGGATGGTTCCCTCCCAGTCAATATTGCGGATTCCGTGGTTTACGGCATTTTCTACAATGGGCTGGATGATCATGCTTGGTACCTTACAGTCCAGCACCTCTTCCTCCACCTGCGTTGTAAAATGGATGTCTCCGGCAAACCGTACGTTTAGGATATAGATATAATTTTCTACAGCCTCCACTTCTTCCAAAAGAGTAGCATCCTCGCTGCCTTTTTTTACATTATAACGAAAGAAATCTGCCATGCGCTCCACAAAAATGCTTGTTTTCTCTGCATCCTCCATCATAGCAAGCTGTGCCCCTGCATTTAAGGAGTTAAAGAGAAAATGAGGGTTAATCTGTGACTGAAGATATTTTAGCTGAGCTTCCTTTAAATGATTTTCCATGAGAAGCTCCCGCTCCATCATTGCCTGCTCCTTTTCCATATTTTCCTTGGTAAGCTTCATATACTCTTCCAGACTGGAAACCATGGTATTAAATGCCCTTGTTACCACACCCACCTCATCATTGGCGTCCGTCGGAGGCATTTTTACGTTGAAATTCGCCTGGCCTACCAGATTGGCCGTAGCTGCAAGTCCAGAAAGCGGAGCAACAACCCCTTTCACCATATAAAAAAGCATCATGATACACACTCCCATCATCAGAACCAGCATCACATTACTTGCCACTTCCATGTAGCGAATGGCACTTTGGAGAGCCTGATAACTTGCGGAGTTGTTTTTGAACTGCTGTACATTCAGCTCTGAAATATAACTATTTAAATAACGGTACATCTCTAAGGTATCTGTATAGGAACCCTTATATTTTTCCACATTTCTTCCTCTTTTTGCCAGAACAGTCTCTGCAGTATAATCCAGATAAGTCTCGGACATTTTGCGGATATTTTTTTCCAGAAGCTTTACCGGATTTTCCATGACCTGTTCATTCAGCCGCTCCAAAAGAATCCTGTATTTTGCTTCGCTCCTGTAGTAGTTTTCCAGGGAATCCGATGTTTTCACAGTCAGATAATTATACATATCCGTCTGGACTGCTTCCAAAGATTCCGCAAGCTCCGTCAGGTCTACGTTGCTGGCATAAACCATATCCAGGCTTTGCATTGTCTTATTCATCTGCCAATACATCAGGATGTTTGCGCTGAACAAAATAATTGCCACCATCCCCACCTGAAAGAGCACCTTTACGGCCAGGGGCATATCCCTCCACCGAAATCTTCGTTTACTGTTTTTCATCCTGTTTCTCCTGTTGTTTCCAGTTATCTCTGGTGATCACATCCATGTCTACCGTATAATAGGAATTGGCCCGTCCTACTTCCATATATTCAGTAAGAGCTTCAATGCTGTAGATTCCGATCTGCTCCACATCCATGGCAAGGGTTACCGGGATCAGTCCTTTTTTTACTGCATCCATGATGGTTCTTGAGGTATAATATCCGATAATCTTCACTTCCCCTACCAAATTAAAATCAATCATTGCCTGGTAGGCGCATTCCGTAGTAACCTCGTCCAGACATACCAAAATCTCCGGCGGCCCTTCTGGGGACTGGAATATACTGCGGATAGCTTCCTCTGTATCAAACTGGCTTTGGTACATAATGTTCTGAGACTGAATCTTGATTTTCTGGTCGGAACTTTCTTTATTTTCCACTGCGCTGTATATCTGCCCGTAAAGCTGATTCTGCCCCAGCTCCTGTTCCCTGTTCAAAAGCACCAAAATCCTTTTCGTATGATCGTCCACAAGATCTGCTACCTGCTCTCCGTATGTCTGTCCCAACTGGTAGTCATTAATACCTACAAAAGACTGCCGGAGGCTTATGGGCGCATCATTTACGATGGTTACCACCGGGATTCCCTTATTTGCTGCCTCATCAATTTTCTCCTGAAGTCCCTCTTCGCCGTTGTATTCCAAAATAATGCCGTCTACCTGGGCGGCAATGCTCATATCCATATAATCCGCTTTGCTGTAGTTCTCTCCGCTCTCGCTTCCCTTAAGCTCCAAAACAGCATCGTGTGCCAGAGCCTCCTGTCTTGCGTTTTCGTAAACTGCCTCCCAGAAGGTGCTGTTCCGGCTGTCTACGATCATCTCATACTGATACTTATATACATGATTCAGCTCATTTGAGGAGACTCCTGCATTTTCCATGATCTTTCCATAGTAAAATGTCATCAGAGCCATAAAAAGGCCTCCCATCACAATAGCCAGCAGGAGCATCCAGATTTCTCTGTGAATCCTTTGATTTCTGTTCATATCTCTCCCCTCTTCGCCCTCTTTTCTCCCTATATAGTCAGAGCCTTCTTTTATTATAGCAAAGCCTCGCAGTAACTCAACAAAAATTTCCGAATCCCTGTATTTTGAAATTGCTTTTTGCGTGCTTTTTCGATATACTATTCTTTAACGATATATTCTCAGACAGAAAGGAAGTAACACTATGGATCGTATTTTTAACATGGACAATAAATTCTTCGTCTTTATGGGCAAAGTTGCAGATTTGATCATTTTGAACCTGCTGTGCATTGTGTGCAGCATCCCCATTGTCACTGCAGGTGCTTCCATAACTGCAATGTTCTATGTCACCCTTAAGATGGCTAGGAACGAAGAATCCTATATTGTCAAAGGCTTTTTCAAATCCTTTAAGGAAAACTTCAAGCAGGCCACCATTATCCACCTTATCATGATGGTAACTGCACTGCTGCTGTTTTTTGACATCCGGATCGTAAATCAGATGGAAGGAAAACTTTACAGAGGCCTGTTCGTAATTTTCCTGGCTTTCGGTATTTTGTATTTGTTGATTTTTATGTATATCTATCCGATTTTATCCAAGTTTTATAATTCCATTAAGGCAACCTTTACCAATGCGTTTTTAATGTCCATCCGTCATCTGCCCTATACAGTGCTGATGATCATTATTTCCGCAGTTCCTTTCGCATTAATGTTTATTCCGGATGCAAGAATCATGTCCACTGTAATGATGGTTTTGATCCTCTTAGGATTTTCCACAGTCGCCTACTGCAACTCCTTCTTCTTTGTGAAAATATTTGACAATTATATTCCCAAGGACGATAGCGAAGATGCAGATCCGGATTCCATTGAAGCTTCTCTAAAGGCACTGGATTCACTGGCTGACCCTGAAGGACCGGAATCCTCTTCCTGTGAAAATTCCGGAGATGAGGCATAATGGCACTGGCAGATGCATATCCTTATGATGTCTTTACTGATCCGGTTTCTACGAAATGGAACGAAAAGCCATATCATTCCCTGGATTACATGCTCAGGCAACGTTTCGGGGAAAAAGTTTATAAAGTAACTTTAAACGGCGGCATGTCCTGTCCTAACCGGGATGGCACCATAGGCCGCCGCGGCTGTATCTTCTGCAGTGAAGGAGGGAGCGGTGATTTTGCCGCAGATGCTTCTCTTTCCATTACAGATCAGATCAACAGCCAAATAAAGATTCTTTCCGGCAAGCGTCCTATCCGGAAATACATCGCTTATTTTCAGGCCTACACCAATACCTATGCTCCTGTAGGATATTTAGAAAAAATTTTTACAGAGGCCATCCATCACCCGGCTGTTGCTGCCCTTTCCATAGGTACCCGTCCGGATTGTCTGGGAGAAGAGGTTTTTACTCTTTTAGAAGCCCTGAACAGACAGAAGCCCGTGTGGGTGGAACTTGGCCTGCAGACCATTCACGAACGTACGGCGCAGTATATCCGGAGAGGTTATCCCCTGTCTTGTTTTACAAAGGCAGTGAGGGAGCTGCGGGAAAGGGGCATGGAGGTTATCGTTCATACGATTCTCGGCCTTCCCGGCGAAACACAGAAGGATATTCTTGATACCATGGATTATCTGAACGCCATGGATATTCAGGGAATCAAGCTCCAGCTTCTTCATGTATTGTCCGGCACTGATCTTGCCCTGGATTATGAGAAAGGACTTTTCCAGGTATATACAAGAGAAGAATACCTGAATCTGCTGATAGACTGTCTGGAACATCTGTCTCCTTCCATAGTGATTCATCGTATGACAGGGGACGGGCCTAAGGATCTATTGATCGCCCCGCTATGGGCCAGCCGCAAGAGAGAGGTCTTAAATCTCCTTCATCATTGTATGAAAGAGCGCCAAAGTTTTCAGGGGAAGCGCTATCACCCGTCATTAAAGCAATAGCTCCTTTCCCCTTCCAAGGCATAAAAAGGAGGTAATCATGGCAGCACCATTTACAACCTACAAGTTAATCGTACTTTATATGCTTCAGAATTCTGAGAATGACTTGACTAATTCCCAGATTTCCGAGTTTATCCTGGATCGGGAATATACGAATTATTTTCATCTTCAGCAAGCCGTTTCAGAGCTGGTGGAGGCAGATCTTCTGAAAATGCATACCGTCTCCAACACCTCCTACTATCATATTTCCGAAGAAGGCAGAAAAACCCTCAGCTACTTTGAAAATGAGCTTTCTTCTGATATCAGACAGGAAGTGCAGGAATATCTGAAAACCAAGGGCTGCCGGGCGCCGAAACGAATCATGACTCCTGCAGACTACTACGAAACGCCCCAAGGCGGTTATTCGGTACGATGCCAGCTCATTGAGAGAAACTCTTCTCTGCTGGATCTGAACATCTCAGCCCCTAATCTGGATACTGCGAAATCCATCTGCCTCAACTGGCAGAAAAAAAGTCAGGATATTTATGCATCAATAATGGAGGAGCTTTTTTAAAAAGGCTCCTCCATTACTTTATGATTTGTTCTTATTCTCCTTTTATTCTCCTCATATGCTCCTTCAGCGTCTTCTCATATCCCATATTACTTAATTCGTAGAATTTTTCTCCCAGAATCTCCGTAGGAAGATATTGCTGCTCTACATAATGATTGGGAAAGTTGTGTGCATATTGGTACCCGATGCCGTGTCCAAGCTTCTCATGCCCGCCGTAGTGGGCATCCTGAAGATGTGCAGGAACCGTAGTTCTGGTTCTTTTTACAGAATCCATGGCCGCACTGATGGCGTTCACTGCCGCATTGCTTTTAGGCGCACATGCCATATAAGCAGCGGCCTGAGACAAAATGATCTGTGATTCAGGCATTCCCACCCGCTCTACAGCCTGAGCAGCGGCCACCGCCACCACAAGAGCCTGGGGATCCGCATTTCCAATATCCTCTGACGCCAGGATCATAATACGCCGGGCAATAAATTTTACATCTTCTCCTGCATAAAGCATCTTGGCCAGATAATATACTGCCGCATCCGGATCTGAACCTCTCATGCTCTTTATGAATGCAGAAATAATATCATAATGATTGTCCCCCCTTTTATCATATCTTACTACACGCTTCTGAATGCACTCCGAAGCCGCTTCCAGGGTAATATGAATCTTGCCGTCCTCACTCTTAGGCGTGGTCAGGATTCCAAGTTCAACGGCATTCAGCGCGCTTCTGGCATCTCCTCCTGCCATATCTGCAAGGAACTCCAGGGCATCTTCTTCGATCACTGCCCCATAGCTTCCCATTCCCTTCACCCTGTCATTTGCAGCACGAAGGATGAGCTCCTTAATCTCCTCTGTCTCCAATGCCTTCAGTTCGAAGATAATGGATCTGGACAAAAGCGCCCCATTTACCTCAAAATATGGATTCTCCGTGGTTGCCCCAATAAGAACAATAGTTCCATCCTCCACAAAAGGCAGCAGATAATCCTGCTGTCCCTTATTAAACCTGTGAATCTCGTCAATAAACAAAATGGTCTTTTTCCCATACATCCCAAGGTCATCCTGGGCCTGCTTCACCACGGCCTCCATATCCTTCTTCCCGGCAACCGTGGCGTTGATCTGGGTAAAGCTGGCGCTGGTGGTATTGGCTATTACCTTGGCCAGGGTCGTCTTCCCTGTTCCGGGAGGCCCGTAAAAAATAACGGAGGTCAGCTTATCTGCCTTAATCGCCCGATAAAGCAGCTTATCCTTCCCTACAATATGCTTCTGCCCTACTACCTCATCCAGGGTCACGGGCCTTAACCTGGAAGCCAGGGGCGACTCTTTCTCCATTGTCTTGGATTTTGCGTATTCAAATAAATCCATATATTCCTCTCCATTCTTCCATCGTACATCTGTTCTTTCCCCATTATACCCATTCCCCCATCCAAATGCAACCAAAAACTCTATAATCCCCTCTTCCCCCATATCTTTCCCTTATGTTAAGATCATCCCGTCCACAGTTACAAACTCATACCCTTCTTCCATGAGCATATCCACCACCTTCAGGGCAGCATCCACACTGGTCTGGTATTCGTCATGCATCAGGATGATCGCCCCGTCCTTCACATTTTTTTTCACAATTTTCACAATGGTATCTACATTCTGGTTCCTCCAATCCAGGGTATCCACATCCCAAAATACAGGCAGCATGGTCACACACAATTCCAGATTCTCCTGCCAGGCCCCAAAAGGCGGCCGAATATAAGATGGATATACCCCCGTAACCTCATATATCTCATTATTGGTTTTCTGGATTTCCTCACATGCCAGATTCTGCGGAATCTTATTCAGCTGTACATGATTATAAGTATGATTCCCGATCAGATGCCCTTCCTTTTGCATCCTTCGAATCAATTCCTCATTCCCCGCAATGTTTTTCCCCATGATAAAAAAGGAAGCGCACACTCCTCTTTTTTTCAATCCGTCCAAAAGCATAGGTGTATATTTCTTGCTTGGCCCATCGTCAAAGGTAAGTGCTACCTTAGGGTGCTCCCCTGCATCGAATACCAGCCTGAGCATCCCCTTCCCTGCAACCGCCTTTGCTGCCAGTATCCTCGTCTCCTTATTACAAAAAGGAACTGCCAGAATCAGAAGTCCCGCCCAAACCGCCAATAAAATTTTTCCCTTTTTCATTTTCCCAAATCCCAGTTCTCTTTTTTTTAGTATATGACATCCCTAAAAAAGAAAGAAGCGCCAAAACCTCCTAAATTCCAAAAGGCCCTGGCGCTGTTCATCCATTTGTTGATTTGTTTGTTAACTTATTTATGAAGCATATCGTAATAAGCTTTTTCAATTTCTGCAGTGCATCCCTCATATCCAAGAATGCTGGTATCCAAATACAGGTCATATCCTGCCGGATCCGTCCACTCCTTGCCAGTAAAACGGCGGCTGTATTCTCTCTTCCTCTTATCATCCTTCTGAAGGAATTTCTCAATTTCCTTTGCGGATTTACTCAGCTTTTTCGCCGCTTCCTGCATACGGAAGTCCCAGTCAGCATGGACAAATACCCGAAGGACATATGGAAAGTCAGAAGGATTCAAAACAGCATTTGCACACCGCCCGATGATCACGCATGACTCCTTCTGAGCCAGCTCCTTGATAATCTTTGCCTGGTATGTAAATAGATTCGCATCTGATGTAAAATCCTTGCTCTGAGGCGGAATCAGCTCTCCGGTATAAACCCCGGTCTTTCCGAAAAGAGGAGGCTTGGCACTATTATATTCATCCACACGCCCGAAAAGGCTCTCATGAATACCGCTGTCCTCCGAAGCCATGCGGATAATATCCTTGTCATAATACGGTATTCCCAGTTTCTTGGAAATCCTTTCACCTATGGTACGTCCTCCGCTTCCATACTCACGCGCAATCGTAATCACAACACGATCCATATTTGCCTCCTATTCTCCCAGATAAGCTTTCTGGACAGATTCATCATGAAGAAGATCTTCTGCCTTACCCGACAGGGAAATTTTACCTGTTTCCAAAACATAAGCTCTGTCTGCAATGGTAAGGGCTTTTTTTGCATTCTGCTCTACTAAAAGAACCGTTGTTCCTGTTTCTCGTACCTTCTGGATAATGTCAAAAATCTCATTTACAAAGATTGGAGACAGACCCATAGAAGGCTCATCCATCACAATGATCCTTGGCTTGCTCATAAGAGCACGGCCCATAGCAAGCATCTGCTGCTCACCTCCGGATAACGTACCGGCACGCTGGTTTTTACGTTCCTCCAAACGGGGAAAACGAGTGTATACTGTTTTCAGGCTTTCTGCAATCTCTGCCTTTTCCTTGCGTGTATAAGCGCCCATGATCAAATTCTCATATACGCTTAACTCGGAAAATACCCTTCTTCCTTCAGGAACATGAGCGATTCCCATATGAACGATCTTATGGGCAGGCACCTTCGTAATATCTTTTCCGTCAAAAATAATGGAACCCTGTTTAGCAGGAAGCAATCCTGTAAGGGTATGCAAAGTAGTGGTCTTTCCTGCTCCGTTAGCGCCGATCAGGGCAATTACCTCGCCCTGGTTGACTTCAAAGGAAACGCCCTTCAATGCCTCAATCACGCCGTAATAAACGTGTAAATCTTTTACTTCTAACATTGCCATTTCCGTTTTCCTCCTATGCACCCAGGTATGCTGTAATAACTGCCGGATCCTTCAGCACCTCTGCTGTATTGCCCTGTGCCAGCACCTGACCAAAGTTCAGAACCGTCAGCGCTTCGCAGATACCGCCTACCAGCTTCATATCATGCTCGATCAACAGAATGGTCATGTCAAAATGATCTCTGACAAAACGAATGGTATCCATCAGTTCCTGTGTTTCATTGGGGTTCATGCCTGCTGCAGGCTCGTCCAAAAGCAGAAGCTTCGGCTCTGTAGCAAGTGCTCTGGCAATCTCCAGCTTGCGCTGTTTTCCATAGGGAAGGTTTCCTGCAAGGTAATCCGCTTCTTTATCAAGGTCAAAAACCTTCAGGATTTCCATCGCACGCTCATTCATCTCTTTTTCTACTTTAAAGTATTTCGGAAGCCGCAGGATCCCAGTAAAAGTGGAATAGCTGTGATGATTATGAAAACCTGCCTTCACATTATCCAGCACCGGCATTTCTTTAAAAAGCCGGATGTTCTGGAAGGTCCTGGCAACTCCGGCCTTATTGATATCAATAGTGCTTTTTCCTGTAATGTCTGTTCCGTCCAGCCGGATAATTCCTTCCGTAGGCTTATATACGCCTGTAAGAAGATTGAAAACCGTAGTCTTTCCCGCACCGTTAGGACCAATAAGTCCGTATAGCTTTCCTTTTTCAATGGATAAATGAAAATTATCTACTGCATGAAGGCCGCCGAACTGAATGGACAAATTATTAACTTCCAGCATCGCCATAATTTACGCTGCCTCCTTTTTCGGTTTATTTCCTTTAACTCTCTCTACCATACGGCTTCTCCAGGTACGAGCTGCAGGCGCCCAGTTAAAGAGCATCATAGCAATCAGCACGATTGCATAGATCAGCATACGATATGTAGAGAATCCGCGGAGAAGTTCCGGAAGGGCATAAAGGATGATCGTTGCGACAATAGACCCTCGCAGATTGCCGATACCGCCCAGAACCACATATACCAGAATCATAATTGACATGTTGTAGTCAAACGTGGATACCTTCAGCATAGACAGGTTATGTGCGTAAAGCACGCCTGCAACACCTGCAAGGGCAGCTGAAACCGTAAAAGCAAGCAGCTTGTACTTTGTCACGTTAATACCTATGGATTCGGCTGCAATCCGGTTGTCACGAGCAGCCATGACTGCACGTCCGCTTCTTGAGTTTACCAGGTTTTGTATAATAAACAAGGTAATAATGATCAGTATAACGCCGATGAGGAAAAACTGGCCTTTAATATCCTTATAAATCGCACCTGTACCGGAAATGCCAAGAGCCCCTTTCATAATCTGCTTGCCCCCCGGAGCCATCTTAAGCCCTGCAGAGCTGGCAGCTACATGAAGCCCGTTCTCGTCAATCCCTACATATAAAATATTGATCAGGTTCTTAATAATCTCTCCGAATGCCAGAGTTACAATGGCAAGATAGTCTCCTCTAAGACGTAAAACCGGAATACCAATCAAAATACCAAATACCCCTGCCACAGCGGCACCGATCAAAATGGCAATGATCAGTCTCGGAACAGAAGGAATGGCATCCCTTACTACATTGGAAAATAGCGCGCTGGAATAGGCGCCCACACACATAAAGCCTGCATGTCCAAGGCTTAATTCCCCGGAAAATCCCACCACAAGGTTGAGGGAAAGGGAAGCAATCGTATAAACACACAGCGGAACCAGAAGGCCTTTCAAAAGGTTGGAAAGATTCCCCGTGGAGGAAAGGGTCTGGACTACCACGAAAACCACGATCACCATGGCATATGTAATAAAATTATTCTTTGATGTTTTTGTCAAACTTTTCTTCATATCGGCCACCTTACACTTTCTCCTGGATGTTCTTACCGAACAATCCCGCAGGTCTTACAAGAAGCACGATAATCAGCACTGCAAACACAATGGCATCTGCAACCTGCGAGGAAATATAAGCTCTTCCAAAAATCTCAATCACTCCCAGAAGAATTCCTCCGATCATCGCTCCCGGAATGGAACCGATTCCGCCAAATACTGCTGCCACAAAGGCTTTAATGCCAGGCATAGCTCCCGTATAAGGAGTCAGCGTTGGATAAGCAGAACACAAAAGCAGTCCGGCAATGGCAGCAAGTCCGGAACCAATGGCAAAGGTCAGGGAAATAGTGGCATTTACATTGATTCCCATAAGCTGTGCTGCATCACGGTCTTCTGAAACTGCCTGCATGGCACGTCCGGGCTTAGTTTTTTTAACAAAGAACGTTAGTCCCGCCATGATTACAATACATGCAATGATAGTTACAATAGTAATCCCCTTAATGGTCAGCTGTCCGTCAAAAAGTTTCAAGGCTGGAACATCAATAACCGTTACAAAGCTCTTGGCATCTGCGCCGAAAATTAAAAGCGCTACATTCTGGAGCAGATAACTTACGCCGATGGCGGTGATCAGTACTGCCAGATTGGAAGAGGCCTTTCTAAGTGGGCGGTAAGCAATCATCTCAATGGTCACACCCAAAACCGTACATACAATGATGGCAAGAAGCACAGACAAAAGCGGAGACAATCCCGCCTTGGTAATAGCTGCAAGGATTACAAACGCCCCCACCATGATAACATCTCCATGGGCAAAATTCAGCATTTTTGCAATACCGTACACCATTGTATAACCAAGAGCGATGATTGCATAAATACTGCCCAAGCTTATCCCATCTTTTAAATAAGATATAAAACTCATAGTGCACCTCATAAAATAGATTTATCGTTACTGTTCCTTATTAATTATATAGGAAATCCCAGGGGAATTTCCTATATAATTAATAAAGGGACGGTTACTAACTCACAGGTAACCGTCCCCGTTTCTTAAACGGCAATCCCCTGCGCAATCAGGGAAGTGTCAGAAATTACAACACTGTAAAAGCTTTATTCAACCTCTACATAAACGCCGTCTTTAATCTCGAATGCCTTCGGCGCTTTGTCGCATTCACCTTCCTCAGTCCATTTTGCCGTACCGGTAAGACCACTGAGTTCAATATTCAGCATGGATGCGGAAAGAGCAGCACTAATATCCTCGTTGGACATATCCGGTGTAATGCCTGCATCATTTGCTGCGAGCTGCATAGCGTAGATTACGTCATAAGCATCAGCGGCAAACTGGTTAGGTGTTTCGCCGTTGTGAGCATCATTGTATGCTTTTACAAAGTTAACTGTAGCTTCATCTTCTCCTGTTGCAGAGAACGGAGTCAGAAGCATAACACCTTCTGCAAGGGAGGTATCAAAGTTTTCTACGGAAAGGATACCGTCCATACCGTCTACACCAAAGAATTTTACATTCAGCTCAGCATCTGCTGCCTGCTGCAGGATCAGCGCATTGTCTGAATAATAGTTTGGAAGGAATACCAGCTCAGCGCCGCTCTCTTTAATCTTGGAAAGCTGTACTGAGAAGTCCGTATTGCTGTCTGTAGTATATGCTTCATCAGCAACAACCTCAAGTCCAAGCTCTTCTGCGCTTGCAACAAAAGAATCATGGATACCTACGTTATAGTCAGCCATGGAATCATAGAGAACTGCTACCTTGGAAGCAAGGCCTTTTTCTGAAATAAACTCAGCAGATTTTGTTCCCTGCATAGGGTCTGTAAAGCACATACGGAATTCATTGGTTCCTGCTGTAATACAATCTACTGCTGTTCCGGATGGTGTGAACAGGAAAGTGCTCTCTGCTGCTTCAGCGCCTACTGCGATACAAGCGCCGGAAGTAACGGTACCGCAAAGCATCTGCATTCCTTTGTCAAGAAGGTCATTGTATGCATTTACAGCCTTCTCCGGATCTCCCTGGTCATCGCCGGCATCCAAAAGCTCTACCTGATATCCGTTGAAGCCGCCGTTTGCATTCACTTCATCGATAGCGATCTTAGCTGCATTATATACGTTTGTACCGTACTGAGCATAATCCCCTGTCATAGGTCCGATTACACCAACCTTAAAAGTCTCCTCTTCTGCATATACTGCTGTGGGGGTCATTGCAGCGACTGTCAAAGCTGCGGCCGCTGTGATACTGAGTACTTTTTTGAGATTTCTCATAATATTTCTCCTCCTTAATTTTAAACGATCGTCCTAAAAGCCCCCAACTATAATACCTGCGGATTGTTCCGTGCTCTGCACTCCCTGGTATCATATTATGTAATAAGTATAGGTAAAAAGCCCGCTGGACACCCAGCCGGCTTTGGCTTCCTACTGACTTTCGTTCACTAATACTTTAATGCTAAGATTATAGCATTATGTGTTTTTGATTGCAAGTAGCAATTTATAAAAATTTTAGAATTTTCTTCCTTGGCGAATCATCCCGCATGTAAATAAGGCCGCAGGGAACATCCCTGCGGCGCTGTTTTCTTCAATCCCTATAAAATTAAGCAACTGCCCTCTTAGCGATCTCAGCAAGTGCTGCAAAGCCTTCTGCATCATTTACTGCAAGGTCAGCAAGCATTTTTCTGTTGATGTCAACGTTTGCTACCTTCAAGCCATGCATCATTTTGCTGTAGGAAAGCCCGTTCATTCTTGCTGCAGCGTTAATACGCGCAATCCAAAGCTGTCTGAACTGACGCTTTTTCTGTTTTCTGCCTGCGTAAGCGCTGGTAAGTGCTCTCATTACAGACTGTTTTGCTACTCTATACTGTTTGGAACGAGCTCCTCTGTAGCCTTTTGCCAGTTTTAATGTACGATTATGTCTTTTCTTTGCGTTTAAGCCGCCTTTGATTCTTGCCATTTCTTAATTTCCTCCTGTTCGTCTTCTTCTCTATCTTATAAATATGGTAATGCTTTCTTCATGTTCTTAACGTTTGTAGAATCAACAACAGTAGATTTTCTCAGATTTCTCTTTCTCTTCTGAGATTTCTTGGTTAAGATATGGCTCTTGTAAGCTTTATTTCTAACTAATTTTCCGGTTCCTGTTTTCTTGAAACGCTTTGCTGCTGCTCTACATGTTTTAATTTTTGGCATTGTAATTTCCTCCTTGATCTTCGTATCTTTATTTAGCTTCCTGCACGGCGGGATTATCCCCGCAGGCATTGGCCTTTTAACGTTTTTCCGTTAAAAACATTGTCATACTTCTGCCTTCTACCTTCGGTGCTTTCTCCACAGTGGCCACATCCTTCAGTTGTTCGGCAAAATCATCCAGCACATGCTTGCTGCTTGCCATATGAGCCATTTCTCTTCCCCGGAAACGCAGAGTAACCTTCACCCTGTCTCCCTTAGAAAGAAACTTCCTGGCTGCATTTACCTTGGTATTCAAATCATTGGTATCAATATTCGGAGAAAGACGCACTTCTTTGATTTCGATGGTCTTCTGTTTCTTCTTCGCTTCTTTTTCTTTTCTGGCAAGTTCATAACGGTATTTCCCGTAGTCAATGATCTTGCATACCGGCGGCTTCGCCTGCGGTGCGATCTTCACCAGATCCAGCCCTGCTTCCTGAGCCTTCTGCATCGCCTCTCTGGCAGACATAATTCCTAACTGCGCCCCGTCCGGTCCGATTAAGCGTACCTCTTTGTCCCTGATTTGTTCATTGATCATTAAATTGCTAATTGTAGTGCACCTCCATACCTGATAAATGATTAACCTATGACTATCCGTCACCCTCCAGTGCCGAAAATCAATGCTGTTCTTCTGGGCTTACCCACTTTTATAATACAAAAAAAGTGCGGACAAGCCACACTCCATTATACCCACTAACAGCCGCAGGACTCCCGTCTTACGTCTCCGTGCAATATAAACCCAAGCCGCTTCCTGTAATCCTATGCGCTAAGGTGAGAGTGGAACTCTGCTTTGTTTTCTTCACGTACTTGTTTATAATAACATACCCCCCGGAGAAAGTCAAGCACAATTTTACTTTCTCCGAGGGGAAACCATATCTTATTATCAAACAGAAAATAATTCTCCTTATACAGAAATTGCTCCCATAGATTCCATAACGGCAAATACCAGAATCGCTACAAGGCACACAGGTGCAATATATTTGATCATAACCGTATAGAACTTCTTAACCTTCATTTCCCCGTTTATCTCAGCCTCTTCAATGACTGCTTTCGGCTTCACTATAAAACCGATGAAGATACAGGTCAAAAATGCTACGATCGGCATCAGCACACTGTTGCTCAGGAAATCGAAGAAATCCAAAAGGCTCATGCCCATAGGCGCAATAAAATCCCATATACCAAAACCCAATGATACCGGAATTCCCACTGCGAGCAGATACAGGGCTGTTATGATGCTTGCTTTGCGGCGTTTCCATCCAAACTTATCCATAAGGATGGATACCAGGGTCTCCATCAGAGAGATGGAAGACGTAAGTGCCGCAAACAATACCAGCAAAAAGAATACGGCGCCGATCACTGTGCCGAATTTCATGCTGTTGAATACCTTAGGCAATGTAATAAACATCAGGCTGGGGCCTTTTCCAAGAGCTTCTTCGCTTCCTCCTGAAAAAGCAAACACTGCCGGAATGATCATCAGACCTGCCATAAATGCAATACCTGTATCAAACAGCTCAATCTGGCGTACAGATCTCTCCAGATGGGTTTCCTTCTTCATATAGGAACCGTAGGTGATCATAATTCCCATAGCAAGTGACATGGAATAGAAAAGCTGTCCCATGGCAGCCAGCACCGTTGTTGCACTGAACCTGCTGAAATCCGGTTTCAGATAATAAATAAGTCCGTCCACCGCACCTGGCTGGGCTACAGAAAATCCTGCTATGATTACAGTCATCACGATCAAAAGAGGCATCATCACACGGCTTGCCTTCTCAATTCCCTTTTCCACGCCCATCATTACTACCAAAGCAGTGACACCTGCATAAATTCCAAAGAAAACGACCGGTGCAAGAGGCTGAGTGATAAATCCGGTAAAGAAATCATCGGAAGCTGCTTCTGCCACCTGGCTTGTCATAAATACTGTAAAATACTTTAATACCCATCCTCCGATCACACAGTAATACGGAGTAATGATAAAAGGTACAACGCTTGATAAATATCCGATAAATCCAAATCGCTTATCCAGCGCACCATATGCGCCAACAGCGCTTAAATGTGTTTTTCTTCCAATCGCAATTTCCGTCACCATCAAGGCAAAGCCAAAAGTGACTGCCAGCACAATATAAACCAGCAAAAAGATTCCTCCACCATATTTCGCAGCCAGATACGGAAATCTCCATAAGTTTCCAAGTCCTACCGCAGATCCGGCCGCCGCCAGGACAAAGCCCAGCTTATTTGTAAAGCTGCCTCTCTGTTTCTCCATGAGTGTCTCTCCCTTCAAAATTCTCATTATAATGCATTTTCCTCAACAGGATATGTGCTCACAAGGCACCTGCTTTTTTGTCCGCATTTGCCAAGTGTTCACATTATATCACTAAAACAATTTCTCGTACATACATATTTTACTTTTTTTCGGGCATACTTTTTTCATACTGCAAAAAAAGGAGGCAAAATCATGACAATTCTTAATTGTTCTGCAACAACCTGTATGTATAATGAAAACGAACTTTGTTCCAGAGGCGAGATCGAAGTTATGGGCGATCAGGCACACCACAGCGCCGAAACCAGCTGCGGCAGCTTCCGTGACCGTAATTCTTCGTCTGCCCAGAATATGTCAGAGAAAAAACACTGCGGATGCGAACAGATCCAGATTGACTGCAAAGCACAGGACTGCACCTACAATGAGCACTGCAAGTGCACTGCAGCTGCAATTGACATTGACGGAGAAAATGCAGACAAATATGAGGATACCCAGTGCGGTACATTTGTATGCAGACACCAGTAAGTAATTGCTGAAAAAGATCCAGGAAAAGAGCGCCGGATTCCGGCGCTCTTTTATATGCCATCTATTCGCTCTTGTATGCACTGTTTTACATAGCAGATGTCATTCCAAGGAGATACATGTCTTCCTTATAATTGTGTATAGTCACCTTCAGGCCTTTCTCACAATTTTCTGCTTCCATCTGAACATTCTGATCAAATGGCCTCAGGCTTGCGTGGAACCCTTTCAGAAGGAATGTATTCTCCCCTTCTTTTAAACCTTTTGCAAACACATTCAGATTTCCGGCCTTCTGTGTATAGAAAAGTTCTGTTCCGTTCTCCAGCCTTTCTCCCTCTCTGTCACATACCCGGGTACCGTAAATACCATCCCCGTTTATTTTCAGCCAATCACCTAATATCAGCAGTCTCTTTACCTGCTCTTCCGGAATGGTTCCGTCTGCTTTCGGTCCAATATTCAGAAGCAGGTTTCCGTTATTAGCCACAGTTTCTACCAGAAGGGAAATCAGATCCGGTACAGAAATCAGCTGGTCATCGCCTTCATTGGCATTGTAGCCAAAGGACAAGCCCATGCCGCGGCACATTTCCCACTTCTCTGTCCGATTTGCACTGCCCGCTTTGTACTCTTTTGTAAGGAAATCTTGGTAACGCCCATTAAAACGGTCGTTTACAACACCTTCTTTTACCTTATTGTAATAGTGTGCCAGGAAATAAGGCATTGCCTCTTCGCTCTGTTTCGGCCATCCAATGTCATTCCAAAAAACGCTTGGCTCATAAACATCCACAAGCTCCATCATCTGCTGATAGGAATAATCTGCATAAGCAAATGTGGGACTTGCAGTTCCAAACAGATCCGCATCTTCAAAAATAGGATCATTGGCAAACTGCCAGTCAATCAGGCCTGAATAGTAAAGACCCATGCGGATTCCCGCATCCCGTACAGCCTTGGTAAGTTCTCCTGTAATATCCCTCTTTGGACCCATTTCCACAGAATTGAAATGGGTATATTTGCTTGGATACAGGCAGAATCCGTCATGGTGCTTTGTTGTCAGCACCACATACTGTGCCCCAGCCCCTTTAAAAATCTCTGCCCATTTCTTGGGATCCCAGTTTTCCGCCTTCCACATAGGGATAAAGTCTTCATACTTGAAGTCTTTTCCATAAGTATTAATATGATGCTCATAGGTGGGACCTTTTCCAATGTTCAGGGAATTGTAGTACCATTCAGCATAAGGATTATCTGCGAACCATTCCTTAGACTCTACCTCCCCAAGCTCCCAGGTATGAGGCGCAAAGGCAGGTACAGAATAAATACCCCAATGGATAAAAATACCAAACTTGCAGTCTTCATACCACTTTGGAACACTATGTCTGTTCACGGATTCCCAGGTTCCTGTAAATCTTGTCTCACTCATATTTCCTTTGCCTCCTTACATATGCAAAACCGCAGGACCTCTCTGCCGCCTGCAAAGACATCCTGCAGCTTTTTTCTTTATTAATCAACCGTAATCTTCAGTACCATGGGCATATCTCCTGCTTCAATCTTATTTCCGCAGGAAATATCCAGGGTTTCTGTTCTTCCAAAATTCGGATGCAGTCCTGTTCCAAGAAGTTCCACATCAAGAATAGAAGATTTCAGAAGCTTCATATCATTTCCAAGGGATTTGATATGGATTTCTCCATCTTCCGGCCAATGGAGCACGATAGCATAAATACGGTTGCCCTTGCTGGTAAAGCGGATATCCTCAGAAGTAAAGTTCTTGCTGTAAGTATCTGTAAAATGTCCTTCCGGAACTACGGTAGGCCCTTCTCCGAATACTTTCCAGTATCTTGTATCATAGATCGCCTCTCCATTTACTTTCAGCCATTTGCCTACTTCCCTTAAAATGTACGCGTCTTCCCCAGGAATGGTTCCGTCAGACTTAGGTCCGATATTCAAAAGCAGTGCGCCGTTTTTGCTCACCACGTCTACCAGATCCAGAACTACATCGGATGGCTTTTTATAATCGTTTCCTTTTGTATAACCCCAGGAATTTTTTGCAACTGAGGTATCATTCTGCCAAAGATCCGGTGTAATATGGTCTAGCTGCCCTCTTTCCAGGTCTTTTACAGCGCTTCCATGCACGTAAGCATCAAATTTAGCATCAATGGCAACCTCTTCGCCCCACTGTGCAGCCCTATTGTAATAGTATGCTGCAAATTTTCTAAGATAAGGCTTCCATGCGTACTGCTGGATCCACCAGTCAAAGAAGATCAGCTTGGGCTGGTATTTATCCACGATTTCACAAGTTCGCACAAGCCAGTCCTGCATATATTCCTCTGTAGGAGGATTATCATAGATATTGCTGAAGTCTCTGGTAGTTCCTGCTGCAGGCCCATACAGAGAATCAAACTCAGGGTCATTCACATCTGATTCCGGAATCTCCCGTCCTCCGTTAAAAAACCAGTAATGCTCAGCTCTGTGAGAGGAAGCGCCAAGCACCATACCTTCTTTTTCCACTTCGGTCTTCAGTTCTCCCAAAATGTCACGCTTCGGTCCCATTTCTGCCGCATTCCAATGGCTGAAGTCACTGGCATACATCTGGAATCCGTCATGGTGCTCTGCAACAGGCACAACAAATCTGGCGCCAGACTCAGCAAACAGATCAGCCCATTCCTTTGGATCAAATTTTTCCGCACCAAACATAGGAATAAAATCCTTGTATCCGAATTTATCCAGAGATCCATAGGTGCTTACATGATGAAGATTTTCCCCAGAGCCTTTTTTGTACATGTTCCGCGGATACCACTCATTTCCAAATGCAGGTACGCTGTAAACGCCCCAATGAATAAAAATGCCAAATTTTCCTTTCTCATACCACTTGGGTATGGGATGCTCACAAAGAGAATCCCAGGTATCACAATAGGGACCCTCTGCGATCACTTCATCAATCTTCGAAAGATATTCTTTTTTTTTCATATTAAACTCCCTTAATACAATGTTCGTTCTTATTTTGTTTTAATCCTTAATAGACTCAAAAACCGGTTCCTCTTCTGCAATCTCCAGACATACACAGTAATTCTTTGCTTCATGCAGTTCTTCAGGAAGGAATACTTCGATCATTCCATCCCCTTCGCAGGTTCTTTTTACCTCATATTCCAAACGGCCCTGATCCCTTACCAGATATGCGCCTGTCACTTCATTTCCGATATTCAGAAGCTCCACGCGGATCCTAGGGGAAAGTACATGTACATACAACTTATGCTCTCTTCTGGTAAATTCAATTCCCGGGATTTCATAAGGATAAATGCCAACCGTTTTCGTTCCGTAAATAGCTTCGGCGTTTTCTGTCACATATTTTCCAACCTTGTTCAGCACTTGCACACACGCTTCCGGTACAAGTCCCTCTGCTGTAGGCCCTACGTTCAGAAGGTAGTTTCCGCCGCGGCTTACGATCTTCAAAAGAAGCTGCAGAATATGATCCGGGTCTTTCCAGTGAATATCAAACTTATTGAAGCCCCAGGTATCATTTACTGTAGCCGGAATTTCCCAGTCACCGTCATAAGGCAGCCTTGGAATAAAGTTATCTCCAGTAGTCATGTAATCCCCCATATGGTTTCCGGTGCGTCCGCTTAACAGGCATTCCGGCTGGATGGATTTTACAAGGTCTATAAGCTCCTGAGTCTGATCCACGGTAATTCCCATAGGAGTATCAAACCAGATCAGGGAAATCCTTCCATAGTTCTCCAGAAGTTCTTTTACCTGGGGTTTGCACTTCTCATCAAGATATCTTTGGAAGTTCTTTCCGGAATTGTCTTTATTGTACATGAAACCGTCCGGATCATCCCAGTCCTGCGCCTGGGAATAATAGAATCCCATGCGTACATCATACTTTTCACAGGCAAGCTGCAGTTCCTTCAGGATATCTTTTCCGTATGGGGTTGCTTTTACAACATTGAAATCACTTACCTTGGAATCGTACATTGCAAAACCTTCGTGATGCTTTGCAGTCAGTACGATGTATTTCATGCCCCACTGCTCTTTTGCACGTTTTACAAATGCATCTGCATCAAACTTCGCCGGACAAAACTGTTCTGCCAGCTTTCTGTATTCCTCTGCCGGAATGTCCAAATTGTTCTCGATCCATTCAGCAATACGGTCGGTTTTGATTCCATTATACTCTCCGGCCAGAATGCTGTACAGACCCCAGTGAATAAACAAACCGTATTTCGCATCCTTAAACCATTGCTGTTTTGTATCTTTCATGGGTTCTATCCTCCGTCATAAATAATATTTTTTAAACATCAGCCTTTTACTGCGCCTGCCAGGATACCTGCCTCTACCTTTTCATGAAGAACCAGGTAAATAATAAGCATTGGTATCATGGACATAATTACAAATGCAAACTGAGGGCCGTAGTCCGTGGTATAGTTTGCCGTAAAGTTCAGCATAGCCCTGGAAATGGTATATTTGGAACTGTCCGTGATCAAAATCAGGGAGAAGATCAGCTCGCTGTATCCATAAATGAATACCAGGATTGCCTCTGTTGCAATAATCGGTTTGCAGATAGGCATCAAAATTCTTACCAGAAGATGCAGGTCTCCGCACCCGTCAATTTTTGCAGCTTCATCCAGGCCCCGGTCCAAACTGGCAATATATCCGGTAAATAAAAAGATTGCCTGGGACAAGTTAAAGGCCGTATAAATCAGGATCAGGAATGCAAAGCTGTTTTTTGTTCCCAGAGAACTGGAAATCTTCGTTACGGAAACCAAGGTACAATGTACAGGAACCATAACTCCTGCCATAAACAGAATATAAACTGCTTTCAAATATCCATAGCTTTTTCTGGCGATCGTATAAGCTGCAGGCATAGCAATAATTACCGTTACAACCAGTGTAGCAATTGCCACAAACAGGGAATTGGCAATGGACTTCAATGCATTTGCAATTCGGACTGCATCCGGATAGTTGCTGAAATTCCATACTTTTGGCATGGAGAACATACCAAGAAGAATTTCATCATTTGTTTTCAAAGAAGAAATAAAGGTTACGATCAATGGAAAAAATGTCACTGCCGCCAGCAAAGCTGCAATGAAATATTGCGCACCTTTTTTTATACCTCTTGCCACTACATACTTGTTCATTTTTTCCTCCTTTCCTTGAGACCGTCTACATGTCATCCTGCTTAAAGATTACATTATTAAGCAAAATAGAGAGCACAAGTCCCAATATCAGCAAGATCATACTGATGGCTCCGCTTCGGCCCATAAGTTTAAACTGGAAGCCCTGGGTATACAGAAGAACTGCCGGTGTTGCACTGGTATCCATAGGTCCGCCGCCTGTCATGGACCATACAATATCAAACGCTTTTAAGCAGCCTGTAATACAAAGAACGGAAAATACCATAAACATATTTTTGCAAAGAGGAACAGTAATGTGGATGATTTTCCGAAGGCCTGTACAGCCGTCCAGAAGAGCTGCATCATGAACTTCATCCGGAATAGCTACAATACCTGCCGCAAAGATCAGCATATTATATCCTGCATACATCCATTCATTTACCAAAACAACGCACCAAATGTTTACCGTAGGAGTAGCCAGCCAGTTCATAATCCATTCCGGTTTTCCAATGGCATTTAAAAACTGTGCAAACACACCAAAATTCGCATTCAGCATAAAGGACCACATAAGACCTACCGCAGTGGTACCCAGCATAACCGGCATCAGGTAGGAAGCTTTAAAAAATTTGGTTCCCCGGATCTTCGAAGTAACTAAAAGAGCCATGCCAAAGGCAAGAGGCATTAATATTACAAAACCGCCCACCATGAAATAGAAAGCATTTAGCATACTATTCCAGAACTTTGGGCTGGTCAGTGTTTTTACATAGTTCTCAATTCCCACCCATATAACAGGTGCACCGCCGACGCCCTTCCAGTTGTGCAGGGACAGCCAGAAGGTATTGATCACAGGATAAATAACAAATGCTACTGTAATCGCAACGCCGGGAAGCACAAACAACAGGGATTTTAAAAATGATTTCCGATATCTCCTTGATTTAAAGAACACAAGTATCCCTCCTAACATATAAAAGGGGCAGGCACAGCAGAACCATTATTCCGCATGCCCGCCCTGCATCATCCAGCCACACTCTCTGCCGTTTCAGTTTTATTCGTAATCTTTAATGAGTCCAATAATGTTTTCTCCAACTTCATCTGCGGAAGCACCCATTGCAAGGCTCTGCAGTGACTGACGAACAGTTGTCATCATATGAGATGCAATATCATAGTTTTCAATATCGCCGCGAACTTCCTGTGTCTCAGCAATGATCTCTGCTGCTTCTTTGCTTAAGTAGTTTCCGCCTTCTGTTGTTACATTTACACTCATAGGAGCCGGATAACCTTCTGCAAACATATTGGACATTTCTTCGCTTGTCATGTGTTTCAGGAACAGAACGGAAGCAGCAACTTCTTCCGGATCGCCTGTGTTAACTGCATAATATGCTTCGTTTCCGCCGCCCATGTCATGGTATTTGAATTCTTCATTTACATATGGAAAACGAAGGGCATGGATTTTCTCGTTTTCAAACAGTTCCTGACCCGTATGGTCTTCTGCGCAGTACCAGGTTCCCATAAACAGGAATGCGGAACCGCCGGTACCAAATGTAGATCTTTCCTGTCCGTCATCCAGACCAAGAAGGTTTGTTCCAAGATAGCCTTTGTCTACAGCGTCTTTGATCAAATTGTAAATCTGTTTCTGCTCTTCGCCGTCATAAGCAACTTCTCTTGTACCAAGTTTTTCAGCCATATCACAACCAAATGTTTTATAGTTTAGTGCAGTGTGCAGATGTCCGAAACGGTAAACATCTTTTTCACCCATTTCAAAAGGCTGAACTCCGTTGTTCTTTAAGGTTTCACAAGCCGCCATCAGATCGTCCCAGCTCTCTAAGGATGCAGGATCAATTCCGTTTTCATTGAGGATGTCCTCATTATAGAACAGCATAACCTGGTATGCGGTATATGGTACACCATAAATTCCTTCATATCCATATGCAGTGAAATTAGTAAGACTTTCACCTAACGAGTTAAATCTTTCCGGCCAATCCGGATACTGCTCATAATAAGGAGTCATATCTACAATCAGATTCTGCTCAACAAAATCAAGTACTCTGGATCCGCCGTACTCTACGATTATGTTAGGCATGGATTTTTTATCTGCCATTAATACTGCTTCTGAGTTTTCCCATTCAGCCTCTGTCGGAATGTTAATACATTCTACTGTAATACCAGGGTATTTTTCCATAAAGGTATCTACCATATTCTGATATAATGGGCCGGAGATATCAGCCGCATCCCAGCGGGTATGTACTGTAATGGTTACGTCCTTAAATTCATGATTCTCAATGTCGTAATCCACATTTTCCTCTGCGCAACACACAGTTCCCATGGATGCCGCCATAGCAAGAGACATCATAGCTGCAAGTAGTTTTTTCTTCATTTTGTTTACCTCCTTGGTGTTCTCTGATATCCGGCTTCCAGCCGAATATGTTTTGTGTAAAACGTTTCGTTTTTTGATGTAACTATCATATAATATAGTAATAGATTTTTCAAGCTTTTTTCGATTTTTATATCATTTTTTATATTTTTGACAATTATATTTATCTATTTTTATGTACTATGCTGAAAAAATAAAATTAAATCGTTTTTTATTTTTATTAATTTTTTACAAAAAAAGAACCAAGCACTTTTATCCAGCTCCTGGTTCTTTTTCTTTATCCATATACGATATATACCCCATATATTACCAGCGGAGCATATCTATGAACGCTTATCACAGCCATTACTGCACAAGCAATCTTGAATCGATGGTATCTGCGGAAGTCTTTCCTGTACCTCTTCCTGGTCTTATTTTCCTTTTTCGATCATTCCGCAGTCCCTGTCCGTTTTCTTCCTGCATTCCTTATTTCCATTCTTCGAAGGAGACCCACACATGTGAAGAACCGAATCCCGATAGATACATTCCGGTTTCAGGCGGATTCTCCTGGGATAGTCATCATAGTCCCCATTCATTCTGCGGATCAGAAGCTCACAGGCTGCGTCCGCCATTTCTGTTAAAGGCTGGCACACAGCAGTAAGCTTGGGACGTACCATAACAGAAAGCTCAAAGTCATCAAAGCACACGATTGACAGCTCTTCAGGCACTTTTATCCCCAACTCATAAACTGCTTCCATAACACCTATGCATGTATTATAGTTTGCAGCGAAAACAGCAGTCGGCCGTTCCTTTCGCTGCCATAATTCTTTCATTCCAAGATAACCGCTTTCACTCTTATAGTCTCCCTGGATCATGTAATCCTCGTTCACCGGAATACCATAGTCCTCCATTACACGAAGATAACCCTTCTTTCTTTCAATCGCAGTCTGAGATTCGTCCATACCATTGATGGCGGCAATCCTCCTATGGCCTGCCTTGATCAAATGTTCAATGACCTCATAGGCCCCGCCTGTGCAGTCCACCTGCACACAGTCCGTATCTACGGCCGTATGGCATTCTTCCATGATCACCACTGGGATATCCGCCTCCCTTGCCCTTCGGATATAGTCCAGATCTTTCCCGATGGTTGTAATGATCATCCCATCCACACCATTTTCTACCAGGAAGTCCACATATTCCTCCGTCTGCCTGGGGACACAGTAATCATTATTTAAAAATATAAGAAAGTATCCTCTTTCCCTCATCCGGTTTTCAATCTCTTTCAAAAGCGTAGAAGAATGGGCGTTGGTATTATTCCCCATAATAAGCCCTACCCTATAGGTTCTGGAAGACCTGAGGCCTCTGGCCATACCGTTGGGGGTATAATTCAGCTTACGGATTGCATCTTCAATTACTTTCTGGTTTTTTTTGCGGACTTTTCCGCCGTTCAAATATTTGGAAATTGTAGATATGGCAAGATTTGTTTCTCTTGCAACATCCTTGATCGTTACACCCATTTCTCATCCCGCCCTCTTCCCGGTATCCTCAATATCTTTCCCGTCTCAATTATATCCAATCTCTATTATAAAATCAACCTTACATAAACATGATTACTTGTAGAATCTTCCAAATCATGGTATCATAATAAAAATATATTTACTGAAAACAGCAGAGGTGCTTATGAATGTTACCATCAAAGACATTGCAAGAGAAACCGGACTTTCTACTGCAACCATCTCAAAGTATTTGAATCATAAAAAGATCCTGGAAGAAAACCGCATCCTCATTGAAGAAACCATCAAACGCCTGGATTACAAACCTAACCGTACTGCACAGCTTCTGCGCTCCAAAAAAACCAAAACCATCGGGATCCTCCTTTCTGATCTTGGCAACTATTTCTGGAGCCCCATTATTTATTCGGTAACACACTTTTTCACAAAATATCATTATACGGTCATTACCTGCTCTTACTATTTTGAGCACCAAAAGGAATCCGACACCATCCAGAATCTGATTTCACAGAATGTTGATGGTGTGATCATGCTGCCCAACAACCAGCAGGATCAGCTGTACAAGATTTTTCAGGAGGCCGGAATTCCGGTTGTTATTTTAGATCAGCTTCCCGAAAGCCTTATGGAGCTTCCGGTTGACTGCGTTATCTCTGATAATTACGGCGGCGGAGCCATGCTTGCCGGACACTTACTGGAAAAAGGCCACCGCAACGTTTATATACTTGAGCATTCTATATATTCTTATACCCTGAAGCAGCGAATCCAGGGATTTATTGATACATTTTCCAAAGAGGGCTATGACATCTCTGCCTTACGGACAGATCTGCCCCCCATTCCCTTTGGCCAGACACATCATGTGATCTCCCAGGGAAAACAACGTTTTCGGCAGATCATGTGTTCTTCGACTCCTCCTACCGCAATCTTTTTTACTAATTTTCTTTTTGCAAGCGGAGGACTTTCTGCAGCAAACTCAGCCCGCTATTCCATCCCTGAAGATATCTCTCTTGTATGCTTTGATGATGATCCGCTTTTCAAAGTCATGCACTCCCCTTTGACCTGCGTAGCACAGAATTTAAATGATATTGGGGCCAAAGCCTCTGAGATCCTCATGCAGAGAATGGAGGGAGATTTTTCTGACTTTCCCCAAAAGGTAGTTGTTGATGTAACTTTTTATCCAAGGCAATCTGTAAAAGACCTGAAACCTAAATCATAAGTTAGACCAAAAGAAGAATTCTGCCCTGCAGATTCTTCTTTTGCCGTACTAGGCTCTTGACCAAAAGGCTTTGGGAATTGTCCCTTTTTCAATAGGCTGGTACATTGGCTCTGCCTCTTCCGTTTCCAGACAGATACAATAGTTCTTTCTCCCATGATATTCCTTTGGAACTTTCACTTCGATCATCCGAAATCCGTCGCAGGTAATACAGGTTTCATATTCCAGCTCACTTTTATCAGAAACAAGGTAGGCGCCTGTCACTTTATTTCCAATATTCAGAAACTCCAGGCGGATCCTGGGTTTAAACACATGGACATACAGCTTATAATCTTTCCTCGTAAACATCCCCCAATCAAGGTCATAGGTATAAATCCCCACATGCTTTGTTCCGAATATCCCTTCTCCGTTTGCATTCACATATGCCCCCACCTCATCCAGGATCGCAATGCTTTCTTCCGGAATCTCTCCTGATGCCTTCGGTCCGATATTCAGCAGATAATTTCCGCCCCTGCTGTTAATCTTGACCAAAAGACGTATGATCTCCTCCGGACTTTTCCAGTTATGGTCATATTGGTTGTATCCCCAGGTATCATTTAAGGTCGCAGGGACTTCCCAGTCCCCTTCATAGGGCAGAGAAGGAATAAAGTTATCCCCTGTTGTCAGATATTCCCCCATATCGTTTCCGATCCGTCCGCTGATAATACAGTTGGGCTGCAGGCTCTTTACCAGTTCGTACAGTTCCCGGCTTTCCTCCGGAGTAGTTCCCATAGGCGTATCAAACCACATGATGGATATTTCGCCGTATTCTGTCAGCAGCTCCCGAACCTGGGGAAAGCAAATACGCTCCAGATAAGCCCGGTAATTCTTCCTGGAATTATCTTTTCCATACATATATCCATCCGGATCATTCCAGTCCTGTGCCTGAGAGTAGTAAAACCCCAGCCGCATACCATATTTATCGCAGGCCTTCCGAAGCTGCCGGACAATATCCTGCCCATAAGGAGTCTCTTTCACCACATTGTAATCACTGACTTTTGAATCATACATGGCAAAGCCTTCATGATGCTTGGCAGTAAACACAATGTATCTCATCCCCCACTGTTCTTTCGCACGCTTTACAAGTGCATCCGCATCAAACTTTGAAGGGCAGAACTGTCCTACCAGCTTTCTGTATTCTTCCACCGGAATATCCAGGTCATTCATAATCCACTCTGCAATTCTTTCCGTTCTTTTTCCCTTATATTCCCCTGCAAGAACTGCATATAATCCCCAATGGATAAACAGGCCGAATTTTGCGTCCTTAAACCATTGCTGTTTTGTATCATGCATTTCCCTTGACTCCTTTCAAAAAGCGAAACGTTTTACCCAAACTCTATTGGTATTATTCCACAATTCTTACTTAAAGTCAATATAACAAAAGCTGCCGCAAGGGGATTATCCAATCACCCTTACGGCAGCTTCTGCACTTAAAGATATAATATATTCATTTTATATTTATCTGTTTCTCAAAAAATCCGGAATCTGAATATCCTTCTTCTGAACCGTACTGGACGGAACCTTTGGTGAATTAAAGGAAGAATTCATGTTGGGCAGACTGAAGCTTGGCATATTCATGCTGCTGTTCATACTGCTTGTCTGTCCTGCACTGGCAGCTGGCTTCTTCATACCAAATGGAGAAGCGGCATTTCTTGTGCCAAAGCTGCTGGTCTTAGGCTGAGATGCTGCATCTGCAAGACCTGTTGCAATAACCGTGATTCTTGCATAATCAGCAATAGAGTCATCATACATAGCGCCAAAGATAATATTTGCTTCTTCTCCTGTAAGCTCCTGAACGTAGCTTGCTGCATCGTTTGCATCCATAAGAGAAATATCTCCGGAAATATTGATGATAACGTGTGTCGCACCCTTGATGGTTGTCTCCAGAAGCGGAGATGATACAGCCTGCTGAACAGCCTCCATAGCCTTGTCATCACCTCGTGCTTCACCGATACCGATATGTGCAATACCTTTATCCGTCATTACAGTCTGTACGTCTGCAAAGTCAAGATTGATCAGTGCAGGCAGGTTGATCAAATCCGTGATGCCCTGTACTGCCTGCTGGAGAACTTCGTCAGCCTTACGAAGCGCCTCGGGCATAGTAGTGCGGCGATCCACGATCTCCAATAGCTTATCATTTGGAATAACGATCAATGTATCTACAGATTTCTTCAGATTTTCGATTCCGGCAAGGGCATTGTTCATTCTGGTCTTTGCTTCAAAACGGAAAGGCTTGGTAACAACACCTACCGTCAGGATACCCATCTCCTTTGCTGCATTGGCAATCACAGGTGCTGCTCCTGTTCCGGTTCCGCCGCCCATTCCACAGGTAACGAAAACCATATCTGCACCTTCCATCAAATGTTTTACTTCTTCTATGCTCTCTTCAGCAGCCTTCTGGCCAACCTCCGGCTGTGCCCCGGCGCCAAGGCCCTTCGTAATCTTTTCTCCAATCTGAAGTACTGTCGGAGCTTTACACAGAGTCAAAGCCTGCTTGTCAGTATTGACACCTACAAACTCTACTCCGCCAATGGTCTCTTCCACCATTCTGTTTACAGCATTATTTCCGGCTCCACCTACGCCAATGACAATAATTTTCGCAGATGACTCAGCCTCATTTGTCATAATCTCTAACAATGTACTTCCTCCTTTATTTCTCCTAATATCGAAAATTTATGCTAATGTTAGTATCAAGCTACATATAGATATATCATATATTTTTTTCACGAATTAATCAACCACTATTTTTGTTTTTTTATACTTTTTTCAAGAATTTTGCCCAATTCTGCTGAATCATCCACGGTGCCGGGCTTGTCCTGCCATTCTCATTCATAAGAATCTCCGTCATCTTCTCCATAAGCCTCATCATAAGCCTCATCATAGGAATCGCCATAAGCATCTTCATAAGTATCTTCGTAAGACTCCTCCGGGGCAGTATCTCCATCCGAATCCGGCTCGCTGCTTCCTTCAGGCCTTGGGCCTACATAATTTCCTTCCTCATCGTATTCCCCATCTTCCGTATATTCACCGTTTTCGTCATATCCTCCCTTCCAATCTTCAGGCTTTGGCTTTTCTATTTCTTCTTCAAATGTAGGTTTGCTGCTGTCCGAATCGCTCTCCAGATGCAGAATTCCCTTTTTCCCGGTAATCTTGGGTAAAATGGCAAATGCTTTGGCCATTTTATTTTCCAGATTTTTATCTCCTCCCAACTGTACGGTAATCTCTCCGTATATCAGGCTGATCTGGTTATTTTCGTCAAAAGCAATATGATCCGGAAGCATGTTGCTTTTCTGGAAAATAATGGAGAGCGCAACTGCGGTATTCAAAATGGACTTTCCTTTGATTGGAAGCTTTTCGTTCATCACGATGTTATCCACCTGAATACCGTCAAAATACGGAATCTTTTCCGCACGCTCACGGGAACTCTCCACAAAAATACCATTCCTGTCAAAGTACACATAACTATCCAGATAAGGGATACAGCCCACAGGCTGCTTTTCCTTCACACTGATCACAATGGTATTCCTGTTCATCTGCTTTACACGGAATCCCTCCACAAAAGGAATATCTCCTACATCATCTGTAGAACAAAAAATGGGAGCAAGCACAGAATTTTGACAGGCCCATCCCTGAAGGATCATTTCCCTTAATTCGCTCTCTGAATAATGGCTGCTGTCCATCACTTCCACATAGCGAACCTTAAAGTAATTAAAAAAGAAAATAAGTCCGGCCAGGATAAAGGCTGCAAAGCCTATTCCAATAAGCTTCAAGGTCCTTTTTGTAATCTTAATCTTCAGCTGGTTTGATAGATTTTGAGTTTTTCTCATAAAAATTTGTTCCCGTATCTTTCATAATGATACCGCCAAGAGCGGTCAAATCCTCGCATATATGCTCGTAACCCCGGCAGATGTAGGAATATCCCCGCACCACTGTTTCTCCACGGGCAGCAAGCGCTGCTATTACAAGGGCCGCACCGCCCCGAAGCTCCTCTGCATAAACAGTGCTTCCATATAAGGGTGCACCGCCTGCAATCCTTGCGTCATGCCCTTCTACCGTAATCCCTGCACCCATACGGTTCAGTTCCGCAGCCGCCTTAAAACGAGCCTCAAAGATCGACTCGCGGATGCAGCTTTCCCCTGAAATCGTTGCAAGAACCGCCATGAGAGGAGACTGCAGGTCTGTGGGAAACCCAGGATAAACCTTTGTCTCCAAAAATGGAATGGGATTCCCCACCCCACTTGCGTCAGCTATTAGTTTACCACTCTTTCCTTTATATTGTCCACCCATTTTCCGATATACTTCCAGGAAAGCATCCAACTCCCCATCCGGAGGGTTTTCCAGAACGATCTTTCCTCTGGTAGCAGCACAGGCACAAAGATAGGTTCCTGCCACGATCCTGTCAGGCGGCACTTCCATTTCTCCGCCCTTTAGTCCCTCTACACCTCGGATATAGATGCAGTCGCCTCCGTCTCCCCGGATATCTGCCCCCATTCCCCTAAGGTATCTGCACAGCCATTTAATTTCCGGCTCCCTTGCACAATTTTTCAGGCAGGTTTCTCCATTTGCCAGAACCGCTCCCAGAATTCCCTGTTCCGTAGCGCCTACACTGATGTTTGGAAAAAGAATCTCCGCTCCCATAAGCCCCCTGCAGGAAGCGGAAATAGAAAAAGGTCCTTCCGCAATTTCCGCCCCCAGCTTTCGAAGTGCATACAAATGAAGATCTATAGGCCGCCGTCCAATCACACATCCCCCGGGATAGCCAAGGCATCCGCTGCCCCCGCGTCCCAGAAGCGCACCCAAAAGAATCACAGAGGAACGCATTTTTCCTGTAAACACACAGGAGATCTCCTTTCCATCCGCATGTGTGCAATCCATATATAGATCATGGCCTTCCCACCAGGTACACGCCCCCAGTTCCTTCAAAATCCCTTCCATACAAAATACATCAGCTATTTTCGGACATCTCTTCAGCACACTTACTCCCCGGTGAAGAAGGGAAGCCGCCATCATAGGCAGCGCAGCATTTTTGGAGCCCTGTACGGATACTGTCCCAGAAAGGGGTCTCCCCCCCGTAATACGAATCTCATCCAAGCCTTTCACTCCTAAAAGGGCCTCTTACTCTCATTATATGCTGGCGAATCCATCCTGTGACTGCTTACGCTTAACGCAAGCCCCATTTCCGCCATGAGAAACACCACCGATGTTCCTCCGTAGCTGACAAATGGCAGGGTAATTCCCGTATTCGGAATCGTATTTGTCACAACGGCAATGTTTAAAATCACCTGTATTGCCATATGTCCCATAATCCCCCCGCAGATCAATGCTCCTTTAAGATCCCGGCTATGGGTGGCAATTACACAAAGACGCCAGAGAAGAAGCATAAAAAGTATCATCAGGGCAACCGCTCCGGTAAGCCCCAGTTCCTCACAGATAATTGAAAAAATCATATCATTCTGCGCTTCAGGCACAAACCCCAGCTTCTGCAGGCTGCTTCCAAGTCCTCTGCCGAAAAGCCCTCCGCTTCCAATGGCATATAGTCCCTGGATGGTCTGAAAGCCCTTTTCATACTTTTCAGGATTCCGCCAAATAGCAAGGCGTTCCAGACGGTAGCTCTCTGCAGCCAGAAAAACAGCAATAAAAGCAATCCCCGCCAAGCCAAGCCCTACAAACGGTATGTATCTTGGATTAGAAACAAAAATCAGGATAACGCCGATTCCCAGGATAATGATCGCTGTACTTAAGTTGTTGGAACCTACCAGACCCACAATAGGGAGAAGGGTCAGCATGATTCTGCACATAAACCAAAATCCTGCTGTACTTTTTTCTGTGCGGTCGATCTGCCATGCCAAAAACAAAATCACGGCAACCTTGGCAAATTCCGAAGGCTGAAAAGACAAAGGGCCAAGATTCAGCCAGCGTTTGGAGCCATTGATCTCCTGCCCGATAAAAAGCACCAGAGTCGACAAGAGCATTGACAAAATATATGCCATAGGGGCAAGAGCCGTAAAAAAACCATAATGCATCCTGGTTACAACATACATTACAGCAAGGCCAAGAGCAGTGGCAAAAAACTGTTTTTTAAAGTAATATGCAGTATCATGAAACCTCACACGTCCATTATAGGAACTGGCGCTGAACATGATTACAAGCCCGAAAGCAGCCAACAAAAGTACAAGAACCAGAAGGGTCATATCCGGCCTGCACTGCTGCTTCTTTTCCTTTTCAGACATGACACGCCTCCGGAGTATGGATGTTATTTATAGATATGACAAAGGATGGGGCAGATATGCCTGACATCCAAACAAAAATATGCTTCTCACATTTTTGCACATCATGATGTTGGGGCAAAAGCCCCCAAACCAGGATACCCGGCTGCTATAGGCAGCCGGGTATCCGATTCATGGGATATTTTTTTACAGAGATTTCACATACTTTTTAAACATATCCCCACGTTGTTCATAATTGTCAAACTGTCCCCAGCTTGCGCAGGCAGGAGAAAGAAGCACTGCATCGCCGGAAGACGCCTTTGCTGCACAGACCTTTACAGCCTCTTCAAGATCCCCGCACAGAATAATATCAAAAAATCCAAGCTTCTCGGCAGCTTCTTTGATTTTATGCTTCGTCTGCCCAATCAGCACCAAATATTTCACTTTTCCGTCAAATGCCCGGAGCCATTCCTCATAACAGGAGCCTTTGTCATATCCGCCCCCAATCAGCAAGGTCGGACGGTTCATAGCCCGGATTCCTTTAATGGCTGCATCCGGATTTGTTCCCTTGGAGTCATTATAGTAAACAACCCCATTCTTTTCTGTCACGTACTCAATCCTATGAGCCACAGCGGTAAATTCCCGGACACTGTTTCGGATATTTTCCACAGGCACGCCTACATAGTAGGCCATTGCAGCCGCAGCCATTACATTCTCATAATTATGCTGGCCTAAGATCTTAAGTTCGGAAGTTTTTACAATGGGAATCTCTTTATCCTCTGTTTTCAGCAGGATCTGATCCCCATCCAAAAAGATTCCCTCCTCCAGCGCACGAACACTGGAGAAATATACTGCCTTTGGCGTTATAGACCTGCCGAAGCTGCGCAGCACCTCATCCTCGTAGTTCAGGACACATACATCCTCAGGACCTTGGTTTTCTACGATCAGCTCCTTCACCCGTATGTACTCTTCCATGGTATGGTGACGGTTTAAATGATCTTCTGTTATGTTTAAAATGGCACTGACCTTGGGTGCAAATTTCTCTATCGTCTCTAACTGGAAGCTGCTGATCTCTGCAACTGTCGTGCTGTTCTTCGTCATCTCCAAAGCCTTGGACGTATAAGGCGTTCCAATATTCCCCACAACAAAAACAGACTCCCTGGAATCCTCCATGATTTTGCCCAAAAGCGCTGTGGTAGTTGTTTTTCCATTGGTTCCGGTAATGGCAAGCACCTCGCCCTTACCTGCCTGGTAAGCCAGCTCCACTTCTCCCCACACAGGAAGCCCCTGCTCATAAAATCTTTTTACAAGGGGAATGTCCGTAGGCACACCAGGGCTTAGCACCACCAGATCAAGACCTGAAAGCACTTCTGCGGGCAGCTCTCCTGCATAAACCTCCAGGGAATAATCCCCTGTTGTCTTATGTATCACTGTCTCTTTATCAATCGATTCGTTCCCGTCATAGATTATGGGACAGGCACCTATCCTACCCAAAAGATCCGCCGCTCCGATCCCGCTTTTTCCGGAACCGAAAACAAGAACCTTTTTCCCTTTTAACTCCATTTATATTTCCTCCAGTTCTTCTCTTATAAAGCAAGCAGCGCAATCAGACACATGATGGCAGTCACTACGGAGAATACTGCAACCACTCTCGTCTCTGACCATCCGCAAAGCTCAAAATGGTGATGAATAGGAGCCATCTTAAAAATCCTCTTCCCATGTGTAGCCTTAAAATAGCTTACCTGCATGATCACAGACACAACCTCAATCAGGTAAATAAGCCCTACCAGCAAAATAAACAGGGGCATCTGCATCATATAAGCTGCACCGGCTACAAATCCTCCAAGGGCCAGGGAACCTGTATCTCCCATAAAGACCTTTGCCGGATATACATTAAACAGAAGAAATCCCATCAGTCCGCCCACAACCGCACAGGTAATAGGCTCAATTCCTGACTGGGTTCCAATGGAAACCACCGTAAAAAATACAGCTACAATGAGAGTTACGCTGGAAGCCAGACCATCAAGTCCGTCTGTAAAGTTCACACCGTTTACCGTACCGATCACAGCAAAAAACAGCACCGGAATGGCAATCCAGCCCATATTCAGATAATGTCCTGGCCAGAAAGGAATTCTCATATTCAGGGAAACATCTGTATAATTCATGATATAGAATACAAAAATACCTGTTAGGATTACCTGCAGCAAAAATTTCTGCCAGGCAAGAAGCCCGTCAGAACGTCTTAATACCACTTTCAGATAATCATCCAGAAAACCTATGATTCCAAAGCCCAGGGTCAAAAACAGTACCGGAACGATCTTCGGGTAATCCTTAATAAAAAAGAGGGACGTTGCTACAACAGCGATGAGAAAAATCACGCCGCCCATGGTGGGGGTTCCTGCTTTTTTCAAATGAGACTGTACGCCCTCGGTTCTCTCTGTCTGGCCCATTTTCAGTTTCCGCAAAAAAGGAATCACAATGGGGCCTAGTACCACACTGATCATAAAAGATATCAGCACCGGAATTACAAATTCAAAATTCATCCTCACACCTCATATCATTCTTTTGTTTTTTCATAGCCGCAGATACTTCCTTCCCCGCATCTGCAATGCATCTTTTAGTATAAGGCTTTTTTCTCCAATTATCAACCCTCATCCTCTGGTTTTACTGCATTTTGCTCAATCCCAAGGTAGGGAAGCACATTTGCAAAAATACTGCGCATAACCGGAGCCGCAATGGTTCCGCCATAATAGATTCCCTTGGGATCGTGTATGATACAGATTCCCAGAATCTGCGGATTCTCTGCAGGTGCAAATCCCAAAAATGAAGAAATATAACGGTTCGCACTTCTTGGAAGCGTCTGGGAAGTGGCCGTTTTTCCGCCGATGGTATAGCCTTCTATTTTTGCATTTCTTCCTGATCCCTCCGATACCACATGTTCCAGGATATACCGTACCGTTTCCGAGGTACTTTCTGAAACAATCCCTTCTTCCACCGGATATTCCAGCTTCTTTGCATAGGAATCATCCGGGCTTCGCACAGTTACCCCAAAATGGGGCGTGATCCTTCTTCCGCCATTAATAAGGCTGCTCACTGTAGTGGCAAGCTGAATAGGGGTAATTTGGAAAGATTGGCCAAAGGCCACGGTTGCAAGCTCCACATTTCCCATATTCTCTTTCTTGTGCATAATCGTTCCTGCTTCGCCTGGGAGATCCACCCCTGTCTTTTTCATAAGGCCAAACTGCTGGAAATATTTATAATAATCATCAATCCCAAGACGCAGCCCCACTTCAATGAACACAGGGTTGCATGAATTCTGTGCTCCTTCCACAAAATTCTGTGAGCCATGTCCATTCCTGTTTGCACAGTGGATCCTCCGGTCATCCACCACCTTATACCCCGGGCAGAAAAACTGATCATTCAAAGATACCACCCCCTCCTCAAGACCTGCGGACATGGTAATGATCTTAAATGTAGAGCCAGGCTCATAAGTATCATTCAGGCAGGGGTTTCTCCACATCTGATTCAGCAGATCCTGTTTTTGCTGTGCATTCATTCCGGAGATATCATTTTCCGTATTCAGCGTAAAAGGATCATTAAGGTCAAACTCCGGCACATTTACACAGGCATAGATTTCTCCATTCTGAGGATTCATAAGCAGCACAGAAACCCTCTCCGCCTGTTTTTCCTCCATCACCTTTAAAGCTGCCTGCTGGGCGAATTCCTGAATATTAGCGTCCAGGCTGATCTGCAGATTGTCTCCAGGAACAGGGTCGGCGCGGCTTTCCCCGATTTCGTCAATTTCTATGCCCCGGGCGTCTGTAGTTGTAAGAATTTTTCCTGGAGTCCCGTTTAAAACCTCTTCATACTTTACTTCCAGTCCGATAATCCCCTGATTATCCCCTCCGGTAAAACCAAGCACTTTGGAAGCCAGATCTCCATACGGATAATATCGTTTATAATCTTCATCCACTTTCACTCCCGCAAGGCTATATTCCCTGATAGCGTCTCCTACAGACTTCTCCACATTTGTCTTGATCCGCTCTATGGAAGAAACTTTTTCCACTCTCTTTCTTACCGTTTCTTCACTTATCCCCAACTCTTCTGAAAGAATGCGGATAACCTTCTCAGGTTCCTTTACCTGGCTGTGGATAACCGAAATGGTGCAGACTGTTTTATTCGCTGCCAGGATTTTTCCTTTTGCATCCAGTATTTCTCCCCTGGCAGCCTTAATATCACGTTCTCTCTCATGAAGATCCTTGGCCTTTTCATAATAGTAGTCAGACCGGAATCCCATAAGGTATACCAGCCTGCTGATCAGTCCCGTCATCATTAGGATGCAGAAAAGCCATACCACCCATACCTTCTTTTTATGGAATGTTTTATTTTTTTTCATAAAGAAACCCCGCCGGAGCTCGTCACTTTAATATATGACATTCTCTGGCGGGGCTATGCTTTCTTCCAAAAGGATTCCCTCAAAATTCACATTCTATTCCAAACCAGCTTCTTCATTTGTCAGACCTTCGCTCTCCATATCATTTCCCACAATGGGGTCTGAGTCATCTTCCAAAGGAGCCGGAACATTGGTATCGGAAATCGCCTCCGGCATTGCCGCAAAATCATCTGTCCGATTCTGCGACATCACGGTATTTCCGTTTTCATCGTAAACATATTCTCCGGTTTCATCCAGAAGATATCCGTTCTCATCAATACGGTTGCCATCCATGTCAATGCGGTTGCCTTCTCCGTCTACCATATTTCCCTCTGCATCAATTTCCACACCGGAAACGCTTTTCAGATGTCCGTTGAATTCTTCCCAAAGCTCTGTTTCCGGAATGTATCCGTCTGAAAGGATCTCATCCGGAGCAATATTCAAATAAGGAAGCAATTCCATCATGATTCCCTGCGCAATATACTGGGGATAGGAGCTGCTCGCCTGATTTTCCGTATTCGGTTCATCTACGACTACATAGACTACTACCTGGGGGTCATCTACAGGGGCAAACCCAATAAAGGATACCACATATTTTTCATTTCCTCTTGGAAGCTTCTCTGCAGTTCCGGTTTTTCCTCCGGAGCTGTATCCCTGCACCTTAGAGTAATGGCTGGTACCCATTTCCACACTGGACTGCATATAGCTTCTGATATTCGCAGAAATATTTCCGGAAATGGTCTGCTTCAGCAGAGTAGGGGTAATGGTCTTAATGGTTCCTCCGCTGGAATCTTTAATTGCGGAGACCACATGAGGCTGATAATAATAACCACCATTAATGGCTGCGCACATGGCATTGATTTCCTGGATCATAGTACAGGTAAATCCCTGTCCAAATGCTGAACATGCAAGTTCCGCCTCTCCCATTGTATCCGTTGTATGAATAATTCCGCTGCCTTCATTTGGAAGATCAATTCCTGTTCTTGAACCGAAATTAAACTGGCTCTGGGCTTTGATAAACTGCTCCCTTCCCATTCTTTTTGCAATCTGCATCATACCGTCATTGCAGGAGTTGGCAATAACCTCTGCCAAAGTCTCTGTTCCGTGAGCATCCGGGTAAACTGCACACTTAATAAATGTGTTCGCATCAATGCTTTCCCCACTGTCACATAAGAATGTATCATTAAAATCAATGCTTCCCTTCTCAAGGGCAGATGCCATAACTATGGGTTTTACCGTAGACCCCGGCTCATAGGCGTCTGTTACACAATAATTGCTCCACATTGCATTTAATGCATCCACAGTCTGAGCGTCATTCATTTGCTTGATTTCTTCCTCTGTATGCACCATGGACATATCTCTCGGCTTGTTAAGGTCATAACGATCCCCCCCGTCCATAGCCAGGATCTCACCTGTATGAGGATCCTCCACGATCACACCCACATTTTTGGCACCCATCAGCTCGTTAAAACCATTTACATACTTTTCCACAATCTGCTGTGCGCCAACATCAAGAGTACTGACAATACTTTTTCCGTTGCTTGGCTCTATGATTGTCTGCTCTACATCAGAAGTATTATTAAAGTAGCCATACTGACGGCCGTCCACACCGGTCAGGGTACTATTGTAATATCCCTCAAGGCCAATGTCTGCCGTATCTCTGGCAAGGGTAAATCCGATGGTATCACAGGCCAGGCTGTTAAAAGGATAGGAGCGCAGATAATCTTCTTCAAACCAGACTCCTTTGATATTCTGGCGTTCCTTTTCCTGTTCCGGAGTGATGCCCTGGAGTTCCGTAGCAGAAACATACTCCTCAAATGTTTTTTTCTCATCCATAGTCAGTTCTTTTTTCAGGATCTGATACTGGCTGCTGGCTGTAGAGGCATCGCTGAGCTTGGAACGAATATCTTCCTCATCCAGTCCCAGAACCTCAGTAAGGGCACGGACGGTAGGCTCCACATAATCCTTGTCTGAATTCACTGCCTTACAGTCCAGAATTACACTGTACACCTTATTGCTGGTTGCCAGAAGATTCCCGTTTCTGTCAAAAATATCACCCCTCTTAGCCGGAAGGATACGGTTTTCATACCTTTGCTGTGCCTGGCTCAATACCTGCTTTTTATACTTATTTCCGCTTGTAGCGTTAATAAAGGTAATCCGGGCCATTAATCCGAATAAAGCTAATAGTACTCCTCCAAAGAGTACTATCAGCTTTTTTCTCATACACATATTAATTTTTCTTTGTGGAATTCTTGCTTTCTTTTTTCTGCTCAAATAATCACCTACTTGGTTTCAGGAACATCCTGGTACTGTCTTACGTAGCTGCTTTTTGATGTTTCGTATGTTATCTTCTGATCTTCGGAAGGGAATTTCATTCCCAAACGTCCGATTGCAATTTTTTTAATCTCATTCAGGTCAACATTGGAAGTTACCTGGCTCTCATATGCGTCATTGTCTTCCCGTAATTCCGACAGTTCTGATTCCAATGCCGCCACTGCCTTGATCTGCGCAGTTACCTCTGACTTTAGCTGAAGATAATGCACACAGAAAAACAGCACGGCCACGGAAACTACAGCCAGAAAAATAACAAAGTTCTTGCTCATATTCTGAGCCTTCTCCCTGTTTCGCTGCGCCTGGCGGCTTAGCTGGCGGTTGGGATTAGCACTCTTTGTTCTTCTGGCGGCCTCCGCTTTTCTCACTGCCCTGGCGCGATCTGCCTGGGGTGGCTTTTTGCGTCTCTCCGGAACCTCCTGAAGTCTTCTGACAGCATTTCCTTCTACGTATACTCCACGGCTGTTCCCTGCGCTATTCTTCTTTCTTCCTGCGGTTCTCGGTCTGCCTGTGTTTGCCATTCTCTGCTCCACCTGACTTCTACTACTTCATTCTCATGATACTCAGAATTTCTCTTTCATTCATTCTTTTGAAATCCTGATTCTTTCTATTAATACATCTGCAATTCGTAAATTCCTGCATCCAAATTTCAGGATTCACAGACTGCGTTGAAAAATTCTCAGCTTTGCACTTTTGGAACGGGGGTTTTCCTCCATCTCATTTTCACTTGGAAGGATAGGCTTCCTGGTGATCACCCTTCCCTTAGGCTTCTGTCCGCAGACACATACGGGAAAATCTGCCGGACAGATACAGGGGTTCTCATTCTTTCGGAAAATCGTCTTTACAATCCGGTCTTCCAGAGAATGGAAGGTAATGATACAAATCCTTCCCCCATCCCCCAGCATATCAATCATTCCGTCAAGTGATTCTCTAAGAACATCCAATTCCCTGTTCAGTTCAATCCTGATTGCCTGGAAAGTTCTCTTGGCAGGATGCCCTCCGGCTGCCTGAATCTTCATGGGAATGGCATGGCGGATAATCTCCGTCAGCTCTCCCGTAGTCTCAATAGGCGCCTTCTGCCTTGCTGCCGCTATGTGCTTCGCTATATTTTTTGCAAATTTATCTTCTCCGTAATCACGGATGATACGGTATAATTCTCTTTCCTCATAACCGTTTACAATGTCACTTGCTGTCTGGCTCTGTCTCTGATCCATACGCATATCCAGCGGGGCATCGTAACGGTAGGTAAAGCCTCTCTCTTCATTATCAAGCTGGTAGGAAGAAACTCCCAGATCCAGTAAGATTCCATCCACCTGATAGATTCCGCGGGACTTCAGCTCATTCGCCATGTAACAATAATTGCTGCGAATGATCGCCGCTCTGTCTGAAAAAGCAGCCAGTCTCTCACTCGCAGCAATTATTGCATCTTGGTCCTGATCTATGCCAATAAATCTCCCCTTGGCAGAAAGTTTCTTACATACCTCCAGGGCATGTCCTGCTCCTCCTAAAGTTCCATCCACATAGATTCCATCAGGCTTTACCCTTAAGCCCTCAATGGTTTCTTCCAGCAATACAGATTTGTGTTTAAATTCCATATCCGTCTCCTGTTGGATTTCTTTCAAGCGTCATACTTATATAATGATACCTATGTCTTTCATGCCTTCTGCAATGGCATCCATATCATCATAATTGCTGTTCTCGCTCCACTTCTCTTTGCTCCAGACTTCAATCCTCTCCAGATTTCCAGTCAAAACCACATCCTTATCCAGACCAGCAAACTCCCGCAGCGTTTGAGGTACGAGAATTCTCCCCTGCTTATCCAGTTCACAGACTGCGGCCCCGGATACAAAGAATCGTGAGAAGGTTCTTGCATCTTTATTTGTAAGTGGTAATGCTCTGAGTTTCTTTTCAAAGGCTTCCCATTCATTCATTGGAAAAATAAAAAGACAACCATCAAGTCCCTTAGTCATGACAGACTCTTCCCCTAAGAGCTCTCTGAACTTAGACGGGATGATCAAACGACCCTTCGCATCGATTGTATGGTTGTACTCTCCCATGAACATGTAACTCACCTACTCTCAGGAAACGTGATTCTCCCCTTCACATTTCCAGGGTGTGATGGATTTCTCTGCCACATATGCACCATCAGCCACCACTATCCTCCACTTTCTACCACTTATGAACTCATTCTAAACCATTTGCCCCAAAAAAACAAGAGTCAATCTTAGATTTTTTCAAAACTATTATGAGGAAGCTTGACGTACAAGGGAGGGGAGATGCACCAACGGATCGGACGGAGCAAACGAAGAAATACGGCTGATTTAAAAAAATGCCCTCGCAGCTGACATTTCACAGCTGCAAGGGCACTCCCGCTTTCCTATTCTATTTTATGGTTTCAGGTGGTTTCAGATAATCTCAGATACTTCTCCATCGCCTGATCCACCTTCCGGCTCAGCCAAAGGTTCTTCTCCAGATCCCTCCTGGTTCGTATCCGCAGGTTCAGCGCCTTCCGAAGCATCCAAATCTTCAGATACGCCATCATTCTCCGCAAGCCTGGCCGAAGCATTTTCTTCCTGCGCTCTCTTGACAGATGGAAGGGATCCATCCCATTCATCTTCCTCTTCTTCTGCGGACTCCATCTTATCCAGAAGCTCTTCCTGGCCTTTTGGATCCGTTCCCTTTGCTCTGGCAGCAGCCTTCTCCTGATCCTGTCTGTCAAGTTCCGCTTCTGCTTCTTCCTCTGCTGCATAAAATGCCTCTCTTCTGCGTCTCCGGGCAGCAGCCCGTTTTTTCTCCATAGATCTCCGTATCAAAGCCTCTGCCCCGAAGAACAAAAACAAAAATACCGATACCAGCAGAGAGACCGAAATCCTGGTTCCAGGCAACAGAAGCTTATCTGTTCTCAGCCATTCCGTAAAGCACCGGATCAGCCCGTACAGAGACAGATACCTCATAAAGATTTCTCCCTGGAACTTCTTTTTCCTCTGGCTTGCCAGAAGAAACATCAAAAGAACCAAGCAAAGAACACTTTCATATAAGAATACCGGATGAGCCTGAATATAGGAAACTCCATCAATTACCGCAAGATTTTCTCTCATCTGTGCGCTGACCTCATCTGTCTGCACAGCAGATAAAGGCAGTCTCATGGCAAAATAGCTGTCCGTATATTCCCCAAAGGATCCTCTGTTAAAAAAGTCTCCCCACCTTCCTATTATCTGTGCAATAAGGAGTCCTATACTGGCAGTATCTGCCATCCCCCAGAAAGATATCTTTCTGATTCTGCAAAAGAGAGCCGCTCCCAGCCCACCGCCGAAAATCCCCCCGTAAATAGAGAGGCCTCCGCTTCGGATATTAAATATCTCCTGAATATTCCCCCTGTACAAAGGCCAGGAAAATCCCACATAAAACAATCTGGCTCCCAAAAGTCCGGTGATAATTCCCACAAGAATCATTCCAAGATAAAGGTTGGGATCCTGTCCCCGCCTTTTGGATTCCAATACCACATAGGCAATTCCAAGAATCATGCCCAGTGCGGCCAAAATTCCATAGAATGCAATTTTATACCCAAAAATACTGGCGGATTCCCCCACATGGGCAAACTCTATGCCAATATTTGGAAAACCAATGGACATCTCCATATATCACCTTATCATACATTAAAGCGGAACAGAATCACATCTCCATCCTGCACAATGTATTCTTTCCCTTCCATACGCACCAGACCCTTCTCCCTCGCACCTGCATAGGAGCCGCAGTCCAGAAGATCCTGATAGTTTACAACTTCTGCTTTAATAAAACCACGTTCAAAATCCGTATGAATCTTTCCGGCTGCCTGCGGAGCCTTTGTGCCGATCTTAATCGTCCATGCTCTCGTCTCATCTTCACCGGAAGTCAAAAAGCTCATCAGACCAAGAAGACGGTAGCTTGCACGCACCAGCTTCTCAAGACCGGATTCTGTCAGCCCAAGATCCTCCAGGAACATTTTTTTCTCATCCTCTTCCAGCTGCGCAATCTCTTCCTCTATCTGGGCGCAGATTACAAATACCTCACTGCTCTGCTCTGCCGCATATTTTTTTACGGCGCATACATGTTCATTGGAAGCAGCATCATCTGCAAGCTCATCCTCAGCCACATTCGCGGCATAGATTACTGGCTTTGCAGTAAGCAGGTTATAAATGGACATCCAGCCCTCTTCATCCTCGGATTCCAGCTCCAAAGTAATGGCAGGCTGTCCTGCTTCCAGATGATCCTTCACTTTTGTAAGGAAATCCAATTCCCTGGCAGCATCCTTATCCATTCTGGCAGTTTTGGTTACTTTAGCAATTCTTCTCTCCAGGATTTCCAGATCCGAAAAAACCAGTTCAAGGTTGATGGTTTCAATATCACGGAGAGGATCAATATTTCCGTCCACGTGCACTACATTGGTATCTTCAAAGCAGCGAACCACATGTACAATGGCATCTACTTCACGAATATTGGCAAGGAATTGATTTCCAAGCCCCTCTCCCTTTGACGCGCCCTTTACAAGTCCTGCAATATCTACAAACTCAATCACAGCCGGGGTCACCTTTTTTGAATGGTAAAAATCTCCCAGGAGTTTCAGTCTTTCATCCGGTACAGTTACGATTCCCACATTAGGATCAATAGTACAAAACGGATAATTGGCAGATTCTGCTCCCGCCTTTGTCAAAGAATTAAATAGCGTACTCTTGCCCACATTCGGAAGACCGACGATTCCTAACTTCATAATTTTTATATCTCCTTTAAAATTCCTTTATTATAGGGTTTATACTTTGTTCCACTCGTACCCGCCAAGCTCCTTCCAATAAAAAAGAGCTCCAATATAGCAATTAAAAGATTACCACAATGGAGCTTCAAATTCAATGTTAATCAGATTTTTTTTCTTAATGCTTAAAACCCAGAGCCTTAAAATCCATCACCTATTATCCCTAATCCCTGGACATGATCATAAAAAGGGTTCCTGATTCATAGGTCACGCATGCCTTCTCCTCTGAAAATTCATTGCTGACTGTCAGGCCGCTGTCCGCAGCTGTTAAGTGGTGTCCGTTTAACGGATACCGGAAGCCCCGAAGCGTCAGACCGGTTACATCTCCTCCCATCGGGAAAAAGGATACATATTTTCCAAATTGGCGGCTGCGCTCCAGCACAGTTCCGCTCTCCACCAAAGTAATGTAATTGCAGGGGTCCGCCAGGATGATCTCTGCACCCAGTTCTTTTCCCAGGGATAAAAGTCCAATATTGGCAAGTACATGGTCCAGCCTGCTGCCTGTAGCCCCAAGAATGGCTATCTCTCTGCTGCCTCGCCGGATAGCCGTCATTACTGCCGACTGGGTATCTGAATCATCTTTCTCCGGTTTCAGGCGGCATATTTCCAGTCCCGGGATCCGTAGAAGGTACTTCCTGCCTTTTTCAGAAATGCTGTCAAAATCCCCCACTGCAAGATCCGGGAGAAATCCTTCCTTCTCTCCGGCAGTCATAAAAAATTCCAGCCCTTTGTCTGCGGCTATCAGACAAAGATTTTCCCGCCCTGCCATGCGGCTGTTTTTCCTTAAAAAATCGAGGGCAAAATCTTTTTGGATATTGCCCCCGCTTACGATTATAGTATCAATCATTTGTTTCCTCACGAATCTCAGTTCTCACTAATCTTTTTTATTCTGCGGATAATCTGTTTTGCATTGCTTTCCAAATCATCCCTAAACACATAGGATCCTGCCACGATCAGATTGGCGCCGGCATTGATCACGGTTTCCAGAGTCTCGTCATTGATGCCGCCATCCACCTGGATATCTACCTCTTGTTCCTCTTTCTCAATCAGATCCCTAAGCTCCCGGATTTTATCTGTACACTCATCCATATATTTTTGTCCGCCAAATCCAGGCTGAACCGTCATCACAAGCACGAGATCCACATCCTCCAGCAAATGGCTGATATCATTTACCGGAGTGGCAGGCTTGATAGAAACACCGGCCTTCACTCCTGCATCTTTTATCAGGTTGATGGCAAGCTCCAGGTCATCGCACGCCTCTGCATGCACAGTGATCGAATCTGCACCGCAGTTTGCAAAATCTCTGATGTAACGCTCCGGTGCAGTCACCATCAAATGTACGTCAAAAAAAAGTCTGCTTTCTTTACGGATAGATTTAATCACCGGCATTCCAAAAGAAATGCTGGGTACAAAATCACCATCCATAACATCAATATGCAGCCATTTTACCCCTGCCTTTTCCAGGGTTTTAATCTGTTCGCCCAGGCGGTTAAAATCCGCTGACAAAATAGACGGGCACAATTGATACTCCATCAATATCTCCTTTTCTCTTTCACTTCATCGTATAGGCCCAGATAATCTTCATATCTGAGGCTGCTGATCTTTTTATGTTTCAAAGCTTCTTTAACGGCACAGTCAGGCTCGTGTATATGGCGGCAGCCCTGAAAGCGGCACTTGCCTTCGTATTTCCTAAATTCCGGAAAGTAATCTTTTAACTCCTGTTCTTCCATATTCTCAAGATACAGTGACGTGAATCCAGGTGTATCCACCAGATAAGTGTTTTCTGCTACAGGAATCACCTGTGAATGCCTGGTGGTATGGCGGCCCCTTTTCAGTTTGCGGCTGATCTCACCTGTCTCCATCTTCACCTCGCCCTGCATGAGATTGGTAAGGGAAGATTTGCCCACACCGGAAGGGCCTGCCACAACTGTTGTCTTTCCGCACAAGACTTCTCTTATTTTTTCCAATCCCTCTTTCGTACTGGCACTGGACAATATTACTTGATATCCGCAGCTTTGATAAATTCCGTATAACTCTTCCAGTTCACCCTCTGCAGCCAGATCCTTTTTATTAAAGCAGATTACTGCCGGAATCCCTTCTCTCTCCATCATAATGAGAAAGCGATCCAGAAGCATGAAGTTTGGTTTGGGATTCTCTGCTGCAAAAATGACAAATGCCTGGTCAACATTGGCCACTGCCGGACGAATCAGCGAATTCCTCCTTGGCAGCAGCTTCACGATACTGCCCTCTTTTTTCTGGCAGTCCAGAATGGCAATTTCCACATCATCCCCCACCAGGGGCTTCTGATTATCTTTCCGAAAAATCCCTTTTGCCTTACATTCGTACACTTCACCGTCCTGTGCATATACATAGTAGAAGCCGGCGATTCCCTTCATGATCTTTCCCTGCATGCATTACTCTGCCTTTTCAAATGAAATATTATAATGTCCCAGTTCCCTGTATTCTCCATTTACCTGCTCGTACAAATAAAGTTCTCCTGTGCTGACGCCGGATACCCCTGTAATATCCAGCTGATATGGGAATGTGAGCACCTGGTTATCCACAACCTGCATAGCGGTAGGCTGTCCATTCACATTCTGGATCAATTCCAGGCGGACTGCGCCTCCCTGATATCCTTCCGGAGTATCCAGGCTCTGGGTACACTTCCAGATTCCGTCAGCACCGGCCGCCGGCTGGTTCTGCGCTGTTTGTGTGGTACCCTGAGACTGACTCTCCATTCCTGTCTCCGGAACGGCTTCCACAGGATCCTTATCTCTGCAGCTTACGGTAATGGTAATGGTTTCATCCGGGTTCGCATAGGAATACTGCTCCGGATTCTGGGAGATGACTTCCCCTTCCGGAACATCTGCGCTTCTCTGTTCCACCACATCAATGTCAATCCACTTTCCAAGGGTTGTAATGGCTTCGTTTTTGCTCCATCCCACCACATCCGGCACCTGTGCACTATCGCCGTAATCTACTCCTCGGCTGATGACCAGGGTAATCGTATCTCCTGATTTTGCAATTGTTCCTGCTTCCGGAGTGGTATAGTAGGTATATCCCGGATCCACCAGGCAGTATCCGTTATCATCCAGGGCGCTGTATTCCTTCTGCACATTTACAACAAATCCTGCATCCTCCAGGATCTGCTGTGCCTCAAGGCCGGTTCTGCTGTCCGTATCCGGTACGGTAACCTGCTGCACACCCTTGCTCACATAAAATTTCAATGTCGTATAGGCCTCTACCATGGTTCCTGCAGGAATATCCTGTTCGCAGATGCGTCCCTTTTCCTGATCAGATGCCTTTTCTCCCATCATCTGAATGCCCAGCTTTGAGGTACGTGCCAGTTCCGTTGCTTCTGCCTCTGTTTTTCCGAAAAGGCTTGGAACCTCAACCATGTTGTCTTCTTCCTTTTGCTCAGGCTGTTCCTGCTGCTGCGGAACTTTTGGTTCTCCTTCTCCTCCGATCAGGCCGGACGCCTTTCCAAGAACAAAGATCAAAACCATTAAGCCTGCTGCGCCAAGCACCAGTGCCAAAATGGTAACAGCCCGTCCCATGCTTCTTCTTCTGTCGGATTTATGATAGGAACTTCTTCCGGAAGAACGTCTCTCCGTCTGTCTCTCATCATCCCTGTCATCATAGCTGTCATAATCTGTATCATAAGTTTCTTCCTCAAGCTGTTCTACTTCCAGCTTCTTCTGGGAAGAACGGTTATTCTGCTTAGGAGTATGTTTGATTTCTCCCAGCTCCGCATCGGAAATCACTACGGTTTTTGCTTCGTTATCCACAGTTGTCAGCATGACAAAATCTCCCTGGGGTTCAATAAGGGAGTGCTTCAGATCTGCAATTACATTTTCCATACGGTCATAGCGGCGTCCCACGCTCTTCTGGGTACACTTCAGGATAATCTGCTCCAAGCTATAGGGCAGATCCTCCGTATAAATACTTGGAGGAACCATCTCTTCCTGAAGGTGTTTAATGGCGATCGCCACTGTGGTATCTCCGTCAAAAGGAACTCTTCCGGTAACCATCTCATACAGGGTTATTCCAAGAGAATAGATATCGCTTTTCTCATCGCTGTAGCCTCCCCGCACCTGTTCCGGAGAGCTGTAGTGTACAGACCCCATCACATTGGAGCTGATCGTATTGGAGGATGCCGCTCTTGCAATTCCAAAATCCGTTACCTTTACTTTTCCGTCCGTGGAAATAATAATGTTCTGGGGCTTCACGTCACGGTGGACAATGCCATGGCTGTGAGCAGCTTCCAGACCCATGGATACCTGAATGGCAATACTGGTTGCCTCTTTGATGGAAAGCTTTCCTTTCTTGGAAATATATTCCTTCAGGGTAATGCCCTCAATCAGTTCCATTACAATGTAATAAACCCCTTCATCGTCTCCTACGTCAAACACATTAACAATATTCGGATGTGTCAGACCTGCAGCCGCCTGTGCCTCGCTTCTGAATTTTCGGATAAAAGTCGTGTCCTCCCGGAATTCCGGTTTCAAAACTTTCACAGCCACGAAGCGGTTCAGCTTATGATCCTTTGCTTTGTAAACATCGGCCATTCCGCCGGTCCCTATTTTTCCTAAGATTTCATAGCGCTCTGCTATTATGATTCCCGTCTTCAACATTTCTCCACCTCATTTGTGAATGGTTCTATTAAAACAATTGCAATGTTATCCTTCCCGCCGTTCAGGTTTGCCTCCCGGACAAGCGTTTCACCCTTCTCAGTGATGTCAGCATTTGGATTTAAAATAATTTCTTCCATCTTGCTGTCTTCTACCATGTTGCTAAGACCATCGGAGCACATCAAAATCGTGCATAAAGGTTCCAGCTTCAGATCAAAGAAATCAATATCTACCGTTCTTTCCGCTCCCAGAGCTCTTGTAATAATATTTTTATCCGGATGGTTTTTGGCGTCCTCCGCTTTCAGTTCTCCCATCCTTACCATCTCCTGTACCAGGGAATGATCCTTCGTTACCTGGTGGATGCGATCCTGGATTACATAAAGGCGGCTGTCCCCCACATTCGCCACATAGGCATAATGGCCTACGATCGTAGTCACCACAATGGTGGTGCCCATCCCTCTGAGGTGCTCATCTTTCTGTGCCTGTTCTATAATTTCCGTATTGGCAGTTTCGATGGCATGACGGATAACCTTAATGGGATTAAAGTCCGCATCTTCCCGAATCTCGTCAACCAGCCTCTGAACAGCATGGGAGGATGCGTAATCACCTGCATTATGGCCGCCCATTCCATCAGCAACGACAAACAGATTAGGAAGATTCCCTACCGGGCCGTCACTGACAAACACGTAATCCTGGTTCATCTTCCGCTTCTGCCCTACATCTGTAGCTGAATATACCCTCATGTCACTTCTCGCTTTCTGTTTTTTCAATATAACTCTTTCTCAGTTGCCCACAGGCACCGTCAATATCGCTGCCCATTTCCCTTCTTATAGTACCATTTATTCCGCATTTTTCAAGTTTTATTTTAAAATTCTCCACTGCCTGGCGTGTAGAACGCTGAAAATCACGCTCTTTTATGGGGTTTACCGGTATGAGGTTTACATGGCAGTTGATTCCCCGGATACGTCCGCAAAGCTCTTTTGCATCTTCGTCACTGTCGTTCACACCAGCCACCAGGCTATATTCAAAGGTAATCCGCCTGCCTGTTTTGTGAAAATAATCCCTGCATGCCTCCAATACTTCATCCATACTGTATTTTCTGGCAATGGGCATCAGTTCCTTGCGTTTTTCATCATTGGGGGCGTGGAGGGAAATAGCCAGCGTCATCTGAAGCTTTTCTTCTGCCAGCTCATAAATCCTTGGCACCAGTCCACAGGTAGAAACCGTAAGATTTCTCTGGCTGATGTGAATTCCCCCATCCTCAGTAAGGATATGGATAAACCGCAGCAGGTTATCATAATTATCCAGTGGTTCTCCGGTTCCCATAACTACCACATTGGAAACCCTCTCTCCTGTAAGAACCTGAATCCTGTAAATCTGATCCAGCATTTCGGATGGCAGAAGGTTTCTTGTCAGCCCCCCAATAGTAGAAGCACAAAAACGGCATCCCATTCTGCATCCCGCCTGAGATGAAATGCATACCGAGTTCCCGTGTTTGTAGCGCATAAGAACACTCTCGATCACATTTCCGTCTCCCAGGCGAAAAAGATATTTTTGGGTTCCGTCAATTTTAGACGTCTGCACATCCACTGCCTCTAAAGCGGTGATCGGGTATGGTGCAAGCTTTTCCCGAAGGGCTTTCGGCAGATTGGTCATCTCTTCATAGGATGCTGCCAGGTGCTGGTGAAGCCAGCTATAGATTTGTTTTGCCCGAAAAGGCTTATCTCCCAGCTCCTGCATAAGCCTTTTCAATTCGTCTATTGTCATCGACTTAATGTCTGTCGTATTCATTTTTTTATTTCCTTCTGAATTTTGCAATAAAGAATCCGTCTGTTTTATGTACCCCGGGAAGAAGCTGTAAGTATCCAAGCGCCGTTGTCTCCGAATGCAGCTCTTCCGGAAGATAAGGATCCAGACTTTCCAATTTAAAGGGGTGGTTATTCATAAACCACAGCATATTTTCTTCATTTTCTTCTTTTGCAATGGTGCAGGTGCTGTAGATCAGCACGCCTCTGGGCTTCACATATTCCGCTGCCCTATCAAGAATCGTACGCTGCAGGATCACGATCTCCTCCTGCTTTTGAGGAGTTGCCCTGTATTTAATCTCCGGCTTCTTGCCGATCACTCCGTATCCGGAACAGGGCACATCCGCCAGAACAATGTCTGCTTTGCATTCAGAGTCCAGATCAAAAACCGTAGCATCCATTACCTTTGCTTGCACATTGATGGATTCTGTTCTCTGGATATTTTCCTCAATGAGATCCACCTTATACTGGCTTACGTCTCTGGCATCCACAGTTCCGTAGCCTTCCATCTTGTCTCCTATATGGAGGCTCTTTCCCCCTGGAGCTGCACAAAGGTCAATAACATAATCGCCCTTTTGGGGATTCGCCACCTCAGCCACCAGCATGGAGCTTACATCCTGTACCTGAATCTTTCCTTCCAAAAAAGCGTCCAAGGTCAGAATATGATTAAAACCAGAAATACAGCAGGCATAGGGCAGATATGGAGCAGGCTCCACCTTTACGCCCTGTTCTTTAAGGCTTTGACAGATTTTCTCTTTTGAATTCAAATAAATCCTGCACCTGACAGTCATTGGTTTTTCTTTGAGAAAATCCTCCAGCATTTTTTCCGTTGTTACTTCTCCGTAATCGTTCAGCCACCGAAGAACCAGTGACTCAGGCACAGAATATTTTACAGAAAGATAACTCAAAAGATTTTCTTCCCTGGAGGGATATTCAAGCTCATCAAGCTGTCTGGCAATAGAACGAAGTACTCCGTTTACAAAAGGCTTCAAATTATAGAATCCTTTTTTCTGCGCCAATTTTACTGCTTCATTACAGACCGCACTATCCGGTACGCTGTCCATAAACTTCAGCTGATACACTGCGCTTCGCAGGATCTCCCGAATGGGCGGCTTCATTTTATCTACTGTAACTTTCGAAAATGAATCAATAATATAATCAATGAGGATCCTGTATTCCAGGGTTCCTTCACAAACTCTCGTAATAAAGGCACGCTCCTGTTTCGGCAGGAACTGATGCTTGGAAAGGGCATTGCGGATAGCAATGTGGCTGTGCTCCCCTTCCTCTTCAATCTGCAGCAGAATCTCCAGGATCATTTCCCTGGTATTAATTCCATTAGTCGTCACGTCTTCTTCCTCCTGCAAGTATCAATAGTCTCAAAAGCTGAAGTATGGAAGATGCCAGGGCCGCCACATACGTCAGGGCTGCAGCAGAAAGAACCTTTCTCGCACCTGACAGCTCATGATCTCCCAGGATTCCAAGGCTTTCCAGATTCCGCAGTGCCCTTGAGGAAGCGTTGATCTCTACAGGCAGAGTCACAAGCTGAAACAAAACTGCCAGGGAAAACAGCACGATTCCCACCGTGAGCAATGGCTGTATCGAAAAGATCAGTCCTGCCACAAAAAGCGGCCAGGAAAGGTTTGCCCCAATATTTGCTGCAGGCACAATGGCACTTCGAAGTTCCAGGGGACCATATCCCGTGGCGTGCTGAATAGCATGTCCGCATTCATGTGCGGCCACCCCTACTGCTGCAAGGGAATCACTTCCAAAAACTTCATCTGACAGGGCAAGGCGCTTTGTCCTTGGGTCATAATGGTCTGTCAAGCTTCCCTGAATATGCACCACCTGCACATCTGTGATTCCTGCAGAACGTAAGATCCGCTGCGCAGCCATAGCTCCGGTAAGTCCGGAAGCACTTCTGACCCTTTTAAACCTGGCAAAAGTACTTTTCACCCTTCCGGATGCAGCAAGGGATAGAAGCATCCCTATTACCAGCAGCATATAAGTCCAGTCAAATCTCCAGTATCCAAATCCATATCCGTACATGCAATCACTCCTTGTATATGAAATCATTCAGGCTTACAAAGCAGCTGCCCTGCTATCAGGCTTCTCTGCATTATACACCTAAGACTGTTCCCGCTTCCAAATGATATCCCCTGAGGAATGCATCTGCATCCATGCGCTTTTTCCCTTCAAGCTGGACTTCCTCCAGGATCAGCACCCCCTTGGAACAAGCCACATAAATCCCGGACTTATCCATCTGAAGAATTGTTCCTGGCAATGCATCCGTCTGGTCAAAAGCCGATGCCCTGCTCTTCCATATCTTCAGATTTTTCCCGTTTAAACAGGTATATGCGCTTGGCCATGGATTCAATCCCCGCACAAGGCGTTCCAGTTCCAAAGCCCCTTTTGTAAAATCCATGCAGCCCATCTGCTTTGTAATCATAGAAGCATAGGGTGTCGGGCTTTCCTTTGGCTGCTTTTGGTAAACAGCAGTACCATTTTCTATAGAGGGAAGCGTCTTTACTAATAATTCTGCCCCGGCAAGGGAAAGTTTATCAAACAAACTTCCGCCTGTTTCATCTTCTGCAAGAGGCACGATCACCTGGGAAATCATATCTCCTGTATCAATTCCGGTTCCCATACGCATAATGGTAACCCCTGATTCCTTTTCACCGTTGATCACTGCCTGCTGAATAGGTGCCGCACCCCGGTATTTTGGAAGGAGGGATGCGTGGATATTGATGCAGCCAAGCTTCGGCAGCTCCAGCAGTTCCCTGGAGATAATCTGTCCAAATGCTGCAACCACGATCACATCCGGCTGAATGCCTTTCAGGATATCCATAAATTCAGGATCCCGCACTTTTTTTGGCTGATAAACCGGTATCCCATGTTTCATAGCCTCTTCCTTCACAGGAGTAGGCATTAATGTTTTTCCCCTTCCCTTGGGCTTGTCCGGCTGGGTAATTACAGCCGCAATTTCATATCCTCCTTCTGCCAATGCTCTAAGAGGCGGCACCGCAAAATCAGGAGTTCCCATATAAACAATTTTCACTATCAATACTCCTCTTCTTCATCATCCTCATCATAGGTCACATGGTGAAGCTCTCCTTCTACCAGTTCCGTGTACATTTTGCCTTCCAGATGGTCAATTTCATGACAAAATGCGCGAGCCAAAAGCTCCGTTCCCTCATATTCTACTTCTTCCATATTAATGTCCAGTGCTTTTACCTTTACATAATTTGGTCTGGTTACCAGTCCCGACATTCCAGGTACGCTTAAGCAGCCTTCCTCCCCGGTCTGTTCTCCGGATGTCTCAATAATTTCCGGATTAATCAAAACAATAGGACCTTCTCCCACATCGATCACTACGATCTGTTTCAGGATTCCTACCTGGGGAGCAGCAAGCCCTACGCCCATTGCATCGTACATCGTATCCAGCATATCCAGGATCAGATCACGGATCTTCTGTGTCATTTCCTTAACCGGCCTGCTCTTCTTGGCAAGAACGGAATCTCCCTCTGTTCTAATAGTTCTAAGTGCCATTTCTTATCTTCCTTTCTGCTAATATTCTTTCTGCTAATAGGAAACCCGCTTATAGGGAATCTCAGTGCATATTTCAGTACGCTAGCTGAAATCAAACTGTATATAAAGCTTCCTGAAACCGGAATTTATCTCAATGTATCTTTCAAGCTTATCCTTAATAGCATTCAATATTTTTTCATCTTTGTGCTTCAGATAAATTACTTTTCTGTATACGTCATTGACCTTGCCAACTGCAGCATCTGCCGGGCCGATCATATGAAGTCCGCCGCCCGGGCTGATCCGGCGGATAAATTTTGCAATATAGGACATCCCCTGCTCCAGAAGCGTCTCGTCCTCTCCAAAAGCCAGCACAGAAAGCATATGAGCGAAGGGCGGATAATCCATCATAGCCCTGTAGCTCTCCTCTTCTTTATAAAAAGCTTCATAGTCCTGGACCGCAGACGCCTGTATACTGTAATGCTCCGGATGATAGGTCTGTATCACTGCCTCTCCCTTTCGGATCCCTCTGCCTGAACGCCCTACTGCCTGTGTAAGAAGCTGAAAGGTCCGCTCAGCACATCGGTAATCGGCCTCGTTAAGGGAGAGATCTGCTGCAATCACTCCCACAAGGGTTACTCTTGGAAAATCATGTCCTTTTACGATCATCTGCGTTCCCACCAGAATATCTGCCTCATTCTCAGCAAAAGCAGAAAGTATCCGCTCATAGCTTCCTTTGTTTCTGGTAGTATCATAGTCCATACGCAAAATACGGGCTTGGGGAAATGCTTTTTCCAAAACCTGCTCTATCTGCTGGGTTCCTGCCTTAAATCCCCCGATAAAGGGCGAACCGCATTCAGAACACTTCTCTGTCCTTCTCTGCTCATAACCGCAGTAATGGCAGATCAGCTTTCCGTTATTATGCTCTGAAAGCGAAACATCACAATGAGGACATTTCATAACATGCCCGCAGGACCGGCAGGATACAAATCCCGCATATCCCCTGCGGTTTAAAAATAGCATGGTCTGTTCCCCAAGGCTCAGGCGTTCCTCTATGGAATCTTTTAGTTTCCTGCTTAAAACGGAGCGGTTCCCTGCCTTTAATTCTTCCCGTAAATCTATAATAGATACATCCGGCAAAGGCCGTTCTCCAAACCGGGCCTCCAGCTTTACCAATGCATATTCTCCTGTCCTGGCACGGCTGAAAGATTCCATGGACGGCGTGGCTGAGCCTAGAAGTACCCTGGCTCCTTCCATGGAAGCACGCTTCACTGCGGTTTCCCTAGCATGGTATCTTGGGGAATTTTCACTTTTATAGGTTTGTTCATGTTCTTCGTCAATTATAATAAGCCCTAAATGTGAAAACGGCGTGAACAAAGCGGATCTTGGGCCAACCATGACCTGGATCTCACCGCGTTTCGCACGTTTAAACTGGTCATAGCGCTCCCCCTGGGACAAGCGGGAATTCAGCACGGAAACCTTCTCCCCGAAACGGCCGTAAAACCGGCGCACTGTCTGATAAGTAAGGGCTATTTCAGGAATCAGCACGATCGCCTGTTTTCCCTCTGCCATCACCTGCTCAATCAGCTCCATATAGACCTGTGTCTTGCCGCTTCCGGTAACGCCAAACAACAGAACAGGCCTTGCCTTGGAGCTTTTCCATTCTTCCTGGATCTGCTCCACGCAGCTCTGCTGGATAGGGCTTAGTTCCTGCCTCTCTTCCTGCGCACTCTCCTTCAGCCCCGCAGGCATCCTATATACCTCACTGTGCTCAATGCGGACCAGCCCCTGTTCCGTAAGGGAACGAAGAACACTGGCATTTGCTCCTAAATCTTTGGACGCAGCAGTATAGTCCAAACTTCCCTGCTCAAGAAGGGCGCGAAGAAGTCTTGCCCTCGCCCTGCATCTGCCTTTTTCCAGTTCTTCCACAGCTTCCTCTGCCTTTTTGCGCTCAACGTCAAGGCAGATCATGCGCTTTTCCTTTGCTTTTACCTTTTCCTTTACAGGAAGGACTGTTTTCAGCGCCTGGATCATGGTAGAACCATAGTATTCCTTCATCCAGGCAGCCAGTGCGATCAAACGGGATTCCGTAGTTTCCTCATCGCTGCACAGACTGCTGATGGCTTTCATCTTTTGAATATCAAATTTCGCCTGATCAGACAATCCGATCACATATCCCTTGCGCTCATGGTTTCCGTTCCCAAAAGGAACACTTACCACCATTCCCATGCGGATATTGCCTTCCAGCTCCTGCGGTACTTTGTACTGAAAGCTTCTGTCAACTTTTTCGTGGGAAATATCTACTATTATATCTGCATATATCATGAATTTTCTCTCTGTCTGCTTCCATTTTGCCCAAAGACAGCGGCAGCTTCAAAACCTCCGGCAGCTGTTTTATTTTCCTGCCAGGATATCCGCGATCAGTACACGCTCATCCATGGGATATTTCTGTCCTTCGATTTCCTGATAGTCCTCATGGCCTTTTCCTGCCAGAATAATAATATCTCCCGGCTCCCCATGGTGGACGGCATAGGCAATCGCCTCTTTTCTGTCTGGGATCTCTACAAATTTCCCGTCCGTCCTTGCCATTCCGGCTTTAATGTCCTCAATGATGGCCTGGGGTTCCTCATATCTGGGGTTATCGGAAGTAATGATGGTTAAATCTGCAAGACGCCCCGAAACCTCTCCCATTTCGTACCGCCGCAGCTTTGAGCGGTTGCCGCCGCAGCCAAACAGGCAGACCAGGCGGTGGGGATTATATTCCTTTAAAGTAGTCAGAAGACTCTCCAGTGCCATTGCATTATGGGCATAGTCGATCATCAAGGTAAACTCATCAGAGACCTTCACCATCTCAATGCGTCCTTTGACTTTTGCGCCTTTCAGCGCTTTTATGATGTTCTCTTCTGAGACATGGAAGTGTCTGCAAATAGAAATAGCGGTCAGTGAATTATAAATACTGAATTTGCCCGGAATATCTATTTCCACAGGAAAGTCCAAAAGGCCTTTTAAGTGGTAGGAAATTCCCAGATATCCTTTGCCGCCCACAAGCTGTGCCTTTTCTGCACGCAAGTCTGCTTCCGGAGAAAATCCATAGGTTTCTAAAGTGCAGGTGTGCCCTTCTATGATTCTGTCAAAGTGCTTATCATCACGGTTTACGATCCCCACGCGGCACTGCTTCAAAAGCATTGCCTTGCAGGACAGATAATGGTCAAAGTCCCTATGCTCATTAGGCCCGATATGATCTGGTTCAATATTGGTAAAAATACCGTAATCAAACACAAATCCCTGGGTTCTGTGAAGCATCAGCCCCTGAGAGGATACCTCCATAACTACGCAGTCACAGCCTGCATCAACCATTTCCCGAAAATATTTTTGAATCACAAAGGATTCCGGAGTTGTATTGGCAGCCGGAATCACCTTTTCGCCAATGATTGCCTCGATGGTTCCGATCAGGCCAACTTTATAGCCGGAATTCTCCAAAATAGATTTTACCATGTAAGTAGTGGTTGTTTTTCCTTTTGTTCCTGTAATTCCAATGGTTTTCAGGCTTTCAGCAGGATATCCGAAGTAAGCTGCGGAAATAAACGCCATGGCATAACGGGTATCTTTTACCAATATCACCGTGACGTCATCCGGTGCCTGCACTGCTTCTTCTGCAATGATGGCCTTTGCCCCTTTGGCAACAACATCCGGGATAAATTTATGACCGTCAGCCGCAGCTCCCCGGATACAGATAAAAAGGGAACCTTCCTCCACTTTGCGAGAATCATAAACAACTGTGGTAACTTCCTGCTCCATGCTTCCCTGCATGCAGGTATATTCCAAACGTTCCAGCAGAGATGATAATTTCATATTTCTTTCCTCCATATGGATTATAAGCTGAAAAAAAGTATTCCTATATAGAATAGCACACCTAAACCGTCATTTCAATGTTTCCTTTTACGCTTTATCCTATGAAGTTCCAACAGAAAAATCACGGCAAACCCTGCCAGCCCAAGAATTCCCGCCCAAACTACAAGGTTTGTATCATCTGACGTTTTTGGATAATCAGAAACCTGACTTGCACCGCCATTTTGCACCACATTTTCTCCATTGCCTCCCTGGAAAAACTCCGGTTCAGGGGTAGGGGAAATCCCTGCTATTTTCACACCAGCCTGGGACTGAACCGTTTTTTCCCCTGTTTCTTTTGTACGCACAAGAACCTGGTTTATTAATTCCTGGCCACTTAAATTCTGGCTATTTAAATTCTCAGGCAGGGTTACAACAGCGTCCAAAGAGAATACCTCTCCGGGAGGAATTTGGGAAATCAGAGCCTGTGTTTTGGTACCATTTAAAAGTACACCCTCTTTCTCCACAAATTGGGCACGGATATTTTCCGCCTGAAACCGCTCTGTACTTAAAACAGAATGCAGCGTTCTTTCTCCTGTATTCCGGATGCATATCTGGTAGGTAATGGTGTCTCCCGGCGCAGCCGCCCTCCGGTCTGCAGACTTGCTTACCGAAAAATCCGCCTTCAGAGCAGTTACCATGGTTTTTAAGGAGGCACCACGTACCAGAAGAGAGCTGCTAGGCTTTGTGGTTTTCTGCGCTTTTGCAGTAATGGTGCTGATCACAGGCTCAGCAAGGCTTTCCGGTAATTTAACCTCATAGCTGATCTGGCGGATCTCGCCTGCTCCCAATCCGGCAAGGATTGCTTTTCTTCCTGATGCATCCAGCTCTGTTTCTTTATCCGGGATCCATCTGCCGCTGATGCCGGAAGGGGCAATACTGCTCTCCAGAGACATGAGAGGAAGCGGCTGCTTTCCAGTGTTGGCAATGGTAATTTGGTAAGTCAGTGTCTGACCTGCCTTTGGAGTCTCCGAATCTGTTTTTACAGAAATCGTATAATCCGCAGGAGTAGGTGCCTTTTCAAGAATGGGCACATCCTCTGTATGGGCAAGAATTTCCTGCCCGTCCTCCCTTACTGCGGCAAGATAGGAGCCTTTAGAAAAAAGCTGCTCCAATTCCTCTTCATCCCGGTTTTCTTCGCTGTGTGCGGGCTTATGAACAACCGGAAGACTGACCTTGTTTTCCGTATAGCAAAATTCCTCTTTAAGGGTTATGGGGATTTTTATGGTAACTGTCTCCTTTGTAAGGGGATCCAGGAGGATAGGATATTTTACTTCTGTGCTTGGCTTAAGTTCATTGTTTTCTCCGGGGAATACCAGTTCCTGTATTTGGCAGTCGTCCGGAAGTGCTTCCCCATCTACCTGAAAATATTCTGAAATACGGGTAACAAGTACCATGCCTAATATTTCTTCGCCATTTTCTTCTGGAATATCCTCCGGTTGGGATTCCAAAACTTCTTCCTGTCTTTCCCATGCTAAATATAAAGCAGCCTCATTTATACTGCCTGATAGGTTTTCTGCACATTCCCTATTTTCTGTTGTTTCTTCTGTTGCTTCCTCTCCAGGGTTCTCTGTTTCCATAGTTTCTTCTATTATGTCTTCTGTGATCTCTTCTGCAGGCTCCTCATCTTCCTCCGGCTCCTGTGCTTTCGGCTCCTGCTCTTTTATTTCCTGGTTTTCTATCTCTTGTTCTTCTGTTTCCTTCACTTCTGACTCTTGCTCTTCTGTCTTTTTTTCTGTATCTTCAGGCATTTCATCCCAGTTTACACTGTCTTGTGCTTCTATGTCTTTCTTCTGTGACTCAAGCCATTCATAAAGGCCTGATATCTCCACTGCAAGTTCTCCTTTAAACTTATTTTCCTCTGTCCAAACAGCACTCTGTTTCATCGTAATCCCTGCATCTCCCATTTCCAGCTCGGCTCCATAAACCGGCATCTTAAGATCATACGGCCCAAAACCTCCCCAGTTCATACTGCCCGCTGCCAAAAGGGCTGCTGTGCTTAAACTAACAAGTCTTCGTAATATTCTATTCATCATATAACTCTCCTATCTCCTGCACAGCCCCGATTCCGTGCATTGCCATCAGTCTCTTTTTTTTGCTCCTGTTGTTACTCTGCAATCAAAGGCATCCCTCCCTGCAAACAATCATTTTTCTAAAAATGGGAATTTCCGCCGAACAGGCGAAGAAGAATTCAGCATTCCCGCAGACGCAGGAATGATTCCTTTACACCATACCATCTTTTCCTGAAAAGAACAAGACTGTATAAAAATCTTTATTTCCTTTTATCTTTTCTTAAGAAATTTTCTTTTTCTTTTATAAACAGTACACACTTTGCACACATTTCTACTTTATAATAGGTTTTGGATAGATGAAAACCACTCTCTATCTCCCCCCTCAAAAATATAACAGAAATGGGCATTTGCAGATTGCAGATGCCCATTTCTGTTATATTCCATATTTCATTAAAGTACCCTCGCAACATTTTTTATTGCAATTCTTTTAGTGGTCTTTTATAATAAAAAAACAATGATGTTGGGATTAAAAGATCCAATTATGATACAGACTATATCACACAGAAACGAGGTATTTCCTATGAGCGAAAAAATTGTAGTAGTTGCATTAGGTCATAGAGCTTTAGGTACTACCCTTCCGGAACAGCAGATTGCTGCAAAAGCGGCTGCCAAGGCTATTGCAGACCTTGTTGAAGAAGGTACCCGTGTTGTCATCTCTCACAGCAACGGTCCCCAGGTGGGGATGATCCATACAGCAATGAATGAATTCGGCAAGTCACATCCGGACTATACATTTGCACCCATGTCCGTATGTTCAGCAATGAGCCAGGGCTATATTGGATATGACCTTCAGAATGCCATCCGCACGGAATTGATCTCCAGGGGCATTTACAAACCCGTTGCCACCATTCTTACACAGGTAGTCATTGACCCCTATGATGATGCTTTTGCAGAACCGGAGAAAATTATCGGACGGGTTCTTTCAGAAGAAGAAGCCGAGGCAGAAGAAGAAAAGGGGAATTTTGTAACCAGAATTTCCGAAATGGGATACAGAAGGATTTTGGCAGCTCCGAAACCTCAGAAGATCGTAGAAATAGAAACTATCCGCACACTTGTTAATGCAGGGCAGATCGTCATTGCTGCAGGAGGCGGCGGAATCCCGGTAATGGAGCAGGGAATCCGCCTTCAGGGCGCCAGCGCCATTATTGAGAAGGATTTTGCCAGCGGGCTTCTTGCAGAGGAACTGGATGCAGACACTTTAATGATCCTTACCAGCGTAGAAAAGGTCAGCTTAAATCTGGGTGCACATAACGAAGAATTTCTGGATGAGATCAGTGTTGATGAAGCCAAAATGCACATGGACGATAACCAGTTCGCCAAAGGTTCCATGCTGCCCAAATTTGAAGCAGGTATCTCCTTTGTCCAAAAGGGCGATGGCCGCCGCACTATTATCACAGATATTTTCCATGCAAAGGATGGTTACAAAGGCAAGACAGGAACCATTATTAAAAGCATCAATATATGATATAAAAACCTGGCAGCGGAAAGCATTCTTCCCGCTGCCAATTTTTATCCGTTCTGATCCATGTCACTTTACATCAATCCACCAGGCAACAATATCCGTTTTATTCTCTTTATATGCATGTGAGCTTTGAATATATAAACGCTTTCGGTCTGGTTCACATACCGTCATGCTATTTGAATAAGCACCATACCCTGCTTCACATTGAGCCAGAACACATCCGTAATCCCAGTGAATACCATCCTGTGAATAATAGATAATAAGGTTTCCTGCATCAGGTTCTGTATTCCTGCTTCTTCCGTGCATTAGATATCCATTCCCAAATGAAATCATTTGTGGATTTCTAGTCTTCTTAGAAAAGTATGCCTTCTTTGGTTTATCCCAGGTTCTCCCCAGATCATGATTAAGTACATAGTCCGCATGATATTCATCACCGCTATTATAGCAATAAGCTATCAATTCATTATTCCCCAGCGTGCAAATCGTTCCATAGCCTCTGTTTTGCACGTCAAAAGGCAAAATACTTCTTTTTTGAAATGATTTTCCTTCATCATTGCTGGCCAGCAAAAGATACTGATGTTCCGGCAGTGAACCAGTCCAGCTTATTGATGCATCATTACAAAACATCAATTAAGCTCCCATACATATCCTTAAAGAAGCTTATGCCTAAAGGAATTGTATATTTTTGCGGATTCTGCAGGTATATCATCGGAACAAAATAATTATTCCAGCTATAAACAAACTGATTAATCACAACTACAATCAATGCAGGCTCTGCATTTAGAAGAACAATCCTCCAAAAAACTCCTCCCCAGGAGCACCCATCCACAATTGCAGCCTCTGTCAGTTCATTTGGGATTGCTGAAAAAAACTGTCGAAGCAAAAAAATGTAAAATGCGTCTCCGCCGAATAAGGAAGGGATGACCAGCGGCAAATATGTATCAACAAATCCCAGTTTACAATAAATCGTATATGTGGGAAGCAAAGTTACCGATGCCGGTATCATCATCGTACTTAGCAATATTAAAAATAATATATTTTTATATTTAGAATTATTTACAATTCAGCTTTGCAAACCCAAATGCGGTAAGAGAAGCTGTTATAAGGGTTCCCAGCACACACACCGCTGTTACAAAAATAGTATTTATAAAATACTGCACCACCCTCTTATCGCCAAGTACATATTGATAGCTCCGCAAGCTCACAGGATCAGGAAACATTTTGGGAGGATACTGCACTGCCTGTGTGTTATCATAAAAAGATGCACAAAGCATCCAAAGCAGCGGAAACAGAAACACAACCGCCACGATAATCAGAATAACTTCCGTAAGCAAATTGTTTATATTTATTTTTTTTCCAATTCCCATGAATCCACATCCTCTCTATAAAATACCCATAGGCTGGATGTTTTAAAGATCGCCATACTAATCCCCATGATCATTTCAAACAAAATGCATGCCAAAGCACATGAATATCCAAAATCGTAATAACGGAATGCCTGATTATACAAATGAAGACCAAACGTATAGGTAGAAAACATAGGTCCTCCCTGAGTCATAATAAATGGTTGGGTAAAAATCTGAAGTGCACTTATCATTTGCATAATCAATACATAAAAAATTACCGGAGATATCATCGGCAGTGTAATGTTTTCAAATACTTTTACAGTGGAAGCCCCATCCAGCCCTGCCGCTTCATAATATACAGAAGGAACGTCCTGCAGACCTGCAAGAATAATCAGCATTACGCTTCCACAGGTAAATATTTTCATAATAATCAAAGATGGCATGACCCAATTGGAATCCTGCAGCCACATAGGGCCAACTATGTGGAATACTTTATATAAAAGATAATTAATCATCCCTGTATCATTGCCATAAAGATATGTCCACCCCATATACACGGCCACACCTGCCAAAACTGATGGCGCATATATAATTCCCCGAAAAACATTCGTTCCTTTCAGGCGCTTATTAAGCAGTATTGCAAGAAACAATGCGATTACAATGTTCAGAGGAACAGAAACAATGGTATAATACAGTGTATTAACAACACTTCCCCAAAATCTCACATCCTGCATAAACATTTTTATGTATTTCCGCACCCCGTTAAACTGAGGTGCGGAAATACCATCCCATTTAGTAAAAGAAGCATATAATGAATATACCATTGGTATAAGCGTAAAAACAACGAACCCAAACAGCCAGGAGGTACCTACCTCTGACATATTTACAAAGGCCTCTTTATTATATTCTCTCCCTCCACCGAAATTTGTCTTGAATTCTTCGCTCTCAAGGTATTCGGTAAGTGCCGGAATCCATATACTTTCTTAAATTTTATTTATATCATACTTCCTCCCACTCCAGAAGACGGTAAATATTGTATTTTGTTTTCCAATCTCAGATTTTTTTCCAAAAAAAGAACCAACTACTATTTAGTAAATTGGTTCTTTGAAATATCATATTCTTTCAAATATTAACTATCAATTCCAAAACTACATGGATTTCCGCTCTGCTATTTCAGCCATCTTCGCTTCATTCAGGCGTGTGTCGCCATGTACACGGCTATAGGAAAGGTAGCCGTTCATACGGTCGATCTTCGTCAGGTTCTTGGATCCGCATACCGGGCACACATCCATTTCCAGTTCTTCGTGGCCGCAATCATCGCAGTAAGCCAGGGACAGGTTCACCCCTTCATAATATCCAAGATCCATAGCCCTGCGGATCAGTGTCCGGATAGCTTCTTTATTATATCCAATGGGATAGCGTACATACTGGATCTTGCCGCCATTGCAAAGCTCCCAGAAACGTCCCTCCAGATTCTGCTTCTCAATAGGAGTCACGTCCTCTGTTACATGGCAGTGAAAGCTGTTGCTTACATACGGGCGGTCAGAAACTCCTTCTACAATACCGTACATTTTCCGGAACTGCTCTACCTGAAGGCCGCACAGGCTCTCCGCCGGCGTACCGTAGATTGCATAAAGATTGCCGTCCTCTTCTTTGTATTTATTAACCTTGTCATTAATATATTTTAAAACTTCCAGGGCAAACTGGCCGTCCTCTGCAATGGACTTGCCGTTATAAAGCTCCTGCAGCTCATTCAGCGCAGTAATACCAAAAGAAGCTGTCATAGGTTTCAGGATCTTGCCGATCTTTTCATGGGGTTCCAAATGTCCGCCGTAGAAACCGCCTTCACAATAAGCAAGGGGGTTGGTTGACGCCCTCATCTGTCCCAGATACTCGTAAGTACGGATATGCAGGCTTCTGATCATTTCCAGATAAAAATCCAGCACCTCATAAAAATCTCTGCTCTCTGCCCGGGACTTCGCAAGAATCATAGGAAGATGCAGGCTTACCGCACCAACATTAAATCTTCCCACAAATACAGGAGAATCCTGGTCATCTGCCGGATACATTCCTCCCCGCTCATACCAAGGGCTTAAAAATGCACGGCATCCCATAGGGCTTATCACCTTTTTGTAACGCTTGTACATGCTGGCAATATAACCTTTTCCGGACATGGACAGCCAATCCGGGTACATGGTCTTGGAAGAGCACTCTACTCCAGCTTCAAATACATCCTCACAGCATTTGCCTCTGCCATGGATATTTTCATCATACAGAAATACAATCTTCGGAAAAAGAACCGGCTTCTTATGGCCCTTCTTTCCCTGTCCTCCCATATGAACTTCCAGAAGAGAGATATTGCACATCTTCTCAAACTGGTCTGTTCCAAGCCCGAGAGTCACTGTCACAAATGGATAATCCCCCCTGGAAGAACCAACTGTATTCAGTTTATACTCGATTCCCTGCCAGCCCTGGTCAAAGTCCCTGCGAACCTTATCAAGAGCATACTCTACCGCCTTTTCTTCTCTTCCGCTCCAGTTCTCATCAGAGTATTTCAAAAACTCCTGAATATATTTGTCATAGCTTTTCCTTGCATAAGGAGCAAGGATCTTGTCAACCTCCGGTACGGTAAATCCTCCATACTGCTGCGCTGCAGTACTTAAAATAATATCCCCCATAACGTCAAACGCCGTATCCAGTGTCTTAGGTTCATTATACCAAACATTTCCCATCTCAAATCCGTCTTTCAGAACGGATGCTACATCGAAAAGACAGCAGTTCATGGTGTCCAAACGTGCAGACTGGTCATGGATATAAATATAACCGTCCTTGCATGCCTGCAGTTCATTTCGGTTCATAAAAAATTTACGGTAAAGCTCTTTGTTCAGTTCATTAAAGATCAGGCTTCTTTTCGTTGCCACAAGGGCACTGTCTGTATTGGCATTGCTCTTATCTCCAATATAGCGGATGGCCTGGCTCTTGGTGTAAACATCATCCATCATGTGGATAAAATCCAGCTTATAATTGCGGTAATCACGGTAGCTCTTGGCTACTGCAGGATTTACCCGCTCAAGCGCACCCTCCACAATGTTATGCATTTCCTGAATCTGAATCTCGTTTTTTCCCAGGGAATCTGCATGTTCCTGTGCAAAACGGCAGATAAAATCCTTCTCTTCCTGGGAAAATGTATACAAAATACGAGCGGCAGATTTATTCACTGCTGCCACAATTTTCTGAGGATCAAACTCCTCTTTCGTTCCGTCTTTCTTAATAACATAAATCATACCCATCTCTCCTATACACTATATCTGGTGTGTTCTCCCCTTATTTACCCCAATTTCATTCCATATCTGGTGATGTACGTCCAAGTATAGCACATCCCTAACGAAAAGGGAAGGGGTAATTATCATCTTGTTGGATTTCACAATTCGCCACATTATACAGCAAGAATTCAGACAAATAGAAATACTGCCCTCCTGGATAAAAAAGAATTAACCAAAAGGGCAGCCCTATGCACATATTTAATTGTCCAGTCTGGAAAGCACCACCTGCTCTGCCAGGGCTCCTGCTTCCACATAAATAATGTCTCCTTCCTGAAGTATCAGTACCTTGGAACCACGGCCTGCATCAAAACCATACATACGGCTGTTTTCGGCATCGTACACCACTACCGTGGCTGTTCCCCGCTCAATGGATGCTTCATAAACACCTGGATCTATATCGCCTCCAACCATCACTTCTCCATTCTCAGGCATCAGGTAATACTCTTTTACGCCACCGTTCATTTTCCACTGGATAATCTCTGCGGCCTCGCCTATAGGCTCCGCAACCTCGATCACTGTCTCCTGTCTTATCTCATAGTACTTTTCTGCAATCCATTCTCCAAGCATCGGCAAAGCCCCGATCAATATAATGATAGCCGCTGCAATGATATTCAGTCGGGATCTCTTTTTGTCTGCCGTACGGGACTTTCCGGTCTTTCCTGCATTTACGAGTCTCACTGCCGCCTTTGGCTGCTGGGCAGTCATGCGCTTCACAGCCTCTTCCCGCACCTTTTCATGGTGCGCTTTAATTTCCTCCCTGGATGAGTCCCGTCCAAGGGATTCCTTTCTGTCCCTTATAGGAACGGCCTGCTGCACCATGATCTTCCTGGCATTGGAGGTTGCATGCCGGTAGTGATCCGACCTGCTTTCATTCAGGTGATACAGTACCTCATCGTTCCTATACGGCATACCGCAGTATTTACATCTCCCATTTACAATAGGGCCATCACAAACCTGGCATTTATTCATCATCTTCCGTCCCCCTCAATTCCTTTCCTTGTCCAAAAGCAGCTTTTTCTTTCTTCTATTTTAACGATTTCCTGCATATCTTTCAAGATGAAAATTGCATTGACCGCTTTTTCCTGCTATAATGAACACCAGTAAATGCTTTAAACAATGAGGAGGATTATTATGGAACAGATTAAAATTCCTGCCGGATATCAGTCTGATCTGAATCTGCATGATACCCAGGTGGCCATCAAGACAGTCAAAGACTTCTTTCAGCAGACACTGGCTCAAAAGCTGAACCTGCTGCGTGTATCCGCTCCTGTTTTTGTGGCGCCGTCCACAGGACTGAACGACAACTTAAACGGTGTAGAACGTCCTGTCAGCTTTGACATAAGAGGGCTGGATGAAGATGCCGAAATCGTACACTCCCTTGCCAAATGGAAGCGCTACGCACTGAAAAAGTACGGTTTTTCTCATGGAGAAGGACTTTATACAGATATGATCGCCATCCGCAGAGATGAGGATGTAGACAATATTCATTCTGTTTATGTTGACCAATGGGACTGGGAAAAAATCATTAACAAGGAAGAGCGTACCATGGAAACCCTGATCAATACCGTCCGGGCCATCTACAGCGTTCTTCGGAAAACAGAAAAATACATGGCAGTACAGTATGACTATATTGAAGAAATCCTGCCAAGAGAAATTGCTTTCGTTTCCACCCAGGAGCTGGTGGATATGTACCCGGACTGCACTCCCAGGGAAAGGGAATACAAAATCGTCAAAGAAAAAGGCGCTGTTTTCCTTATGCAGGTAGGAAAAACCTTAAGCAATGGAGAACGCCACGACGGACGGGCTCCGGACTATGATGACTGGGAATTGAACGGTGACATTCTGGTATACTATCCTGTACTGGATATTGCATTGGAGCTTTCCTCCATGGGAATCCGTGTTGATGAAGAAGCGCTTGACCGCCAGCTTTCCTGTGCCGGCTGCGATGACCGCAGAAAGCTTGATTTCCAGAAAGCAATCTTCAAAAAGGAACTGCCCTATACCATCGGCGGCGGAATCGGCCAGTCACGTATCTGTATGTTCTTTCTGCGAAAAGCGCACATTGGAGAAGTACACGCTTCCCTCTGGCCGAGATCCGTTATGGAAGCAGCCCAGGCCAAAGGAGTATCTTTGCTGTAATTGGCCTTTCGAAAAATTTAATATTTCATCGTATTGAAATAAATATACCCACATGCTATTATTAGTCTAGTGAAATTCAAAATGAGGTACAATACATGAATATATTGTTTTTTTTAACACCCAAAAGTGAAATAGCATATATTTTTGAAGATGAAACCTTAAGACAGACTGTTGAAAAAATGGAACACCGGAAGTTTTCCTGCATCCCCATCTTAAGCATTGACGGCAAGTACACAGGCACCATTTCCGAGGGCGACCTATTATGGGGGCTGAAGCGTATGGGAATCAGCGATGTAAAGGAAATGGAGTCAGTTCCCATCATGGCAATTCCCCGCAGAGCCACTTACAAACCTGTCCATGTAAATTCCAAGATGGAAGATCTTTTGGATCGGGCGATCAATCAGAATTACGTTCCTGTTGTAGATGACAATGGCTATTTTATCGGAATCATCACCCGCAAGGAAATTATCAAATATTGCTATAAAGAATTAAAAAAGCTCTCTTCCCAGGAAAATCAGGAAGAATAGTTTATGTAAGAGATGGCTGTACCTTTGGATACTCTTTCCAAAAGCACAGCCATCTTTTTACAGCATTTTTCCCTTTATCATCCGGTCTCCCTGCGGCGTGCAAGCTCCGCTGCGTTTTGCTCTACCTGCTTTTTATTAAGGGGATAAATAAAGATCAGTGCAAGAGAAACCGCCACGAAGCCAATAATAGGAATGATACAGGATATTTCAAAAATTCCCTCCGTAACGCCGGGATCAAATGCTGTTGCCTGATTATACCCGATCAGGGATAAAAGCCCGCCTACCATGCCGGAAGAAAGCGCCTGCCCCACTTTCCGTGCAAAGGAATACACTGCATAAATCGTCCCATCCTCCCGGATTCCGTTTTTCACCTCAGCATCGTCAATCACATCCGTGATCATCGCCCATATCACAGTATTAAAAAAACCAATTCCCACAAAAGCCAGTGTGTAAAATGCCACGTACACATAAGCGCTCCGGGGCTTTACCATCAGGCATATAATATAAACGAAAGCTCCCAGAAGACAGGATACGGAAGAAACCTCCTTCTTCCCGTATACTGCGGAAAGCTTTGCCGCAAAGGGGGCGCATATTGCCAGAACAGCCACGCTGCTCACAAGGGAGGACATGGACTGGGCGCCTGCAGAACCATAGTAATTGGGAAATACATATCCGGAAAGTCCCTGCATACCAAGCTGCGCCAAAAGGAGCAGGATGGCTGCCACAATAATCCCAAGAAGGGCACGGTTTGTCACAAAATTTTTTACCAGTCTTCCAACATCCATTTTCCGGTTATTTGCCTCAATCTGTACGCGCTCGCGCACCATATTGAAACAGAGAAAATAGCAGATCAGTGCAAATACAGAAAATGCCCCGGCGATCACAGTCATCCGAAAGCCGGACAGCACCGTATTTCCATTTACTGTAACATAAGCAAACATAGGGGTTCCCGCCCCGATCACAAGCCCTGCCAGTGTAGCGCCGATATTCCGCCAGGTAGAAAGCTGCGCCCTGTCCTTTGGCTCCGGAGAAATAGCGGAAGCCATAGATCCATATGGAATGTTGATCGCAGTATAAAAAACGGATCCCCACAAAAGATACGTCACCACCATCCATCCTACCCGGAATCCATAGGGCATATTCACAAATGCAGACTGATAAATTAAAAAGGAAGAAACTGCAACAGGCCCGCACATCCGCCTGATCCACGGCCTGAATTTCCCATCCTTTGCAGGCCTTGCACGATCCACAAGCTGTCCCATAGTAACATCCGTCACTGCATCTGCAAACCGGGCGGCCATCATTAAGATCCCAACCATACTTGCAGGTATCTCCATCACATCTGTATAAAATTTCATCATAAACATAGAGGACAAAATAAAGGTGAAATCATTTGCAAAATCACCAAACATATACCCTACTTTATCCCTCATGCCAAATGGCGGAACAGAAGTATTTTGTTTTGCCATCATTGTTTCCCTTTCAGACTTTCTCAATTTTGATCAGTTTTCCGTTAACGCTCTGTACAAAGCCCTCCGGCACCATGGAACCTGCCATTAAAAGCATCCCTTCCAAAGACATATTCTTCATCATATCCCACATGCCTTCCCCTGGAATAAGCTTCATATTCATAGAAAGCCGGGCTGCTTCCGCTGCAATGGCCAGGGCGTCCGGGGATTTCGCTATTTCCTCCATAGAATCCTTAATGCTGTATTTTCCTTCCGGAAATTCCATAGGAGCATTCAGGTCAAGATCTCCGGAAAGCTTGAACCAGTTGGCTACGCCCTCTGCCCTTTCATTCACCTCCGGAAGCACGTAAATCGAAGGCTCCTTATCCACCTTTTCCAAGGTCATGCTGTCTTTCTTTTTTCCTGCATCAGCTACGATCATGTTCCGTCCTTCCTTCAGGGCAACGGTAAATACAAAGACCTTATCCGCCTTTTTTTCCTCCAGGAGCGTCCCATTAAGATAAAGGGCTACTGAGGGCTGGTTGGAATAAACACGGATTTCTGTGGTTTTTTTGGAACGCAGGGAATATCGCTTCCCGCAAAGATGAACCATGGGCTTTTTGCTCCAGTATGCCTGATAAATATAATAGCTGTCTTTTTTTGTCTTACGGTCCATTGTTACAAGACCCTTGTTGTTCCTTCCTGCAACGCCGCCTTCATCCCGGGCAGCACAGCCAAAGTCAAACATGTTCCAGACATAGCTGCTCCAAATCCAAGGTCTCTCATGCAGAACCTTTGCCATATGCTCGTGATACAGCGCCTGGTATTCTTCACTGTAATCCTTGCAGGCCGGGTTCTCTCCATGATAAGTGATGATTCCTTCGCATCCGTACTCGGAAACTCCCAGGCAGATGTCCGGATGCTCCTCATGGAAATGATCCAGCCAGGGACCATTATCCTCCATTTTTCCTCCATACCAGCCAAAATAATGATTATAGCTTTCCACATCCGTAATCTTATGAATCGGACTATTCAGCGGAGTCATGGATACATGAGCAATGGCAGTGAGCCTGGCAGGGTCAAGTTCTTTGCATAGGGCATGCAGCTCCTTATGGTTCTCCACCAGCTTGTCCGAAATCCCTCCGATTAAAATTTCATTGGAAATTCCCCAAAAGCAAATGGAGGGATGATTATAATTTTGGATGATCAGCTCTTTCATTTGGCTGATGCAGTTTTCATGGGCTTTGGGGCTCTTTTGGAATACGCTGATAAATGGTATCTCCGCCCATACCACAAACCCCATTTCATCGCAGGCATCATAAAAGTCCTGTGAATGCTGATAATGTGCCAGGCGGATCGTATTGGCCCCCAATTCTTTGATCAGGGCAGCGTCTTCATAGTGGTCTTCCTTTGTCAGGGCGTTTCCCTTATAAAGCTTATCCTGATGACGGCTGACACCCCGCAGCGGCGTTTCCCTGCCATTTAAAATGAATCCCTTCTTTGGTTCACAGGAAAAGCTCCTGACGCCTACCCTTACAGATACTTCATCATACGCTTCATTACGCCGCTGCAAAGTGGCAGTTACAGTGTAAAGATAAGGATTATCAATATCCCATAGAACTGCTCCCGGAACATACACCTGGGTTCCTGTATCTTTAAAAGGACGAACCGCATAAGCCGCCTCCCTGCCGTTCCCGTCCTTAATAGAGTACATTACCGTAAAATTTTCATCTGCATCAACTGGGAAAGACTCAAGCTGAAATACCGCCCCGCTGCCCTCTGGTTTCGGCGTGACCCAAAGTCCGCAGCCCCCATAATAGTCCAGGTCAAAGTGCGCCTTTGGAACACTGATCAGATTCACGCCCCTGTACAATCCCCCATAAAAGGTAAAGTCAGCAGACTGGGGATATACACCTTCCTTTTCTTCATTACTGCAGACGATCACCAGAAGGTTTTCTTCCCCCTCCCTGCACAAAGAAGTAACATCTGCACGAAACAGAGAATATCCTCCTTCATGGCTCGCTGCCTTTTTTCCATTCACATAGACTTCTGCCTGCTGACCTGCAGCCGGAATCTCCACATAAACTCTCCCGCCCTCTAAAGGCTGCTTTGGAGTGGGGAAATTCTTTGCATAGTAGCAGGTTCCCCGTTCATAGCCGCCCTTTCCGTCATGCCCGTCCACTGCATTCCAGGTATGGGGCAGGTCGATTCTCTCCCAGTTTTCCGGAAGAACCTTGGGCAGACTGCCGCTCTTCCTGCTAAAGCACCAGTCTTTGTTCAAATTTATAATCTCTCGCATAATGCTCCTCCTTTTTTCCAGTCATTTTATTTTGCACCTTTCCGCACCAAATTATTCCTGCTTCCCCATCATTTGCAGTATGCATTCAAAAATCCCCTCCTGAAAATATTTTTTTACAATGCAAAAGCTGCCCTGTCAGCCGATTTCTCAGCAAACAGGACAGCTCGTCCAGCAGCAGCATATTATAACACTTTTGATAAAAACTCTCTTAATCTTTCATTTTTCGGATTTGCAAAAAATTCCTTAGGGCTGTTCTCCTCCTGAATCTTTCCCTCGTCAATGAATAAAACCCTTGTGGCAACCTCTCTGGCAAATCCCATTTCGTGTGTAACTACTACCATGGTCATGCCGGATTTTGCCAGTTCCTTCATTAGTTCCAGAACCTCCCCTACCATTTCCGGATCGAGGGCAGAAGTAGGTTCATCAAAAAGCATAACGTCCGGATTCATAGCAAGCGCCCTTGCAATGGCAATTCGCTGCTTTTGCCCTCCTGAAAGCATATCCGGATATTCATTGGCTTTATCCGGAAGGCCAACCCGCTCCAGAAGCTCATCAGCCCTTCTGCCTGCCTCCTCTTCGTTCATAAGCTTTAATTTCAAAGGGGCAAGCATGATGTTTTTCTTAATAGTCATATGCGGGAACAGGTTAAACTGCTGAAAAACCATTCCAATCTTCTGGCGCATCTGATCTACATTAACGTTTTTATCTGTAATATCCACACCTTCAAAGGTAATCGTACCTCCCGTAGGGTTCTCCAGAAGGTTCAGGGAACGTAAAAATGTGGACTTTCCACAGCCGGAGGGTCCGATGATCGCAACCACTTCTCCCTTTTTGATTTCTGTATTGATTCCGTTCAGAACATTAAGATCTCCAAACTTTTTCTGAAGATCGTCTACTTTAATCAGGACTTCATTTACGCTCATTACTTCTCAGCCTCCTTTCCAGTCTGCTTACGCCTGCTGTCAGCATCATAACAAGCGCAAGATAAATCAGTGCTACTGCGATAAGGGGTAAAAATGCTTCATACGTTGTACTTCTGATAATATCTCCTCCTCGTGTCAGATCCATGGTTCCGATATAACCGCTGACAGAGGTTTCCTTGATTAGTACAATAAATTCGTTTGCAAGGGCAGGCAGAATATTTTTAAATGCCTGAGGCGCAATAATATAAATCATGGTCATTCCATAGCTCATGCCAAGGCTTCGTCCTGCTTCCATCTGGCCATTGTCAATGGACATAATTCCGGAACGGATAATTTCCGCCACATAGGCTGCAGAATTCAAACCAAAGGCCAGGGAGGCTACCACCAGCTTATCAATACGGGCGGAACCAAATACAACATAAAAGATAATCAATAACTGAATCATTACAGGCGTACCCCTGATCACGGTAAGATAAACCTTACATACTGCGTTCAGAAGCTTCAGCTTGCCAATCCTGTCATAGGTGGTACGCACCACTGCGATCAAAAAACCCAAAACAACACCGATCAGCAGTGCAAACATGGTAATGATCAGCGTATTGCCAAGACCTTTGACAAGATACATATATCTGTCATCGTCAATAAAATTCTGGTATATTTTCTCACGAAAATCCGTCACGTTTTGCTCCTTTCTTATTAGGCGTCAATACATAATTGAGGGGATGATGCCTCTCACACGAGCCAACATCCCCTGAAGTGTCTGTCAATTATTTCTGAACGATGATTACCTGTTTTGCACTTGTATAGGTATCTGTGAAGTCTACGTTCTCTAAACGATCTTCTGTAACTGTCATGCCGGCAACACCAATATCTGCTTTTCCAGACTGAAGAGCTGTAATAATGGAATCAAACTCAATGTCATCAATCTGCAGTTCCATTCCCAGCTTATCGCAGATTGCCTGTGCAAGATCTGCATCAATTCCCACAACTTCTTCTGCTTCATAATATTCATATGGAGGGAAGGTTGCGTTTGTAGCCATCACTAAAGTTCCGTTGGAACGGTCAACATCTTCCGGAGATTCATAAGGAGTCTTTCCCTTGGTATCATCTCCAATATAGTTGCTGATAATGGAATCTATGGTTCCTTCTTCTTTCAGTTCCTTCAAAGCTGCATTGATCTTCTCTTTCAGCTCTGTATTGTCCTTGGAAATAGCAATAGCATATTCCTCCAGTGCAAAATCCTCTTCCAGGATCGTCAGGTCATCATTCTTCTCTACAAAAGCCTTAGCCGGCTGCTCATCAATGATCACACAGTCAATCTTGCCCTGTTTCAGAGCCATTACTGCATCGTTTCCCTTATTATATCGTTCTACAGCTGTGCCAGCTTCGTCACCTTCATAGTCAGATGCAAAAATGTCACCTGTTGTTCCAAGCTGTACGCCGATAATCTTGCCTTCCAGATCATCAATTGTTTTGATTGTGCTTTCTGCCCATACCGGAGCTGCAAAAACGGCTGTCATAGAAGCTGCAAGTGTCAAAGCCAAAAATTTCTTTGTGTTTTTCATAGCTATTATTCCTCCTGTTGATCCTAAAATACTATCCTGTTTATTTTTATGCAACTAATTGCATATTTTTTCTTTCTGGGTTTTATTTTATCATGTTTTTCCTAAAATGCAATAGGCTACTTGAATAATATGCAGGGATTTTTTATAATGAAATTGGTCAGTTTTGTTGAAATCCAAGAAAGGAACCTTTAGGAGGATAATTATGAAGTTTACAAAAATGCATGGTATTGGAAATGATTATGTATATGTGAATTGTTTTAAAGAGACTGTAAAAGATCCGGCTGCCACAGCCAGATTCGTCAGCGACCGCCATTTCGGCATTGGCTCGGACGGCCTTATTCTCATCAAGCCATCCCCCATTGCTGACTGTGAAATGGACATGTACAACCTGGACGGTTCCCAAGGAGCCATGTGCGGAAACGGAATCCGCTGTGTTGCAAAATACGCCTACGATTACGGTATTGTGAATAAGACCAGTATCAGCGTAGCCACCAAAAGCGGCATCAAATATCTTGACCTTACAGTTGAAAACGGCAAGGTTTCCATGGTTAAAGTAAATATGGGGACTCCCATCCTGGATGCAGCTAAGATTCCGGTAATCTCTGACAGCCAGCAGGTCATCAACGCCCCTATTGAAGCAAACGGCTGCCTGTATCACATGACTGCAGTCTCCATGGGCAATCCCCACGCCATTGTCTATATGGATGAAGTAGACAGACTTGATCTGGAAAAGATCGGACCCGGCTTTGAATATCACCCGGCATTCCCGGACAGAGTGAATACTGAATTTGTAAAAGTGCTGGACCGCCACACTGTACAAATGCGCGTCTGGGAACGAGGCTCCGGAGAAACCCTTGCCTGCGGCACAGGCGCCTGCGCTGTGGCCGTTGCTTCCATTTTGAATAATTATGTAGATGGAGACGAGCCGGTTACCGTTAAGCTCCTTGGGGGGGATCTTCAGATCCTCTGGGACCGCCAGGCCAGCCTGGTTTACATGACAGGCCCGGCGGCCACTGTATTTGACGGTGAAATCGACCTGGCATTCCTGGAAAAATAATACTTATTACGTCACAAAAGGATGCCCATAATCCTCTCCGTCACAAATACGGCTGCGCAGGCGCACAGTGCCACAGTAAGCAGGCTTTTTTCCTTATATGCCGCATACAGTGCCACTGCAAAACCTGCACATGCCGAAGCCACACTTGCTGTTGATGATAATATGGCCGGAAAGGTCATTGCTGCCAGGCATGCATAGGGAACATAATACAAAAACGACTTTAAAAAGGGACTGGTTATCTCTTTGCGCAGCAATGCCAGTGGAAGCATTCGGATAAGGTAAGTTACTCCTGACATTACCAGAATATAAATATAGATATTATGACTCATGAGTACTTTCCTCCTTCTCTTCAACCGGGCAAAAATAGGCTGCAATACCAGCTACCAGTACAGTCGTAATAATGATCACAAATCCGGAAGATACCCTCTTCAAAACAGGAACAGCCGCAAACAGGCTGCTTACCCCCATTGCCCCTGCCACTACGCCAAGCACAGCTTTATTTTTCTTCGCAGGGGGAATGATCACAGCAAGAAACATTCCATAGATGGCCACGCTTAGTGCACTCACAACAAAAGCAGGAAGCAGATTTCCGGAAATCCCTCCTGCCAGTGTCCCAAGGGACCACCCTGGAACTGCCACACACATGGCTCCATAATTATAGAAGGGGCTTACCCTTCCTTCCTGGCTTGCACTAACGCCGAAAATCTCATCCGTTACTCCAAAAGCCACAAAAAAGCGATGTCCCCAGGGAACATTTCTTTGAAGCTTCTGCGCCAGGGAAAACGACATAAGACAATACCTTAAATTAATGATCAGCTGTGTCAGCGCCATCTCCCAATAAGAACCTCCTGCCGCAATAATATCAAGCCCTGCAAACTGCCCTGCAGAAGTTAAGTTGGTCAGAGAAATCAGAACTGCCTGAGCAGTACTCAGTCCCCCTGACACAGCCATCATTCCAAACGTAAATGAAACGGCAAAATACCCCAATCCAATAGGCACCCCATCCCTCAATCCACGTTTAAAGCTCAAAACATCCATAAAAAGACTTCCTCCTTCACAATCCCTCCTTCTGGCGGAACTCTTCCTATTCTATCATCCTCCTATCTCACTTTCAACTACTCCTCCTGCAAAAAGCCACTTTTTTCTTCCTGTTTTTCCTACTCCGCTTTTTCCAGGATCCTATAGTAAGACCTTGCCGTAATCCAGTAAATCACACCATAAACCATGGCGAACATTAAAATAGTAACACATGTACAGATCATATACAGCTTTGTATTCATCATTCCCAGCAGCATCAGCAGCCGCTTGATCATTGGGAATGCCATAGAAATATGCACTACAGCCATAATAAGGGGCAAAAAGAACACCATCAGGATCTGTCTGCGAATGGAGGATTTTACTTCCTTTTTACTCATGCCCACCTTCCGCATGATTTCAAACCTGCCCTTATCCTCATATCCTTCGGACATCTGCTTGTAATAAATGATCATGGCCGTTCCCATAAGGAACATCCCGCCCAGCAAAATGCCAAGAAACAGAAGGCCTCCGTTTAGAGAATAGAACATTTCATAATTCTCCATTCTTGTCTCATTCAGTATCCAGGCATCCTCTGAAATTATACCGGATTCCCTTAATTGAGTTAAATGTTTATCCAGGCGATTCCTGCAGTCTGCTGCAGCATCCCTGTCCGCTTCTCCTTCCAGATCAATTCCAATCTCTGCATTGGTTGTACTTGGAAATTCATATGCTGCCTTCTGCATTTCATTTATTTTATTATAATCCTCATCTGTCACTACTACAGCCCGTATTTCCCCGTAAACAGAATAGGAAGCATTCAAAGGCCATTCCTCCATCCATTCCTTCACCTGAAAATCAACGCCCTGAATACGAAGTGTCTCCCCTGAAGTCTCGCCATAAGAGATTACCTGGCCGTTTTCCAGCTCTGTTTTTTTACCAACAAGGTTCTCGTAATCATCTGCGGAAATGACTGTCAGCTCTCCCACAGAATCCGTTGATATACCTTCAGGCTGACGGAATACAATTTCCCCGTTCTCCGGCAAATAGGCAATATCCAGGGTGGTCAAATGCTCCAGGTTTTTATAGGAAATGTTCTCCTTTTCCACAGCATCTTTTATAAAATCAATTGCTGCACGGGACTCCTCCAGAGAAAGATGCCTGATTCCAATATTTATATCATTGGGATACCGGTTCTTCATAATATCTTCAATTCCAAAATTCAGGCTCACAGTACTGGACAGCATCAAAAGTACGCCTGTACTTAGAATACAGATGCTGGCAAGCCCCATGGCATTCTGCTTCATTCTGTAGATCATGCCGGAAACTGTGGTAAAGTTCTTCATTTTATAATAGAAGCTCTTTTTCCAGCGAAGCATTTTCAAAACGGCAATGCTTCCCACTGTAAATACCAGATAAGTCCCTGTCATAACAAGAAGCACTGCCACAAAAAAGAGGCCTAATGCTTCCAGGGGAGATTCTGTCGTTATTGCAATATAATAACCGCCTCCCAGACATACGAACCCGACCAGAGCCATAAGCCATTTTGCCTTTGGCTCACGTTCTCCCACATTTCCTCCCTGAAGAAGCTCAATGGGTTTGCTCAAATGAACCCTCCTAAGATTCAAAAAGAGAGTCATTAAAAAAATCACGCCAAAGGCTGCAAGACAGATCAAAATCCCTTCCCAACAAATATAAAATCCAAACTGTGCAGGAATGTGAACCAGCTTTAACAGAAGCAGCAATGCCAGCTTGCTTCCAAGAACCCCCAGAAGATTTCCCAATACCAAACTGATAACAGAGGAAAAAACAGTTTCCAAAAACAGCATCTTACTGATATGGTTTTTTTCCATTCCAAGAATATTATACAGGCCGATTTCTTTCTGCCTGCGCTTCATCAAAAAACTATTACTGTATAAAAGAAAGATACAGGAAAATATCCCCACAACCACGATTCCCAAAGATACGATCGCCTGTACATCCCTTCCTCCCCGCACATTCGCCATATCCGGATTGGCATAAATGAACAGCATCAGATAGAGCATGGCTATACAGCCAATGCAGGTAATCATATAGGGAATATATGTCCCCCTGTTTTTCTTCATGTTATTTACTGCAAGCTTAAGAAACATCCCGCTACGCATAAATCTCACCGCCTGTCGTAAGAATGGTCAGAGTGTCGGAAATCATCTGATACATTTCCTGCCGGGATTTGTTTCCCTTATAAATCTGATGAAATACCTCCCCATCCTTGATAAACAGCACCCTGGATGCATGGCTTGCTGCCTGGGCACTATGGGTAACCATAAGAATGGTCTGTCCATTTCTATTAATTTCCCCAAACATCTCCAAAAGCGCCGAAGCGGCCCGGGAGTCCAGAGCGCCTGTAGGCTCGTCGGCCAGAATTATCCTGGGTTCTGTAATCAGTGCCCTGGCAACCGCTGCCCTCTGCTTCTGTCCTCCGGATACTTCATAAGGGAACTTTTCCAAAAGCTCCGTAATCTTCAGCGCCTGTGCAATAGGCCTGATCTTCTGTGCCATTTCGTGATAATCTTCTCCTGCCAGAACAAGGGGCAGATAAATATTGTCTCTTAAACTGAAGGTGTCCAGAAGGTTAAAATCCTGGAATACAAACCCCAGATTTTTTCTGCGGAATGCAGAAATCTCTTTTTCTGTTAAATGTACGATGCTTTTCCCTTCCAGGAGTACCTCACCTTCTGTAGGCCTATCCAAAGATGCAAGGATATTCAGGAGGGTGGTTTTTCCGCTTCCGCTCTCTCCCATAATCGCCACAAATTCTCCCTCCTCTACAGAAAATGTGACATTAGACAACGCCTGTACCTTGTTCCCGCCAAACCGGGTACTGTAAATCTTTTTTACATTCGTAACTTCCAGTAATGCCATATGCTCTCCTCTTTTCTATCTCTTATGATATGATACCTGCCATTAGCCCTTTGGTCAACGGTCAGCTCTTTTCTTTACCATAAGTATAGAAAAAAGGGAAATTGCCTGCCATAGCTCTGGCTTACAATTTCCCTGGTAATGTTGCAATTTTGTAAGGTTGTCCCCTGTCAGCGATTTGAATTATACAGGAAGCTCCTTATTTTTATTTGTCTTTCATTTTCAAATAATCAATAACCGGTTTTAATGTCACTTGCATTTCCACATTTTGCTCAGCATACTCTCGGATTTCTTTTCGTATCTCTTGAAGTTTTTTCTTTCCATATATTTCATCATAAAACGAAACGATTTCCTGCATATCAAATATTCCACCAGACGTATCTATCAATTTAAAATAAGCAAAATCTTCTTTTATGGCATCATTTGCTATAGAACTTACGATTGGTAACCCTTTCGCTAAATATTCTCTGCTTTTTAAACAACTGGAAACAGGATAATTCCTTCGATAAGCAGCCATTTCACATATACCTATATCAAATTTCTCATAGATTTGATCTAACCTCTCACTTAATAGGTATCCATGAAACAGCACATATTCTTCTAAGTGGTATTTTTTTACTAATTCGCGATAATCATTCATACATGCACCTACTCCCACAAGATGAATGAAAATCTTTCTATTTTTCTTCTCATTAAGATAATATTGATGTAATGATTCTATAAGAATATCTACTCCGTGCACAGCACAAAATCCAGCTACCATCCCCAAATGAATTTCGTTATTATTAAATTGTTCACTATTATCAATTGTTTTTATTCTTTTTGTAACTATACCATTAATAATTGGTATATTCTTATAATTTTTAAATTGACAGCTTCCATTCATTGTAATACTTCTATCTATTATTTTTTCAGTCTTCTTAAAAAACCGTTTAATTTTCAAATATATAGGTATGTCAATTATTCTATGAGCAAATGCTTCATCATAATCCATATTTGGAAATTCTAACAATATCTTCGCATTTAAATTATTCTTACGCAATTTTTTTAAAAACTGGTATAAATTATAATCTGCACCTTCAAATCGTATATAATAAGCATCATATCCATCAATTGCATCTGTATATATAATTTGCGAGTAAGTAGAGCTATAGGGTAATCTAAATTTAATTTTGTTCCACACATTCCCTTTTCTCGGTTTTCTTAATTTTAAGTGATTATAATATATTGTATCGATTCCTAATGTACAAAACGCTTCAATCTGATCACTAATTTTTTTTGTATGTCCATAAAAATATTCTTTATTTCCCCAATCAAATAAACCTAAATCTGTTTCTGATTGTGTTATATAAAGCATTTTCATTTTAATGTCCTCTTTTTCCATATATAAATAATTTTATAATGAGCAAAATCCTTCATTATTCAACAATATTCATCAACTTAAGAACTCTTAATATCAGCATAGTTATCTTTCTATTATAACGAAAAAGAATTACTTTCAGCTTTCCTAATTTTTTCACTTTAAACTTTCTCATATTTAAAGTACTATAATTTTCTATAAATTTATCAATAAGTCTATCTTTGAGATAATTTAAAGCTGGATCATGCTTTAACCATAATTGATAATATAACTCTATACATGCTCCACAAAGTACATAGCTTATATATATAGAATAGTTCTGTTTATTATTTTTAGACTTATTCTTAGAATATTCATATGCATATAAAACATCTTCAATTTTTTCCTTAGTAATACCGGATTGTGTTATACTATTGTTATTCTTTCTATAATTGTACAACGGCTTATCAATAATCTTAATTTTATTAACATTTTCCAATAAATCCGCCATAAAAATGCGGTCTTCATAATTATGACCTTCTTTAAAAAAAAGATTATCAATGGCTTTTCTTCTGAAAATTTTTCCCCAAACTGTTGTATAAATCGAGTGCTCTACAAAATATTCATACAAGATCTTATCATTATTATTTATGATTTTCTCCGAAAAACATTTCTTATATAAAGTTTTATTATCATCTAATTTACGATTATATCCACACTGTACTATATCCACGTCTTCATCAAATATTCCATTAACAAGTTCTTCTAAATAATTGTTTTCTATCCAATCATCACTATCAATAAACGCAATATACTCACCATGACAATACTTCATCCCTAAATTTCTTGCACTACTTAACCCTCCCCTTTGTTTTCTATCTAAGATAATAATATCATCATCATAGAACCTTTGACATATCTCCAAAGATTTATCAGTAGAACCATCATTAACAACAATAAGTTCAAACTTCTTATAACTTTGGGTTAAAATAGAACGAATGCATTTTTCTACATATTTTTCCACATTATATACTGGTAAAACAATACTAATCAATGGTTCCTTTCTCATAATATATTAAATTCCTTCCTATTACATCTTCCTTATTTAAGTTTATCGAAAGTTTCCCATATGGTCAACCCAAATTTTTATAAACAAGTATTATATCATTTCCGTTTTTAGAAAAGCTGTCTAAAGTAATAGAAAAGCTAAATATCTGCTCTCCGCATATTGTAAAATATTTACTTAAATGTTAGAATATTAATACACAAACAGCATTACACTAAAGAGAACTCATTTTTTTAAGCATCCCTTAAAGGTCAGCTTATTTTATATATAGAAAGGAAAATCTATGATGATCATCCAAAAAATACGCCGTACAGGCAGTCATCATAACCTTATCCAAAAGCTATGCTGCGTATTTCTCAGCATATGCCTTCTCACAGGAAGCTTCACATATAATGTGTATGCCGGTTATGCCATGAACTATCCGCTGCCTAAGCTGACAGGCAATTTCCAGCGGGATATCCTTGCTGTAGCAGAGTCCCAGTTCGGATACCATGAATCCAGGACAGGGGAAACTATTTTTTCGGCATGGGCAAAACAGCCCGGACTTCCATGGTGCTCTGAATTTGTGGGATGGTGCGCATATAAGGCGAGAATCCCCAAATCCATTGTTTCGCCAAAGACCTGCGCAAGCGATTACCGTAAATTCTTTTCACAGCAGGGAAGATATTATATTGTAAATAATGGGCAGAATCATCGTGCCTGCGGATGCAAAAAAGCAGCTTCCAAAGCCATCTCCTTTTCCAGTATCAAGCCTGGGGATATTCTCCTTGTTTCCTCGGAAGAGAAATTTGCAAAAGGCCCTTCCCATACCTGTATCGTCGTATCCAAGAATAGAAACACGGTCGTTACCATTGATGGAAATGTAAAGGATCGGGTGGATTACCGTATCCGAACAGCTGCCCAGATTCATGGAGTCTGCCGCCCCCTTTATCATTTAAGTAATGTTCCCTGCAAAGCAAGAACGGTTTCCAGAAATCAGGCTCAGCTTACCTGGAAAAGACTTCCGGAAGCCAGCGGCTTCCAGATTTTCCGCTCCACCCACAAAACAAATGGCTATCGCCTTATCAAAACGGTAGGAAAAAACACCAGTACTTACACAGACAAAAAACTTACGAGAAATAAGGTCTGCTATTACAAAATACGCCCCTACCAGATATGTAACGGCAAGCGTATTTACGGAAGCTACAGCAAAGTAATGGCAGTAAGAGCAAGATAAAAGCCACAGCCCCGGAGAACCAGTGGTTTCCCGGGGCTGTGGCCTTTTAATACATGTCCAGTTCCTTTCGTCCAAGGAAAAGCCGTACCTGCGTTCCTTTGCCAAATTCAGCCGTTATGGAGATCTTATGTCCCAGACGTTTCATAATCTTAGATGACAGATAAAGGCCAATCCCTGTAGAGCGTGATTCCTCTCTTCCATTCCATCCTGTAAAGCCCTTTTCAAACACTCTGGGAAGATCCTCTTTTCGAATTCCAACCCCCGTGTCCTTTATTACAAGGGTATCAGGCATTATCTCTGACCAAAAAATAGAGATTTTCCCTGTCTTCGTATATTTCAGAGAATTAGAGAGAATCTGTCCGATCACAAATCCAAGCCATTTAGGATCTGTCAGGACTTCCTGGTTCGTTTCTTGAAAATCCAATGCCAGCTTCTTCCCTATAAAAATCCGTGCAAATTTGTGTATCTGTTCTTTGATGATCTTATCCAGGCTGCATTTTTTGAATTTCATATCTGCTGACATGTCCTCTGTACGCAGATATCCCAGCACCATTTCCACATATTGCTCTATTTTAAATAACTCATAGGATGTTGCTTTGTTCTTTATCTCCTCTTCTGCCAGAATCAGCTTCAAGGCAGAAATAGGTGTTTTAATCTGATGCGCCCACATACTGTAATAATCTGTTAATTCTGTATAAAAACGCTGTTTGCCTGCTTCCGCATCCATGCGCATCAGGTTCATGCGCCGAAGCATCTCCTGGTATTGTTCTTCATTGCCATCTTTCGGTGAAGGAAGCCAATCAAGCTCCAGGGGCAAAGTCTGCTGGATTTTTTTAAGCTCTTCCCCCCGTTTTTTATAAGAATAATATCCATAGAAGAATGAAACAAGCCCTGCGCTTTCACAAAGAATCCCTCCATACAGCACAGACTCCACAGGCAGATCATACAGCCAGAACACACCTATCATAATAGCTGCAAACAACAAAAAAAGTGCAGGAATTTTCCAGATTTTCTTTATATACTCTTTCAGATATCCCATTCTTTTCTTCCTTATCAGGCAAGCATATAGCCCATCCCTTTTTTGGTGATAATAAAATCCGACAGTCCCATTCCCTCAAGCTTCTTCCGAAGCCGGGTCATATTTACCGTCAGAGTATTGTCATCAATAAAGCTGTCATTTTCCCACAGTTTTATCATGATCGCATCCCTGGAAACGGTTTTTCCTGCATTCTCAAACAGGATCTGCAGAATACGGAGCTCATTCCTGGTAAGCTCTGCCTGTTTCCCTTGCCAGGAAATAGAAGCATTCCCGGGATTTAAAATTGCACCGCCGTGCTCTAAAATATCACTGGCTTTTCCAAAAGAATAACTCCGCCGAAGCACAGCCTGAACCTTCGCTGCCAGCACATTAAGATCAAACGGTTTTGCAATAAAATCATCCGCCCCCCTGCTCATAGCCATAACCATATTCATATTATCAGCAGCTGAGGAAAGAAAAAGAATGGGCACCTGGGAAATCCTCCGGATTTCTTCACACCAGTGAAATCCGTTATAAAATGGCAGTTTCAAATCCAGAAGCACCAGCTGGGGATTTTGCTTTACAAACTCTCCAAGAACATTGGAAAGATCCGTCACACAGTCAACCTCGTATCCCCAGGAGTGCAGATGCCTCTTTACCAGTTCTGCAATTACTTCATCATCTTCCACAATTAAAATCCGATACATCTATTGCCTCCAGTCTTATGTCTCTGTCAGTTTCCTAAGTACCCTTTCTTTGGCATTCATTGTTCCGTATCTTTTTAGCTCTGCAGTTCTTCTACTCTTTCCAGAGACTTAAATCCATTATTTTTCAGTACATTTTCTGTTAAATAAATTTCATCCGAATGGAGGATCACTACCGGTATCTGCCGTCCCCGGTGATAGGAAGTATAAATATAATCCAGGCTGATATTGCTCTCACCCACAACGCTTAAAATCTCATCCAGACCGCCCACTTCGTCCTTCAGGTCTAAGGCGATCACATCTGCCACCCTGTTGATATATCCATTCTCCGTCAAGATCTCTGAAGCCTTCCCGGCATTGCTGGATACCATTCTAAAAAGTGCAAATTCCGGTGCGTCAAAACACGCAAATCCATAGATATCCACATTCTCTTTTTTCAGGATCTCTGTCACTTTTCTTAAGCTTCCGGCTTTGTTTTCCACAAATACAATATTCTGTTTAATCATTACTATTTCTCCCCTTTCTATCCTTCCATCTCTTTTTTCGAAACCAGTTTATCATGTTACTGCAAATTCCGCAAGAAAAAGCAGATTCTTCATTATTAAATACCCAGTAGACAGCAGTGCACTATTCGGCTATACTAGATACTGCTACTTAGATATATACCAGGAGGCATTATCATGATCATTGATTTTCATACACATATTTTCCCTGACAAAATTGCCGCCAAAGCCATCCCCAATTTGGCCTCTGTGATTCACCTGAAGCCCAGCATGAACGGAACTATTGACGGATTAAAGGACTCCATGAGATGCAGCGGTGTGGATTTAAGCGTGGTTCTTCCCATTGTCACAAATCCCCACCAATTTGATTCTATTCTAAAATTTGCGGTTCATATTAATGAAACCTGCGCAGAAGCTTCCGGGCCGCGGCTGATCTCCTTTGCCAGCGTCCATCCCCTTTCGGATGATTACAAGGTCCAGCTTCAGCTTATCAAAAGGGAGGGCTTCAAGGGCATTAAAATTCACCCCAATTACCAGGGACTCCATTTTGACCACATCCGCTACATGCACATCATTGATAAGGCCTCTGAACTTGGGCTTTCCGTCCTCACCCATGCAGGCTACGACCCTTATACACCGGATGAAGAATTCTGCACACCAGGCATGATTCTTAAAGTACTGGGCGAGGTGGCTCCTCTTAAGCTGATCCTTGCCCATATGGGCAGCAACCAGCACTATGAGGAAGCAGAAGAAAAACTCTGCGGCAAACCTGTTTATCTTGATACTTCCTATTCAATTATGCATATGTCCCGGGAACAGTTTGAACGGATGGTACATCTCCATGGAGCTGACCGCATCCTGTTCGGAACCGATGCCCCATGGACTTATCAAAAGGTCTGCGCAGAAAGGCTTCAATCCTATACAGGTATTTCTCCAGAAGAAAAAGAGCTGATTTTCTGCAAAAATGCAAAAATGCTCCTTGGCCTTTAATCTCCCAACGCATCTCTATGGGACAAAAAGGATTCAGGAAAGTCCAATTTCTCCTGAATCCTTTTTTGCTCTTATTTTTCCTTTTCCGGCAAAGCCACTTTCCGCTTCACATACACTTCTTCATCATAGCAGGAGAAAATATCCTCCACATGTCCAGCCTTCATCTTTGGTGTCAGCAGACTCACGAAAGGAACAATGATCAGGCCTGCGATCATAGCTGCAGCCCCCGCATTAATGGGAGATGCGATAAATTTAATAAACATATTGGCAACGGTAATCCCTACGCCTGCAATAAAGCTTGCCCATACAGCCAGCCTTGTAGTTCTCTTCCAGAACAGCCCGTACAAAAACGGCGCCAAAAAGGCTCCTGCCAGCGCACCCCAGGAAATACCCATAAGCTGTGCAATAAAGGTGGGGGGATTTATAGCCAGCACAACTGAAATGATAATAAAAAACACGATTAAGATCCGCATGATCAAAAGCTGCTTTTTCTCATCCAGGTCTTTTACCAGGTTTCCCTTAATAAAGTCCAGCGTCAGCGTAGAGCTGGAGGTCAGCACCAGGGAAGAAAGGGTGGACATGGATGCGGAAAGCACCAGGATCACCACAATGCCGATCAGCACATCGGGAAGGGTAGACAGCATAGCCGGGATGACCCCATCATACGCCATACTTCCATCTGCATTATAAATCAAAGGACTGTCAAAAAGCCTTCCAAATCCTCCAAGGAAATAACAGCCTCCTGAAATGATCACTGCAAAAAAAGTAGAAATGATCGTACCTGTTTTTACAGCTTTCTCATTCTTAATGGTATAAAACTTATGTACCATCTGAGGCAGTCCCCAGGTTCCCAGAGAAGTCAGGATAATAACTCCCAGAAGATTTAAAGGATCCGGTCCAAAGAAAGAGACAAAAGCCCCCGGCTGTCCATAAGTTACCGGAACATCACTCTCGAGCTCCGCCAGTTTTCCTACTGCCTCCATAAATCCGCCCTGTCCGCTTAATACAGCGCCTATAACTGCAATAATGCCGCCGATCATAATAATACCCTGAATAAAGTCATTAATGGCTGTTGCCATATATCCCCCCAGGATCACGTAGATTCCCGTCAGTGTTGCCATTAAAACAACACAAACCGTATAGGGAATATCAAAAGCCATTCCAAACAGTCTGGAAAGTCCGTTATACAAAGAAGCCGTATACGGAATCAAAAATACAAATACGATCCCAGAAGCCGCAACCCGAAGGGCATTGCTGTCAAATCTCTTTCCAAAAAAATCCGGCATGGTAGCTGCCTGCAGATGATGGGTCATGATCCTGGTCCGCCTTCCCAAAACCACCCATGCCAGGAGGCTGCCAAGAATTGCATTTCCAAGCCCGATCCAGGTAGAAGCCAGGCCGTACTTCCAGCCAAACTGACCTGCATACCCTACGAATACCACCGCTGAGAAGTAAGATGTTCCATATGCAAAGGCTGTCAGCCACGGACCAACGCTCCTCCCTCCAAGTACAAAATCATTCACGCTGGACGCGTGCTTACGGGATACAAATCCCACGCAGATCATAATTGAAAAAAATACAACCAGCAGAATCAGTTTCACAGCCATAACTTAAAACCTCCATTATTTTCTTGCTTTAAAGCGTAACGCTTTTATTCGTTGAAGTGCTTGTTTTAGTATATCATTTTTTATTCTCTTGTCAAGACATTTCTCACAATTTTTCCCTTTTCCTTTCCTCTGTCCGGATACACAATAGCCAAAATTGCAGTTGACAATCCCTGCAAAATCCAGTAATATTTACTTTAGTAATTAAGCGCTTTAAAGTGCGAATAATGAAATTAAGCATAAAACTTGTCAAAGGAGATTCAGATTCCAATGCCTATTACAGAAATTCTGGAAAAAAACTGCCGTCTCTACGGCGATGATGTGTGTCTTGTTGAAATCAATCCTGAGATGCCGGAAACACGGCGTGTCACCTGGAAAGAATATGAGTTGATCGAGCCTGTGCGTGCTGCCTACTACAGGCGTGAAATTACATGGAATGTTTTTAATGAAAAAGCCAACCGTTTCGCCAACCTACTTCTGGAGCGAGGAGTGAAAAAGGGTGATAAGGTTGCTATCCTTCTTATGAACTGCCTGGAATGGCTTCCTATTTATTTTGGTATCTTAAAAACCGGAGCACTTGCAGTTCCTTTGAACTTCCGCTATTCCGCCGAGGAAATCCAGTACTGTCTGGATCTTGCAGAAGTAGATATCCTTGTTTTCGGCCCTGAGTTCATCGGCCGTGTGGAAGAGGTTGCAGATGAGATCGGCAAGCACCGCCTTCTTTACTATGTAGGGGATGGCTGCCCCGGTTTTGCAGAAGACTACACGATGCATACAGCCAACTGCTCCAGCCGTTCTCCTAAGATCGATATTGTGGATGAAGATTATGCTGCTATCTATTTTTCCTCAGGAACCACCGGCTTTCCAAAAGCCATTCTTCATACACACAGGGCACTGCTCCATTCTGCTCAGACGGAACAGCACCATCACCATCAGACAAAAGATGATGTATTTCTCTGCATCCCGCCTCTTTACCACACAGGAGCCAAGATGCACTGGTTCGGCAGTTTACTGTCCGGCAGCAAAGCAGTCCTTCTTAAAGGAACCAATCCGGAGTTTATTCTCCGCGCTGTTTCCGAAGAAAAATGCACCATTGTATGGCTCCTTGTTCCCTGGGCGCAGGATTTGCTCCTGGCGCTGGATAACGGTACGGTTAAACTGGACATGTATCAGCTTGACCAATGGCGCCTGATGCATATTGGTGCGCAGCCGGTTCCCCAGAGTCTGATCAAACACTGGAAGGAATACTTCCCCCGCCACCAGTATGACACCAACTACGGCCTCAGCGAATCCATAGGGCCTGGCTGCGTACATCTTGGGTTGGAAAACATCCATAAGGTAGGCGCTATCGGTAAAGCCGGCTACGGCTGGGAAACGAAGATCATTGATGAACAGGGCAGTCCTGTGAAGCAGGGCGAGCCGGGCGAGCTTGCTGTAAAAGGCCCCGGGGTTATGGTCTGCTATTATAATGATCCCAAGTCCACTAAGGAAGTTCTCCATGACGGATGGCTGTACACAGGAGATATGGCCCAGGAAGACGAAGACGGCTTTATTTTCCTGGTAGACAGAAAGAAAGACGTCATTATCAGCGGCGGCGAAAATATCTATCCTGTACAGATTGAAGATTTCCTTCGAACCAATGATTCCATCCTGGATGTTGCTGTTATCGGCCTTCCTGATCCCCGTCTTGGAGAAATTTCCGCAGCTATCATCTCCCTGAAACCGGGTATGTGCTGCACAGAAGATGACATTAACACCTTCTGTAAAAAGCTTCCCCGCTACAAACGTCCCCGGAAGATTATTTTTGCCGATGTTCCAAGAAATGCTACTGGGAAGATTGAAAAACCAAAACTTCGGGAAATGTACGGAGCTTCCCACCTGGTAGCAGCCCAGAACCAAGGCTGACCACTACTAAAATGGTATATAAAAACCCCCAGTCTCTCGGATTATCAATTCCCAAGAGAGATTGGGGGGTATAGCATCATCATAATGCTGCTTTTCTATTTAAATTTCATTCCCGGGAAATCTGGGGATTCCGTCAAATCCCACCTGCAGCTCTTCGTCTGTAGGAATATAGTCGCTCATTTCTCCGTCATTGTATTTTCCATAAGCCACCATATCAAAATAACCGGTTCCGGTAAGGCCAAATACAATGGTCTTTTCTTCTCCTGTTTCCTTGCATTTCATAGCCTCATCAATGGCAACACGGATGGCATGGGAACTCTCCGGAGCAGGGAGGATTCCTTCCACTTTTGCAAACATTTCTGCTGCTTCAAATACAGACGTCTGCTCTACAGAACGTGCCTCCATCAGTCCGTCTGCATAAATCTGGGACAGAACAGGGTTCATGCCGTGATAGCGAAGACCTCCGGAATGACTTGCAGAAGGAATGAATCCGCTTCCTAAGGTATACATCTTAGCAAGTGGTGTTACCATACCTGTATCGCAGTAATCATACGCATGTTTTCCTCTTGTAAGGCTTGGACAGGATGCCGGCTCTACTGCAATAAACTGATAATCCCTTTCTCCCCGGAGCTTCTCACCCATAAACGGAGAGATCAGACCGCCCAGATTGGAACCGCCTCCTGCACATCCGATGATCATGTCCGCTTTAATTCCATATTTACCAAGAGCTGCCTTTGTTTCCAGGCCGATTACAGACTGGTGAAGAAGAACCTGGTTCAAAACGCTTCCCAATACATAACGGTATCCTTCCCGCCCCTTTGCACATTCTACAGCTTCTGAAATAGCACATCCAAGGCTTCCTGTTGTTCCAGGATGCTCTTTCAGGATCTTCCTGCCCACTTCTGTTGTATCAGAAGGAGAAGGGGTTACCTGTGCGCCATAGGTTCTCATTACCTCCCTGCGGAAAGGTTTCTGCTCATAAGAACATTTTACCATGTAAACATTGCAGTCCAGTCCCAGGTATGCACATGCCATAGAAAGGGCAGTACCCCATTGTCCCGCTCCTGTTTCTGTGGTAACGCCTTTTAAACCCTGCTTCTTGGCATAGTAAGCCTGGGCAATGGCGGAATTTAATTTATGGCTGCCGCTGGTATTGTTTCCTTCAAATTTATAATAGATCTTCGCCGGTGTCTGCAGTTTCTCTTCCAGACAGTATGCCCTTACCAGCGGAGAAGGACGGTACATCCTGTAAAAGCTCCTGATCTCCTCCGGAATTGGAATATAAGCATTGGTATCATCCAGCTCCTGCTTTACCAGTTCATCACAGAAAACCTCACTCAACTCCTGCGCTGTCATAGGCTTCAGTGTATCAGGATTTAACAGCGGCTCAGGTTTATTCTTCATGTCTGCACGCACGTTATACCATTCTGTCGGCATTTCCTTCTCTTCCAGATAAATTTTGTAGGGAATGCTTCTTGTTTCACTCATTCTCTCTTTCTCCTTTCATATCCCCCGTATTTCCCCTGACCCTTTACATTTCCGAGTCTACATATCTTTGTATATTAGACGCATTTACATATTTTGTCAAATGCTCTCCATCGGTGATCACCAGCGTAGGCGCCTGCATAATGCCAAACTGCCTTGCCATCTCCGGGTTTTTCTCAGCGTCAATAATCTCCAGTTCTTCACCCTCCAGCATCTTCCTAGCCATTCTGCAGTTGGGGCAGGTACTGGTGGTAAATAAATACTTATGTGTCTCTAATGGTTTTATATTCACATATTCTTCCGTCAGAGTTACCACACTTGTATGAACTTTTTTCAGGCTGGAAGAAGCAATATCATAAAGGGTTCTGTTTTTATATTCCTGTGCCTTTCCGTCATTCCAGTTCTGCACAGGACGGTAGTATCCTGTGATTCTGCTGTAAACCTCTGCCTTCTTTCCGCATTTCGGGCAGGTGAAATGTTCCCCGCTTAAATATCCATGTTCCCTGCATACTGAATAGGTTGGGGAAATGGTATAGTAAGGCAGCTTATAATTCTCTGCAATCTTCCTTACAAGAGAAGCGGCCGCCTTCCAGTCCGGAAGCTTCTCGCCGATAAATCCATGGAATACCGTACCGGATGTATAAAGGGTCTGCAGCTCATCCTGGATATCCAATGCGTCAAAAATATCTGAGCTGTATTCTACAGGCAGGTGAGAACTGTTGGTATAATAGGGCGTATCGCCTTTGCTTCCTGCTGTGCGGATATCAGGCCAGCGCTTTCTGTCGTGCTTTGCAAGACGGTAAGTGGTAGACTCTGCAGGAGTTGCCTCCAGGTTAAATAGCTCTCCCTCATACATTTCCTGGTAATCGGAAAGGCGGCTGCGCATATGTTCCAAAACCTCTTTTGTAAATTTCTGCGTACGCTCGTCTGTCATATCGCATCCCAGCCAGCATGCATTCAATCCTGCCTCGTTCATTCCCAAAAGGCCAATAGTGGAAAAATGGTTTCCGAAGCTTCCCAGGTATCTCTTTGTATAAGGATATAAGCCTTCTTCAAGAAGCTTACTGATAACTTCTCTTTTAATATGAAGTGATCTGGCTGCAATATCCATCATATGATCCAGTCTGCGATAAAACTCCTCCGGTGTTTTGGAAAGATATGCGATCCTCGGCATATTAATCGTAACCACCCCTACAGATCCTGTGCTCTCCCCGGAACCGAAGAACCCGCCGCTCTTCTTGCGCAGTTCCCGAAGGTCCAGGCGAAGACGGCAGCACATACTGCGGATATCGCTTGGCTTCATATCACTGTTAATATAATTTGAAAAATAAGGCGTACCATATTTGGCTGTCATTTCAAATAAAAGACGATTATTCTCTGTATCAGACCAGTCAAATTCTTTTGTAATGGAATAAGTAGGAATGGGGTACTGGAATCCGCGGCCATTGGCATCACCCTCGATCATGGTTTCAATGAACGCTTTATTCACCATATCCATTTCTTTTTTACAATCTTTATATTTAAACTCCATCTCCCTGCCGCCCACGATTGCAGGAAGCTCCGCAAGATCATCCGGAACTGTCCAGTCCAGGGTAATATTGGAAAACGGCGCCTGGGTACCCCAGCGGCTTGGCGTATTTACACCATAAATAAAGGCTTCGATACATTTCTTTACTTCTGGATAAGTAAGGTTATCTGCCTTAACAAAAGGCGCCAGGTACGTATCAAAGGAAGAAAACGCCTGTGCACCTGCCCATTCATTCTGCATGATTCCCAAAAAGTTCACCATCTGATTGCAAAGCACGCTCAAATGCCTGGCCGGTGAAGAGGTGATCTTCCCTTCGATTCCTCCAAGCCCCTCCAAAATGAGCTGCTTTAAGGACCATCCGGCACAGTAGCCGGTAAGCATGGAAAGGTCATGAATATGAATGTCCGCATTTCTGTGGGCATCTGCGATCTCATTGTCATAGATTTCAGACAGCCAGTAATTGGCCGTAACTGCACCGGAATTGCTCAAAATAAGGCCGCCCACAGAATATGTGACTGTAGAATTCTCTTTTACACGCCAGTCCTCTACCTTCACATAGCTGTTAACGATCTCTTTATAATCCAAAATGGTAGACTTCATATTGCGTACCTTCTCACGCTGCTTGCGGTAAAGGATGTACGCTTTGGCCACATCTGCATATCCCGCCTGGATCAGCACATTCTCTACGCTGTCCTGGATATCCTCCACTGTAATCTGGTTATCATGAATTCTATTCTGAAAATCTGCTGTTACACGAAGCCCCAGAAGATCTACCATATCCTTGCTGTAACACTTATCTTTGGCAACAAAGGCTTTATCAATTGCTGCAGTAATTTTCCCCATAGAAAAATCAGCGATTTCTCCGTCACGCTTTACTACCTGAAACATGAAATGCCTCCCTCTACTTCCTTTTCTTTTAAAGCTGTAGACCCATTGTATCAAACTCTCCCAGTTCCGTCAATAGAAAAAACACCATATCTTGTGCTCGTTTTTCTCCATAGCACATAATATGGTGTTTGTCAAGGCATATATTTTTTAATTTACTCTTGTGTAAATTTCCATTGGAACCCTGGCTTTTACAGCGATTCCCTTTTCTGTATACTCTTCAGAAAGGAGCTGCCCATACTCCCGGATCAGCTGGATCTTCCCTGCCTCCTGATAGGGAAATAAGCGCTCAATATAAATCTGATCCTCGCTTAACAGCCTGGAAAAAAGTCCTCCAAGCTCATCCAGCCCTTCCCCTGTTTTAGCGGAAATCTTCAGCGTATGATCCGCACGTAAATCCCGTATGGCCTCTCCGTGCACCAGATCCTGCTTATTGAGAAGGGTAATGACCTTTTTGCCTGCTGCTCCAAGCTGCTGCAGAGTTTCATACACAACATGCATCTGCATCTCTGCCTGCGGATTTGACGCATCCACCACATGGATGATATAGTCCGCATATTTCGCTTCTTCCAAAGTACTCTTAAATGCCTCCACCAAATGATGGGGAAGCTTACGAATAAAGCCAACGGTATCTGTCAGCAGTATCTGCTGTCCGTCAGGCAGCTCCAGCAAACGTGTAGTCGGATCCAAGGTTGCAAACAGCTTGTCCTCTGAAAGCACCTGTGCGCCTGTCAGCGTATTCAGCAGAGTGGATTTCCCCGCGTTGGTATAGCCTACAATAGCCGCTGTCTTTAAGCTTCCTGCCGCCCTTCTGGAACGGATCAGATCACGGTGCTTCTCTACCTGTGCAAGCTCCTCCTTCAGTGCGGTAATTCTGCTTCTGATAAGACGCCTGTCCGTCTCCAGTTTCTTTTCTCCGGGACCTCTGGTTCCAATCCCGCCGCCAAGACGGGACAGAGATTCCCTAAGTCCTACCAGGCGTGCAGAACGGTACCGAAGCTGGGCAAGCTCTACCTGAATCTTTCCTTCACTTGTTACAGCTCTTTTGGCAAAAATATCCAGAATCAAAAGCGTTCTGTCCATTACCTTGCAGTCCAGCTCCCTCTCCAGATTATTCATCTGTGCAGGGGACAGCTCATCATCGCAGATAATTCCGTTTGCATCCATGGCAAGAGCCAGGGCGCGCACTTCTTCTATCTTTCCTTTTCCAATATAGGTTCCCGGATGAACAGCCTCCCGGTTCTGTATGATCTTTCCAACAGTAACAGCTCCAGCTGTTTGGGCAAGCTCTTCCAACTCCAAAAGGGATTCGAAGGTATCCTCATGGTCATTCACCTGCACCCCTACCAGAATCACCCGTTCTTCAATTTCTTTAAAGTCATAAAATTGCATAAACACATCCTTATCCAATTCTGGTCTGCAGAAATTTCACTTCCTTAAGAGCAGCTCCATCCTCCGGAAACATTTCCAGATATTCCTTTGCTTTTTCCAAGGCTTTTGGAAAATCAAGCTGCTTCTCATAAACAACAATCTCATTAAATAACAGATCCTGCATTTCCTCTGTAGTGGAGGTTGGCAGACCGTTGTTAATATTTGTCAGGGCGTCCTCATATTTTCCTTCTGCAATATCACAAAGAACAAGACCGTTATATCCGGAAGCACATGCTTCTTCCTTGGATACATATTCCTGATACATGGAACGTGCATTGGAAATATCGTTCTGGGCCTGATAAACCCTTCCCAAAAGCAGAAGCGCTTCCAGGCTTCCTTTATTCGAAGCCTCAATAAGCTCCTTCTGGGCACTGGTGTAGTCTGCCATATAATAATAAGCCCGGCCTCTATCACAATAATCCTCTGCATTTTTTGGCTCACTGGCAAGGGCAGCCTCCAGGTATCTGGTTCCGTCTGCCTCCATCCCTCTTTCCAGGTAGGCTTCATAAATCCGGATCGCCATATCATAGGTAGCGTCTTCGCCGTAGGCCTGCTCAAAATTGTCAGAAGCCTCACCATAGGAATCCATGGAAAGAGCTACTTTTCCTGTAAGATAATAAGTATCTGCATCCATGCTGTGCTCTAAGGCCAGGGTCTGGCAGTCTGCCATGGCCTCCGAATACATGCCGAGATTCCACTGTGCAGTAGCCCGGTAGGATAAGATATCCTTTTCCAGTGCCTTTTCTACTTTTTCGCAGTTCAGTGCATTGGTAAAATCACTGACTGCTGCTTCGTCGTTTCCAAGCCGCATGTTGCAGATCCCTGCTCCTCTGTAGGCCCGGGCATCCTTCCATCCATTTGCAGCACAAGTCTCATAGCCTGCAAGCGCATACTCATAGCTTCCCTGAGAAAAGTCCTTCTCTGCCTGCTCAAATACTTTCTGTTCTTCACCTTTGCAGCCTGCAAGGAAAACCATTCCCGCACAAGCTGCAAAAATACATAATATTTTTCTGCTTTTCATCTGTCCCTTATTATTCTACGATTAGTCCTTCGGCTTCCATCACCTTAACAACGCGTTCCACCTCTTTGCGGCAGATATCATCTGTTCCTGCCTCCACCATCACACGGATTACAGGCTCTGTACCGCTTTCTCTTACCAGGATACGTCCGTCATTTCCAAGAGCTTCCGCCGCAGCCTGAACTGCTTTTACAACTGCAGGATTCTCTCTGGCTTCCTGCTTATCTGCTACGCGGACATTGCGCAGAAGCTGCGGATAAACCTTCATCTCTTTTGCAAGGTCACAGAGAGTTGCCTTTTTCTCCACGCAGGCCTCCATCAGCATCAAAGAGGTGAGAATCCCATCACCGGTAGCTGCATAGCGGCTAAAGATAATATGTCCTGACTGCTCTCCCCCGATACTGTAATTGTTTTCCAGCATATTCTCTGCCACATATTTATCCCCTACCGCAGTCTGCTCATAACGCATTCCCTCTCTTTCCAAAGCTTTATAAAGCCCCAGATTGGACATTACGGTAGTTACCACTGTATCACGGTTCAGCTGGCCTTTTTCCCGCAGGTATTTGCCGCAGACATACATGATCTTATCGCCGTCAATGATGTTTCCTTTATGATCCACTGCAATACAGCGGTCTGCGTCACCGTCATATGCAAATCCTACGTCCAGCCCGTTGTCCACTACATACCTCTGCAGAACTTCAATATGAGTAGATCCGCAGTTTGTGTTAATATTGGTTCCATCCGGCGCATTATTGATTACATAGGTCTTGGCTCTTAAGGCATCAAAAACACTCTTGGCAATTGCGGAGGAACTTCCATTGGAACAGTCAAGCCCGACCTTGATGTTTTTGAAGTCACGGCTTGGTATAGAAATTAAGTATCCTATATAGCGGTTACGGCCGGAAGCAAAGTCAATGGTGCGTCCAACATCTTCTCTTGTAGCCAAGGGAGGTTCTGCTATCTCCCCGTCCAGATATGCTTCAATACGCTCCTCAATAGATGCTTCGATCTTCTGTCCGTTTCCGTTCAAAAGCTTGATCCCATTATCATAGAAAGGATTATGGCTTGCAGAAATCATAATGCCGCAGTCAAAATCTTCTGTTCGTACTGCATAGGATACGCTTGGCGTTGTAGTTACATGAAGCAGGTAAGCATCCGCACCCGATGCCGTAAGCCCGGCTACCAGGGCATATTCAAACATATAGCTGCTTCTTCTGGTGTCCTTGCCAATGACGATCTTAGCCTTATGGCCGCGGCCATAATACCATCCTACATAGCGCCCAACCTTAAATGCATGATCCACCGTTAATTTCACATTTGCCTCACCGCGAAAGCCGTCTGTTCCAAAATATTTTCCCATAATAATCTCCTCTTTTCTATAAACAGAATTTCATGAACGGTTGCCATTTACTTTTATGATAATCTATGCATAAAGATTGGAAGGATAAACACCTTTTTTCACAAGGTCACGGAATGCCTCCATGACAGACTCCTTATCTTCTGCATAGGTTACACCAAACCAGGTATCCTCAGTCTCAAGTACATCCACATTGGCTGCCTTAGACTTAATGAGACGGTCGATCATCTCCGGAAGGAGATATTCTTTCTTCACATCTCCGGGAGTTAAGTCCCTTAAAAAGTCTGTAAAGCCCTTTTCCAGTGTATCCATAAATTCCGTAGTCAGTCCCCACATATTCATAGAAACCAGATTTCCTGTATCCAGTTCTTCTGAGGAACCGTCTTCGCTGCGGGTTTCTGCGCCCTTGGCTGTTTTAAAAATATCATGTGTCTCTGTTATGCCTGTAAGTATGCCATCCTCAATGTGGCAGATGCCTCTGGTAACGCTTCCGTTGTCGCTTAGCGTATTCCCAAGCCGGAAACCTGCCATACAGATATGAAGCAGGCCATCTGCAGGCTTTTCGGAAACCAGATAATCATGAACCTTTACATAAGCTTCTTTTCCATAATAGTCATCTGCATTAATTACTGCAAAGGGCTCCTCAAGCACCTTTTTCGCTGCAAGAACAGCCTGTCCGGTTCCCCATGGCTTCGTACGGCCTTCCGGCTTTACAAAACCATCCGGAAGCTCCTCCAGGCTCTGGAATGCATAAGCCACTTCTGTAATTTTCTCGATCCTGTTCCCTATTACCTGGCGGAATTCTTCTTCAATGTCTTTACGGATGATAAATACCACTTTATTGAATCCCGCCTCAAGAGCATCATGAATGGAATAATCCATAATAATCTCACCATTAGGGCCTACAGGCGCAAGCTGTTTGATTCCTTTTCCAAAGCGGCTTCCAATCCCGGCTGCCATAATAACCAGTGCTGTTTTTTTCATGCTTCCTTCCTCTTCTTTCTAACATAAATACTTTTGTAAATGCCTTTATAGATACTTCTCTAATTATGAATACTTTTTCGGTACAAATGCCTTTGAAATATCAGGCCTCGTTCTGCAGATTGCTGAGTTTTGCAGCCTGATCCGCTGCAATAAGGCTATCAATGATTTCTGCCAGATCCCCGTTGAGCACATTTTCCAGACGATGCAGCGTCAGTTTGATTCTATGGTCTGTCACTCGGCCCTGGGGAAAATTATAGGTCCTGATCTTCTCGGAACGGTCCCCTGTACCGATCTGGCTTCTTCTGGCTTCTGCCTCCGCATCATGCTGTTTTGCAAGTTCCATCTCATAAAGACGGGAACGCAGCACTTTCAAGGCCTTATCCTTATTCTTTAACTGAGACTTCTCATCCTGACAGGAAATCACGATCCCTGTGGGAATATGGGTCAGACGTACCGCTGAATCTGTGGTATTGACGCACTGGCCGCCGTTTCCGGAAGCACGGAATACGTCAAATCTGCAGTCATTCAAGTCAAGCTGGAAATCAATCTCCTCTGCCTCCGGCATAATGGCTACCGTACAAGTGGAAGTATGAATCCTTCCCCCGGATTCCGTCTCAGGAACACGCTGTACACGGTGCACGCCGCTTTCGTATTTCAGACGGGAGTAAGCTCCCGTCCCCTGGATCATAAAGGTTACTTCTTTAAATCCGCCGATACCGTTCTCATTCAGGCTCAGCATATCAGTTTTCCACCGAAGAGATTCCGCATATTTTACATACATACGGTAAACCTCTGCTGCAAACAGAGCAGCTTCATCACCGCCTGCGCCTGCCCGGATCTCCACAATAACATTCTTACTGTCATTGGGATCTTTTGGAAGAAGCAGGATCTTAATCTCATGCTCCAGCTCCTCTACCCGTTTCTTTGCATCAGAAAGCTCTTCCTTGAGCATTTCCCGCATTTCCTCATCCTTCTCCTCCTCCAGCATGGAGAGGCTGTCCCCTATAGTTTCTTTACTCTTTTTATACTCTTTATATGCATCCACGATTGGCTGCAGTTCGCTCTGCTCCTTCATCAGCTTCTGGAAACGTTCAGGATTCCCGGTAACTCCCGGTTCACCCAGCTCGTTCAGCACTTCATCAAAACGAAGCAGCAAATCTTCTAATTTGTCAAACATAATCGTCCTCCTGCTGTATCATATCTATCTGCGGGACCGCCCCCATAACTACCCGGTCAAGTCCTGCCAAATCCTTCTTTACCTCTACTGATGCAAATCCGGCCTGTTCCATCAAAGCCGCAACTGCACTTCCCTGACCGCACCCGATTTCATACAAAAGCCAGCCGCCCGGCTTTAAGTGCTTCAGTGCCTGTGCAGTAATCTCCCGGTAAAAATACAAACCGTCTTCACGTCCGTCCAGTGCAAGAAAGGGGTCATGAGAACGTACCTCTTCCTTTAACCCCATGATTTCCTCTGTTGGAATATAAGGGGGATTCGAAATAAGCATATCATATTTTGCAGGGAATTTTCCATCCTTTTCCTGAAAAAAATCAGCCGAAAATGTATCGCTTTCTACAAAAAATGCCCTTTCTGCCACGCCGATGTTTTCTGCATTCCTTTTTGCCACAGCAAGAGCCTTTTGGGAAATGTCCGCCCCCACTCCTGTGCAGTCTGCCTTATGGGCAAGCAGACTGATAAGAATGCATCCGGAGCCGGTACACATATCCAAAACTGCCGGGGTCTTTCTGTCGTGCAGGATTTCCCGTGCAGTTTCTGCCAGTATCTCCGTATCCTGGCGGGGAATCAGTACATTTTCATCCACATAAAATTCATATTCCATAAAATATGCCCTATGAACTAGATGCTGCAGCGGAATATGCTCTGCCCGCATAGCACAAAGCTTTAAATAAGTTTCTTCCGTCTCTGTGGGTATCTCATCTGTATCATGGGCATAATAATAAGCGCGGCTGATTCCTGCTGCATATTCCAGAAGGAGCCAGGCATCCAGCCCGGCTTCCTCAATATCCGCATTTTTCAGAATCTCCGTTCCCTTTTTCAAAAGAGACTTAAGGTTCTCCATTTTCTTCTTCCCCGCCATCTTCTGTTTCGGCTCCAAATTCTTCTTTCAGATAAGCCTTCCAGTCAAATACCGCTTCCACTGCCGCAATGGCAACCTCCACCATATCCGGCGTAGGCTCAATGGTAGTCAGTTTCTGCATGGCAAGGCCCGGCTTGCTCATCATATCTGCAAATTTACTGTCTGTTCTGCCAGCCCACTGAATAATTTCAAAGGAAATCCCGGCTACCACCGGAACCATCAGCAGTCTGCCCAACAGACGCACCCAGTAAAAAGGCACTAACACAAACACAAAGTGCAGAATAATACTTACCAGCATTACCAGAAACAAAAAGCTGGTTCCGCATCTCTTATGCTGTCTGGAGCTCTTCATGACATTCTCTACAGTAAGGGGAAGTCCGTGCTCCACACAATTGATGCATTTATGTTCTGCACCATGATACATAAATGTCCGCTGGATATCCTTCATTCTGGAAATCAGCAGCATATATCCCATAAACAGCGCAAGCTTTACAAAAGCCTCTACAATGGTGACTACAAACTCAGATGTTCCTGCCTTTCTGCAAAGGCTTGCCAAAACATAGGGCAGAAGCATGAATGCTGCAATGGAAATCACAATGGAAACAGCTACTGTCACATACAAAAGCCACTGAAACTGTTTCCCTTCCTTCGCCTTGCGGACAGCCTTCTCCTCTTCCGTAAGATGGGCTGTCTTCGCCGCATAATCCTCGTCCTCTTCGTCCCCAGCAATCTCTGCAGAATACATCAGGCATTTCGTCCCCATGACAAGGGAATCCACAAAGCTGACCACTCCGCGGATCACCGGCTTACGCCAGAACTTTGCCTTACCGAAAACGCATTTATAATCTTCTACCTTTAATTCAATTTCCTGATCAGGACGGCGCACTGCAATAGAATACTTCTCCTTATGCCGCATCATGATTCCTTCCATAACAGCCTGGCCGCCAATATTTGATGATTTCATATGTCTCTCCCACATCTACGGTAAAAGAAAGGTTGAGATTTCCCAACCTCAACCTTCACAACACTTCTATTAGTCTGATTATTTATTCAAGCCGTATTTTCTGTTGAACTTATCAATACGTCCGCGAGCCTGAGCTGCCTTCTGCTGTCCTGTATAGAACGGATGGCATTTGGAGCAGATTTCAACGTGGATGTCGGACTTTGTAGATCCGGTTACGAATGTGTTTCCACAGTTGCAGGTTACAGTAGCCTGATGATAATTCGGATGGATTCCTTCTCTCATGATTTTCACCTCTCTATATTTATTGTATTTCTATTCGTAATTCTCAGACGAATTCACTATTAAACAGCTTTCTGATTATAACATAATCGCACTGCAAATGCAAGCTGTTTATCAAAATTTCTGTTTTTTCGCCATCTGCACAAATTCTGCATTATTCTTGGTTCTTGAGAACATATTCAGGATCTGTTCTACCGCTTCCTCTGCCTTCATGCTGTTCAAAGCCTTGCGCATATTGTATACTGCCTCCTGCTCTTCCCTGCTGAGAAGAAGATCCTCCCTGCGGGTACCTGATTTCTGGATATCAATGGCAGGAAATACTCTTTTCTCCTGCAGCTTCCTATCAAGAACAAGCTCCATATTGCCGGTCCCCTTAAATTCCTCATAAATAACATCATCCATCTTACTTCCTGTATCTACAAGGGCTGTTGCCAGGATTGTCAGGCTTCCTCCCTCACGCATGTTTCTGGCTGCGCCAAAGAAGCGTTTCGGCATATGTAATGCTGCCGGGTCAAGACCGCCGGACAGGGTTCTGCCGCTTGGCGGGATAATCAGGTTATAGGCTCTTGCAAGCCTTGTAATGGAATCCAGAAGGATCGTAACATCCTTTCTGTGCTCTACCAGACGGCGCGCACGTTCCACAACCATTTCGGATACTCTTTTGTGATGTTCCGGAAGCTCATCAAAGGTAGAATAGATCACTTCCACATTCGGTCCCTGAATAGCTTCTTTAATATCGGTAACTTCCTCCGGACGCTCGTCAATCAGAAGAATGATAAGATGCATATTGGAGTTATTCCTCAAAATAGATTTGGCAACATCTTTCAGAAGGGTTGTCTTACCTGCTTTCGGCGGAGATACGATCATACCTCTCTGGCCTTTGCCAATAGGGCTGATCAAATCTACAATTCTCATGGCAGTTGTTCCGCCGGAACGTTCCAGAACCAGCCGCTGGTTAGGAAAAATAGGGGTCATGTCCTCAAAATTAAGCCGCCGCTGTCCCTCGCTTGGATGGAATCCATTAATAGATGTCACATACAGCAACGCACTGAACTTCTCTCCCTGTGTTTTAATGCGGATATTTCCCTGGACAATATCGCCTGTTTTCAGGTTAAATCTCCTGATCTGAGACGGTGAAACATATACATCATTTTCTCCAGGTAAGTAGTTCTCGCAGCGGATGAATCCAAATCCATCCGGCATAACCTCCAGGATTCCATTTGCCTTCTCGCCGCTGTCCAGCTGAACCGTTTCTGTAGGAAAACGGTATGCAGGATTTCTTTTTGGTTCTTCCTGGACTTCTGGCTCTGTTTTTTCCACAGTGGAGTTTTCACTTACTCTTTCTGGACGTGTCTTCTCAATTGAAGGCTTTTCTTCTTTTTCGTCTTCCTGGAGCATGCGTTCAATCAATTCAGGTTTTCTTAACGTAGAAACCCCTTTCATTCCTCTGGCCTTCGCAAGTCCTTTCAAAACTGTAAGTGACAATGATTCATATTTTTCTCTCATAAATATTACCTCAGCCTTCTATAACATCTTTCTCTTCACAATTTACGGGATACTCTGTCTGACTAGACACGAACATCAGAATCCTTGCGGATCCGCTTTTTTCTCATCCGCAGTATAAGAAATTGCGGCATAATTGTACTATTGGAATGTATTCTAACATATTTTTTTTATTCTGTCCACACACGATATGTTCTGCGGATGACGAACTACTTGGTTTATATAGAAAAAAACTGCCGCACAGGATTAGTGCGGCAGCCGTTTCCTTATAGGTTCATTTTTATTTCCAGATTGGAGCATACATCTTCTGAAGCTTGGTTATCTGTGCACTGGATACTTTGCTCAGAGCAGAATCCATGGATGAGTAAGTACTTGGACGTGAACCCTTCAGCACGCCTGCATTCAAGGTGTAGTCTTTGAAAGATTCTGCAAAGTACTCAGCGGCATTCTGTGTTGCATAGGTTTTATTTACACCTGTAAATTTAGATTTTTCTTTGCTGTAAACTTTTGAAAAGTCCGCTGATTTATCTACGTTTCCTGCAATAAATGCAAGGAAATGTCCAAGCTCATGATAGATGGTATCATCTTCATATTTCAAAGTGATCGTTCTTGTTTTTGCATCAAAATATCCTGAGTAAGATACTTTAGAGTCAACATATACCTTAAATCCAAGTTTCTGGAATGCAGATGTTACTCTTGCATCTGCTTTTGGAGCAATTTTGCTGATGCTAATCTCATATTTGCCTTTTGCAGCTGTATTGCTGGTTTTCGGTTTTGCCTGAGTTACAGTACTTGCTGCAAGCTTGGTTGTTGTAGTGGTAACTGTTGTTGTAGTGGTTGTTGTAACAGTTTTCACTTTAGATTTCTTGGTGTATTTCTCGCTTGTCGCTGTAGAAACTACTGTCTTTGTTACAACCTTCTGGGTCTTGCTTTTAGAAGTTTTGCTTGTTGTTTTTTTCTTGGTCGGAAGTTTCTTAGTATAAGTCTTAGTAGCTGCTTTGGAAAGCTTTACTTTTTTCTTAGAAGTTTTCTTTGTTGTTTTTGTTTTAACGGTTGGTTTTGCAGCTAATGGAGTTTCTTCTTCCTCAACAGATACTTCCATAACCGGATCCTCATATGTAGGAAGCTCCGGAATTGTTGTTGCCGGCTGCATCAGTGCTGCTGCACCTATAACAACTGCCAACGCCGCTGCTGCACATCCACCTGCAATTTTCTTGTTTCTAAATAAATCCATAATTCTCTTTTTCATTTTCTTTACACACCTTTCTGATTTCATTGACGATTTGGCGTATTCCGGAATATCTTTTTACAATATAAAAACCGTTTATTAAAAATAAACGGTCACCACAAACAAAAGGATATATAATACCTTTCATATCCATTCCAAAATAACGTCATTAAATCGGAATTTAATGCGGCAACCGGCTGTCATAGTGTCAAACACCTTAGACCCTTGGCTTTGCGTCCTTGCTTTTCAACAAGTTTGCCTTTCTTTTATTACAGTTATAGTATACTCATCTATCCTATATTTGTCAATCCTTTTTTTCCATTTTTTTATATATTTATTGCCTTGATTTTCCTTCCCTTTTTCCATAAATCTGATATACTGATGTTGGGGGCAAAAGCCCCCAACTATGGTTTTTTACATTATTTTTCATAGGAAGGATGGGTAAAATGAAACGCTTTCCATTGATCCGTCCGCTTTTCCTTTTTATTTTATGTCTGCTCTTTATTCCCGGATGTGGTTCAAAAAAAGGTTCACCTCAGGAGCCGCCCGTCTTTTCACCTCCTAAGGTCCTTGTACCAACGGCTGACGGAAAGGAAGTTTTCGGGGGTCCTCCTGTCACACTGGATATTTCTAATAAAGAGCAAGGATACATGGTAGCACAGACAGACACTTCCGCAGGCCGTATTAATGTCCAGCTGACCGGACCCGATGGAGTACTTTATTCCTATTTTATAGATCCGTCAGAATCTGCTGTAATTCCTTTCACCGGCGGAGAAGGCAGTTATCAGGTCCTCTGTTACCAGCAGGTAAACGAAGATATGTATGCCGCCATTTTTAGTGATACTGTAGAAGTCACGTTTGAAAATATATTTCTCCCTTTTCTGTATCCCAATCAGTATGTAAACTTTACACCGGATACAGAGGCATGTATTTTGGCACAGACCATGATGCCAGCGGATACTACAGATGTGGAGGCGCTTGAGATCATTTATGATTACGTAACTTCGCATGTCACTTATGATGAGGAAAAAGCGCAGACAGTTGAGGCAGGATATCTGCCCGATATTGATGAAACATTGAATACCGGCAAGGGAATCTGCTTTGATTATGCAGCTCTCACTACTGCCATGCTCCGGGCAAGGGATATTCCCTGCAAGCTGCAGATCGGATATTCCAGCGATATCAAGCATGCCTGGATTGATGTCTATATTCGTTCCAAAGGCTGGATCAACCAAGCCATTTCCTTTGACGGGGAAAGCTGGACCCGTCTGGACCCTACCTTTGAATCCAATGCAGAGGATGCAGAAGCAATTCATTCTTATATTGGCGACGGAGATAATTATATCATACAGTTTAGCCGCTGAATATCAGCGAAAGGAGTTTTATTCATGAGCCAGATGCTTACTAATCAGGAATTGTTCCATTTTTGTGAACAGTTATCTATTATCCTGCGTTCAGGGATTTCCAGTATAGAAGGGCTTCAGATTCTTTATGATGACAGTAAGTCCCAGCGAAGCAAAGAAATCTTTGAAGCCTTGATCAAAAGCCAGGAGGAAACAGGAAGCCTTTCACAGGCTTTTAATGATACCGGCATTTTTCCTGTCTCCATGGTTGCATATGTAAAAACAGGAGAAGAAACCGGCTGCCTTGATGAAGTAATGGCCAGTCTTGCAGCCCATTATGAACAGGAAGCGGAAATCTCCCGCAGCATCCGAAGCGCCGTTGCCTATCCTATGATCATGCTTGGCATGATGGGCGCTGTCATCGTCATTTTGCTGATAAAGGTTCTTCCCGTTTTTCAGCAGGTTTTCAGGCAGATGGGTCTGGAGCTAAACGGGCTTTCTTTCGGGCTTCTCAAGACAGGCTCTGTTATCAGCCGCTATTCCGCTGTTTTTCTTGCCATTTTAGCCCTTCTGATCCTCTTCATTATTTTTCTCTGCTGCAGCGAGAAAGGAAGGAATCAGTTGGGAAAATTCGCAGCACGTATACCTCAGGTGAAAGAGGTTCCCATTACAATGGACTATGGACGTCTTACGCAGGCCATATCCATGGGAATCCGAAGCGGTCTGGGGCCGGATTCCAGCTTGGAGCTTGCAGATCACCTGCTCTCCCACCCTTTAGTAAAGGAACGTCTTCATAAAGCTCTGAAGCTTTTAAACGAAGGAGCGCCTTTTTCCGATGCTATGACAGAATCCGGACTTTTTCAGGGGATGGACGCAAGGCTTATTTCCATTGGTATCCGTGCAGGAGCTACGGATGAGGTAATGCTTAAGCTTTCCAAACGTTACCGTGAAGAATCTGTTTCTATAATAGATCAGATTATTTCTGTTGTGGAGCCTACCATTGTTATCCTTCTCTCCATCCTGGTGGGGCTGGTGCTGCTCTCCGTTATGATGCCTCTTCTTGGCATTCTTTCGGACATGATCGTGTGAGGTAAAGCCTATGGATGATATATTTGAGCCTGGAAGAAGACGTGCAGCCCGTATTGTCCGTGTCTTGCTTCCGGCAGTGCTTCCGATCCTTTTATGCGGAATATTTTTGATGGCAATCACCCGCACTTCCCGGGATACCATTGCCAAAGAACAGACGACCCTTACACAGGCGCTGGAAAATGGTGCAGTTTATACATATTCCCTTACAGGCAGTTATCCTGAAAGCCTTTCAAAGCTTCTGGACGAATACCATATCACCTATGACAAAGAAAAATTTATCATAGAATATGTGCCTAACGGTTCCAATTTATTTCCCATGATTTCTGTTCTTCCCAGGAAGAGCGGGAAAGGAGGTCTGATATGAACCGTTCTGCAAAAAAAAACCATTCCGTCGATTTTCTATTCTCTATCCTACTATTCGGCGTGTATGTCCTTTTTCTTCTCCTGATGCTTCTCTCTTCTGCCAGAGCCTACCAGAATGCAGTAAGGGGCACGGAAGAAAATTATAACCTCCGTACTGCCATGTCTTATCTTACGGTTAAAATCCGGCAGCATGACAATGGAAAGGATATCTCCCTCAGCGATTTCCAGGGTACAGAGGCAATCTGCCTGGAGGATGAAATCCAGGGAAGGAAACTTACTACCTATATTTATCTTTATGACGGACAGCTAAAGGAGCTTTTTACTCCCGCATCAAGCACTGCGTCCCTTTCTATGGGAACTGATATTGCTTCTCTGGATTCCTTTATTATAGAAGAAACTGCGGAAGGTTTCTTCCGGATTTCCATGGAAGATACCAATGGCACAGCAGCAAGCTTCCTGATTCATCCAGGCCCTCCAGCTGCCTGATGCTCAAAGGAGATTTGTAATGAAAAAAATAACTACCCATTCCAAATCAGGACTTTTTTTAATGGAAATGATATTATCCCTTTTGATTTTATCCCTGACTGCAGCCGCCTGTATACAGGTTTTTTCTGCCGCACGCATCTGCCACAGAGAAGCCAGGGAATGGAATCATATTCAGGAACTCACCACCACTGCAGGCGAAATTCTGGAAGGAAGCGACGGCAGCCAGGAAGCGTTTCTCTCACTGCTGCCCGGAGGGAATGTATCCGGCGAAAAACTGCTCTATACCTATGACAGCAAATGGCGCTCATGCGCCCCCGAGAATGCAGGCTACTGTTTCCTCATAACGCTTACGGTCACAGAGCGAAAGAAGCAGGCCTCATTGGAGTTTGAGAACAGTCTGGGGGATACCCTTTTTGAACAAACCATCTGCTTCCCAGTCCTTTTATCAGGAAAGGAGGCGGCCTGATTGAAAAAGAACAGACCTCTGGTTACTCTTGGAATTACTTCTTTATTTTTAATATTTGCCGTGCTTTGCATGGTTATCCTCTCACTACTTACCCTGGGAAGCGCACGATCAGATCTGCGTATGAGCAAGCGTTCTATGAAACAGACAGAAGCCTACTATGCTGCCTGTTCCAAGGCAGCACAGCTTTGCCTTGATGCAGAGGATTTTCTAAAGGCTTCCTATTTGGATACCCGCGGGGAAAAGGACTATATGGATAAGGTTTCCGAACTTTGCTCCCTTGGTTTTTTATGGAAGGAAGATACTCATACCCTTTCTGTCCAAATTCCTTTTTCAGATACACAGTTCCTTCATACAGAAGCCAGCGTATGCTATCCTGATAGTCCAAAAGGACCTTTTCTTAGGCTGAATACATGGCAGACATATTCTGACGGAGCCTGGACTCCGGACACTAAACAACCGGTTTTTATAAAGGAGATTACCCAATGACAGATACTTTTGTACTGGATTTTTTAACAAGCGCAGCAAAACAGCATGCTTCTGACATTTTTATTATTGCCGGGCTTCCCCTGTCCAGCAAGGTCGACGGATTGCTTACCCCGGTTGGTGAGAGGCTTATGCCTGAGGATACTAACCAAATCATACATGAGATTTATCAGCTTGCAGGCAACCGCAATATCAAACCCTTCCTAGACTCCGGAGATGATGATTTTTCTTTTTCCATTCCCGGTTTGTCAAGGTTTCGTGTGAATACCTACAGGCAAAGAGGCTCCCTTGCGGCTGTGATCCGTATGATCGCCTTCGATCTTCCGGATCCTTCCCAGCTCAATATTCCCCAGGAGGTCATGGATACCGCCGATTTTACAAAGGGGATGGTTCTTGTTACCGGACCTGCCGGAAGCGGCAAATCTACAACTATGGCATGCCTGGTGGATCGTATTAACAATACCAGGGAAGGACATATCATTACCCTGGAGGATCCTCTGGAATATCTCCACAGGCATAAAAAATGTATTATCAGCCAGCGTGAGATCTGCACAGATACAGACAGTTACCTGGTTTCTTTAAGGGCTACGCTGCGCCAGAGTCCGGATGTAATTTTGTTAGGGGAAATGCGTGACTATGAGACTATCCAGACCGCCATGACTGCAGCCGAGACAGGACATTTGGTACTTTCCAGCCTCCATACCATTGGAGCTGCAAGTACCATTGGACGTATTATGGATGTGTTTGAGCCAAATCAGCAGCATCAGATTGCCATTCAGCTTTCCATGGTGCTTCAGGCTGTAATCTCCCAGCAGCTAATTCCAGATGTGGATGGGCATACCATTCCTGCTTTTGAGGTGATGAAATTGACTCCTGCTATACGCAATATGATCCGGGAAAATAAGGTGCATCAGATTGACGGGGTAATCTACTCTTCTTCCCAGTATCAGATGAGGTCTATGGATCAGAGTTTGCTGGAATTATACAGAAAGGGAAAGATCACCCGGGAGACAGCATTAACTTACGCTACGAACGGAGAAATGCTGAAGAGGAAGCTTATATAAACAGGCAGCATTATGACGGGCAGCCTTTTGTTTTTTGGCTGTCCGTCCCGTATACCGTAACACGGTTTTTACCGCTGTGTTTCGAGCAGTACATTGCCTGATCCGCCTGGTCGATCACATCATGAATGGTCATATCTGACATACAATCTCTGACACTGACTCCCAGGCTCACAGTAACGTAAATGACTTTTCCATAATACACAACAGGTGTGCTTTCAATTTCTCTGCGGATATTCTCTGCAATGCTTTCCGGGTCGTGGTCACACTGCATAAGCAGCAAGAATTCTTCACCGCCCCATCTGCAAAAATGAGAATGCTCGCACATATTTTTTTCAGGAATAGATGCAACCATTTTCAAAACCTGGTCTCCGGCTTCATGGCCGTAAGTATCATTTATTTTCTTGAAATCGTCAATATCCATAATTATGATTGCAGCCCGCTCCTTTTCTTTTTCGCCAAATGCTGCCTCCATATACTCTTTAATACCAAACCGGTTCCTCAGTCCTGTTAAAGAATCATGCCTATACAAATCATAATATTCATTCCTGGCTTTTTCAAGCTCATGCTGTGTTTCCCTGCGGATCCACTCCGTTAAAAGAGATATGAGAAAAATAGAACAATACAAAAAAGGAAAGCGCAGCATAAAGGTTTCTGAATAGGAATACAAAAGCAATCCCTTTCCCACTGGAATCCAAAACAAAAACACGAGCATAAGGAGGGAAATGGAAGAAAAAATACTGCCGCTTTTCATTCCGAAAATCAGCAGCGCAAAGCTTGGAATCAAGCTGACCCAAAGTGCGCTAAAGCCATCCGGCACCCCGCTGATGAAAAAAAAGGCCAGCAGAACTAATGCCTCTGCACCAAAAATCCGGTAAATCGCATTCTTTTTCACATCAGAATACAGGATTGCAAGTATATTCAATAAGCAAAGCACAGAAAATATTAATGTTGAATATAAAAGCACATACTCTTTTGTGAAATAATTAACCACCGTCATAACAAGAGCAGTCAGAGAAAGAGCTGCATTTAGAATGCAGAACAAAAGCCTGCGCCTAAGCACATCGGAAACAACCGCATTGTGTATTCTATTTTTCAATACTTCCTTTCTTTCTTGCAGCATTATTTTCCCTCCCCCAACTATGATATTTAGCTGACGATGCTGCCCACCAAAACATAAGAAACAATGTACATAATAATTGTGGCCATAACAATTCCAAGAAGGATTGCCAGGGAGGATTTCTTGATATCAATATCCAAAAGAGAGGCAATCAATGCACCTGTCCATGCGCCTGTTCCAGGGAGAGGAATTCCAACGAAGAGAACCAGTCCCCAGAATTCATATTTCTTGATCTGCTCGCTTTTACCCATAGCGCGTTCTTCCAGCTTAAGGATCAGCCCCCGGAAAAGTTTTGTTTTTTTCAGGAGTTTAAAAATCTGCCGGATGAAAAGCAGAATAAAGGGGATGGGAATAATGTTTCCAATCACACAAAGGGGAATGGAAACCGTTTCCGGTATTTTCAGGAGAGAGGCAGCAAGAAGCCCCCCCCTCAGCTCCAAAATAGGGATCATTGAAATTACAAATACCGCTGCCTCCGGTGAAATGAACTGTGCCAGATTTGCTGCAAACCATTGTACCAGTGCTTCCATAATACCTCCTAGCGATTACTTAAATACTCTTTTAAAAATATAAGAAGGGCTTCCATCTCTTCCCGGGTTCCGATAGTGATCCGAAGATGATTGGATGTCCGTCCTTTTGGGAAATAGCGAACATATATATGCTGCTCCCTAAGGGCCTGGTACAATTCCTTTGCCGGGCAGGCTTCATGAGCTGCAAAAATAAAATTCGCCTTAGAATCCTCAAAAGAAAATCCCAGCTTTTGAAGTTCATTTTTCGTCCATTCCCTTGTCTCTATTATCTTACTGCAAGTCTCCTGGAAATATGCTTCATCACTCAGCGCCTCCGCACCTGCTGCCAGGGCGGTCCTATCCATGGTATAGGAATTAAAGGAATACTTTACATCGTTAAGATATTTTATTAAAACAGGGTTCCCAAAGGCAAGTCCGATACGCATTCCTGCAAGGGAACGGGATTTTGACAAGGTCTGCACTACCAGCATGTTGTCATACTTTTCAATCAAGGGAAGAGCGGACTTTGCGCCAAAATCCACATATGCCTCATCCACAATGACAATGGAATCCTGATTTTCCTTTATAATTTCTTCGATATCTTCCAATGGCATTTCCACACCTGTGGGGGCATTGGGATTTGGAAAAATAATACCGCCGTTTTCTCTTAGATAGTCTTCCTTACGGATGTGGAAATCTTCATCCAGAGGCGGACGCCCATATGGGATACGGAACAAATCTGCCCATACGTCATAAAAAGAATAGGTTATGTCAGGAAACAGGATTGGCTTTTTTCCATTAAAAAATGTAAGAAAACACATTGCAAGCACATCATCTGAGCCTACCCCCGCAAAAACCTGGCTGTCATCCAGGTGATAACAGGATGCTGCAGCATGTACAAGTTCCCCTGCTGTTGGATCCGGATAGAGACGCAGCGTGTCTGTGTTCATCCCGTGCAGGATCCGCTCCACTCCGGGAGCCGGCGGGTATGGGTTCTCGTTTGTATTTAATTTAATCATATCCGGCTGGTTAGGCTGTTCTCCCGGCGTATAGGGGATCACCCTGCGGATATTCTCCTCCCAGGTCTTCATTTTGTCTCCTTTCATCTATGTGCGGCTGTTTTTGCCGCAGGAAAGTTCATATTTTTTCACTTATCCATCGCTAAAGCGATGCACATATGCTATTTTAACCACTGGGATTGTATTTGTCAAAAGAAATTTGTAACGAAATCCGGTGCGGTATCTGCTCTTTATTGTGCACCCAGGATTTCTTTTACAAGTTCTGTATGTGGTCTGTCCGGATTCTTCTGGTAAACATTTACATGGTTCAGATCCCCGCTCCTATCTGTAAATGCAGGGAACAAAAACCCACACTCCGGCGCTCCAGGTTCATACTCCCCAATAAGAGGGCAGATTACACAAATCAGATATTCAAACATCTCCTCTGATTCCCACAGGCGTTCTTTGTCAGATGTTTTTGCCGGAATATCATAGTGATCGCAAAATACCAGAATGGCGTATTCTGAATCCCCATGGTAATGCTCCCTCACAATATCATAAAAGGTATCCATCAGCGCATCATTCTTTAATCCGCACTCTTTCATAGCCATCAGGAGCTGCCACATGCTCTCCTGTTTCTGCGTTTTTGCCAAAAACTTATACTGCTTCAGATTTTTATTGGCAGCAGAAAAAGGAACTGCTTTTGCCAGCTTCAGGTTTCTTGCTTTTTCTGCTTCTGACAGCTTCAGGAAATTAGTATTAAAGCTTCCCCCAAATTCCCCATCACTGTCTACGTAGCAGCCGGCCACTCTCCCTATAGATGTCCTGGCAGGGGTCATTCTTCTTGTCAGTTCCAGCATATCCTCTCTGTTAATCACGCTCATTCGTCTCCTTTCTGTATTAATCACATTTAGACGTTTGTATAAGCAGCCGCTGCAAAAGCTCTGCTGTTAATTTACTATCTATTATAAGCAAAAAGCAGTAACAAATTCAACTCGAATTATGGGTTTTTCTGCAAAAGCAGGCTTTTCATCCTTGTGTTTTAATGTTACAATAATAATAATAGCGTCTTAAGATAGAACGCAATACCATTTACTATGGAGGAATATCAGTATGAAAAAAGGTAACTGGGCGGCCTTACTGCCCATCGGCGTTTTTCTGGTACTGTATTTAGGGCTTGGAATCCTATTTGAATACGTGCTGGACATTCCAATGGGATTTTATAATATCCCAATCGTAGTTTCATTTCTTGCTGCACTGCTGGTTGCATGTGTGCAGAACCCCAAACTGAGTTTTGACGAAAAACTAAAAGTCATGGCTCAAGGTGTTGGCGACAAAAACATCATCACCATGATCCTGATCTTTATGGCAGCCGGAATCTTTGTAGGCGTAGTAGGCAGAAGCAGCGCAGAAAGCGTTGCATATTTCCTGCTTTCCATTATCCCTGCGCAGTTTGCAGTCATTGTATTGTTTGTAGTAAGCTGCTTTATCTCCATTGCCATGGGAACATCTGTGGGAACCATTACCCTGATCACCCCTATTGCAATTGCCGTTGCAGATGCCTCCGGCTTTGCTGTACCTCTTTGCATCGGTGCAGTTATGAGCGGTGCCATGTTCGGTGACAACCTGTCCTTTATTTCAGATACAACCATTGCCGCCTGTAATGGACAAGGCTGTGCAATGAAGGATAAGTTCCGTGCAAACTTTGCCATCGCGCTTCCAGCGGCCCTTGTAACACTGCTGATTATTTTCTTCCGTTCTGCCGGAACGCAGAGCGCCACAGCCATTGTAAAGGACTACAATTTGATCCAGATCATTCCATACCTTCTTGTTTTGATCGGCGGAATCATCGGAATCAACGTGTTTGTGGTTTTACTCATCGGTATCCTGTCCGGATCCATCATCATGCTGGTTACAGGTACCATTGAATCTACTGCCCTTCTTGCAAATATGGGGTCCGGAGCAGCCGGAATGTATGAAACAACCATGATCGCAATCCTGGTTTCCGCTATCTGCGCATTGATCCATGAATACGGCGGATTTATTGCCCTTATCGACTTTATCAAACGCATCTTCCGCAGCAAGAACGGAGGAAAGCTGGGCATGGGACTTCTGGTAGGCGCCATGGATATCGCTACAGCAAACAATACAGTCGCTATCGTTATGGCCAATCCCATAGCCAAAGAAATGTCTGAGGAATACCACATTTCTCCGAGAAATGCAGCATCTATCCTGGATACTTTCTCCTGTATCTTCCAGGGTGTAATTCCCTACGGTGCACAGATGCTTGTTGCCATTTCTGCAGCTGCGGAGCTTGGAAAAGAAGTTACGGCTTTTGACATTATGCCAAATTTATACTATCCGTACATGCTTCTTATCAGTTCCCTAATTTTTATTTTTGTCATTCCAAACAAAGAAAAATAACTCTGCATAGCTTAGCGAAAAGAGCATATCCCGCATAGGATATGCCCTTTTTCTTTCTCTTTATATCCTTACCCCCATTTTCCTGTATAGCCTTTTCCGTACGGCCAAAAAGCATATCACCTGCATAACAATTGTAATCATCCAGGATGCAGGATAGGAAATAAATAATACAGATAGGCTTCTGTGGGAAGGAAAAATCAAGAAAATCCACACGATCCTTGTTCCCACCGTCCCGATCACAGACAGGATCATCGGAACCGCAGAATGTCCCATTCCGCGCATCGCTCCTGGAAACAAATCCATTAATCCACACATAAAATAAGTCACTGTTGTATATAGCATGACCTCCATACCACACTTGATAACTTCCGGGTCAGAAGTATAGATCTTCAAAAGTTCCGGTCCGAAAATATATGCACTTCCTCCCAATATCAGCGCCACAGTTACTGTCAGGATTATGCACCGTACCAGAATCCTGTCCATCCGTTTCCATTTTCCAGCCCCGAAATTCTGACTGGTAAAGCTCATACATGCCTGGGTGACAGAGTTGACAGAAGCAAATAAAAATCCGAAAATATTATTCGCTGCCGTATATCCCGCCATTGCAACGGAGCCAAAAGAATTCACGGAGGACTGCAGCAGTACATTGGAAAACGTAATTACCGTACTCTGTATTCCAGCCGGAATCCCTACCTGAAAGATCGGCTTTAAGTATGCTGCACGAATCTTTAATTTCGAAAAGCGAAGCTGATATGCAGATTCTGTCTGATACAAACAGCGAAGCACCAAAACGCATGAAATTATCTGAGAAACCACAGTTGCTATTGCCACACCGGCTACGCCCATGCTGAATACGATTACCAGGAACATATTCAGCAGAGCGTTTACAGCTCCTGCTATAATCAGGAAAAGCAAAGGCCTTTTCGTATCTCCTACTGCCCTAAGAATTGCCGCCCCATAATTATAAAGCATAAAAAACGGCATGCCCAGGAAATATATCTTCATATAAAGCGCAGCCTGGTCAATTACATCTGACGGCGTGGCCATCAGCATCAAGGCTCCCCTCGAAAACAAAAGTCCTGCAATTCCCATCACAATTCCGCTAATCAACGCAAATGCAATTGCCGTATGTACAGTCCGGGACATTTCTTCCTCCTTGGAAGATGCATAAAAACGTGCAGCCAGAACATTCGCACCAAGAGAAACTCCTATAAACAGATTTGTAAATACATTAATCAGGGCAGAAGTTGAGCCTACTGCCGCCAATGCCTGACTTCCTGTAAAACGCCCCACAACAATAATATCTACCGCATTAAAAAGAAGCTGAAGAATCCCTGACAGCATCAGCGGGATAGAAAAAGAGATCAGTTTATCCATAATGGATCCATTACACATATCAATCTCATATTTATTACTTTTTGCCATGGAAATGCCGTTCCTTTCACTCTACAATCATCTGCGCCTGTAATCTGGAAACTCTCTCCTGTATATTCCGTTCAAATTCCTCATCTGAAAAAGAAGGATCTTTTGTATTTTTCCATATATCACATGGCACACAGGCACACTCTTTGCAGCTTTTCAGCTTTTTTTGGTTAATTGCACATTCATAGATTGGACACGCATGGCCCTCCGGCGCATGAAACACTTTTCCAAGGCTGGCATTGCAGCCTTTACACATAGACCCTAACCAGCTGCATTCTGAGCAGTATGTACCGCAGCAGCTTAATGTTTTTGCCAAATCCCCCTCTTCCAAAATCTCCCTCTGCTTCTTTTTACTAAATCCGCTAAGCACAAGCTGATAGGATTTATCTGCCAAATCTTTTAGCAGATCATCCGGTACTTCTCCATCCGGTTTAATAGAATTCCAATGTATTTTATTCATATAATAGCCGGGAAGGATATCTTCATACTGCTGCCGCAGAAACTCCCCTTCCAATGGCTCTAATTTCAACGTAATATAATAAGGCTCATCATTTTCACCTAAACAAACTGCTGCAAACATCTTTCCGCCGATCTGATAGCGAATCCAGTTCCAGTCCTTCTGAAGGTCTTTGGTTACTGCCTTTTTGCTCAGCAAATATTCATCAAGCCACTCGTATCTCATATGATTGCTCTCCCTCTCCATAAAACTTACTATTTTTATAGCTGCCTTTTTTCTCTTCATTATACTACGAAAAGCGCCGCAGCTGTATAGTAATTTCCTATTATATTTGATAAAATTTAAAAAAACAATTTCTATCAGATACAGGGGGCATTTCTATTTTTTAAGCTTCAATATGATATCCCATATAGTTCAGGAATAATTCGCAATACATGGCGTTTGCCCAGGAGAACCAGTCTCTTGTGTAGATTTCCGGATTATCCACATGGAAACCTTCATGCATCATACCTTTTCCACCTGTGGTCGCTATCATTGCAGAAAGGATGTCTTCCTGCTCCTTTCGGGTCTTGGAGGTCATTCCCTGCACAGCAAGAGAGATATGCCAGATATGTCTGCTGAAGGTATGAGGGCTTCCGATTCCTTTTGCAGCTTTTCCGGAGAAAAAATATGGATTTCCTTCGCTCAGAATAAATCTGCGGGTATTTTCCGCAATTTTTTCATCTGCCGGATACCCTAAATACGTCATGGCAAGAAGACTTGGTACATTGGCATCGTCCATGAGGTTAAACATGCCGTAGCCATCCGCTTCATATGCATAGATTTCACCAAATTCCCAGGTAACTGCATGTCCGTAGTCCTCAATGCCATTATGAACCTCTTCCCTAAGTGCCCAAGCTTCCCTGGCCAGAGCCTCATCGTGGAGAACTGCATTTGCCAGCTCCTCCAGATAGCCCAGGACAACAACCGCAAACATATTGGATGGAATCAGGTAGCCGTAAGTACATGCATCATCGCTTGGACGGAAGCCTGACCAGATCATACCTGTTCCGGATTTCACCAGAGCGCCCTTTCCGTCTCTGGAAAGAGTATCCGTATGGTTACCTCTTGTTCTTATGAAACGGTACTCTGAGTTTTCCTCATGGTTCTGTTCAATGCGGAAAATCTCCAGAATCTTTTTCACTCCTGTGCAGAAGCTCTCGTCAAGATGCTTCGTATAGCCTGTATTCTTCCAGAGAAGATAGGCGAGCCAAATAGGATAGCAAAGGGAATCCAGTTCATATTTGCGCTCCCAAACCCACGGACTCTGATCATCGCTGTCACGCTCCCAGCAGGCTCCGCTTGGCTCATTGTTAAACGCATTTGCATAGGGGTCAAGCTGCAGGTAATAGAACTGGCGTCTCACCACACCGCCGATAATGTCCTGAAGCTCCCTGCTCTCTTTGGCAACGTACAGATACGGACGCACCTGTGCCGCAGAGTCCCGAAGCCACATAGCCGGTATATCTCCCGTGATCACATGCACTGTACCGTCTTCATTGCTGACAGCCGTCTTTTCCAGAGTATCCGCATAGCACGTAACAAACTGCTCCGCAAATTCAGGATGTCCTTCTTTCGCAGCCTTTTCAGTCAGTTCTTTAAATAAACGGTCAATTATTTCGGGATGTTTGTTCATGTGTTTTCCTCCTGTTCCTCAGTGCGCTGATAGTTATCTGAAAACATTGTTCTCTCCTTAATTGTCGCAGTCCATCACAATTTTTCCGTCATCACGAATCATTATGCGGAAGTTTTCTTCCTCGCAGAAAACAGTTGCTTCAAATCCATGAGAGGTAACCTGAATTTCCGGACACATTTTCAGAGGTTCCCCTCCTGTCAGCTCATCCTGGTCTTGCGTATATCTGCCGTTTGCATCACAGAAAAGATGCTCATAATAATATACCTTGCGAAGCTCCCATGCCGCATATTCCCGCGCCGGGATCTCATAATTTTCTTTTCCATCCGTAAAAAATACAAATGCCCAAAGCTCCGGATAATGAATGTTGATCACACCTGTAGGCGCCCATACCCAGTTGTTCTCAGGAAGAACCTTTCCGTTCTCATCCGTGCGCTTTACATATTTGCCGTCTACAATGTCCACGTCCCACTGTACTCGGGAGAAGTTTACTCTGTAGTATTCACCGGCTTTCGGAGAACGCTGCTCCTTCGCCATTTCATAAAGGGCTGCAAAGGGAATCACAACCTCAATCATCCATCGCTTATTTTCCGCATTCGGATTGTTGATCTCGCCGTCCACATGAACTGCACTGCGAAGTCCGTGAATATCCCAGCCGTTCAGCGGTTTCACGCCGTCACGGTACGGCTTGAAGAGGAAGAGGTCCCATACAGTATTCAGCACGTTCATCTCATACTCAAAATATCCATGTGTATCGGAATCCGGATCAATAAAGATCTCGAAATCATTGTCATAAAATATTACGCAGTCACGCTCTGTAAGGCTGCCCCAGATCTCATCTCCTTTAAGCTCTGCGCCAACGTATAGATTTTCATCATCCCAGAGCATTTTTGCCCTTGTCTCAAATCTCGGCGGTTTCACATCCGCACCTTCTATATCTGAAAAAAGTTCCGTGAACTCCGCATCCTCCCAGAATTCCTTATCAAGGTTTCCGTCAAGAACAAAAGGCTTCACAGCCCTCCGGCACTGGTATACCGGAGGTGCAAAGCTGATTCGCGGAACAGGCATGTCCCATTTTTTCATTCTTCTCTCCTTATTAATTAGATGCCGGGGGCAAACTCCCCAAACTATGAGCAGGCTCATAGGGGGGGATCTTGTGACACCGGTATCATTAATTGTGAGTTACAACTGCACCGCTTCCGCCGTACATATCTGCTCTTCCTTCCAGATCTAATTTCACGACAGTTGTGTATTCATTGCAGTCTTCTGCTGTCAGGTCTATCCATATAGTTCCCGGAATATTGAACCACGGAACGCCTCCGTGAACATCCCAGGTCAGCTCCTTTCCGGAATGAAGCACGGAAATCTTCTTAATCTTGTTGCACAGGCCTTTCAGACAGATAGATTCCATCGGTTTGTCGTGTACAAAAAGGTAAAGTGTTTCGCCGTCCTTGGAAAGTGTGCTTCCGCCCGGATAATAACGGGTCATAACACCGTCCCTTGTGCCGTATACAGCCTCCTCATTTTCACGAATCCATTTTCCCAGACCAAGAAGAAGCTCTTCCTCTTTTTCGCCGATGCAGCCGTCTTCCCTGGGGCCGATATCCAAAAGCATATTTCCTCCCATGCTGATGCAGTCGCAGAACATGTGGATAATCTGTCTTAATGTTTTATAATGGTTGTCGTTCTCAATATATCCCCAAGAATCATTCACTGTTGTACAAAATTCCCACGGACCTTCCGGGCGCGTGATGGGCAGCCCCTGCTCAGGAGTCTTGTAATCGCCATATCCCTGGAGACGAGAGTTGATGATCATCTCCGGATTAAAGCTCTTTAAATAATCCTTAAATTCCGGAAGCTGCCACTGCTCCGCACTTCTTTCCCAGTCACCGTCAAACCATACCAGGTCTACTTTTCCGTAGTTTCCAAGAACCTCTCCTAACTGATTGCGGTCAAATTCCATGAAGCGTTTCCATGCTTCCTCATCCTGCACGCCATCTGTCGGATTGGAAAACGAATTTACGGAAGAAAGATCCTCTGGAACAGCGCCGCCTTCATATACGCTTGCATAATCCGGATGGGACCAGTCGATAAGGGAATAGTACATGCCTATGCGGATGTCCCTTTCTCTGACTGCATCTGTGAATTCCTTCACGATATCCCGTTTGGCAGGTGTCTTTTTCACAACGCTTAAATCACTGTATTTCGTGTCATACAAAGCCACACCGTCATGGTGCTTTGTAGTCAGCACTGAATATTTTGCACCGCTCTTTTTGATCAGGTCAGCCCAGTGCTGCGCATCGAAGTTTTTTGCTGTAAAGCCATCAAGCTGGCTCATATAATCCTCATAGGAGATTCTTTTATTATAGAAAGACCAGGATTCAGCCACGCTTTTTACCGCATAAATTCCATAATGAATAAAAATTCCAAGTTTCGCATCCTCAAACCATTCAGGTATCATTTTTCAATCCTCCTTTATCGCATTGCTAAGAGCCTGAATCAGTGTGTGCGTAGGGTCGCATTTGTATTCCCAGAACATCACGCCTGCAAGACCTTTTTCTTTGGCATATTTCACCTTTTCGGCCAGGGATTGTTCATCATCGTAACTGATAAATGTATTTCCATCAAAAAGATACGGCGCTTTCGCTTCATCATCCCAATAGCGGGTGTAGCCGTTTTTGTTCACATACTGCTCTTCCAGTTCTCCGAAATCAGGTCCGTATACGCCTGCTTCCCGCGCATGCTGCATCCACCCATGATTCACATCTGCAACACCCTTCCACCAGCGCGAATAAAACGCTGCACCAATAATCAGCTTTTCTTTTGGAACGCCTGCTTCAAGATAAGCCTTCACTCCTTCATCTGTACTTACCTTCTGAAGGTCCGCCTGATTGGAATAAAGGTTTGTATGATGACCGCTCTGAAGGCTGAAGCCTCCTCTTAAGTCGTAAGACATAAGCTGTACATAATCCAGGTATTCACATGCCTTTCCCAGTTCCGTACAGCGTGTATAATAGCTGTCTCCGCCTCCGGCAATACTGAGCAGATAGCGCTCCTGCGCATCCCTATCAAGTTCCTGTCTGATTTCTCCAAGAAGCCTGGTGAAGTTCTCCTTATCCTCCGGAGACGCCCCTATTCCTGCAATGGAAATACATGGATATTCCCAGTCAATGTCAATTCCGTCAAGTTTATATTCATCCACGATTGCTCTGCAGGATCTCGCAAAAGCCCTGCGTCCCTCTGCCGTATACGCTGCTTCCGAAAAGCCGCCTGCGCCCCATCCGCCTACGGAAAGTACGATCTTGAGCTCCGGCTTCTGCGCCCGAACTCTCGCAAGCTCGTCTCTCACCGCATCCAGACCGCATACTACCATATTATTCTCCACTTTTCCAAAAGCCAGATTAATTCCGTCCAGCAGCTCTATGTCATCAGAAATCAAATCCTTCAGATCTCTGATTCCCACATAACCAATCAATCTTTGTCTCATGTCATCCTCCTGATACTGTTTTTCACTTAAATCAAATATCATAAACACTGCGTATTCTTAAGCCATCCGTATTTCCTGACATTATCTTCACCCTGCGCTCACCTGCGTTCATGTCAAAATAATTATCCTCCAGAATGAGATCCTCGTTCTCATTGAGAATTTCCACGCTCTTTGCATATGCCTGCGCAGTGATCACAAGCTCGCCGTTTTCTGCCCGAACTGCAAGATGAGGATTGTGATAATGGAAATATTTCGGGTAGGAGAAGATTACGGTTCCCTGAGAAATCACTTCTCCGTTTTTTTGCGCTTCATAGCTTACATATTCTTCAAAAACATTAATTTCCGGAAGTTCCTCTTTGTCCAGCCATATGCTGGAAAGAGGCGATACCTCCACCCATTTTTCCTCTTCACGGAGAATTTCCGCCGCAGCATTGCGCACTGCCCATTTCACCAGAATCTTTTCGGCATTCAGCGTTTCGTTCGTCACATTGAGACGAATGGATTTCTCATACTGAAAATGCTGTCGGTTCATATTCGCTCCTGCCGTCATCCAGCTCTGTTCCTCACAGGAAAGCATCACCGGGGCAAAGAAGCGCTTCGCATAATAGTGCAGGGCTTTCCAGCGTCCGTAATAATCAAGAGAGGACCAGGAAATTACAGGCCAGCAATCGTTAAGCTGCCAGTAGATCGCACCCATACAGCGTCCCCTGTTTCGTCTATAGTGCTCTACGCCATAACGGATTCCATCTGCCTGAAGAAGCTGGGATACGTATACGAAGTCTCTGAAATTTCCCGGATAACGGTATGCGGCCTGCATATAATTGGCTATCTTTCCGTTTCCGCCATAGTTTCTCTGGTGCTTCTCCATTAGATAGGAGAATGGATTCATCTCATGGGGATCGCCGATAACGCTCTCCAGGGTCTTTACAAACGGGAATGCCTGAAAACCAAATTCCGATACATAGCGGAAGAAGTATTTGCGGTACTCTGAGAACGGTTTGTTTCCGTGCCATACTTCCCAGTAGTGTACGTCTCCGCGATCCGGATCGTTTGGCTTATCAAAGGAGCCTCCTGAGGACGGACTTGCGGGCCAGTAATAAGTCTCAGGGTCGTACTGGGCCAAAATCTCCGGAATAATACGTTCATACATGAGAAGATAGTCTCTGACCTCCGTAGGCTTTGTTACCCAGCATCTCTGGTCTACAAACATTTCCATTTCGTTGTTTCCGCACCACAGGGCAAGTGACGCATGATGGCGGATACGTTTAACGTTATCAATAAATTCCTGACGAATATTCGCTTCAAATTCCGGCGTCAGCTCATATACGGAACATGCGAACATAAAATCCTGCCATACAAGCAGACCAAAATCGTCACAGATATCAAAGAACCAGTCCTCCGGATAATAGCCGCCTCCCCATACGCGGATGCAATTGAAGTTCGCTCTCTTACACTGAAGAAGCAGTTCTCTGGTACGCTGTGGAGTTGTTCTCTGTATCATATTGTCTTCCGGAATATAGTCCGCACCCATTGCAAAGATCGGCCGCCCGTTTACCTCATGAGAAAAAGACTCTCCCCACTCATCCTTTTCTCTGCGCATTGTCAGGGTACGCAGACCAAGACGTCTGTTCCATACATCCAGAACCTTTTCGCCATCCTTTAGGATAACCTCAATTTGATAAAGAGGCTGTTCTCCAAGTCCGTTCGGCCACCAAAGCTGCGGATTCTCAATGACAATCTCATCCGGAGAACCTTCATAAACCGTTCTGGTTCCGTCCGGAGCCGTTACTGCTATTTCATATTCCGGCCGTGCATCTCTTTGTGCGGCCATCTCCGTCTCCACCTTGGGAAGAAGGACTACCTTTCCTCCTTCATGGCGCTGACGGATATATACGCTTCCCAATCTTGCCGTATCAATCCCAAGCAGAGAAACCGGACGGAAGATTCCCCCATTAGGAAGACACGCGCCCCAATCCCAGCCTGACATATAATGCGCTTTCCGCAGATGCATAAAACCCTCAATAGTATCTTCGTTTCCGATATTTCTGTATTTCTCAAATGCCTCCGCCATAAATTTCAATGGGGAACCAATGACAATGCGAAGTGTATTTTCGCCCTCCTTCACAAGCTCCTTTACCGGATATTCCCAGACTCTGTGCATATTCTCCGCTCTGCCCAGATAACAGCCATTCAGATAAATATCTGCTACTGTATCAATTCCATCGAAATGAAGGATAATCTTGTCAAAAGCATTCCACTCTTCACCGACATCAAAAACCGTTCTGTACTCGTAGTCCTTTTCTATAAGCGCTTTTGCCTTATATTCATTATCTCCGAAAAAAGGATCCTCCATTCTGCCTGCAGTAAGCAGCGCAGAATATATGTCTCCGGGCACCTGCGCAGGAATCCAATCAGCGGTATTCCTCTCACACAATTCCCAGTTGTTACGAATTTGCAGTTCCTTCATGCTGCTGCAATCCCTCCTTCCGCATTAAATTTGTCTGAATTACTTCACCGCTGCCAGATCCCGGAGCAGATCACTATAATACCAGATGATATCCGCCACCTGATAAAGCTCTGATTCTCGGCTGACAGTCCGCCATAATTCCTTATATGCCATAAACCATTTCTCAAGACGCTCAGCCAAAGCGTTCAGCTCTTCTTTGCCAAAGCTCTCTCCTGATACCGCAAGTCCGAGCTTATTAAATATCTTCATAGCTTCCGCACTCAGATAAACCGGCAACAGCTCCTGTCTGCCGCCCGGCGCTGCGGTTCTTCCGCAGATACGCATCATGTCCAGCAGTTTATCAATGTTTTTCTCACTTCTGCGTGCAGCCTCGAACTGTTTCTCTTCTTCAAATGCAAATTTCCCGTTTCCATGCTCTTTGTACATAACAGCCTGCCACCATCCGAAGACGGACAACTTCGCAAGCTCAGCCATAATTCCCACAAATTTTTCTGAGGTATCTCCATACTGAAGCAGAGAAATCTCACGATTGATCTCTTCAAAGGAAATCTCCTCACGGTTCCAGGCAAATGCCGCTCCGTAAATAATTCCCGGAATACTTAAAGACGGATGATTTACATGTCCGAAATCGCCCCAGTCTGTATTCAGCACTCCGATGGCATGATATTTTTCCCCATAAAAGCACATTCTCGTAATATTCTGATAAGCAGATTCATAAAGATTCATGAACTGATTCCAGCCGCCTACGCCCGGACAGACATACTGTACTGCGCCCGCCTTCGCAAGTCTTCCCGTATTATCCTCCGTCTGATTCCACGCATATCCCCAGTTCAGACAAATTGTCTTTTCCGGAAGCTCCTTAATATATTCCGGGAATCCGCAGATTACATCTCCCCAGAACATTGGCCTTTTGCCATGTGAGATTACATATTCGCAAAGACGCTTCACATAATTAATATACATTCTTTCCAGACCGATTTCATCTGCCATTTTCCTGGATGTGCCTTTTCCCAAATCGAAAGTCTCATCTGCACAGATATTGAAATACTGTGAAGTAAACAGTGACATATATTCACGAATCATTCCTGCGATCAGCTCAAAGCTTTCTTCCATTGCCGGATTGATGGTATGATGCTCCATACGTCCGTACATAGAGAAGGCATCGTCCGCCTGCTCCGGAAATTCCCCGAGGTGGCGGTATTGTTTCGTCCTAAGCAGCTTATACAGATGTCCGAAGCAGGAAATAGACGGAACCAGGTCTATTCCCCTTTCGCGGCAATAAGCATCCAACTCCATGATATCCTCCGCAGTGAGCGGTGTATCATCTCTCCACATTTCACTCAGATTCCGGAAAAGATACGTATGCTCAATATAAAGCTGCAGTTGATTTATCTTATAAAAGCTTAATGTATCAGCCAATGTTTTCAGCCACTCTATCTTCGGAACCCGTCCTCTGGTTACATCATGGTAAAATCCTCTGGCCTGTACTGCCGGATAATCACATATTTCCAGGCAGCCAAGCAGCGCTCCCTCCTGACGGATAATCTGGCGCAGCGTCTGTATTCCATAAAGCAGCCCCTGAGCGCTGGCGCCTGTGATGCAGATTTCTTCTTCTGTAATTGTAAGTCTGTATTCTTCTTCCTTCCATTCTTCCTGCTTTTTTTCAATAAGCGCAAGATAAATGCCTCCTTGTACAGGAACGCCTTTCAGAATTGGAAGCAGCATTCCCGTATCATGCCGGATTTCCTTCTGAAGAAACGCTGCATGCCTGCGGCTTACAGCAGGGCAGGAATCAGCAAGCACAATCGCTGATTCCCAGGTCAATGAAAAACATCCTTCTTTTTTTGTGATTTCCTGTGGTCTTGGTAATAAATACATGAATTTTCTGTCCGCCTTTCTGTCTGATTACTCCATACAGAATACCCTTGCAATGGGGGCTTTTTCTCCTGTATATTTTATATTCTTTACCAGATATCCTTCCGGGTTCTTTTCGAATTCAAGCTCTGTTTCCGGGTTCATCAGCGTAATTTTATGAACCTCTCCTGCATAGGGAATCAAAACGTTCTCTTCTACAGGACTGTCCTCTGTATCGAAGAGTTCGATTCCATATACGGTTTCACCCCTGCGTGTAAAACCGAAGCTGCCTGCTTTATACGGTGCGCAGACTCTTGTTCCGTAGATTGCCTCACCGTTTTCTTTCAGCCATTCTCCCATTCCGAGAAGAGATCTCACTGCGCCCTCCGGAAGTCTTCCGTCCGGCTGCGGTCCTACGTTAATTGCAAGGTTCCCGCCTTTTACTACAATGTCCACCAGGAGATGAAGAACTTCTCTGGGACTCTTATAAGTATCTTCATATTTAAAAGAGAAGGAGGTTCCCAGTGTAATGCAGCTCTCCCACGGTACGTTCAATGGTTTCTCAGGTACACACTGCTCAGGAGTAATGTAGTTCTCGTAAGCTCCGCCGATAGTTCTGTCTGCACAGAGCATTCCCGGCTGCCAGGTACGGATCTCGTCAATAACTTCACCAAGGCGGATATCCTGTCCGCTCTGTTTACAGACCCATCCAGCATCGAACCACATAATATCAAGCTTACCATATTCGGTTGCAAGCTCCCTGATCTGGTTCTGTGTAAACTGCACGAATTTCTCCCATTCTTCCGGATGATCCTCCGGTTTATAGGATGGTCCGCGGTACATATAATCTCCTCTTGGGAAACCTTCTGCCCAGTAGCTGTCGATGTGCCAGTCAGCCTTGGAGAAATATGCGCCGATTCCGATTCCCCTTCTTCTGAAGGACTCGAAAATATGCGCAGCAATGTCCGCATATTTATGAGCATGGAACGGACAGGACGGAGCTGTCGTCTTATAATCAGAGTATTTGCTGTCCCACATACAGAAACCGTCATGATGCTTTGTTGTAAAAATAAGGTATTTCACACCTGCTTCTTTCGCAATATCCGCCCATTTTTCCGGCTGGAAACGAATCGGGTTGAAGGTCTTGCTCAAGCTGAAATACTGTTCTTTAAATTCCTTTCCGCTTACTTCCCAATCAATTCCTTCTCTGGACCATTCCGCATCTGCGTCAGAAAGCGCCCAGGATTCCACGATGCCAAGCTGTGAGTATGCGCCCCAGTGCATCATCAATGCAAGCTTCTGATCCTGAAACCACTCCAGCTTCTCGCGTACCTTCGGATCTTCCGGCCATACATATTCATCCTCCGAGCTGTAATTATGCACGCCATTTTCTACCATCTCTTTCAGTTCTTCTTTCGATTCATCTTTTGGACTCACATTGATTCCTGTCATTTCCTGTTCGTTGCTTTTCATAATAACCTCCGTCTATCCATATAACTTTGAAAAAGACGGAATACAGATAATATTCCATATTCCGTCCCTCTTCTTTTATATATTCGGGCTTACGCCCGATCCCTTAATTATTCAGCCTTTTCTTCTTCTGCTGTCTCTGCAGGTGCAGCAGTTGCTGCTGTTTCTTTACGCATTGCTACATAATCTTCCAGACCGAAGGCTTCCAACTGTTTGCAGTAGTCATCCCACTCTGCATCAATATCAGCCTGTCCTGCGATCCATTCTGCTGTCTTCTGCTCGATGTAATCTCTGATTGCTGTTTCTATTTCCGCCATGGTGTCTGCCTGGTCAAGCGGCATCCAGTATGGCGGGATCGTTCCTGTTAAATTATCTTTATATGCTTCATCCTGTACATCTTTTTCCTGATATGTTGCAGGCTCTTCGATCAGTTTGAATCCAAGAGGAATGTTATGCGGCAGAGACTGCGGGAACAGGTTTGCCCAGCTGTATTTTTCCTGATCCTCTTCTGATCTTGTAGTCATATCAATCTTGTGGTAACCGTCTTCCTCTTTGAATACTACGTCATCAAGAGGTCCGTTGATGATCTGGATACTGTTGTCGTAATCATAAACCGTATCCCAGAAGCGGATGATTGCACCCACATCTTTTGCATTGTTTGTGATAACAACCTGGTTCTTCAGAACGGAAGTACCGTTGGAATCCTGGAACCATACCGGGTTGTCGCAGTTTTCACTCTTAAGGATGGGAAGTGGCAGCCAATCCGGAATTTCACCTGCGTTATATGGCATGAAGTCGCCGCTGCCGTACATCATAGTAGAACCGAAGAGATCCTGACCGCCTTTTGCCTTCCACTGGCTTAAGTCCTGAGTAAATGCCTCTGGATCAATCAGTCCTTCGGAGTACAGTTTGTTCAGGTATTTAATACCTTCTTTGAACTCTTCTGTATTAGCGCCGAACATAAGCTCGCCGTCTTTCATTGTCATACCGTTATTATCGCAGGAAATTCCGAAGTATCCCGGAAGATAATTGATATGTTTGTTGTTCGGGTCAAAGGATAGCGGAATCTCATCGTTCGGATCACCATTTCCGTTGGCATCCTGCTCTTTGAACGCTTTCAGAACCTCATAGTATTCTTCTGTTGTAGTCGGCATTTCCAGGCCAAGGTTTTCCAGCCATCTTGTGTTGATACCAATACTGTAGTCAACCTTCGGCGCGTCAAGTACATACGGAATGGAGTAAATATGTCCGTCCGGAGCTGTAACAGCTTCACGTACACCTTCAACTTCATCAAGAAGCTGCTGGATATTCGGAGCATATTTCTCAATGTAGTCTTCAAGCGGAACAAAAATCTTCTGGTTTACACCATATTTCAGAATATCAGATGGCTTAAGACACCATCCGCCGATACAGTCTGCATAATCGCCAGCGCTGAGCGCCAGGGAGAATTTCTCCTGTGCAACTTCATATGGGAAATACTGTAAGTCTACATCGATTCCTGTCTGTTTCTTGATCTGTTCCAGCATATAGAATTCACCTGTGCTGGATGAATCGTCAACAAAGATGCTGAAGGTATATGTGCCTTCATCTACAACCGGAAGTCCTTTTTCATAGAATACGCCGTTGACCTTGCCGTCCTCGTCAACCGTATCCCCCTCCGCATTTGCCTCTGCTGTTTCCTGGGATGCCTCCTTCTTCTCGCCACATGCAGTCAGACCAAAAGATGCTGCCATAACGCCGCATAATAACAGTGCCATTAACTGTTTCCTTTTCATTAGATAAAATCCTCCTTATTTTTTAGGTTTTGAGATTTTAAGTATGTAAACATTTCAAGTACTAAATTAATTACCCGTAAAGATCAACCCTTTACAGAACCGATCATAACACCTTTTACGAAGTGTTTCTGAACGAACGGGTACAGAATCATAACCGGAACACTGGATACGATAATCAGAGAGTATTTCATAAGCTCTACCAGTTCTCTCTGTGCCTGGAGCGCAGCCTGTGCCGCCTGTGAAGTTACCTGCTGCGACAAAGCCGCCTCGTTTTGAACCAGGATACTTCTAAGTACGAGCTGCAGCGGGAATTTCGTTTCCGTCTTCATGTAGATCAATGCGCTGAAATAGTTGTTCCAATGTCCGATACCATAGTAGAGAACCATGATAGCAATAATTGCCTTTGACAGAGGAAGCGCGATCTTGAAGAAGAACTTGAAGTGGTCGCAGCCGTCTACTCTGGCTGCCTCGAACAATTCTTCCGGAAGGCTGCTTTCGAAGAAGGTTCTTGCAACGATCATATTGTATACACTTAATGCGCCGGGAACTACCAGAGCCCACATAGTGTCGAGCATTCCCATACTCTTTACAACCAAATATGTAGGAATCAGACCGCCGCTGATAAACATTGTCACCATGTAGAAGTACATTACGAATTTCTTTCCTGCGAAGTCTTTTCTGGACATTGCATAAGCGGTCGGGATCGTAACTAACAGGTTGATACAGGTTCCCATGAAGGTGTAAAAGATCGCATTAACAAAGCCTCTCATAACCTTATCGTTCTTGAATACTTCTGCGTAGCCGCTGAAGTTCAAGCCCACAGGAAAGAGGGTCACATGACCGCCGGCTACTGCTGACGGGTCACTGACAGATGCAATGATTACGAAATACAGCGGGTATGCCACAATAATCAAAATAATTGTCAGAAGGATGAACAATGTAACATCAAAGATCTTATCCTGTACAGACTCTTTCTGTTTATTTCTGTTTAATATTCTTGCCATAACACTCTGCTCCTCCCTTAATACAAACTGATTCCGGCGCCCTTACGAGCAATTTTATTTACAAAAATCAGCATAACCGCATTGATTGCCGAGTTGAACAGGCCAATTGCGGATGAGTAAGACGGGTTCGCATTGATCATACCTACCTGATATACATAAGTCGAGATAACCTCGGACACACTCTTATTCAGTGGGTTCTGAAGCAGGAATACTTTCTCGAATCCTACAGAAAGAATACTTCCACAGCTCAGAATCAGAAGCACGATTGCTGTAGGCATGATGCATGGAAGGTCAATGTGACGGATAACCTGGAGCTTCGTAGCGCCATCCATGATAGCTGCCTCGTGAAGATCCGGGCTTACATTTGCCAGTGCTGCAAAGTAAATAATGGAGTTCCACCCCATTGTCTGCCAAATACCTGACCATACATAAATATGTCTCCAGTATTCTTTCTGCGCCATGAAGTTCACCGCTTCACCGCCGAAGAGCTCAATAATCTTATTAACTACACCGGAAGACGGCGAAAGGAACAGGGTAAGCATACCGCACATAACTACGACTGAAATGAAATTCGGTGCATATGTAACCGTCTGGATTACCTTGGTGTAATGCTTATGCTTGAACGCATTTAATGCCAGCGCCAACAGGATCGGAATCGGAAATCCGGCAATCAGGGAATAGACGCTGATAATTAATGTGTTCCGCAAGGTTGTAAAAAAATACGGGGAATCAAAGAACTGTTTAAAATACTTCAATCCAACCCACGGGCTTCCGGAAAATCCAAGTGTCGGCATATAATCACGGAATGCAATCTGAACACCGTACAGAGGAATGTAACTGAATATAAAGGTTATAATCAGTCCCGGAAGCAGGAAGAGCCACAGCGGGTAATCCCGCCGCATTACTTTCGCAAAGGAAAGTTTTTGCCTGGGAACGGCATTTTTTTCTCTTCTTTTCATAGCTTCTTCTCCTTTTTCTTTTTGTTAAGCACAACGTTAACATCAATGCTTAACATTATTACTTAACATTTTTTACTTTTTTCGGCAAGTATAACCGTTTTCTATATTTGCATTTTATATTACATTTTATTTTTTGTCAATATATGCAGTAATTCGTTTCTTTTTTTTGCTATTTTGCACAAATCAAACAATGTATTTTAATATACAACGCACAATCAAAACGTTAATATTCATTAACTCTTATTAACATTATCGTATACTTGTAAATCAAAAGAAAAAGGAACGTTCAAAAAATGTACACTCTATTTTACATGACAACAAATTCATCTTCCCACATACTGCGTCCCATAACCTCCAGAAACAGACGTATACGGCTCTTTTCCGTCCTGAACTGCATATGGCTGTCCCAAACACAAAGATCCTCTGCCTTCAGAGAAAGGCTGACAACTCCGGCTTCTCCTGGTTGGAGCTTAAGTCTTGTGAAATCCTTCAATTCCTTCACCCGCCGCACAACGGTATTTCCGCTTCCCTGTATATAGAGAAGCGCAGGCGCCGCTCCCTTATATTTCCCAGTATTTTTTACGGTAAAGGTAATTTCGGCAGCTTTTTCTTTCGGAGACATTGCGTTTATGGCGGCAGCTTCCGCTGCCAGGACTTTCAGCTTCACATCCGTACACATAAAGTCCGTATAGCTCCTTCCGAAGCCGAACGGATAAAGAGGAGCCTGATTTCCGTCATAATACTTCCAGGAGTTGTAGGATGATTTCGGATTGTAATATACAGGAAGCTGTCCTGTACCTAAAGGAAGAGAAGCAGGAAGCAGCCCGGACGGATTTACGACTCCAAAGAGGATTTCCGCAAGAGCCCGGCCTCCTTCAGGTCCTGGATAGAAGCTCTGAAGAAGCGCCGCACAATTATGCGCATCCTCTGTAAGAACCATCGGGCGGCCGCTAACAACGACAGTGATCACCGGCTTTCCCGAATCATACATCGCCTGTGCAAGCCGTCTCTGTGCAGGCGGAATCTCCAGTGTACTGCAGTCCACGCCTTCTCCGCAGTCCATAGAGATTTCAGATCCGCTCTTTGCAGCACCATTAGCGTCGAAGCTTACTTTTCCGAAGCGGCTGGAGCTTCCTCCTATGGTCAGAATAATCACGTCACAGGATTTCACTGCTTCTTTCGCATCTTCCAGTTCCACGGATGTTCCATTCAGAATACCGCTGCCGCGGGCATAGACCACCTCTCCGCCAAAGAGGGTTTGAATCCCTTTCAGCAAGGTGCAGCCTTCTCCTTCTCTTAACGCAGGAGAATAATCACCGAGCATATCATAAATTTCATCCGCCTGAGGGCCTGTAACTGCAATTCTGCTCACGTTTTTAAGCGGCAGGATGGAACCAGTCTCATTCCATGCTTTATTTTCCAGAAGAACAACGGATTCCCGAGCCAGCCTGAGAGTTTCCGGATATTTCTCCGGTGTATACTCTTCCTCCGTCACTTCAAGATAAGGATTTTCAAAAAGGCCGCGGGCATATTTCTCAGTAAGCACTGCCAGAGCTGCACGGTCAAGTGCTGTTTCATTCGTAAGCCCTGCCTCTAGCGCTTCCTCCAGCATACCGAAGCCCTCGTCCCAGAGTCCGGCATCCACACCGGAGTTCAGCGCCAGCGCTCCGGCATGAAGCTTATTGCCGGTTACCGCCATAAGCTGATCAATGGCAATTCCGTCTGCCATTACCATTCCGCAAAAGCCCATTTCCCTGCGCAGGATATCTTTCAAAAGATACGGATTTCCATGACAGTACACGCCGTCTATCTCATTATAGGCAGCCATCACACCGCCTACATGCTCTTCACAGCAGGCTTTCGCTGCAGGAAGATGGATCTCCCGCAGCTCCCTTTCCCCGATTCTCGCTGCACTGGCATTAATGCCTCCTGTCGTTTCCCCCTGTGCAGCAAAGTGCTTGGCCACGACAGTCACGCCTTCCTCCTGAAAGCCGCGTACACCTGCTGCCGCCATCCGCGCAGACAGGCATGGGTCCTCTCCATAGCATTCTTCACTCCTGCCCCAGCGTGGATCGCGGAGAATATCAAGCATGGAAACGAGCGCAAGGTCTGCCCCCATGCTTTTCAACTGACGTGCACAAACACGGCAGGCCTGTTCATAAAGCTCCGGATCAAAGGAAGCACCTGTTCCTAGATTCACAGGCAGCAGATAGCCGCCAAGCGCCTGATGCCCGTGTGGGCACTCAGTGCTTAGAAGCATGGGGATCCCCAAACGGGAATGTTCGATAACATAGTGCTGCATTTCATTGTACACACGGATGGCCTCCCCGCCCCAGAGTCCATTCTCATAGGAACGCCCTGACCACGGGTCTGCACGATAAAGACCGTAGAGTATGCCTAAACCGGAATATTTCCCCACCTCTTCCTTAAATTCCTCTGTCAGCCCGAAGCCCCCGTCTTTCTTTTCATAGCACCAGAATCCGTATAATTTCTGATTGACCTGCCCCACCTTTTCCGTGATCGTCATCTTTGCAAGCAGTTCCTTCGCTTTCTCTGCCGCCTTTTCCCTGCTCATTGTTTTTCTCATGGATGCCTCCGTTTCTTTCACAGCTTCTTTCGCCTCATCCCAATTGCCTGTGATGCCTTATGCCCCGCATCTTATTTATTTCATGATTAAACGGTACGTCTTTATTTCATACGGCTTCATCCTAATGTCAAAGCCGTTTCCGTCCCATGGAACATCCTGAATTTTCTCTTCCAGAAGATTGCATTCTTCTACACCCTTGACGCCTTCCAGATTAACGGATACTCTGCCTTTGGTCAAAGCGTTTTCGTATTCATAAATTCGAAGAATGACACCGTTTCCATCTTCCGCCTGTTTCACGGTTTCGAGCATAAGATTCCTCCTGTCCACGGATGCCATTGTGTAGGCTTCTTCTTTGCCCGCACCCATTATGGAAAGTGCCGGAACATTTAATTGGTAAGCCTCTGCCGCCGTGCCTCCGTCACGCCAGCCCTCCTTATGCGGATAAAGCGAATATGTAAATACGTGCTCTTCCTGGTCTGTATGCGGATTCGGGTCTGTACCGGATTTAATCAGTGTCAGTCCGATGCAGCCGTCCTTTACAGAATGTCCGTACTTGCAGTCGTTTAAGAGACTGACGCCATAGTGTCCTTCGGAAAGATCCATCCACTTCTGCCCACAGCTTTCGAAACGGGCCTCTTCCCAGCTTGTATTGCAGTGGACCTTTCTGGTCACATTTCCGAATTGGATTTCGAAGACCGCCTCGTCCGTATGCACTGCAACAGGGAAATGCACCTTCAGCAAATGCTGGCTGTCTTTCCAGTCTACCCATGTGCTGAAATCAATTCTGCGGCTGTGGGCATAGAAAATAATATTTTGACGAATCAGAGATTTGCTTGCTTTTCGCGTGATAGTGAATACAGCACGCACAGGGCCGATCTCTGTCCACTTCATTTCCTCCGCATCTGTGATATCCCAGTATTTCTCTGTATAATACATGTCAATATCCCAGTTGTCATAATTCATCGGTTTGTCCTCATACATGCGTAAGAGGTTTCCTTTTTCCCCCTCTTTGAGAACTTCCCTGTCATTTTCTTTATCAAAGACAGAGGACAGCAGACCGTTCTTATCAAAGGCCACATGATAGAACGGTGTTTCAATGGAAAGCCCGTCCCTGCTGAACGGAATCTCCGCACCTTCTGCTTCTGCTGCCTGATAAGTCTTCCACCCCTTGGCAGGTACACCCTTCAGATAAACGATGCTTCCTGATGCAGTCTTCTGTACTGGATAAAGTCTGCCTTCACTATCCTTCAGTGCGCTTCCCTGGAATTTTGCAGGAAGCTCTGCCACATCATTTCTTACAAAGCCAAGCGTATTGAATACCGTTACCCCTTCTCCTGCAGGAGCCAGAATTTCCATGCGTTCTTTAATTAGGCTGTCCGCCTCTTCCTGAATCTCCTCGTATTCCTGTCTGGTCAGATCATAGACCTCACCGATAGAGGTTCCCGGAAGAATATCATGGAACTGGTTTCTGGAAATCAGCTTCCACATACGGTCAAGCCGCTCTGCAGGGTAAAGACCTGCAAGAACGCTCAGAAATTCCAGATCCATCATGCGAAATTCCGCTTTTCGGTTAGAACGCTTATTTCTTGCCATTGAAGTATAGGTTCCTCTGTGATATTCAAAATAAAGCTCTCCTTCCCAGACAGAGAGCCGCTTATTGTCTTTCAGCTTCGTCTCCAGCTCTTCAAAATATTTGCCTGCAAATTCCTGACGTACCTTGGGGATTCCCTTAATCCCCTTGTCCATACGTTTGGATGTTTCCAGCATTCTCCTTGTGGGTCCTCCTCCTCCGTCTCCGTAGCCGTAGCACACAAGAATGTCATTATTGATGCTCTTTTCTTGATATCTATCCCAGCCTCCCATAATTGCGTCCGGATGAAGCATACCATTATAGGTTGTAAAGAAATTCTTCACATCCTGACCTACGCCAAGTGTTGTTATCATATGAGTAAAGACCTCGGAGCCGTCGATTCCTCTCCACCGGAAGGTATCGTGGGGTATTTTATTAATCTGGTTCCACGCAAGCTTGGTTGTCATGAAATAATCTATGCCGCACTTTTTCATTATCTGCGGAAGTGCAGCAGAGTAGCCGAATACGTCCGGAAGCCAGAGGATCCGGTTGTCTGTGCCGAATTCGTCCCTGAAAAATTTTTTCCCCCGGATAAACTGACGAACCAGAGATTCCCCGGAAGTCAGATTACAGTCAGCCTCTACCCACATCCCGCCTTCTGGCTCCCAGCGTCCTTCTGCAACACGTTCTTTTAAACGTATATAAAGCTCCGGATATCGTACCTTCAGAAATTCATACAGCTGCGGCTGGCTGGACATGAATTTGTAATCCGGATATTCATCCATCAGCTTCAATACGGTCGCAAAGCTTCTTCCTGTCTTTTCACGAACCTGCTCCACAGTCCAAAGCCATGCAACGTCAATATGAGTATGTCCAATGCATGTCGCAATGATATCCTCATATCCTGCCATATCTTCATAAAGCGCCTTATGCAGATAATCCGCAGCTTCTTTCAGCGATGCATAGAATGCTTCAGAATACGGATTGCGCAGATCAAGATAATTCACGCACGTATTCAGAACCTCTGTAATCTGTTCCTTTAAAGTTTCATCCTTCATTCTGTCAAAGGATGCCAGCGGAACCCAGAGATCATAGTAAAGATCCTCGATCTGTGCGTCAATTGTGAGTATTTCCGGAATCAGGCGGAATTCCGTATGCAGAGTTCCCGTGTAAGACTGCAGGCCGAAATGATATACATGTCCTGCCTCACCGTTCTTTGTCAAAAGAACTCTTCTATGATTCATGTCAAGTCCCTGAATCGGTTCCTCGTCAATAAACAGGAGGAACTGCGGGTTCTTCGCATCGTCCCACTCATCAATCTGAGTACGGACTTCAAGCCAGATCTCCTTTCCCGCCATTTCCTCCGGAACCGTATAATCTGTTTTAAACCAGTAGTGCTCATCCTTCCCGTACCAGTGCATGTGAAGACTGTAGAAGTCCTCCCACTGCGTATCATCGTTTTCCGCATCTGACGGATGAATGAAATTCCCCTTCTTGTACTGAAGGTGTTCCAGTGTTTCCCTTCCAAGCACAGAGAGACTGCTCAATTGTCTTGTAATAACCTGTACTCTTTCTGCTAAATATTTTATAATGTTTCCCTCCTAACCCATTTTTTTCATATTCCCCATCTTATCATTCGTTAATTTCATTTGCAACACATTTTTACATTTATTAACACTATTTTTTACATTTATTAACATCCATGCTTTTAAATTATTATTGAAAGGCCAAAAACAAAACAAGGTATCTATAGTAAATACTACTGCTTAAGAAGCTTCATGAAACAACCTGGTTATATGCCATATGTCTATTGACATTTTGTTCATATTTGATAAAATTTATATATACTTATGATGCCAGCATTTTGTCCCTTTTAACATCCACAGCTTTTTCCCACTGCATTGTCATCTGGCAGCATCAACTACGAGAGGATTTTATTGATTATGAAAAAGCCCACGATACAAATGGTCGCAGATACAGCAGGCGTATCACGCATAACCGTATGGAAAGTATTTCACAACCACCCCGGAGTTTCACCCTCCCTTCGGCAGCACATTATAGAAACCGCCATTCAGATAGATTATCCGCTCCCGGAGTCTCTTATACCGCTGAACACTGCCCTCCTGCCCAGCCATAATGAAGCAGTTCCCGCCAATTATGTTTTTTCTGTTGTAGTCTCCCGTCCGGATACTTCTTCTTTCTGGATGAGCATGATCCATGAGATTGCCAAGGAGGCGGGAAAAAGGAACATTTCTCTGCTTTATACCTATGTTCCCACCAATGTTTCCGAGGATTATGAACTGCCGCAGCAGCTTATCAACGGCACTACAAACGGAATCATCATATTGAATATTTACAGCCTAAAGCTTCTGAAACTTCTGAACGATCTCCCTGTACCGAAGGTCTTCCTTGATGTTGTAAACGGTTTCCCAACCGAAACTCTTAACGGAGATCTCATGCTCCTGGACGGATTTGCTACAATTCAGACGATTACAGAAAAGCTGATCCAAAATGGCAAGAAAAGAATCGGCTTCATCGGCGATATTAATTATGCCCTCACCAACCACTTACGCTATGAGGGATATCTGTCTGCCATGAACAAAAATCACCTGCCTGTAAATCCGGAATATTGCTTCACCTCTGCGATTGGAATTGAGAACTATGTCGCTGAAATCTACACCTATTTATCTTCACTTAAGTCTCTTCCCGATGCTTTCGTATGTGTCAGCGATTTCGTAGCTCACTGCGCTCATAAATTCCTGACTGACCATGACTATATTGTACCTGAGGATATCCTCCTCACAGGCTACGATAACCAAAGCGAATTCAATGAAATATCCGACTGGCTCACAACCGTTAATGTAAACACCGCTTCCATTGGTAAGCGTCTCTATCATCAGCTTGAATACCGCGTATCCAGTCCGGATGCGGACTACGAGACTATTATCATCCGTCCTGAAATCATAGAAAGAAGCTTATAAGGACAAACTGCACGCAGACCGTATAGTAAATCCCCGGAGCGGCCAGCATAACATACCGGTCTCTCCGGGGCTCATTTTTACACAAAATAATCAAAGCAGTTTAGACGTTTGCAAAAGACATATTTATTCTGTGTTTTGGATATTATCACAGCAAATTTAAGCAATTCATCCTCTATGTTTTCATAAAACATAACTTCTGTCATTTCAATTCCCCTGCAAAATATCCCTCTTGTATCAATAGTTCTAACAGATCATACCTGTCAGCGCTTTCCATCTGTCATCATCCATTAAAAATCCATAACTTTCTTCGTCGCTGAAGCATTTCAAAAGATTCTCTTTTATTTCTGCCACAAATTCCTTTCTAACTTCCTTAAAGTCCATATGGGCATAAAGGGGGGAGTTTCTGAAGTCTCCGATTTCTTCCACACAGGAAAGCATTTCTTCCATTATATTTATCACAGCATCCGTATCCTTCTCTAATACTGCAAGATCTAACCCACTGGAAATTTCAGAATATTTTCCCATTTCAAAGCATCTTGCCAATTCCCTTTGCTTATCTACCAGCATATGTGCTCTTTTTTTATCATGATCCCGGACTGCCAGCGTATACATACCATGCAGTTCCATACTGATTCTCTGATAATCAGAAAGCAAAAGTTCCTCATAGGCTTTATATGCTTCCTTTATTCGTCCTGTTTCAGTATAAATCTGCGCTTTTTTTCTTTTCCTTTCCGGGTTTTGGATGGAGAAGTATTCCAGATACTTTTCTGCCTTATTATACTGCTCTTTCCGCATATAAAATCCCACCAGAGCATCTGCAGCACGAATCCTGATGTTCTCATCAGTACTGTCTAAAATCCGAATATATAATGAGCAAAAATATTCATCATATTCTTCTTGGGGAACATCCTGAATAATCCGCTGCACATCAAAAATAATCGCTATATTCAGGATTAACTCCTCACAGTTTGGATATTGCTCCAATTTCTTCTTTGCCCATCCAAAGGCTTCCTCATAGGATTCCTCTTTTAATTTCCGATCTGCTTCACGAATGATCCCGGTTATTTCATCAGCAGTCAATTCCTCCCGAAAAGACAGCAGCGTATCCAGAGAAATTCCCAATAATCTGGCAATGGGTGCCAGGAGTGTAATATCCGGATATGAATTTTCATTCTCCCACTTATTCACTGCAGGAGCGGTCACGCCAAGCCGCCCTGCCATTTCCTCCTGGGTAAGATTGTTGATTTTTCTATATTTTCTAATTACTTTCCCTAATGACATATCAGACTCTCCTTTGCTTTTATTCGCATCGGCCTTTGCTGATATCAGCATACCAAACAAACACCATCACGGCAACTGAGTCTCTGTTAAATAATCTTCAAAAAAATTAACTGTTATTCATAGACTCAATAAGCTGCAATGCCTTTTTTGCTTCATCTGTTCCCACCAGTATATCCATGCCGTACATACCAAACCCTGACATTCCATACATTGCAGCCCCTTCACCTGCATCCTGGACAAAAGCCGCAATTATATGTCTATCTGTATTGTACTTAATGTTTTCTCCGGCAGTTCCAGATGGCAAAGACACCCACTTAAACGGATCACAAGCGGAACCTTTTTCTTTCTGTCATGGCACACCCAAAACCATCAATCTTCTGAAAGAGATAATCCGGATACAAGCCTACCACATTGGATTCCACCTGTTTGTCAAGAGAATCCTCTCTTATCAATTCAAGCTCTCTTGCTCCCTCAGTAATCTCTCCTGTCTTTTCATTAAAATATGTGATTTTCTGCTTCATTTCCATCATTTTGATTTCACCGCCCATGGAAGTTCACCGAACTGCTCTGCATAAGGTCTGCAGTCTTCATAATTCAATGACTGTTTTTCAATATTAAGAATGCGATAAGCACATGCCTGCAGCGCACCCAGAGGAATCTGTCCGGACTCCACTCCTTTTATAATTACCTCCACATTTTTCCGGCTTCCCGGCATCTGAAGATCATTTCCTGCAGTAATACATTCCTCCGGTGCAGAATGTCTATATTTTAGTTCCCCATTAAAGCTAAACATAAATCCCAAATCTTCCGAAGTTCCCCAGTCTGTCATCACAAGACCTGCAAATCCCCATTCATCCCTTGCAACTGAAGTCAGCAGATCATGATTGTTCGCTGCATGTGTGCCATTAATTAGGTTATAGGAAGTCATAATGCTCATGGGCTGAGAAGTCTTTACTGCAATCTCAAATCCTTTCAGATAAATTTCACGCAGTGCACGTTCACTGATATGCGCATTGTTAAACATACGGTTATCTTCCTGGCTGTTGGCAGCAAAATGTTTGATAGCGGTTCCCATTCCAGAATGAGACTGCACGCCTTTTGTATCTGCGGCCGCACACATACCTGTCAGCAGCGGGTCTTCAGAATAATACTCAAAATTTCTTCCGCAAAGGGGATTTCTATGAATATTCATTCCAGGTGCCAGCCATAAAGCAATATGGAATTCTTCCATTTCACGCCCTACGATATCACCGCATTTTTCTATAAGCTCCATATCCCAGGACTGTGCCAGGAGTGCAGCAACCGGGATTGCCGTACAATACTGGAAGTATTCTTTTCCGCCCTTTGGAATCTCCAGCGAAGAATCCAGGTTAAATTCAGAAAATGCACCGCTCTCTACCCGGTTTCCTTCTTTATCCACAACAAAATGGGGAACAAGACGAAGACCTGCCGGTCCGTCTGCCATGATCATGTTTTCAATACCACGATCCGAAAGAATGGACGTAGTATCTCCTGCAGCCCCAGGCGCCAGATTAGAGGCATTTCCAATAAAGGAGCCTCCTGCAACACCCAATTGGGCTGTACCATTGCATACATTTGCCATTTCTTCAACAGTAAGCTGTGAAACCAGATCTTTTAATGTTGCTTTTCCCGCTTTTACATCTGCCATAGTCAGCTTTTCTATTTCTTTATATACAGGCAGCGCTTCCGGTTCGCCATGATATTCTATCACTTCTGTCGCAAAAGCATTGCTATCCAGTACCATCACTTTCGCAGCAGCTTTTTCACTTTCTTCCGCTTCATAGCTATAGGGAACCGCACCTGCTTTTGTGATTTCTTTCAGTTCCTCCGTATCTGCAAACTTATTCTCAAGCTGTGAAACTATAACAGTCTTCGTAAGCTTCAGTGCTGCTGCCACAACTGTATTTCTGGAACTGTTTCCTACACGGATATAATAGGTACCCTCTTCCAGCATCCATGCAGCACATTTCTCACAGTAAGACGCCATGGATGATGTTTTAAAGGAAATGGTCAATTCCTGGGATTCCCCTGGATTCAGAAGTTTCGTTTTTCCAAATCCTGCAAGCTCCTGATATGGTTTTTCAATCTGTCCCTCAGGAGCGGAATAATAAACCTGAATCACTTCTTTTCCGGCATACACAGAACCTGTATTGGTCACTTTTACCGTAACATCCACAGTTTCTTCATTTGCTTTCACATCAGCTACTGCCATGGAAAAATCAGTATAGGTTTTTCCATAACCGAAACAATAGGACGGTGTTACATTAAATGTATCAAAATAACGGTAGCCTACATAAATCCCTTCTGTATAATACTCATCGTTCACATCACCATTGTTGTGGCTGAAGTTTTCAGAAGACGGATAATCTTCATACTTCTTTGCCCAGGTATCAGTGAGTTTGCCAGAGGGAATCGTTTTCCCAAGAAGCACATCTGCTGCTGCATAGCCCCCAATATTTCCTGCCTGTCCAAAAAGAAGAACAGCATTCAGTCCTTCTATAGATTTCAGAACCTCTGTGTCGATCACATTGGCTACATTCAGAACCACAATTGTTTTTTCATAATGTTCTGCCAGAAACCGGATATTGGCGGCTTCCTGTTCATTTAAAAGATAATCTCCCTCTTTATTGAAACGGTCACATCCCTCACCGGAATTTCTTGCGATTACATAAATTGCCGTATCGGTTTGGGAAGCTTTTACATCCTCCTCTGTCACAAGGGGAGCAGCCGGCTCCCTAAAACCATAAGAAAAAGTCACCACAAATTCCGGAAGTTTTCTCTCCTTTGCAATTTCCCCGATCATTTTCCAGTATGCTGCCTTTGCCTCAGTCAGTGTCTGGTCGTATTTTCCAAGCCATTCCTTGGTTGTAATTTCAAATCCTGCATCCTCCATACCCTCTTCGATGGTGGATACGCTTCTGGTATTCACATCACCTGAGCCTGTTCCGCCCTTTACAGTATGACGCACGCCATTTCCATATAATGCAATCTTTCCCGTTCTCTTTAAGGGCAATGTGCCATCATTCTCCAGAAGTGTCATGCACTCCCCTGCAAGCCCACGGACAAGCTGCATATGAAACTGTTCCCGTTCACTGATTTCCCCTGATGTTGCTGCATAATATGTTGCCATAACTATTCCTCCCGATTTTCTATAGTTAAAAAATAATTAAAAAACAAATTGATACTTTCCTGATCCAAGCTCTATATTTCTTCCATCCGGAAGGTATAGTTCTGCCGTTGTATTTACTGGTATTTCACAGGTATACTCTACCTGGCCGTTTTCCTTTTTCCATCCTGCCCGGATCATTCCCTGGGGTACGGAAACACTTCCCCTGGCAAAGTCCAACGGTCCCATCTCCGGTTTCAAAATAAAATGCTCATATCCCGGATAGGAGCCGTCCCGGCATATTCCAAGAATTACATGATACATCCAGGACAATACGCTTCCCAGGGAATAGTGGTTAAAGGAATTCATCGCATTCTGACCGCCAAATCCTTTTTCCTTAGTATAGGAATCCCAGTGCTCCCAGATGGATGTAGCTCCCTGTGTAACAGGGTAAAGCCATGAAGGACATTCCGTCTGAAGCATTAACTGATAAGCATCTTCTGTTTCTCCTATACCGGTCAGAGCCTGATTGAGAAGCCCTGTTCCAAAGAAGCCCGTTCCTACCTTATGATTCCCTTCCCGAACTTTGCGCAAAAGGTGTTTTCCGGCAGTCTCACGGTCATTCGCAACACCGTATTCCAATGCCAGTACATAAGAGCACTGTGTATCACATATGGTTCCATCCATAGCACAGGTTTTACCTGTTTCACAGTCCACAAATGTTTCATTCCAGAATTGTTTTACTTTCCCGGCCAGATACCCGTAATGTGTGCTGTCCTCTTCTTTGCCAAGAATACAGGAAATCTTCTCCATAAGAGAAAGAAGCCTGTAATAAAAAGCATTTCCCATCAGACACAGATCCGTCTCTTCCGGCGCAAGCCAGTCCCCAAGTATTCCCAGCTTTTCAAAATCCCCGCCTTCCTCCAGACCCTTTTCTCTTAAATAAATCATATACTTTTTCATGCCCGGATAAAATCTCTCCAGCGTCCGCCGGTCGCCGTAATGCTGATAAAGCTCCCAGGCCATAAAAGCAGTGGCCACCTCGTACGTACATCCCCCAAATCCACCGCCTAGAGGAGCGATTGCAGGAAACTGCCCTTCTTCTGTCTGCAGATCAGCCATAGCCTGCAGATTTCGTTCGTAAAACTGTTTTAAGTCTGCATTGTGAAGGGCTGTATGGCAGAATACATGAGTATCTCCCGCCCATCCCATACGTTCATTTCTCTGGGGACAGTCCGTAGGAATATTGATAAAATTACACTTCTGGGACCAACGCACATTTTCTGCAAAACGATTTAAAAGAGGATGGCTGCTCTCAAAGCTTCCCTGGAAATCTTTAATGGAAGAATACTGTAAGCTTATCACCTCTTCTGGCTTGGGCGGATTTTTTACCCCACTTATCTCAATGTAGCGATACCCGTGGAATGTGAATTTTGGCTGATAAACCTCTCCGCCTTTTCCGCTGCAGATATAAAAATCGGTACTGGTAGCATCCCGGTAATTTTCCAGCATCATTTTTCCCACATTATCACCGGACTCCGGAAGATCCGGATACAAAACCTCCGCATAACGAATCACTACTTCCGTTCCGGCTTCTTCATGGAAGGTAATCCGGGGAACACCTGCCATTTCCTGTTCCAGATCATATAAGTATACCCCAGGTTCCAGTTTTTTTCTAGTACACGCACATCGCCGGTCTGTTACATAAACCGGTGCGTCATACTCTCCGATGATTTCCGGTTTTGTAACATTTACTGCAGGCCATGACCGCCCAAATCCCTCTGGAAATGTACGATATTTTTCTATAGGCACCGTTTCCACCTCTGCCGGGCGCTCCCACTGGCTGTCGTCAAAATTCGGCATGGAATATTTCTCGTAAATATCTGCTTTTCTCCCGTCAAAACATTCCCCAGCAAAAAATCCTGCATAGGTATAAGGACCCTCTCCATAATATTTCCAGTCTTTTGTATTTGTCACATGTACTTCCCGTTCTCCATCCTCGTAGGTAAGAACGATCTTTGCCAGAAGCGCCTCTTTATCTCCAAAGAAATTAAAATTTTTTACCACAAAGGTCTGAGCTTCGCTCCACCACCCGGAAGCAAGGGTCACTCCCACGCCGTTTTCTCCAGCTGTCAATTTTTGTGTAATATCATAGGTCTGATAATTCAGGCGTTTATCGTATTGTGTAAGCCCCGGCGCCAGGACACGATCCGTAATCTCCCGGCCATTTACCTGGCATTCATAGATTCCTCTGGATGTAATATACAGACGGGCTTTTTTCAGCCTTTTCTCTTTATTTACTGTAAAACCAGTCCGCAGCATTGGAATGGATGTGTTGGAAAGATCTGCAGTGATCTGCTGATTTTCTACTAAAAAGCATCCTTTTTCCACCGGAAGTTTTCCCCAAAAGGCACTTGCTCCTCCGTTAATATTTCCCTCCGGTGCTTCCATAATAAAAGTGTTGGATGGATGACGCATATTCTTTACTTTCAGATACCGGAAATACGCCTGATCTCCCTCCCCTGCAAAAAAACCGATTTCATTCAGGCGGGGATAGGTAAGAACATCATTATTGCCTCTGGGATTCAGTGTTCTTCCGGTAATCATTTTTCCACAGGGCAGCTTTTTTACTTCTGCATCCACCCAAACATCATCCAGGTAGGCAAAAGCATTGTTTCCATCCACCTCAATGCGCAGGGTGTGGAAATCTTCTGCATTTTTTTCCGTGATAAGCGGCCGTTTCTCCGTTCCCTCAAAATTTACCAAAGGAGCAGATGCAAAGGGCGCATCGCTTTTGTCTCCCGGTGCATAACCTACACGATAAATATCAAGAGTCCCGCCAGCTTCCATATGTGATAAATTGATCTCATATCTTATATAGTTTTCCCCTTCCATTCCCAATTCATTTTTGCTGTGGTCAAGAAGGCGGAAATCATTGGCTCCAAAAACTACCCCTGCCCGTTTGGAACCTTTTTCCAGACGGAATTCTGTTTCCAGAACAAAAACGCCCCTGTTTTTCGTACATACGGTATATCTTGGTGCGCCGATCCATCTTGCACTCTCCCAGGCATCCATAGTTCCTGACAAAAATCCAGTTTCAAATGTAGTTGTATTCTCTGCCCTGTTTCCGTGATTATCCTGCACTTCCACAAATACCTGATAATCCTGGCAGGCTTTCAGTTTTTCTCCGCCATAAGCAATACCCGTAGATACTCCTGACTGCTGCTCTTTGGTATCCCACACACATTCCCCGTTTTCCATGACACGGATTCGGTAACCTGCCTGAAGGGTGTCCTTCTCTTCACTCTCCAGAATCCAGGAAAAGCGCGGTGCACGCTCGTCAAGTCCCAAAGGTGCTTTCTGATATTCCACAAATAACTCACTGATTTTCAAACTCATAACTACCTCCCATGTCTTTTTAGATTATCCTGGCAAAAACTGCATCCCGCCTGGGAAAATGCAATCTTTGACAATATAATCTTTTTTTGAAAAAGGCGCCACATTATGCGGCGCCCTATATAGTCACTCGTACCTCTTTATTCGTTGCCTGTTAATACACCATGATCTATGGAAGCAATCAGTTCCTGATTTTTTGCAGGTGTTTCTGTCGAACCGCCGTTTGCTTCGATCCATGCATCCAGCTGTGCCTGTTTCTCTGCCATGATATCCTCAAGTCCGGAAGCATACAGAGCATCATTCAGTGCCTGAAGAGTTGCCTCTACGCCTTCCACACCTACAGAACCTGTTTCAAGAGCAGGTCTGTACTGATTCAGGGCATTGGAACATGCTGCGATCTGAGTGGAAAAAGCAGAGCTGTCCCACATAAATCCGAATGCAGGTGAATACTGTGCCCAGTCATTGTGATGTGCAAGCTGATCCCAGTAATCTGCTGTCTTGGAACCATCATTCCATACATAGGAGATGAACTGGTTACCCATGCACCATCCGGAGTTCAGATGATATTTGAAGTTAGCTGCGCCTTCGCCTTCTACAAAGTAAGCGGTTCCATCATCCAGTACCTGATAGTTCACCCCTTCAATACCATTCTGCCAGAAATTCATAACCACTGGATCTGAGTAAAGAGCGGAGATAAATTTGAATGCCATATCCGGATCCATGCTGTTGGTTGCAATACCTGTATCAAAGAAGGATACGTTTGTTGTGGAATATCCGCCTTCAATGTTTTTGCCAAAGTACATTGCATAGCAGTCTGTACCGTTTGCTGCGTTTGCTTCTACAAGGAACCCCGGTTTAATAGCAGACGGATAAGAAAATGTGTTTCCGGCTTTCATCATAGCTGCTGTTCCCTGGGTATCAGTTGCCGCATCCTTGTAGATATAGCCTGCATCATACCATTCTGCCAGAAGAGTTACAAATTCTTTATAAGTATCTGTCTCAAATTCATTTACAATTGTTGTAGAATCATGATCTGCTTCCCAGTCAAGTACGCCGAACTGGTCTGCCAGTTCATCAAAGAAGCAGAAACGTCTTGCCGGGCTGGAATTTCCCTGAAGATACAAGGGCGTCATATCCGGATATTTCTCTTTTACTTCCTTAAAGATTTCGGTAGCTACGGACCAGTCATATACTTCACCTGTATATTCATCTTTGTTGGCACCAAGATTGTATTTTTCTGTCAGGCCAAGCTCGTCACAGATATCTGCTCTCATGCACAGACCGCCAAGCTCAACAGATTCTTTTGCAGCCGGGAAGCCAAAAAGAACGCCGCCCATCTGTCCTACATATGCATTTGCTTCACCAAGGGCATCAATGATCGCCTGTCCTTCCGGGGTTTCCATATAAGGATTCATGTCTACAATACCATTCATGGCGATCCAGCTGGATGCGTTTGTATAGTAGACCGGAATAATATCAAGTTCATCGCCGCCGGAGATCATAAGCTGGATCTGTGTCTGATATTCTGCATATTCCAAAGGAAGGAATTCTACTTCGATATGGTATTTGGGAATCATATACTCGTTTAATGCTTCCTGAACTGCCTCTCGTGCTGCAGCATCCTGCGGGTAAAAGTCAATATAGGAGAATACCAGATGATATGGCTCTTCCTCTGTATATTCACCATATTCGGTTACTGTAACATTTTCTTCTTCTTCTGCACTGACTGTTACTGCGCTTCCTACTGTGGCAGATGCCATCATAAGGGTAAGTGTTAATGCAAGTAATCTTTTCTTCATTATTTTATTACCTCCTGATTAATAAGTTTTTATATGCATTGCACCCCGTACAATTCATATTCTGAGTAAGTTGTGTTTTTTCTCAGCCTTTTACTGCGCCAAGTGCGATTCCCTTTGTATAATACTTGGAGAAGTACGGGAAGATCAGCATGATCGGCAGGATTGCCACAAAAGCGATGGCCATTTGTACACCTGTGGTGGGAATGGTGGATGCAGCGGCTGCCATATTTGCATCAGAGCTCTGTGATAGATACTGAATGTTCTGTACCATCTGGTTCAGCAGGTTCTGTACATTGTAAAGTGTCTTATCCTTGGAAATATAGTAAAGCCCATTAGTCCAGTCATTCCAGTATGCAAGTCCTGCGAAGGTTCCCATTGTTACCAGGATGGGTTTTCCAAGGGGCAAAACAATAGAACGAAAAACACGGAACTGTGTTGCACCGTCGATCTGCGCTGCCTCGTACAGTGTATCCGGAATACTTGTCTGGAAGTAAGTACGAATCATCATAACATTCCATGCGCTTAACAAAAGGTTTGGCAGAAGCTGCGCAAAAATGGTATCTTTGATTCCGAACCAGTTGCTCCATACAATGTAGGATGGAACCATACCGCCATTGAAAAGCATGGTAAAGAACACAAAGAACATCATGATATTTCTTCCAGGCAGGTTCTTTACAGACAGGGGATATGCCATCAGGGCCGAAAGAATAATATTAATGAGCGTTCCAACAACGGTCACCAGGATGCTGACGCCATAGGATCTCAGGATCGTTCCCCCTGACCTGAGAATATATTTATAGGAATCCAGGGAAAGCTCCTTCGGAAAAAAGGAATATCCGTTTGATACAAGTACCTGTTCCTGTGTGATGGATGACATAAACAGGAGAAGGAAGGGCAATACAATAAGAATTGTCCAAATGATCATAATTGCATTTGTAACAATCTGATACGGGGAAAACGGTTTTTCTTTCATTTGAACACCTCCTAGAACAATGCGTTTTCTTGGCTGACTTTACGTACAACACCATTGGCAAGCAGTACAAGTGCAAAGCCGATCACTGACTGATAGAAGCCTGCGGCTGCTGACATTCCAATGTTTCCGGTCTCCATAAGTCCGCGGTATACATATGTATCAATTACGTTTGTGGTTGGGAACAGAAGTCCTGAGTTACGCGGTACCTGATAGAACAGACCGAAATCGGAGTAGAAGATTCGGCCCACACTCATCAGGGTCAAAGTAATAATGGTGGGAATAAGGAACGGCAGGGTAATGTAACGGATCTGCTGCCATTTTCTTGCTCCATCCAGCTTCGCTGCTTCATAAAGCGATGGATCAATTCCGTTGATGGCGGAAACATAGATCAGAGTTCCATATCCTACACCCTTCCAGGTATTTGCAAATACCAGAATGAACGGCCAGTATTCCGGCTTTTGATACCAGGCTATTTCATCCATTCCCAGCGCAGGAAGTATGGAATTGTTTACAATACCTGTCTGCTGGCTGAAAAACGCATATACAATATAACCAAGGATAACTGCGGACATCAGGTACGGAAACAGGATCGCACTTTGGTAAACCTTTTTCATCCGCTTGCTTAATGCGTCACAGATAAAGATTGCAAAGGCAATACCAAGCACGGTGTTCAGAATGATAAATACCACATTATACAAAAGTGTATTTCTCGTAATGGTCCATGCGTCCGGTGATGCAAACAGGAATTCAAAATTTTTCATACCTGCCCACGGGCTTCCCCAGATACCTTTTCTTGCATTGTAGTTTTTAAAGGCAACTACAATACCGGTCATGGGGAGATAATTGTTGACAAACAAGTAGATTGCACCGGGAAGAAACATCAGGTACAGGGGCAGATAACGTTTGAACTTTGCCCATTTGCTTCCAACAGTCCCTTTCTCAGCTTTTTTTGACATTGACGCCATTCTTTCCTCCTCCTTTGGACTCATTCTTAATGCTTTTTATTTTCTTCTTATTTGTTTTTCATAACCTTGCAGCTTTTTCAGGAATCTTTTTTCGGGAAATTCAGCTGAAGCTTGCAGAAGAAATCTTCCAGTGTCAATCTGGTGTTTAATGTGTGGTATACACGGATTTCTCTGTTGCCTTGTCCGTGGATGTATTTCATGCTTTCCACATCAAAGCACGGCGCCGGAATCGTTTCAAAAATATCTGTCTTCTCACTTTCTTCCATAAGAACTGCAATAGCTGCCTGATCGCCCAGACCCCAGATTTCTCCATGGGGCCATGCAGGGAAGTCCCCCAGCTTTATATTCAGTTCTGCCATTTGTGTGAAAAGATAGCTGCCAATCTCTCCATAAGGTTTTACTTTCAGTTCCAGCTCAGCCAGGCTCACTGACATCTGCTTATAAACATTCATGGGAACCTGCCAAAAGGGCATGGAAGATTTCATCACAACATTGGCAGCGTGGACATCCTGCATTAGATTGAATTCAAAGCCGCCCTCCGGATAAACGCCTCCGCCGATCCAGATTGCGGTCATCCGTTCGCAGATCTTCGGCACCATCAGGATCGCAGATGCAAGATCTGTGATAGCTCCCTGCATTGCGATAAACAATGGTCTTGGATCGTCTTTCATTGCCTCTTCCACAATAAACCTTGCTCCCGGACAATCCATTGGCGTATTTTCGTCCGGAAGTGCCCTTGCAGAACCCATGTAAACCGGATACTCATCTCTTATGTGCATCAACTCCAGCACTTTTACTACTTCATCGTAGCTTGCCTTTGATGTACCGCCTTCAGGATAACGACCCATATTTGCATTGTCAAAATGTCCGGCTACGATTCCGGCTACAGAGAATCTTGGGGTCATCAGGTGATGTGCCACTGCATACTGGTCATCTGCTTCGTTCTTGCAGTCTGTATGTACGATCATTCTGATCTTTTTCTGTTCCGGTACTTGAAAACTATACTCAAACACGATGCCTCTCCTTTCTTTTTGTTGGGTTTCTCCATCCCCTGTGTGATTTTCTTTTAACATTTTATATTTTTTTTATATTTGTGACCATTCACATTTTTTACCTATTCTTTCACAAAATGAACTAGTTTGGTCAGCAATATCAATTAAAAATATTTGCCATGCCACAGGAAAATTGTTATAATGCCTATAAGAATTTAACTTAATATCTTATTTTGTTTGGAGGATTTTTATGTTTGGCAAAAAAAAGAAATCACTGATCTCTATGACTGTTTTTATTTTAGTCATCATGATTCTCCCGTTAAATATCATTTCTTTCATTATTATGAATACAGTTCTTGTAAACGCCCGGAATTCTGTTATTTCTTCTATTTCCACGAATCTGGCATCTTATATGAAAGATCTGGATAACCGACTGACTTCTTCTTACTATTATCTATATGAAATCGCTTCCAGCAACTACTGCCGGAAATATTTTTCTGAAAATGCTAAAAGTTCAGATCACTGGTCCTTTGTATACGATCGATATCAGCTCTACCGGGAACTTGCCGAAACTCCATCCCTGAGTGATTATGCTGATGGCTTTTACTTCAGCCGTCCGGATATTAATGACTTTCTTTTTGTAGACTTGAATAATTCAGACACCATGACCCAGGATAACATGCCGGATATTATCCGTGAGCATTCTTTTCCAGATGAAAAATGGCACCTGTATTCTACTGGCAAGTATACTTTCATGATCCGGAACATTGTCCATGAGAATTTTTCCTATGGCGTCATTGTGAATTGTCAAAATAATCTTCCCAAATTTGATTACGACAATTATGAACTCTATTTTTCTACCGAAGCACCGGAAGAGGATCATAATTATATTTCCTGTTCCCTAAAATCAGGTATATCCGACTGTATACTGAATTTTGTCTGGCCATACAGTGAACTTACCGGAAATATCAATCTCTGGGTGTATTTCATGCTGTTTTGTGTGATCATATACCTTTTGGCAATCCCGGCCCTCTATTCTGTGTTCAAAAAATACGTGGGCAAACCATTAAATGAATTGAATCACGCACACCATGAACTGAAGGTCGGCAATGAGGATTATCTGATCGAGGCCGCGCCAAATACCCTGGAATTTACAGTGGCCTATGACGGGTTTAATAACATGGCAAAAACTCTGAAGGATCTTCGCCTGGAAAAGATCAACCGTGAACTTGCCTACAAGGAAATGCAGCTGAATAACCTGCAGTTACAGATTCGTCCCCATTTTCTCCTGAATATGATGAATCTTCTTTACACCCTTGTACAAAATCATGAGACTGCCGGAGCACAGGAAATGATTCTGTATCTTTCCCAGTATTTCCGGTATATGTTCCGTAACGGAAAAGACCTGAACCTTTTTGCCAGGGAATTTAATCTAATCCAAAACTACCTGAAAGTATCCGCACTGCAGCATCCCGGAGCTTTCACTGTTTCTTATCAGATAGACCCTGTCATTGATCTGATGAGGATTCCGCCCCTTCTGATACATAACTTTGTAGAAAACATCATTCACCATGCGCTGCTGCCTGACCGTGTTGTACATATTGTTCTTTTCGGCGAATATGAAGATCACATGGTCACGCTGCAGATTTCTGATGACGGACGAGGCATGCCAAAAGAAAATGTGGAAATGATCAACAATCGAACCTTTCCTTTAGGAGACTCAGGAAAGCACATCGGTATCCGCAACTCCATCACCCGTCTTCATTATTATTATGGTGAACAGGCACAGATATCCGTAGAATCCTACCCTAGTATGGGAACTACGTTTTCCATCTATATCCCTTATGATCTTGAGGAGGAGGCCAATGATGAAGCTTTTGATTGTAAATGATGCTGAGCTTGAAATGCTTACAATAAAAAAAGAAGTAAACTGGGAAAGCTGTGGAATAAAAGAAGTGTTTACCGCAACCTGTGTGGAAGAAGCCAAACAGGTCATCGCAAAGCAGACCATCGACATTCTGCTCTGCGATATTGAAATGCCGGGAGAAAACGGGCTGTCACTGATCCGCTGGATCAATGAAGAAAATTATGATATTGACTCCATTTTGCTGACCTGCCATGCAGATTTTTCCTATGCCAAGGAAGCAGTTTCCCTCAACTGCCAGGAGTATCTCCTTCTTCCCGTCAAATATGATGAAATCAGGGCATGTGTCCTGAAAACCTCACACAGGCGTGAACAGCGCCTTCAGGAAAAACAGCTTCAGCTTTATGGGGAAAACTGGCTGAAAAACAAGGATGAGTCCGTTCAGGAGCAATACTGTGCCAGCAAGACCCCTAAAGAAATTGTAGAGGAATGTACCTGTTATATCCAGAAAAACATCAGTAATGCAGAGTTAAGTGTGTCTGTCCTTGCGGAACATTTTTATCTGAATCCCATTTATCTGAACAGGATTTTCAAAAAAGAAAAGGGAAGCAATCTTAGTCAGTGGATCATACAGGAACGCCTCAAGCTGGCAGCCCATCTGTTGGAAAACTCCAATGCCACTGCTGTCAATGTAGCCCTTGAAGTGGGATATCCCAATTATCCCTATTTCTCCACTACATTTAAGAAATATTATCACTGTACCCCCACACAATATGCCCAGGAAAAGCATAAGTAAAGGACAGCCTTAATCTAAAGACACGGATGACCTGCTTCTGCCAGTCATCCGTGTCCATTACTTTTACTGCTCTTCCACGATCTTCAAATCCCAGGGTGCCAGAGCCATGATATCATCGCATGGGATCTGTACGCCTGTAAGGATCTCCCTTCCTTCTCCATACCTATAAGGTACCTTTTGTTCTTCTCTTGAATAATTCAGATAATATCTTATTGTTTTGCCATAGTCATTGGTTCCCTTTCGGATGATTACCGGATATTTCTCTTTTGGCAGATCCACTCCTGCCTTTTCAAGCCATTGGCTAAGAAGGATATTCAGTGTAGTATCATCCACTTTGGTCCCCACATATACTGCAGTTCCTTTTCCATATGTATTTCTTGTAACAGCTGCATATTCCCCCCAGTTGTAATGTGCATAGGATGCCAGAATCTCTGCTCCTTCTGTTTCGATCAGTTCCATGAACCAGCCTGCAGACGTATCGGTTCTTCCATCTGCGAGAGTCCCTTTTAATCCGGTTTCTTTCGGAATAGTAAACTGATGATAGCAGATTCCCAAGCAGTCCTTAAGGATATGGGGCTGAACCTCATGGCTCACCTTTACATTCTCATTGGTAAAGGCTGTTTTAAAGGTTGCTAAAAGACTTCCGCCATTTTCCACAAATACATTCAGCTTTTTCAGAAGCGCATCCGGTGCAGCATAAAGTGCCGGTACCACAACTGCCCTGTACTGTTCCAAATTCTCAGATTCCGGCCAGATAAAATCACATTCCACATTCATCTTGTAAAGCGCATCATACAGCCAGCGCACAATATCATTGTAGCACATGCCTCCTTTTCCAAAGTCAGACATCTGGATCGGGAACCATTTCAGTGCGGTAAGGGCTTCATTGCTTACCAGGATCGCCACATTATTTTCCTTTTTCAGATTTACCAGATGGCTTCCATGCTCTGCAAATTCCTTTCCCACAATGCACGCTTCACGGTAGGCTGCATTCTCCTGAAAATCCTGGCTTAAAATTCCCTTCCAGTATGTTTCAAAAGAATTATGAATGGAATGCCAGTGCCAGTACATCACGCTGTTGGCGCCTGATGCCAGATGGCTGTATGCCTGAAGACGAAGCTGGCCTTTATACGGAACCCACTGGGGAAATCCCTGCGCCTCAGTCTCCAGCACAAGATAATTGTCGTTTTTTAAAGATCTGGTCTGATCTCCGCCAAATGCAATCTCAATTCCGGTCAGATCGTCCTGCGTGGGATGATAAATGTCTGTTCCTGCAATGGTCAGGCATCTGCTGGTGTGTTTATGGTTCACATCCGGCTGCACGCCATAGGAATATCCCCGCCATTCAAAATCAAAATTATGGGTAATAAACTGATCTTCTCTTTTGTACTCATTCACAACGGACGCCTGCCAGCTAAGAAAATCCTCTACCAGTTTTCTCTGGAATTTCTCAAATTCTGCCCCCAGGCTTCCGTTGATCGTTCCCCTCACGTCCGGAAAATCCTCCCAGGCATTAATCCGGTTGCTCCAATAGTCCAGGCCAAGCTCCTTATTCATTGCATCCAGGTCATCATGGAATTTTTCTCTCAGATATTTTATAAATCGTTGCTGTACGTTTCTCCCTGCAGTGCCGTAACATTTTGTTTCATTATCTACCTGAAATCCAATCACACATTTTCTGTGTGCTGTAAATTCCATTAATTTACGAATAACACGTTCTGCATAAAATAAATAAACAGGATGGGTAATATCCATAATCTGTCTCGGCCCATAGATCCCTCTGCCGTTTCTGGTTTCTGCCAGCACATCGGGATGAGATTTAACCATCCATGTGGGAATTGCGTAGGTAGGAGTTCCGATAATCACATGGATTCCGGCTTCCTCCATTGCATCCATGACTCTTTCCACATGAGAAAAATCAAACACTCCTTCCTGCGGCTCGCAGGTACTCCATGTGGATTCTGCAATACGGACCGTATTGATGCCGGCCTTTTTCATCATCTTCACATCTTCGGTCAGACGTTCACAGGGCATATACTCATCATAATAAGCTGCACCGTATAAAAGCTCCTTCATAACATTCATAAACCTCCGGTTTTTCATTTTATTCCTGTTTTCATATTACTAACTTCTATTTTCATTATGGTTTCATAATAAAAAAAACTTTTCCCGAAATATATTATATTCTTCTGTCTTTTATCATATTTTTCTTATATAATCATCTATAGAAGCTATAGATCACCCTGTCATTCATAAAGAATTATATCAGCAGAATACTATCACCAAAGGAGAGGTACATGATGGAGCATCTTTCTCAACAAAAAACTTCTGAAGATATCTTAAAATATTTCTCTGACACTGTTTTTCTCAATCAGGAAAATCATCAGCAGCATAACCCCTACGATCAAGAGCTCCGAGAAACACAGGCCATCGAAAACGGTGATATGGAACAGCTTGAAAAAAGTCTGGCCGAAACCTATACCGGCCAGCTTGGACGCCTTGCCAGGGAGGAACTGCGAAATTTCAAAAACATTGCCATTGTCAATGCCGTTTTAAGCAGCCGTGCTGCGATTCGGGGCGGGCTCCTTCCTGAGGTATCCTTTACGCTGTGCGATGCCTACATTCAGAAGTTTGAGGAAATCAATAACCTTGACTCTCTTAGAAATCTCATAAAAGAATGTAAATTCCATTACTGCCGGCTTGTTTCCGACACAATCGCAGTAAAGTCACTGCTGAAAAAGAAAATCCCTCATTCCAGGATTACCCAGTGCAAAAATTATATTTTCTCTCATCTGCACCAGAAATTAAAAGTGCAGGATATTGCAAAAGAGTTAGACACAACACCCTCGTATCTCGCAGATCTCTTCCGCATTTATGAAGGACAGTCTATCTCTTCCTTTATTCTGTACGAAAAAATTAAGCTTGTAAAAAATATGCTGGTCTATTCGCCATATACTTACAGCCAGATTGCCGCATACCTTGGTTTTTCCTCCCAGAGCCATTTGGGCGCACAATTCAAAAAAGTCACCGGCTTCACGCTGCGCCAATACAGGGAGCGCTTCCGCAATCTGTCCAAAGAATAAAGCATATTGCTTTCATATTGGATTAATTATATAATTAAAAATATTTGCTATTTACAATCAGGAGGTGGTACTATGTGGAAAAAAAACAGCCTGGTATTGGGCATTAGTCTCTTTGTCCTGATAGTGCTTTCAATCATAAAAAGTATCTCTGTAGCGCCGGTAATTATGGATTTCGAAAAGTCCGATGTTGTGATGATAAATAAACTGTGGGAGAAGGAATCTGTTGTTGAAGATGCAATTCTTCTGAACCGCTATTCTTATTGGATCGAGCAGGATATTAACGATCATCTTATTCTAAGCGTGAAGTTTTTGACTCCCCATTTTCGGGTTTGTTTGAATGGAGAAGTAATATATGATTTTTATAATGATCTGAATGAACGCGGTGCAGGGAGACACTGGATTGCTCTGCCGCCTTATGCAGCCGGACAGAAGCTGGTAATGGAAACAGTTCAGGAGTATCCCGAAACTAAAATACAAAAAGAAAAATCTGTTTATCTTGGCAGCAAAGATGCCATACTAGCCCGTTTCGTTAAAGATAACATCTATGCATTATCTTTTGGAAGTTTTACTTTGCTTCTTGGTATCGTTGTGATTGCTGTAAATCTTTATCTTTGGAAAAGGGGACTGGATCAAGCAGTAAAAGGAATCGGCTACCTGGGAGTCTTTATTCTTCTTGCAGGAGTGTGGATTTTCACCGATTCTGAAATCCTGCAGGCTGTAACAAATAATACGTCTGCTATCTGGCTCTGCTCCTTCCTGTCGTTCATTATGATGCCAGTTCCTCTTTTGACATTTTTAATGAGTAATTTTCGAGAAAAGAGACAGATCTGGATCGTATTGCGTTATTTGTTTGTAGGATGCAGTATTTGCTGCCTGACCGCATATTTGCTGCGGCTCGCACCTCTTAACTGGATTCTGCCGATCGTACATATTTTGTTTGTGGTGGCCATTGTTTCTATGCTGTGGCAAAGTATCGTAGAATTTCGTCAGTATAGAATTCCGGAACTGAAGAAAATCCTGATCGGGTTCGGACTGCTGTCTGTTTTCGGGTTGATGGCTTTGATGGTCTTTTATACGGATCAGACAAATGACATATATTCTTATTTCTACTGTGTGGGGATTCTGCTTTTTATATTCTATCTGCTTCAGGCTGCCTTTCTTCGGCTTGGGTATTTTTTGAAACGGAATGCTGACGTTGATGCATACCAGCGTCTGGCTCATATGGATGCTTTGACCAAGCTAGATAACCGGGCATCCTTTATGAAGGAAGAAGGGAACAATCATGATGGGAAACAGCTGGCGTGTCTGATCATGGACGTTAATGATCTAAAGATGGTAAATGACCAATACGGTCACAGGGAGGGCGACCAGCTCATCGTGGATGCTGCCGACTGCATTCATGAAATATTTTCTGAGGCAGGTCAGTGTTTCCGTATTGGCGGCGATGAATTTGCTGTAATATTAAAGGAACTGTCTCACCAGGAAATCCAGGAGCTGATCATGAAGTTTCATCAGAAGATCGATGACATGAATTATCGCAGGCAAGTCCCTTTAAGCATTGCGGTAGGATATGCTTTACGTACGGATCATACAAAAACCATTCAGATGCTGTATGAAGAAGCAGATGCGAATATGTATGCAAGTAAGGAAAAGATGAAAGTAGATTCCGTGCTGCATCATGATACTTCTTTATAGTTTCTATTTGGATGACTATCTGCCATGGGATAACACAGTACAGGAACGCTGTCCATAACCACTGCCCTTTTAGTATAAAGGTCTAGTGGTTATTTTTCTATCCATTATCTTATTTGACACTCTAGTTTGAGAACTGTCTCACGTTTTCCAATATCCAGTTGGGAAACGTTGTTTCGGACACCTTCGGCAAATCTGCTCCGGCGATACTGGATAAACTTTTGGAAAATCCCGCAGATACTTCTTTTGACCTTGAACCTCTCGTTTACAAAAGTT